>NZ_JAAEAH010000060.1 GCF_010998615.1 Myxococcus sp. CA023 | reverse complement strand
TCCTACCGCCGGCCGCCCCCCGCCCGCCCTCAACCTGGACAATGCCTCATGCCTTACCCATGGCATGGCCCCGGAGCACGTGAAGGGTGCCCTCCAGCAGGGCCAACTCAACTCCGCCTACAGCCGGGAGGGAAAGGCGGGCCGCTATTCGCGGCCGGCGGACAAGAACGGCGGTGGCGCGCTGGCCGTCTACACGCGCGCCGTGGGAACGCAGCAGGCCGGCTGGCCTTCGAAGGGCTATGGCGTGGGGAGCAATGACAGCAAGGTGCAGCTGATCCTCAGCCCCAACCTGTTGCAGACCCCCAACCATGGGTGGCGGGCGTCCTCCACAGACAACGGGGGCCTGGTGCCCGGTGCGGCAAAGAAGGACCAGGTCGGCCTCCCTCAAGGGGATCCGCTCAAGCGGACGAAGCAACTGTGGGGCAAGCAGACCGAGTCGGGCCGTAACGGCGCCTTCAACGAAACCGTGAAAGACACGTCCATCAAGGAGAACAATGAGCAGCTGCACTGGGAGAAGGTTCCCCTCCAGGGAAACCTCAAGGGAATGGTGGTGACGTCCCAGGCCAGCTTCAACACGCTGATGGGGCTGGAGGGCGCGCAGCAGACCGCGGGCGCGGCTGGACGGGGCACCGTCCGATTCGGGGACCAGGACGTTCCCGTCGTCCTCGCCGAGAAGAACTCCTCGCTGCTCTCCACGCTGCAGAGCGCAGGCATCGCTGATGGCAACGGACGCGTCCGCTGAAGCAAGCGGCGATGGCATGGGGACGCCGCCCACTGCGAGCCCTCCGTGACGCCCAAGCTTCCAACCCCAGACACTTCAGGCTCACTAGTCGCCCCACGTCGTGGAGATGTAGTCCTCCACTGAGGGCGGGAACTCCTTCCAGAGCCACAGGTCAACCCGCGTCCCCACCAGGGACTTCTGGCGGGGCTCGCCGTCCCCATCCGAGAACACCAGCAGGAGGTCATGGCGCGACGGAGGCGCGGCAAGGGCACCGACCGCGCCGAACGGAAGCCGGCACTCGATGTCCTGGCCTCCCTGCCGCGCCCGCCACCGGCACCGTGCGCCGTGTACAGGCCAGTCCACACGGGTCCCCCGGAAGTCCCTCCACTGGCGCAGGGACGCGTGGCCCTCCGGCTCCAGGACGACCGCGTAGTATGGACGGAGCTCCAGGTGGTCCGCGAAGACGGAACGCAGGCCGGGCCGAGCCGGCGTCACCCGGTCATCGCTCACCTGCGCGGCCAGGTACAGCGCGGTGGCCCCCTGTGCCAGCCGCCACGTGACGGACGCATCTCGAGGGCCCTCCCACGCACCCAGGCCATGGATGACGTTCGAGTCCGTGCGCGCCGGGAGCGGCTGGACCGGCGCCCACGCAGCGTCGCCCGCGATGTCCCCATCCACCGTGGGCTCAGCCTTCATAGGGACGGTGTGGTAGCCCTCCTCGTCCAGGAAGGCTACCCGTGACGGCGGAGCCTGCATCACAAGGCGGTCCGGCGAGCCGATGAGGACACAAGCGCTCGAGCTGATATCGCCACCGCTCCCGCCGCCCTCGACGAAGGTCGCGCACGCCGTCGTGCCCGTCAGCCCAACGCCGGTAAGGCCAGAGGACTTCGCCACCTCGGCGAGCTTGAGGACATGCGGAGCGCCTCCGTCCGACTGCCCCACCACACATTCCCACACCCCGTCGACGGGCATGAGCGCGATGCACGCCGACGCCGAGCAGGAGCCCACCGCGGACACCAGCTGCTCGCCCGCGCCCGGCTGCGTGGCACAGAGCTTCGCCGCCTCCTGGAGGAAGCGCGCCGCCGGCTTTCGCCCCGTGCACGTGGGCGGCGTCAGCGTTGGCCCGCGATAGGGCGGCTCGACGGAGCAGGAGGCCTCCGGCTGCTTTCTCGGCTTGGGGGAGGGCGTAGGAGCCGTCTGGGGCCTGCGCTTGGGCGTCCGGGCCACCTCCACGAGCGAGCCGTCCTTCCGGCGCTTCGAGCGCAGCACGGACGTGCGACGCGCTTCGTCCCATTCCCGAACGTCGATGTCCCCCGCCTCGCTCGCCCGGGTGACCTTCGCGTCCTCGGCGTCAGCGAGTTGCAGGCTCCCTGTCACCGTGCCCTGCTGGTCTGTCACCATCAGGCACCACTCCGCGGCCATGTCGGGCCGCGGGGAGTCATTGCGCAGGGCGACGCAGTAGTCCTTCTGGCAGCGCGTGTCACAAGAGAGGTGTTCCCAGTCCTCGGGGGCCGTCATGCACGACACCACGTCGGACGCCGCCCCCACGTCGCGGCAGGGCTCGCCCGCGGAGGCGCGCGAAGCCAGGACGAAGAGCCCCACCAGCGCGAGCCGGAACGCCATTCTTCGCCGTTCACTCATGGAAGCCTCGCCTGCTTCTGTTGCTCGATGGAGCGCGCCTCCTCCAGGGTCGGCGGCACCTCGCTCACGAAGGCTTCATGCAGCAGCGATCCCATCAGTGTCTCCTGCGTCCCTGGCTGGTCCGCGTCCGAGACCCAGACGGAGAACCACGACGGACCGGGCACCGCGGGGATGTAGAAGATGACGCCATTCGGGATGCGGCACTCGACCGCATAGCCCCCATCCTCGGGGGCCCAGGCGCACCGGGACTCGAGGGGCCAGTCGACGTCACGCCCCCTCCGGTCCCGCCACTGCCGCAGGGACACCTTCTGGTCCGTGCCGAGCAACAGCGCGTACCGGGCGCTCCCGAAGTCGAGCTCCAGGTGGTCCGTTCCGACGTCTGGGACGCCCCGCGCGAGCGGAACCACCCGGTCGTCCCGGACACGGGCGGCGAGGAGCATGCCGTCCGCGTCATGCAGCAGCTTGAGCCGGACGGAAGAATCCGCGGGACCGTTCCACGCGCGCACGCCATACCGCAGGTGGGCTCGCGTCTCGGCCACCACCTCGCGGGCCAGGCCCCACGCGGCGTCATCGAGCGTCCCATCCACCCTCACCGGAGACGCCGCCGGGCCCACGAAGTACACCCCGTCCGACTCCAGCGGCGAGCGCTGGTGCGGCAGCAGCAGCCGGTGCGGCGGGGCCGCCGCGTAGCAGGTTTCCTCCAGGCATGCCTCTCGGTTCTTGCAGCCCGTGTCCACGTGCGCGCAGAGCGTCTCGCCCCGCACGTCCCATTGAAAGGCGGTCCCGTACACGCGAGGCTTCGGGAGCCGATGGGCGGACCCCTTCGCATCCACCCAGGCCAGGCACCACTCACCCGCATCCCGCGCGCCGCGCTTCACGGGCACGACCGTCAGACACCCCTGCGCGGAGCACGCGCCCTGTGGCGGCGTCTGCATCGACGCGGGATGCGAGGGACTCGTGCAGGTGGCGCGGGCCTTGTCGAAGACTTCGGAGGACGGTGCCCTGCCCGTGCAGGCAAAGAGCGTCTGCCGGTGCCCCGGAACGGTGCAGCTGCCCTCGGGCGGTGGACGCGGTGAGCTCTCGATCGGCGGACGGAATGTGAGGGGCTCCGAGACTTCGAGCTTCCCCTCCGGGGTGCGCGTGAGCCGGACATGGCCGACAGCACCTCCGGCGAGCACGGTCAGGTCCACCATGCCCGACGCCGACACGTCCAGGCCCGTGCGACCGAGGCTTCCGGGGCCCAGCGACCAGGAGCCGGTCACCGCCCGCATCCGGGCATCGAGCGCGAGCACACACAGCCCGGGCATCCCGGTCTGGAACCTCTGCTCATCCGTGCGGATGCAGAACTCCTGCGTGCAGACCTCCTGGCACACGGAGCTGTGGTACGAGGGATTCGACTGACAGAACAACGTCGAGGGCTTGCCGGGCACTTCGCACGGCGTCTCGGCCGCTGCGCGGGTGCCAGCGGCAAGGGTGATGACCAGGGCGAGACACCCTCCTCGCCACCTGGTCTTTGGAATGCCCATGAACCGGTCCCCATGCGATGCATGTGCCACGCCGAAGCGGGCACCTCACGCACGAGAGCAGGGAGAAGCGCGGCCCTGCAACCACAGCGCCGTGGTCTCGAGACCGCAAGGCGCCTGAGGGCCCGAGCCCGGCATTCCGACCGGGTGCGCTGCTGGAGGACGAGGGGCAGCGCGGGCCGCGGGGCGCCCCGACGCACGGAGCCGTCGAGCAGGCCAAGGGAGGGGCGAGTGGCTTGCGCGACGGAACGGTGGATTCGCCACGGGTGTCTCGTATAAGCACCCGCTGGAGGTCCGCTGTGCTGACCGTCGTGTTGCTGAGCCTGTTGGCCGTGCCTCCGGTGGAGGTCGAGGTCTTCGTCCCGCTGTGTGACAACGCGTTGATCCAGTGCGGCCGTCCTCCCGCGGGAGCTCCGCGCGCGCTGGAGACGAACCTCTACTGGGGGGCGATGTACGGTGCGGAGAGGTTCCTCTCGCGGGCTCCTGGATTCAAGCTGGTCAGCCGAGAGCCGGGCCCCGAAGGGGCCGCGGTGCTGCGCGAGCTCGTCCTGGAGCGGACCGCGGCGAAGGGAGAGCGGCCCGTGCGGCTGCGGCTCCACGCCTATGCAGGCGACGCGATAGACACGGCGCTAGAGGACTTCCTGCGTGCGGCGGCGGGCGCGAGTCGCGCCGACCTGTTGGTGTGGGCCGGACATGACCGGCTCATGGACCGCGAGCCTCCCCGAGTGGATGCACCGCCGGAAGCCACGCCCAGGCCAGTGGTCGTCCTGGCCTGCATGAGCGAGCAGTACTTCGGTCCGGTGCTGAAGACGCTGGGCGCGAGCCCCATCGCGCTCACGCGAACGATGATGGCGCCCGAGGCCTATCTGCTGGAGGCGCTGGCCAGCACCGTGGCGCGCCATGGGCCCACGGAGCCCAAGGCCATGCGCACAGCACTCATGGAGGCCTATGCGCGCTATCAGCGCATCTCCCTCCGCTCCGCGGGCTCCGTCTTCTCGAAGCTGCCCCCGTCGGAGGTCGCGCCGTCGCGCGCGGCGGCTCCCGCACAGCTGTCGAGACCGTGAGGCGAGCGACAGCGCAGAGGGCAGGCAGGCCTCTGCCGTGACCGCGCCCGAAGTGTGCATCAGACCGATACATCGAACCCCGGTCCAGGAGGCGCAACGACAGACTCTTCGTGCGCCAGCAGAGGCCCCACCTGGGCGGGATGACCTGTCGCAGGCCTGATTCTCCAACTGCAGCAGCTCCTCGTGGCCTACGCCGACTTCCGCGCCAAGTCCTAACACTCCTGCGTCAGGGGCCCGAGGCGTGAACGGGGAGACCGAGCAGGCGACGTGAGGCGCGCCCCAGGTTCGTGCGGTGGCTGGTAGGACAGCGAGGCAACCAGGTGGCAATCACACGCGCCATCGCGAGCCGTTCGGTGATGAAGCTGTCGTAGAAGTGGCGCTCAGGCCGAAAGTGACTGTGCGTGGATTCAGACGCCCCACGGGCCAAGGGGGAAAACGCCGCGTGCGTTCCGCCTCTCGCTGGGGTACGCCCGCGGCGACGACGCGGCGAAGGGCAAAGCATGCCGAGCCGGTGTACTGCCGCTGGACGCCCACCGAATGCTTGCCCTGCTTGAGCGTCCTCGAGGAAGCGGGTGAGGCCGTGCTGCCGCACGTATACCGTTGTCGTGCGCGTGGAGAACGTGTCGGCGGGTGCCATCGGCCCGGCGGAGCGGAAATGGCAGGTCGCAGTGCTCCAGTTCTGATGAACGGGTAACGCATCTGCCCTTCGAACCAACTCCACAAGATTCGGGACTCGACCTCGCACGAGGCTGGCTCGTTCACCTCACGCACCAACTCGTGAGGACATCGAGGGAATCTCCAGAATGTGAACACCCTGGCGGCGAGCCATCGAAGCGCCAGTCCATCTGGACCCGTCCAGTTCTCAATTCTGGAGCATGTCACGGGACCTGCGACAGGGTAATAGCCCCGACCGTGGAAGGTTCGATTCCCGCAGGCGAGCGACGAGGGCGATGCCCAGCATCGCGCGCCTTCACGTTTGAAATTCACAAGAACCAAGGACAAGGAGCGCTGGAATGAGCGAGAAGAATCACATGATCGTTCGCCCCGTTGAGAGGGGCGACTTTGAACAATGGCTTCCGTACTGGAAGAGCTACCTGGAGTTCTACAAGATCACTTTGCCGGAGGAAGTGACCCAGGCGACCTGGGAGCGATTCTTCGACGACCGCGAGCCGATGCACTCGGCCGTCGCGGTGGACGGCGAACGAATCGTTGGTTTTGTCAACTATCTCTTCCACCGTTCGACGTGGGCGCAGAATGACTTCTGCTACCTCGAAGACCTCTTCGTCGCGCCAGAGACACGGGGACGCCATGTAGGCAAAAAGCTCATCGAGTTCGTACAGGAGCGCGCCCGCGCAAAGGCCTGCGGGCGTCTCTACTGGCATACTCAAGAAACCAATCTCACGGCGCAACGACTCTACGATTGGATCGGAGAGAAGCCTGGTGTGATCGAATATCGGATGTCGCTCGCTTGATCGACAGATGACCGTCGAAGCGCGTCTCGGCGATGCTTGAGGCCCTCGGCATGGATGAGGCGGGGGCTTCGGCGGTCGTTACGACGTGTGGTCTGAGGTCGCGTTCGGCTCAGGCCAATAGTGGCTGTCGGGCAGCGCGCGCGGGCCGAAGATCGCCTGCCCCACGCGCACGATGGTAGCGCCCTCCTCGACAGCCAACTCGAAGTCGCCGGACATCCCCATCGAGAGCTCGTTCATCGCGATGCCAGCCGGCGCCTCCTCACGCAGCCGCGCGCGCAGCTCCCGAAGCAGCGTGAAGCACGGACGCACACACGTCGGATCGGCCGACAGCAGCGCGAGAGTCATCAGCCCACGGACGCGCAGCGAGGAGAAGGCGGGCAACTCGCGGACGAAGCGGGCGACCTCATCCGGCGGCAGGCCGAACTTGCTGGTCTCACCGGACGTATTAACCTGCACCAACACGTCGAGCGCGCGCCCCTCCACCTGCAAGCGTCGATCGAGCGCCTCCGCGACGCGAAGGCTGTCCAGCGCCTGAAACTCGCTGGCGAAGCGCGCGACGACCTTCGCTTTGTTCGTCTGGAGGTGCCCAATCACCGACCACCGCAGGTCGGTGAGATCTGCCATCGCTTCGGCCTTACCCAACGCCTCCTGGACCTTGTTCTCGCCGAGTTCGCGGCAGCCAGCCGCGTAGGCCATGCGGATGCGGGCCTCGGGCATGGTCTTGCTGACCGGCAGGAGACGGACCTCGACCGGATCGCGACCGACTCGCACACACGCAGCGGCGATGCGCCCGCGAACAGTCGCCAGGTTGCGCCGAAAGTCCTCGACACTGTACGCAGGTGAATATTCCGGGGTGCTGATGGCTGCCTCCTGGAGCGCGCACGTCCTTGCGCGAGTTCGTAAGTAGCGGGAGACTGGCCCCATGGGCAGCTCCAGAATCAATAACGATGAGGGTCCAGTTAGGCGACCGTGGCGCTTCGACTTCACCCTCGAACGGGACACGTCCGTGTCGCAGCAGACGCAGCTCACCCGAGCGCTCATCCACGAGATCCAGCGCGGGCGGCTCCCTCCGGGCTCGATGCTACCAGGAAGCCGAACCCTCGCAGACCAGCTCGGGGTGAATCGGAAGGTGGTCGTCGCGGCGGTTGACGAGCTCGTCGCCCAGGGGTGGCTCGAGACGCGCCCCGCCTCTGGAACGCGCGTGGCGGCCTCCCTACCGCGCTCGGCGATCGCTGACGTCGAGTTGCCCACGCAGCGCAAGTCGGCCTGGCCCCGTCGGGACACCTCCCTCGTGTCGATCACCGATGGGTTGCCGGACCCTCGGCTCGCGCCACAGGCGGAGTTGGCGCGCGCATACGCGCGGGCGCTTCGCTCTCTCAGCCGAGCGGCGGCGGGCTACGGCGACGCAGCAGGAGATCCGAGCCTCCGCGAAGTGATTTCGAGCTTCGTCAATCAGGCGCGCGGGCTCTCCACAACCATCGATGAGATCTTCCTCGCTCGTGGAGCGCAGGGCGCGCTCGGTCTCTACGCACTGGCGATGCTCGAACGTGGCGACGTGGTCGCTGTGGAGGTGCCAGGTTACGCACCTGCGTGGCGCGCGTTCGAGTTCGCGGGGGCCAAGGTCTCGTACATCCCCATCGATGGCGAGGGATTGAGGACCGACGTCCTCGAGAAGACGGCGCGGAGGTTGTCGGGCAAGCTGAAGGCCGTCTACGTGACGCCGCATCATCAGTACCCGACGTCGGTCTCCATGACGCCGGAACGACGGATAAAGCTGCTGCAGCTCGCCGAGCACTTCGACTTCACCATCGTCGAGGACGACTACGACTACGAGTACCACTTCGAAGGTGAGCCGCTGCTACCGCTCCACGCGACCGGAGGATCGCGGCGCGTCGTCTACATCGCGTCGCTGTCCAAGCTGCTCGCGCCGACCGTGCGGCTCGGCTACCTCGTCGCGTCGGAGGGGTGCATTCGCAAGCTGAAGGAAACTCGTGAGCTGCTCGAACGACAAGGCGACGTCGTCCTCGAGCACGCCATCGCGGAGCTCTTCGAAGACGGGACGCTCCAGCGTCACGCGAGGCGAGCCCGTCGAGAATACAAAGCACGCCGAGATCACCTCCTCGCGCGGCTCCGCGCGACGCCTGCACTCGACGAGTGCTTCGACTACTCCGTGCCGGCGGGTGGGTTGGCGCTGTGGCTGACCCTGCGCAAGGGGAGCATCGACTCGTTGGTGGCAAGGGCGCGTGAGGAGCACCTGCTGATGGCTCCAGGCTCCACCTATCTTCCCAAGGGGCGCCTGGACGCCGTTCGGCTCGGGTTCGCCGCGCACACGCCGGACGAGCTTACGCGAATCTGCGACACGCTCGCCCGTTGCACTCCAAGCTGACCGCCCCGCTGTCCCCCTCCTTCCTCCCGGGCGGCCTTGCCCCCGAGGAGGCAGCGCATGGCAGGCGTCATCACATGCCCCTCGGGGCTGACGGGCCGCATCCGCGGCATGAAGGTGCAGGAGGAGCGCGTCCTCGCTGACAGAAAGCTGGCGAAGAGCGGCGGCCAGATGGATGAGCTGCTCTCCGCGTGCTGGGAGGAAATGCACTGTGCCAACCAGATACTCGGCCGCTGCGCCCTGAGCGCGTCAATACGAGTGAGCGAGGCGCGCGCGTGCAGAACGTCTCCGCCCTGGTGGCCTACACGTGGGCGAGGACGGGATCCGGCACCTGCCGGTCATCCCCCTGGGTGGCAGCGAGTCCGTAGAGTCCTGGCTGGAGCTGCTGCGCCAGTTGCTTGAGCAAGTCCTGACGGGCGTGCGGCTCGTCATCGCCGACGGGCATGCGAGGCTCGCCGCCGCGGCCCGGCAGGCGCTCCCCGAGGCGCAGTTGCAACGCTGCACGGTGCACCTCACCCGCAATGTCTTCGGCAAGGCCCCCCTGGCGGCTGCGAGGACGGCTGGGAAAGCAGACGTCCGCCATCTTCGAGCCCCCCCACCTGCAGGACGCCAGGAAGCGACTGGAGGCCCTCCAGGAGGGACTGGGGCGCCAGATGCCCGAGGCTATGGAGTGCCTGCGCAGTACCAACGGCCTGGAGCGGCTCCACAGCGAGGTCAAGCGCCGCATCCGCTCCGTCGGCGCCTTCCCGGATCGCGCCAGCGCTCTGCGCCTCATCACCGCCGTCGCCCTCGAAACCACCGGCGTCTGGGACGACCGCCGCTACCTCGACATGTCCCTGCT
The DNA here is from genome assembly GCF_010998615.1 of Myxococcus sp. CA023. Taxonomy (GTDB): domain Bacteria; phylum Myxococcota; class Myxococcia; order Myxococcales; family Myxococcaceae; genus Myxococcus. Next base: position 51,816 of record NZ_JAAEAH010000060.1, on the reverse strand, counting down.
GAAATCAAACCCAATCATTGCTGCCTGACATGCTCGAGGAGTTTCCCTCCCCCGAACCCCCTCCCGAACAACTACACAAGATTCGGGACTTGACCCTTGCGGGTCTGGGCACAGGACAATGGCCATTCCTCTCACACGTGCGCAGCCTCTGGGAGATGATGCTGGTAAAGAGACCTCTCTCCAGGACTCTGGATCCAGCTTGCGCCCGGAGCCCCTTCCGAGATAGGCGCTATCCCTACTGCCGCGCGTTCGACGGCTCCGAGCGCAAGAGGTTCGTTGCGCTCGATTGAAGGAGCCCCGATGCCTGACAAGACACCCGATATCTCAGCAGCAGAGCCCATGTCCTTGGACCAATTTCTCGCGGCGCCCATCGAGCAGGTGCGGCGGATAGCGCCCGCCACGCTCATCTGGGTGGTGGAAGGTACTCGCCGCAGTGCCGCCCTGGCCGGCATCGACGTGAGTTCCGAGGACTATGCCCACTGGTCCATCTCCCAGATGAACGCCTGCGTGGAGCTGTTCTTCCACCACGGTGTGCGCCACGTCATCACCCCCTTGCTCACGCCGAGTCAGTTCGCCGAGGTCACCCCGCGCTACCGCGAGCGCCTGTTCGACTGGGTGGCACTGCTCGTAAAGGAGTTCTCGCTGCTCACCGCCTCCCAGCACAAGGGCTGGCGCCTGCGGTTGCTGGGCGCGGAGAGTCTGCCGGATGAGCTACGGCCTCTTTCCGAGGAGGTCGCGGCGGCCACCCCTCGGGGCGAGCACACGCTGTGGTGTTCGGTGGTGGCGCAGTCGGGGGCCCCCTGGAACGAGTTGCTCCAGGCCGTGGTTCGCACCGGAGCCCGCACCCGCGAGGATGCCATCCGCGCGCTCTACGGCGAGGACATCCCTCTCGCCCAGTTGATGATTGCTTTTGGCAAGCCCATGGTGTCCCCGGAGCAGGTCCCTCCCCTGCTGCAAGGCCCAATGGACTGTTACTTCACCCAGCGGCCCGGCTACCGGCTCACCGAGCGGGAACTGCGCACCGTGCTCTACGACCATGCCTACCTGCGGCGCACCTGGCGCGCCGACAAGACGGGGCGGGCGGAAGAGGCCATCAGCCACCGCCGCGCATGGGAGGAAGGACCCATGGTGGGGCTGGGTATCCGCCTGGGCCCATTCTGGTACCCCGCACCCATGATGGCCCCTCCCCTGGAGGACACACATTGAAGTGACGTGCTCCTGGACTGCGCCCGCTCCTTCCCGCGGTCCAACACCTCTTGTCACCCCGCCCGGCCACAAGGCCGATGGCCTCGTAGAAGTACGACACGAGGGAAGTTGGGGCTACGGCCGGCGCACGCCCCATCAAGTCGTACGGCCCTCGCTTCCGAGGGAGTGCTGGCGCGCCCAACGACTCCAACTCGGAGCGTGTACCGATAGGGCGTGGCCCGTTTCATCAGATGAACGCGATGTTCACTTCGAGGAGGAAACATCCATGGCAGACCGGTCTCACCTCGTCACCAATCTCCGTGACGCCGACCTCACCGGCGCCAACCTCACCGACGTCACGGGAATCACCGAAGCTCACTTGAAGAGCGCCGAGGCACAGACAGGCGTGGCCATGCCAGACGGGGCCCGTCACGCAGAGGAGAGCCCCCGTCCGAAAAATGAAGACCTTCAACACCGCGCACGGCGTGTGCTGCGCAGCGCCTGTGCACATCTGGCCCAAGCCCAGTCAGCGGATGGTGCGTGGCGGGTCCATCCCGCGCCAAGGCTCCTTGAAAATGCCCTGGCGTGCTTGATCGCGGATGCATTCGTTCCCGAATTGCGACCGCACCTGAGCGCGACGCGTCGCTGGGTCCAGGCCGCACCGGTCCAGAACCACCACGAAGTGCCTCGTCTGATAGAGAGCTGGCTCCAAGCGTGGGTGGGCGGCGCGGACCCCACTGCCAGCCTTGACGTGTCCCATCCGATCTTCTCCGAGCCGGTCTTCTGCGACCGCCGGAACTTCTTCCTCGCGCTCGCGCTCGCGGTGGGCGCACCCGTGCGCGGAGGGCCATCTCGCGAGGAACTCCAGGCACAGGTGCTGGAGCGGCTCCTCGCCCGTCAGGCCGTGCGGCTCAAGCGTTGGTCGGGAGCGGAGCTGGCCGCGCTGTTCCTCTTGCTGGCCGATGAAGCGCCGTCAGCGGACACCGAGGAGGCGCTGAAGGCGCTGCGCGAGGCCCAATCGGCCTCGGGCTCCTTCGGTGGGCAGATGGGGGCGACCCTCGTGGCGCTCGCGGCGCTGCGCCGGTGGGCCCCCACCTCGGAGGCATTCGCCCGCGCGCTCGACTTCCTTCTGCGCGAGCGCACGACAGCGGGGGTGTGGTGCTTCAGCTCTACGGAGGTATGGGACACGGCTCTGCTGTGCCGAGCGCTGGAGGGTTGTGAAGACCTGGAGCCCGCGATGTTCGAGCGTGCCTGGTCCTTTCTCCTGCGCTCTCAGAATGAGGACGGAGGCTGGCCCTACCGGGAAGGGGTCGAGTCGGATACCGACACCACCGCGATGGCGATGCTTGCCCTGCCTCGCACGGACGCCGGGACGTCCGCGTCGGGCCTGGGGCGAGCGTACCTGGAGCGGATGCGGACCCCAGCGGGGTTGTGGCTGACGTGGCAGTCCCGGGACGACCCGCCCGCCGAGGACGTGGTCGCACATGCCATCATGGCGTTGCGCAAATGGGGCACGGTCCCTGCGTTCTGGGCCCCCGCAGGGGAGTGGCTTGCACTGCGCGCGCGGCAGGAAGGCGGCTGTCGTGCGCACTGGTACAACATCGACTCTTATGCCGCTCACGAGGTGGGGCTGGCGCTTGGCCCCTCCCATGACTCGACACGGCATCTTGCACGGGAGTTCGTTGAGCGGCAGAACCCGGATGGGGGTTGGCCCCCCACGCAAGGGGCGGCGAGCTCGGCAGCTGCCACGGGTATGGCGCTAGCGTTGCTGACCTTCTACCTGCCCAGTGAGCACCTGTGCGTGACTCGCGCCATCCACTACCTGGCGGAACTCCAAGAGCCGGGGGGCTCTTGGCCTGGGCCGCTGCAGATGTACGGTCCAAGGCCCTTCGCTACTGATTACCCCATGCAGATCCACGCCCTCTCCGTTCATGGACTGGCCGCTGTGGCAAGGGCCTCCCGTACCCCGCCGCTGCCACTCACGGAAATCTGAGCTTGCCCGACGGAAGCGGGTGAAGCTCACAGCGCCTCTGGCAGTCGTGGGCCGGGCCCTGCGCGTCGCCAACTCCGGAGAGGGCGTGGAGGCACCGAAAGCACAGGCCAGCCCCGAACGAGGCACAGAAGGCACAAACGAAGATGCCGCAGGTGTCTTGTAGCCCAAACTGCTGTGCGGACGCTTCTCGTTGTAGTCGCGCCGCCACGCCTCGATGAGGACGACGGCATCCCTCCTGGTGGAAAACCACTCCGCTGACAGGCACTCGTCCCGGAAGCGGCCGTTGAAGCTTTCGTTTTTGTGGAGATTTCCATCATGACCTCGATTTCGAGGTCCCTCTCGGCCAGCAGCTTCTTCAGACGCGCGTGCTCCTTCTCCAACTCTTTGAGCCGCGTCGCGCCGCCTGTCTCCATGCCGCCGAACTTCTGGCGCCACCGATAGAGCGTCTGCTCGGCGACGCCGTGCTTCCAGGCCACCTCCACCACGCTGGCCCCGGGCGCCTCCGCCTCCCGCAGGATGCTGACCCTCTGCTCCTCGGTGGTAAACCTGCTCTTCCTCACGACCGACCTACCTCCTGGCCGCGAGGACTCTCTCACGCTTCAACTGGTCCGAAAATCGGGGGGCAGACCACGCCAACTTCGACCTGCTACGCCGTCGTGTGCTGCTCGCCGTCTGAGTCTACGCATCACACAAAGTGAGGGAGAGCCACGAAACCGGGGCAACTTCACGAATGGCACTACCGCTCTTCGAAGCGCACCTGAGCCATCACATGGTCCAGGGTCGCCAGATGCAGCAGGACGTTGTGCGCTCGTCGCGCGAGGTCCGAAGTGGCCTCGAGCGTCGTCTTCAGTTCCTCGAGGGGCAGGTTCGCCAGGGTGGCCAAGCGCTCCCAGAGCGACCTCATGGACGCGCCCCGCGGCTGGACACGGTCGCGCACGGCCACGGCTCCCAGGATGAGCGCTACCTTCAATCGCCGCTCGGCATCGTCTCGGGTGCTGGGGTCGGTCAGCCACCCTTCCAGTGCCTCCTGGAAGACCTCATCTGAACATTGCCTGCGCTGCAGCACCGGACGCTCAATGGTCATCCACAGACGACGAATCTCCTCGTCAACCAGAGATACCGGTAACGCAACGGCGCTTCGCTCGACCAGCATGTCGAGCACGCGCGCCCGGGCCTCGTGAACAGCGGCAACCTCCCTTTCATCCTGGAGCTCTTCTCCGATACGCAGCATGACTTCGTCGAGCGTAGAACCACGACCGAGGAGCGCGAGACACGCGGGGGAATCCGCGCCGGGTACCAGCAATTCGTGCGCGGCTTTCACTTCCACAAGGAATCGTGCTGGCACCTCACGCAACGACGCCACTGGGTAGTCGCATGGGAGCATCACCTGCACCTCCACTTCCGCGCCCACGTGCAGGCCTACCAGCGCCTCAAAGAATCCAGGGAGCAGAGGCTCCGGAGCAACCTCGGCCCTCCAGTCACTGCGCGACGAGAAGGGAATGGGACGTCTCCGGGCAAAGCCGATGACGTCAAGGGAGACTTCATCTCCCTCGGCAATCGCCTCACCTCGAGCGAGTACCCTCCGTCGAGCGGACGCCCGACACAGCTCCCGAAATCGCTCGTGGATGTCTTGCCCTGTGACAGGCTCGCGAGGAGGAATGGAAACCGCAAGCCCCTCCAGGGACGGCGGCGCGCAGGAGGGAAGCGCCACAGAGCGGTCGTCCACGGACAGCGCTGGGGATACGCGCATCAAAAACATCCGTCCCTTGAGTTCCTCGAAGGAGGATTCGGCCCCGCTGCTCATCCAATCGCTGTGCTTGCGCTGCATGGGACCTCGACGGATTGTGGATGTGAGGTGATTCCCGACTCCGGAAAGCGGAGTCGGTTCCTGGGTACGAGATGCCCCGTCCCGCCCTCCACGAGCGCGGAACGAGGCATGCGGGCAGAAGCACTGCCACAGCCCTCAGTCGTCTTCGCCGAAGATGGACCCCAAGAGACTGGAAGCAGCCGAGACGACCCCTCCCACCTGGCTAACGATGGGGATGTTCGTCGCTGCGGCAAGCGACCCGAGGGCGGTAACGGAGGCCGCAATTGCCTTGATGGGCTTTTCTTTAATATTCTTCAAAGCAGCAGCCGCTGCCACCCCATCCGCGACAGCAATGCCGACATTCAACCCCGGAACGAAGCGGGCGGAGGCCTTCGCCACAGCGGAGGTTGCGCCATTGCGAGCAAGAAGCGATGCCGCCTTGAAGGCCTCCTTGGTAGCGATCTTCAACTCCGAACGCACGGGGAGCTTCTTGGCAGCATCGACTGCCGCTCTCTTCGCAGCGTTGTTGGATTGGTGCTGAATGCCCTCATTGAGAGAATCGAGACTCGCCTGCGCGGCCTTTCCCGCGATGTCGGCGGCCTCTTTCCCTGCAACCTGCCCCCCCTTGCTCTGAACCTTGTCCTGAAGCCGGTTCTGAGCCGCATTGCGTAAAGAGTAGAATGTCTCGAACGAGGCTGCCGTCTCGAGCCCCCCCTTGGCGATGTTGAATGCGTTGGATGTCAGACTCGCCCCCTTATCGACAACCCCCGTCACATCGCCCTTCTCGATGGCCTCACTCAGCTCCACGCCATTCTGCGGAAGCTGCGCCAGTGAGCCCGCCAAGCCCAATGCACTTGCGCCACGAGACATCGGAGTGTTCTTCGGCTCGACCTTCCCCCAGCGTCCCCTAGATGGGTCGTTGCGGGTCTGCGAGGCCAACTTGATATCTGCCTCCGTCTTCGCCCCCTCCCCTACGCGCTTGAGCAACTCCAAAGGCGCTGGGCCCCCATCTTCCTTCTTGTCATCCGCCCCCCTCGCAGGCCCATTAGGCGCGCGCGGGTTCACCGTGGCGTTCGGCGTCGACTTCGCAGGAGCGTTCGTCTGCGAAGCATGGGGAGTCGGCGTCGGCGTTGGCTTCGCAGGAGCGCTCGTCCGCGAAACCTGGGGAGTGGGAGTCGGCGTCGGAACTCGAGGGCCGATAAACGGAGGCGCCGACGGATTGGCATGCCCGGATGCACCGTACCGGTGAGCGGGCGGGAACCGATCAAAGCCATCATTCAACCGTTGGTTTGCCACCGACGGGGATGGTGTTGGCGCCGGAGAAGCCTGTGGACCGGACGTCGGCGTATTGTTTTTCGCCGGGACAGCACTGGGTTTCGAAGTGGATTTTCGCGCGGGCGGCGGTGTCTTGGACGAAGAGCTGGGATTGAGTAGCGATACCATTGTGACTCCTTGAAGTTCATGTCGCAAGAGGGGCTCCTCTCGCACACCTCAGTACGCATCTGCCTGCCTTGTGATTACGCCCGGGCCCGTTGTCAAAAATGAGCAGACCCAGTCCTCCAGGCTTCTTGGAAGAATGCACCGTATGACCTCATTCTGTCTGGATGCAGCCGAACTGGAGGAAGTCGAGGAGGTTCCCACCTTCACCTCGTAGCAGATGACGAGGCGGCGGAAGTTCTGGAGCCAGGGGAAAAGCCGCTCCACTCTCCATCGTCGACGGCGTCGACACAGCTCTCGTCCATCCTGTGTCTTCGTCTTGCACCCTCGCTGGTGGGGAGCAATCAGCTGCACTCCCCGCTAGCGTCACAGTCGCTCATCCATCAACCCACCGGATGGGTTCGAACATGGCCATCCCTTCCATGCCGGTCCGCAGCCCGGCCTCCCCCATGTCTTTTCATCATCTACACACGCACGAGGACAGGCCCTGCCCCTTTCATACCCGCTTTCGGAAACGCCGTGCTCAGGATGAGTCCTGCCGCACCGCCACCTACAGCAACCCAAGCTACATGAAGATGTGATTGGAGTCGCAGTACTGGAGAACACCAGCGGCCCCGTTCCTCAAGCAACTCCACAGCGTAACGCGTATGCCCGACCCTGCGCGGGGCAAGGACACGTTGCCCGTGTTGCAAAGGCCGAGGACACCGTTCGGGTCCTGCACCTCCTTGCTGTAGCTACCCCACTCAAGTATCCCTACGGCGCGGAGCCCATCCGGCGCACCGCTATCGCACACGGTCATGAATCCGGAAGTGGCCGAGGTCGTATAAACCTCGACATCCGAATATCCCCCCTTGGGGGAATCCCGCGAACTCCACCCGATCAGGAACTCTTCGGCATGAGCAGTTGGGACAGCTATTACGGTCGCGGCCACCACCGCGGCCCTGATCCCAGAAAGATTCACATATCCCTGTCTACGCATCTGCTGCCTTTCGTTCGTTACTGCGGTGTGATGGTGATTCACGTCACGACAAGTCCTATGGAAATGATGGTTCGACGAGTTCCACTCCGTGCGTGAAGAAGTCGGGCAAGGGCGGCCCCCCGGCCTTCGAAGGTAAAGAGGGAGGGATTCGGCGTGCGTCCCAAATTTTCTTCCGGACGAACCCCTCGAGAGAGGTGTCGAACGCGAACATCCCGTGCTCCTTCCATCACATCTCGGGTGTCCACGGAGCCGGGCTACTCTCGGTACAACGTCAGGTGAGGGTAGTGCCGCAAAGCCCAATCCACGGGCCGCCCCTGGTGCCAGCGCCATGGGCCGCCCTATCGGTTCGCTCGCGGATCGCCTTCGCGTATCGCGTTTTCGAACAGGTCAAGGCGCCTGCGTGCTCGGGAGGGTCAAGGGTCGGCTTCATCGAAACCCGAACGGCTCCGCGCCCTTGCCCCTTCCTCTGCGCGCAGGCGTAAGACAACCGGCCGTAAGCGGCCAGAGATATTGCGCGGCGTCCGTCCCCAGGTCCTTGGCAATCTGCTGCTGATGGCGGCCTCGGGCCGCTATCAGCACCGCCCGGCACCGGTCGCGCAGGCGCCGATTCTCCGTCATGCGGAAGCACGCCCTGAGCTCGCCCCTCTGGTCCCCGCTCCCCTCCAGCCAACGCACGTAGGGTAAATCCGAGAAGGACTCGTCGAGTCGTGAATCAGGAAGTGACCATGCACCTCAGGGCTTCTTCTCGCTTGAGGGGGACCTTGACATCAGGACATCATGATGTCGTGATGTCCTGATGGATGCTACGCGTGAATCCAACCCGCTTTATGCGAAAGTCGAATTGACGCTTGCTTCTGAAATCGCAGCTGGGGTCCTCCCTCCTCGCAGCCAACTTCCCACGGAAGACCGCTTGATTGAGCGGTTCGGCGTGAGCCGAACGACAGTCCGAAAAGCGATCGAGAACCTCGTGGCTCGTGGCTTGGTAGAGATCCGGCGCGGCATCGGTACCTTCGTCGCACAGCCCAAGATCATCCAAGAACTGACCGAGCTGACTGGCTTCGTCGAGGACATGCAGGCACTCGGCCGCACCCCGACCGCTCGGCTCCTGGATAGTCAAATCGTCCCAGCCGATGCTGACGTTGCCCGGCAACTCGCCGTGTCGCCCGGCAGCCTTGTCATGCGTATCCAACGCGTGCGGCTCGCCGACGGCATGGCCATGTCCTTCGATGAAACCTACCTGCCGCGCGAGATAGGGGAGAAGATCGTCACCCACGACCTAGAAACCGAGCCAATATTCGCACTGCTCGAAGAACGATACCACCTGCCACTGATTGAGGCCGAATACCGGCTAGAAGCCATCACAGCCACACCGACCGTTGCACAGGCCCTCGCCGTGGAGCCCGGTAACCCGGTCTTCCTGATCGAGCGCACGTCATATAGCGAAGGGTCTCGCCCCATCGACTACGAAAGGCTCCACTATCGCGGCGACCTCATCAGGTTCATCACTCGCTTGTCCCGGCGTCCACGCGCGCGGTCATGAGCCGGAGACACGTCAATGAACCCCACGATGGTCTTCTGGCTGTTCGCGGCCGCCTTTGGCGCGAGTGCCCTCGGCGGCGTGCTTGGCATGGCCAGCGGCATCTTCATCGTGCCAATCCTCACGCTGTTCTTCAGCATAGATATTCACGTGGCGATCGGCGCGAGCATCATCTCGGTGATTGCCTGTTCGTGCGGCAGCGCTGCGCCGCTCCTGAAGAGGCGCCTGACCAATATTCGGCTTGCGATCGTCCTTGAGACAGCCACCACACTCGGCGCGCTGACAGGCGTGTTCCTGATCGGCATCGTCTCGAATTCGTTTCTGTACGGCCTGTTTGCCTTTATCTTGATGCTATCCGCAAAGCAGATGCTAGCGCGGCGGCGCGAAGTGGAAGTGGCCGATACCAGCGGGCCAAACGTGAAGAGTCTGGCCACGGTGCTACGCCTGCATTCCAGCTTTCCCGACCATGCATCGGGCCGCGACGTGCCTTATCAGGTTGGTCACGTGCCGATCAGCCTGGCTCTGATGTACGGGGCTGGCGTAATCTCGGCGCTGCTCGGTATCGGCTCCGGCGTGCTCAAAATCCCTGCCATGGATACCGCCTTGCGGCTGCCCATCAAGGTCTCGTCTGCCACATCGAACTTCATGATCGGCGTGACGGCCGCAGCGAGCGCTGGCGCCTACTTCGTGCGAGGCGATATCGACATTGGCATTGCGGGGCCTGTCGCACTTGGCTCAGTCGTCGGGGCGCTCGTCGGGGCGCGTTTGCTGATGAGGCTGCCCGCTGAGAAAATTCGCATCTCCTTCGTGGTGATCCTCGCCCTGCTTGCGGTTCAAATGCTCCTGAGCGCCCTTGGTGTTCAGTTCCTCGGAGGGCCGGCATGAAGCCTACGACCAATCGCCTTGAACGGTGCGAGCAGAGCATCGCCGGACTGCTTTGGAACGGCACTTGGCTTGCTTCAGCGCTCGTTGCCGCCGGGATAGCCTTGGCCGCGACACATGACTTCTGGAGTTTTCTCGCCCCCAGCCGCAGCGGCTACGACGTGATGAAAACCGGTGTGGCCTTGTTCATCATTTTGCCCATCGCGCGTGTGGCGCTGATGCTGGTCATGTCCCTGCGCGAGCGCGACTACATCTATACCGCGATTTCAGTGTTCGTCCTGGCTGTCATCGCGGCCGGGGTCATGGTCGAGCTGTGAGCCTGTGACATGCTCCCGAAAAATGAACCGGATTCAGAGTGGGCCCTCCACTGGGGGAACGTACGGGACGCAAGCAGGTAAACGGAAGAACAGCGCATGTGGATGCTGTAGAAGGTCGATGCCGGAGCCGAGGCGAAGGAGGTCTGCCGTCGGCATGGGGTGACCGAGCAGAGCTTCTACCTGTGCCGCCCCCAAGGTCAGTGCTCGACGTACTGTCCACACGAAGCGGCTCATGCCCCATGGAGTGCCCTGCAACCCGACGGAAGCGTCAACTTCCGAGCGTACGCGCTACCAACGCATCCGCCACTCCCTCCCCTCAACTCGAGGAAGACCATGACTGTTCATCTTCATGTCATCACAGGTGGCCCAGGCTCCGGTAAAAGCAGTCTCATCGAGGCGCTGGCGGCGGAGGGACTCGCGCACATGCCCGAGGCGGGCCGTGCCATCATTCAGCAACAGGTCGAGATCTCCGGCGCCGCCCTCCCCTGGGCTGATCGGGCGGCCTTTGCCGAGCTGATGCTTGGATGGGAGATGCGTACCCACAGGGAGGCCCGCGAGCGAGGCCATCCTGTCATCCTGGATCGCGGCATTCCCGACGTCATCGGATACCTTCGGGTATGTGGCCTTCCGGTGCCTCAACATCTCTGGAAGGCCGCGGAGCTTTTTCGCTACAATCGACGTGTCTTCATCGCGCCGCATTGGCCCGAAATCTTCGCGCAAGATGCCGAGCGCAAACAGGACCCCGCCGAAGCGGAGGCCACCCATCGCTCGATGGTAGAGGTCTACACGAGCCTTGGCTACGAGTTGCTCCCCCTTCCCCTGGCATCGATTCCAGAGCGGGTGCGATTCGTTCACTCGAACATCAAGTAGTCCAAGCGCTGTTCCTCCCCAAAATCCATTCGCTGCGGCATGGCGCGTCACTGCCAGTGAGCGAGGCGCGCACGAAGGCGAGGGACGAACACTTCCGCCTCGTTGTGAGCGCGGCGGGCGAGCACGGCCTGGCCGCCCGCAGGCTTCTCACCACGCCCAGCCCAAAGTTGGCGGACGCGTCAGCCTCCGTCACTGACGTGTCAGTGACACGGGACTCCCCTGGCACCCGGAGACTGGCATCACCGCAAGGAGTTGAAATGACTGGAGCCGTTCTTCCGCAAGCCCTGGCGCGAACATTGCTCTCGTCGCCGGTGCATCCATCCACGGCACCTCGCATCAACCTCAGAGCTCCCTGTGCAAAACAAAACCTGGACCGACGCGGCCCTCCTCGAGCATCTCCAGAAAGCCGTCTACTTGGAGCTGTGGACCATCCCCCTCTATCTGACGGCCGCCTATTCCTTGCAGGTTCCAGGCACGAACGCTCAGCTCCCGCCCCAGCAGGTGAGCGTTCGCGGAAAGAAGAACCCCAATCGAAGCAGGGAGCAGCTCGCCTTCAACAACATCTACTCGGTCGTCGTGCAGGAGATGCTGCACCTCGAGCTGGCCAGCAACCTCTTCAATGCGCTGTTCGCCCCCAAGGGATACTCGCCGAAGTTCACGGGCGAATGGGCGCCGCGGTACGACAAGTTCCCGTCCTGGATCGCGGTCAACAAGCCCGTGAAGCTCGGGCCGGTGAACCCTGAGCAAATGTCCCTCCTGGCCGCCATCGAGACCCCCGAGCCAAAGAGCGATAGCGCGCCGAACGGGCCGCAAGATGCCTACGATTCCATCGGTCAGTTCTACAAGGCCATCGAGCAGGGCATCAATCAGCGCTGGGACGAACTCTACCAGCCCGACGCGGACCACCGGCAGAAGAGCGAATTCGCCAACCCGGAATATAAAAGAGACGACTACACCAGGTTCAGCAGCACCATCGGCGGTGACAGCCGCACCGCGCTGAAACAGGCGAATGAGGTGCTCCAGGCCATCATCGGGCAGGGCGAGGGCAACTTGGGCCCCGTCATCGACTCAGAGCTCCGCCCCGAGGATGCCAACGATCTCGAGGATCAGTTCAGCCATTTCGCGCGATTCCGGATGGTGCAGGCAATGCTGAAGTTCGGCGGCCCGCTGAAGACCTATCCCACCACGGAGCGCAGTGGGCTCGCGGCCGCGCAGCAGCAGCTCACCACCGGATTCACGAGCCTCTTGACCGCGTTGGAGAAGGGCTATGCCGGGGACGACGAACTCGACCTCGGTAGCATGTGGGCTCTTCCCAAACAAATCGTGTCCGTGTGGTCTGCGGGCGGAGTGCCGCAGTTCTAAGCGTCCCTAACAAAGTCAGGGCTGGGCTGGTCGTTGGAAAGTCCCCGTCATGGCGCGCGTTTTGACGCACCCATGACGCAGCAACCCAATTTGGGGTCGGCACAGCGAATCACTCAAGGTCGTCACCGCCAACGCCTCATCAGATGCTTCACCTCTCAAGGACCAAGCCTTGTCGCTCGCTCACGTCGCGTCCACCGCCTACTCATCGGGCACCCTCCTCCTGATGCCTCCTGTTCGACAGCCCCTGCTCTGGTTGAATTGCGTCGCGCTGGCGCTCGCCATCGCCGGCTGCGGCTCGACCAACCCGCCTGACAAGCCAACGGACTACGTCCATCCGTTGGCCGAGGGCTCGCCCATCTGCGGGCGGGCGGACTTCGACGAGATGTTCCCCTATTCCATCCGCTCGGAGACGCTGCCAGTCCTTGTCCACTACTACAGGGAGGTGGAGCGCGAGACGGCACGGCAGGTCCTGACGTACGTCGAGAAGGGCTGGGACTACCATGTCAATCGACTCGGCATGCGTCCCGCCATCACGGATCAGGGCGAGTGCGGCCCTGATGATGCGTTCGACGTCTTCGTGTGGAAGGGCCACCGAAGCTGTCTGGTCGACGTCCTCTCGGGTGACCCATCCACCCCATGGGACGACCGGCGCGGCTTCATGGTCGTCGACCCGTGGGGCCCCTACGGCGGCCCGGAGCTCGAAGAGACCGTCGTCCATGAAATGGCGCATGCCTCGCAGGCCGCGGATGACTGGTACGAATCCCCCATCACCTTCGAAATGTCCGCCGTGTTCACGGACCAGGTGTATGCGAACCGCTACATCAAGACCTATTTCGATGACTTCCAGGCCCATCCGGATTGGGCCCTTGACCGCGATGACAAGTATGAGACCTGGTACATGTACGGGGCCTCCCTGTACCTGCTCTACTTGAAGGACCGCTTCTTCGACGGCAACCCCGGGTTCTTGTCGCGCATGTGGCTTGCGTCCCGCAATCCACCAGGGGCAGAGAACGACCCAACGCTCAACGAGCCAGATTTCGCCGATGCGCTCGACGCAATGCTTGCTGGCAAGGGCTTCAGCTATGTCGAGACCGTCCCCGAATTCTCACGCTGGCGCTGGTACACGGGAGACCACGTCGATGACCGCCACTTCCACCACTTCCAGGGGGGCTTGGACAACCTGAAGGCCGCGAAGCTCACGCTGGCTGTGGACCAGGAGGCATCCCCTGGCACCCTTCGTGTCACGGAGAATGCGCCGATGATGCTGGGCACCAGCTACTTGTCGCTGCGGACCGGAGCCAGCACTCCGAACGCCCTCTACGTGTCTCTGGATGCCCCAGCCGACGCACGCCGTCGCTTTGTCGTTCAAGCAGTGCCTGGATTGACGCCCGACTCTGATGGCGAGACGTTGGACCTCTCGTCGGGTCCGAAGCCCCTGCACTTCGCTGCGGACTCGACGCGGACGCTCATCGTCACCGTCCTGCCCACGGGGCCCTATGACCCGGACCTCCGAAACGAGGACCGGTATCCGTTCTCGATTGTCCTCTCGGCTCATCCCTAACAGCCCCTCACCCCACCACTGCAAGTCCAAGATACCATGACACCTCTGCCCCCCGACGAAGCACAGAAGATCGCGTACCAAGCCTTCATGTACGGTTACCCGCTGGTCGAGAACTACTCCATCCTGTGGCAGAGCACTCTCGCCATCCAACAGCAATTCAATACGTTCTACGGCAAGGCGCAGCTCACCACGCCTGACGATACCACCGTCGTCACTCCCAACAACGACACGGCGTACTCGCAAGGATGGCTCGACCTGGGCGCCGAGCCGATCGTCCTGCAAGTGCCGGCGGTGCCCCAAAATCCACCGCGGTACTATAGTTTCGCGATCATCGATGCGTGCACCAACAACGTTGGCTACGTTGGCTCGTTGACAACCGGCACGGCGGCGGGCAACTACGTGCTTGCGCCCCCCGGTATGGTGCCAAGCAGCGTCCCGAACGCGACGGTGATCCCCGTCCCGAGTCGCTACATCTTCCTGCTCGGACGCACCCAGCTCCTGGGTACCAACGACATCCCGGCGACCCAGGCGCTCATGGACCAATACGCGCTGGTCCCGCTGTCCCAGTTCCTCGGCCAGCCAACGCCCGCGCCCGCGCCCGCGACTCCCTTCCTGCCGATTGCCCCCTCGTTCGTCACGACGCTGGCGTTCTTCCAGTACCTCAACCTGGCACTGACCTTCCAGACCCCGCCGGCCGGGGATGCGCCGCTCCTCGAGCGCTTCGCACGGATCGGCGTGGGGCCCGGCCTGCCCTTCAATCCGTCCACACTCGATCCGGAACTGGCCGGTGCACTCCAGCGCGGGATCCTCGAGGCCAGCAATGCCATCACGAACAAGACCCAGGAGGGCGCCGTCGAGAACGGCTGGAACCTCCCGGAGGTGAAGCTTCCCTACTTCGGCACGGACTGGTGGACCGACTACGACTTCCGGTCGATGAGCGCACGGGCGGGGATCTACCCGGTCTCGCCCTCGGAGGCGATCTACTACCGCGCCTACCAGGACGTGAGCTCGAAGCCCCTCGCCGGCACCAACCAGTACACGGTGACTTTCCCCGCCGGCCAGCTTCCCCCTGCTGCATCCTTTTGGTCGTTGACCATGTACGGGGCGAATCAATTCCTGGTCCCCAACAGCATCAATCGTTACTCGCTCGGGACCCAGTCGAAGCTGAGCGTCGCCGCCGACGGCTCCGTGACGATCTACATCCAGGCCAACGCCCCAACGGCCGCTGAGATGCCGAATTGGTTGCCCTCGCCCGCGAGTGGCTCGTTCTACATCGTGCTTCGCATCTACGGCCCGCAGAACACTTCCTACATCGCGCCGGGACTGGTGCAGGTCGGCAGTTCCGGTTCGTGACGGTCGGCCTCCCGAGCGCCCATCGAGGGCGCTCGGGCTGGACCACCAAGGGCATCGCTTGCAGCAAGAACGGTGCTCCAAGGGCGAATGCAATCGGTCGCGGTAGGGACGGCCGTTCGTCTCATCGACTCGGGCGGCCCCCCCCGCACAAATCCCAACAGGCGCTGCTAACGCACTGGGCTCTTGCCTTGGGCTCTAACGTCGATGCGCTGTGAGCCCTGCGCTACTCAAGCTCCACCAGTTGGCGCTCCCCGTCCCGGAGGACGCGCACCGGTCGCTGCATCCCGGCCTGGAAGAGCGGCGCCTCCATGGGCCGCACGAGGCGGTCCGCCGTGGCCTGGAACTCAGGACCCTCGGATTGGAGACGAATGGCGAGCGTGAAGCGGAGGATATCGTTGCCCCCGTGGCTGAACCCAGTCTGCTCCCAGCCGAGGATACGCGCCGTCCCTGCCTCGCCCTGCGCGAGCACCTTCGCACGCCGAACGTCGGCCCCCACTGTCCACCGCATCAGGGCCACGATTCCGACGACAACGAGCAGACCGGCGAGCACGCCCACGACGATGAATCCCACCATGGCCAAACGCTACCACATGGGATTCCGGGCCTGTGCCCCCACAATTCGTTCGCTGCGTCATGCGTACGTCAAAGGCGAGTGAGCGCGGCGCGTACGGGGCCACCGAGTTCCTGTAGCGGCGAAGAGGCCCCCTTCGGGTGGTCAGCTCGGCCGGTCAGCCGAGGCGACATCGTCCCTGACACAGGGGGAGCCTGCTCCGATATCTGTATCGCCGAGCCGTTAGCGTCCGGGTGCCACCACCCCGTCACGCGCCTCCGCCCGCGAGGCCTGCCACGCAAGCAGCCTATCCCGCAGCCGCAGGGCAGGTCTCTCCACCGCGACGTAGGTCACCCATGCGAGCCCATGCGTCACCGTGATGAAGGCGAGCAGATCCAATCCCCACACACCCAAGGTCAGGTTTCGCCGCTCGAACACGCGCGCCACGAGCCAGAACCAGAGATAGGTGCCATAGGAGAGGACCGCGACCTGGTACACGAGACCTCTTAGCGGTACGGGCAGCGCAACCGCTTCCGTGGCCACGAGCAGCCCGCCAAATCCCACCGCGAGCCCTGCGAAGATCCACACGCCTCCCCAGTCCGACAGGTGAGGCACGCACACTGCCAAGAGCACCCCGAGCAACAGGGCGCCCATCGCGCCGCAAGCCCCTCGCCAGGCCTGGGGCCACCGTTGCCAGCGCGGCGCGGTCTTCGCGAGAAAGACACCCACCGCGAGTCCATCCAGGTGGAGGTGGGTGGGCCACTGCAATCGCACCCACTGTTCCGCGGGCAACAGCCCCGGCGTGGCGGTGTGTACCTCCCAAGCTCGGGCCCCCAAGCTCAGGAGCAAGGGCATCAGCCATGCCCAGGCGGGGGCGAAGCGGGCGCGCAGGCCGAAGGCGAGCAGCGGCAGGACCACGTAGAAGTGCTCTTCGACACAGAGCGACCAACTCTGCACGAAGTCGCGCACGCCGACGTAGTTCTGGAGGAAGACGAGGTAGTGCCAACCTCCTCCCACGAAGGGTGTCCCGAGCAACCATGGCTTCAGCGCATAGAAGGCGAGGACGAAAAAGTAGAGCGGAAGCGTTCGCATCCACCGCTTGAGCCAGAACGTGCGGAGCTGAAGTCCCAGAGGCGCTGTGTCCTCCGTCGCGAACACCTGCCGACCAATGAGGTAGCCGGAGAGGACGAAGAACAGGTCCACGCCCACCCAGCCCACTTCGAAGCCGGCACGGAGCACCTCCGGCAGGGCCCGCCGCACGGACTCCGGGGCATGGAAACAGAGCACCGAAACGATGGCCAAAGCCCGGAGCACGTCCAGGCCGTCCTTGCGAGAGGGCCCTGAGTCCAGGACTCCCGAGTCTGAGGACTGCGAGTGAGGAGAGGGCATGAAGGGCGCCTCGCATTGTCTCTCAGATGGGCTCGGGGACGGAAATGCCTCCGTGATTGCCCATTCGCTCCCGGGACGACTGCCCGTGAACGAGCCCTTGCGAGACCTATCGCCAGGGTACGGAGTCCTGTCCTATGAAGTCGAGTGATACGACTCCTCGTGGCAGCCCAGTTTGCTCCGGATCCCAACAGCGGCTCGGCTGGCTCCGTGCTGGCAGTCGGCGACTGCCTTCGCCGCCCGTGGCCATGGGGTCGACGATGAGTGGTCCTCGGATGAAGGCGTGGCTACGCATGCCCAGACAGTGCCGTCCTGCCTCACTGCCATCGAGCAGCGCCCTCCCGCGGCAACCTTTGCGACGTTTCCGAATCCCACGGCTTGCACCAGGGCGGAGTGATTGAGATTCGTCCCATCTCCGAGCTGACCATAGAAGTTAGCCCCCTTCCCCACATCACGGTACGAGCATGAGCAACGCGCCGCGAGGCATCCAGGTGCGGAGAGAAATCACAATCGTGTATGTGACAGAATGAGCGCGGTGCCGGTCCGCGTCAACCACGTCAGGACGTTGGCCTCGTGCGTCACCGCTCATCGGGCACACTAGTACTACCCGGTCAGTTGAATCGGGCGAGGTCGCCCCGTGTTGATGGAGCATGACGCCCGCCCAGTTACGCAAGCTTGACCGGGAGCTGAGCGAGTTCCTGGACTCGATGACGGAGGGAATGGGCCGGACCGAGAGACGTCGCGCCCTCGGCGGCTACCTCACCGGACTGCTGCTCGACGGGGAACGCAAGAGCATCGAGCCCATGGCGGCCCGGCTCGTCGCAGCCCCCGAGCAGACAGAAGCGATGCGCCAGCGGCTTCAGCAGTGCGTGTCCGGCGCGGCTTGGGACGACGCCGAAATGCGACGGCGCCTGGCGCGGCAGCTCGAGCGCGAGCTGCCGGGACTGGAGACGCTCGTCCTTGACGACACGGGCCTCCCGAAGAAGGGCGTGCATTCAGTGGGCGTGGCGCGCCAGTATTCGGGCACCCTGGGGCGGACGGAGAACTGCCAGGTGGCCGTCAGCCTGCACGTTGCCGGAGAGAAGGGCAGCGGCTGCATCGCCATGCAGTTGTACCTGCCTGAGGAGTGGACGCGCAGCAGGAAGCGCTGCAAGGCCGCGGGTATCCCGGCTGGAGTGAAGTTTCAGAAGAAGTGGCAGATAGCGCTGAGCCAATTGGATGACGCATTGGCGTGGGGCGTGGGCCGACACCTCGTCCTGGCCGATGCCGGGTACGGCGACGCGCGGGAGTTCCGTGACGGCGTGCGTGAGCGCGGCCTGCACTACCTCATGGGCGTGCAGGGCACGCGCAAGGTGTGGCCGCCCGGCGCCAGGCCGCGCAAGCCCGAGAGGGAGCCGGGGCAGAACGGGCGCCCGCGCACGCGCTACGTGGCCGAGGGCGTACAGCCCTGGGCCATCGAGGAGTTGGCGCTTCAACTTCCGAAGGAGGAATTCCAGACAGTCTCTTGGCGCGAGGGCAGTCGGGGCGAGCAGTCCTCCCGGTTCGCCGCCGTGCGCGTGCGGACGGCGGAGCGGCACGTCCAGCGAGCTGCGCCGAGTGAAGAGGTGTGGCTGCTCATCGAGTGGCCCCAGGAGGAGAAGGCTCCGACGAAGTACTCGCTCTGCTCGCTGCCCGCGAACACGCCGCTTGCGGAGTTGGTGCGCTTGTCCAAGCTGCGCTGGAGAGTGGAGCGCGACTACCAGGAACTCAAAGGCGAGGTGGGGCTTGACCACTTCGAGGGGCGAGGGTGGCGAGGCTTCCACCACCATGCCACCCTCTGCATGGTAGCCCACGGATTCCTCGCGCTCCGCCGGGCGCTTTCCCCCCCGGAGGAGAACACGCTGGACACTGCCCGAGGTGCGCCGCCGCCTTCAGCACCTGCTGCTGCGCCGCATAGGCCACTGCCCACTGTGCCTGCGTCACATCAACGCACGTGCACCTCCTCGGGGGCCGTCACGCATGTGACCGGGTAGTACTAGGTTGGACATGCCGGGTCCTGGCCCCCGGCACCACGACGGCACAATCACCTGTGCCTACTCCAAGTTCGGTCGCCGCGTCATGGGTGCGCCAAAGGCCACATGAGTCCTACCCGCCTCAATCGCAATGCACGCCGTGTCAGATATTGATGCGGGAGCTGACGGTGCGGATGTCCATCCCCAGCGCGGAGAACTCAGCAGCGTGGGCGCGCAGGAACTCCACGAAGCGGGGATGCACGTCCGCCTCCTCGTTCGCCAGCAGGAAGCCGTAGCTCGTCTTCGAGAGCATCCACGAAATCCACAGCATCTCCGTGGCCTCCTCCGGAGGCGGCGCGACGTCATGGTCCGCCTCCGTCGACAGCGCGCCCGCCTGGCCCCAGCGCAGGCCCAGGCACGCGTAGAGCACCTCGCCCGCGTCGTCCCATTGGAGGTTGTTGGCCCAGGCGTGGCGGAATGTCGCGAAGTAAATGACGTACCGGCACAACTGCTTGAGCGCCTCCATCTCTCCGGGCTGGGGGGCGTCCGTTCGAGTCACCGCGCTGACGGCCTTGGGAGGGGGCTCGGCGACCTTCGCGTCCAGGTCCATGCGCTCGGAGCGCACGAACCATGGCGCCGCCCTTCCTGGCACCGTCGCGCGCAGGTATCTGCACACGAAAGCGGGCGCCGAGTGCGCCACCAGGTCGTCTGAGAAGCGCCGCACCTCGCTCCACTGCGCCTCCAACGCCGCTCCGTGCTCCGCGAAGAAGGCCTCCACATGCTCCCCCACCAGCCGCCAGAACAGGCCCGCCGCGCGTGCGTAGCGGTGCGACTCGCAGATGGGCGGCGCGGGCGTGAAGCCCTTCCAGTCGTAGCTGCCCATCAGATGCAGCAACCGCGTCTCCACGCTGCGCTCGGTGAGCGCGCTGGCGCGGGTGATGTAGCCGGTGGGCCCCACGAGGAAGCCGTTGGCGGAGTGGTTGATGAGGACCACCTCACGCAGGTGCGGCATGAGCAGCCAGCGCAGCGGACTGCGGCGCAGGTTGCGGTGCGCGGCGATGGCGTACTGTTCCACGTTGAAGTGGCACTGGCCCAGATGGTTGCCCAGCTCCGTCTCCAGCGTCGCGCTCACGCGGGCCATCCGCTTGGCGGCCTCCCAACCCTCTCCGTCCGCGGGCGTGTAGCTCCGCCGCGTCACGGGAGAGCCCGGCGCCGTCGCGCCCGGCTCACGCATGCCCAGGATGATGCGTACCGGCGACAGCCGCCCCTCCACCAACCGCAACCGCACATCCACGTCCGGCAGGCAGTGGACGCCATCCTGCTCGTACGCGTTCCACGGAAAGTAGAGCCGGAACGCCTTCGTGTCGCCGGGCGCCTCCGGGTCTCCGTCCATGAGGGTGGAGAACATGCCGTTGAGCAGCCGCTCTCCGAAGAAGGCGTCGGTGCGTGTGGAACCCGGCGACTCGCGCTCCATCCGCACCGTCATCGCCTCCGGATAGTCCGCCTGAATCCCGTCCAGCCCCGGCGCCTGCCCCAGCCGCACCTGGAGCAGGTGGCGGCGCTTGACGAGCTCGATGGGCGCAACCGCCTTCAGCATCGCCAGCGCGCGCCCCGGCGCGTAGGCCGTGGGCGGAGTCCCCTCCTCCGAGACGTGCAACCGGGCCAGCGGCGTCGTGGGGTCGTACTCCCAATATGGCAGCCGCAGCGTGCCGAAATCGTAGTGGAGCCCACCATGGTCATCCGGCCCCTTCTCCGAGCCGATTCGACGCCACGTCTCCACCACCCGCCCATCCTGGAGGAAGCGGTGCTGGGGCTCGAAGAAGCGCACCTCCAGGTCGGGCAGGTCCCCCACGCCCGCGTCGGCCGGGTCATAGCGAACAGCAAAACACCCATCCAGGTCCGTGAACCCCTCCCCCAGGAAGTCATCCGGCGCGCCGAAGTCCCGGTCCCACAGCTCCACCTTGATATGATGCAGGGGAATGGGGCCCTGGGGCCCGTCCTGCTCGAAGACCAGCCGCCCCATCGCGACGGCCGGCAACGTGGCCGAATCCCTCGCGAGGCGGGAAGCCCGGACGCGTGGTGCGAGCTCTCGGCTGATGGCCAGCCGCTCCTCGAGCGTAAGCCCCGAATACCACTGGGACAACTCCTCCGCGTCGAGCACCTCGTTGCTTCCGCTCTCGCGCCCTGAGAACCCGAGAGCCCCCATCCATCGGCGCAGTACCGCGAACATCATGCCCGTCCCCATATCGCGGGCGCGCCCGTCCCCACGCCAGTCATCAGCCCCACCTCCCCGGGCGACGCTCGCGCTCACCTTGGGCGCTTTGCCAATGCATTCGTGCGCTGAGCGACGCCAACTTCATGCCGGGGGGAGGGTACCACGGCTTGAGGTCAAGCTTTCCCCATCCTACGGTCTGCTCCCGTTATACAGAGGGGCATATGACTGTCGACTACAAGCTCAAGATCCGTACGGGCGCGAAGCTCGGCGCGGGGACGGACGCGAACATCTCCGTCGTCCTGGTGGGTACGCAGGGAGAGAGCGGTCCCCACACGCTGGACCAGCGCTTCCACAACGACTTCGAGGCGGGCGCAGAGGACGTGTACACGCTCCGCTCCGAGGACCTGGGTGACTTGTTGCTGTTGCGCTTCAGCAACGCGGGCGGCGTGGCGGCCGACTGGCTGCTTGACTGGGTGACCGTCACGGCCGGAGAGAAGCAGTGGCGCTTCCCCTTCTTCCGCTGGGTGCTGGGCGGCGCCACCGTGGACGTGCTCGAGGGCACCGCGAAGCTCGCTCGCCAGGCGGGCAACGAGCGCGAGTCCATGGCGCGGCGCGAGCTGCTCGAGGTCCGCCGGCGGATGTACCCGTGGCGCGCGCCCGAGGCGACCGAGGGGCTGCCCGGCGCGCTCGACCTCAGCGAGGCGCGGCCCCTCCCGAAGGACGAGCTCTACCGGGGCCTGACGGAGGGCAGCTACGAAGTGGTCATCGCCAAGACGCTGGCGGCCATCAAGCTGAACCTGCCCATCCTGGCCCAGGCCTGGAACGGGCTGGTGGACATCTTCAACTTCTTCAAGCGCTTGGAGGTGCCCCAGATCGCCCACCGCTGGAAGGACGACCTCGAGTTCGCGAGGCAGGCCGTCCAGGGCATCAACCCGCTCCACATCACCCTCATCCCCCATCTGCCGCAGGGCATGCCGCTCACGGACGACGACGTCCGGGGCCTCTTGTCGCCCGGCACCACGCTGGCCCAGGCGCTCGACGCCAAGCGCATCTTCCTGCTCGACTTTGAAATCCTCGACGACATCGCGATGTACCGGAAGGTCGATGAGCACGGCGTCGAGGAGCGGCGCTGGGCTCCCGCGGCGCGCTGCCTGCTGTACCTGGATGACCAGCGTCAGCTGCGGCCCCTGGCCATCCAGCTCGGGCGGGACGCCCAGCAGGACCCGGTCTTCACGCCGAACGACGATGAGTACGACTGGATCGCCGCGAAAGTCTACCTCCGCTGCAGCGAGGGCAACACGCACCAGATGGTGGCGCACGCGCTGCGCACGCACTTCGTGGCGGAGCCCTTCGTCATGGCGACGATGCGCAACCTGCCGGACCCGCACCCCGTCTACAAGCTGCTGCGTCGGCACTTCCGCTACACGCTCGCCATCAACGAGGGCGCACGCAAGGGCCTGCTCGCCGCAGGCGGGGTGTTCGACGACCTCATCGCGACGGGCGGCCCCGACAAGGGCCACCTCCAGCTTGGCAAGAAAGGCTTCCAGCGCTGGACGCTGGCCGACAACAAGCCCCGGCCCGACCTCGAGCGGCGGGGCGTGCTGGACCCGTCCGTGCTCCCCAACTACCCCTACCGCGATGACGCCCTCCCCCTGTGGGATGCGCTCGAGGAATACGTCGGCGGCGTGCTCAGGCACTTCTACCGGAGCGATGCCGACCTCGGGGGCGACACCGAGATGCAGGACTGGTGGAAGGACCTCACCGAGCACGGGCTGTCCGCGGACAAGCTGCCATGCCGGGAGTTGCGCCGCGTCGACGACCTGGTCGACATCCTCACCACCGTCCTCTTCACGGTCAGCGTGCAGCACGCGGCGGTGAACTACCTGCAATACGAGCACTACGCCTTCGTACCGAACGCACCCCTGTGCATGCGCCGTGAGCCGCCCCGGCAGAAGGGGCTGCTGCGTGCCGAGGACATCCCTGAGATGATTCCCTCCAAGTCCCAAACGCTCTGGCAGGTCGCCATCGGCCGGGCGCTCTCCAGCTTCGGGGATGACGAGGAGTACCTGTTGCACGAGGGCGGCTGGCGCGAGGAGTATTTCCAGGAGCCGGAGCTGGTGGCCATTCGCGAGCGGTTCCAGGAGCGCCTGCGCACCCAGCGCGAGGCCGTGGAGGCGCGCAACGCGGGCGCCGAGGTGCCCTACACCGTCCTGCGGCCCGACCGGATTCCCTGCGGCATCACCGTCTGAGCCCTGGAGGCACGCTCCCATGCCCAACTTGCTCTCTCGAGGTCTCTTCAATCTGCTCTTCGGCGGCCGGCGCAAGCCCCTGGCATCCCTGCCGGGTCCCCCGCCGGGGATTCTGGGCAACATCGATGACTTCCTCGGCGCCCAGCCGTGGGACGTCTGCGCCCGCTACGCGCGCACCTACGGCCCCATCGCCGTCACCTGGCTGGGGCCCAGCCCCGCGCTGGTGCTCAACGACCCCACCCTCATCCACGAGGTGCTGGAGACGCGCCGGCTGGAGTTCGAGAAGGGGAACATCGGCGACCAGATTCGCCACTCCGTCACGGACGACACGCCTTTCATCGCCCAACAGGGCGAGGACTGGGCCCGCAAGAACGCCATGGACCCGCTCGCCCAGCCGTGGACTCCCGCCTGGCAGGCGGCCCAGGTGGAGCCTCTGCGCGTGGCCATCCTCGAGTCGGTGGAGGCGCTGCTCCAGCAGCCGTCCATCGACCTGACGCCGACGCTGCGCGAACTGACCTTCGACGCGTTCTGCGTGGCCACGGTGGGCGAGAAGCTTCCCAGCTCCGTGTACGACGACTTCATGCTCCTGGCGGCGGCGGCCGACGCGCGCATCCAGGCCAAGCTGCCGTTGAAGTTCGTCTCGCCCCCCAAGGGCTTCGCGGCCGCGAAGGAACGCTTCTACGGCCTGTTCCTGGACAAGGTGCGTGCGGCCAGGAAGGCCCCAGCGCCGCACCGCGTGGACCTGATGTCATGGACGCTGCGCGAGATGCCCCAGCTCGACGACCAGGTGCACGCGAATCTGCTCGGCGGGTTCTTCTTCGGGGGCGTGTTCTCCTCGAGCACCACCCTGGTGGGCGCCTTCCACCAACTGAACAAGTACCCCGCCACCGAGGAACGGCTGGCGCTGGAGTCCGCCGCGCTGGCGCAGGGGCCGCTCACCCTGGAGCGCCTGAAGGACGCGCCCTGGGGCGAGGCCGTTGCCTACGAGGCCCTGAGAATCCTGCCCGCGGTGCGCATCTTCCTGCGCCGCACGCCGCCCACGCCGACGCGGTTGGCGGAAGTCACGCTGCCGCCGGGCACGACGCTCATGATTTCCAACCAGCACCTGCACCGGGACCCGAGCCACTGGACGACCCCGGAGACGTTCGCTCCGGAGCGCTGGCTCAACGGGGGCGTGGCCCAGAATCCGCTCGGCAGCAGCCACTTCTTCCCCTTCGGCCGGGGTCCTCGCGCCTGCGTGGCCGGGGACTTCGCCATGGTGTTCCTGCGCACGGCCCTGGCCACCCTCTCCGCCCACGCGCGCGTCCACGTCGACTCGACGGAGCCCTTCGAGGAAGGCTTCTTCTTCGGCGTGGTGCGCCCCCAGGGAGTCACTGGCAAGCTCGTCGCGCGCCAGAGGCAAACCCTTCCCTCTCCCACCGGAGCCCGTCCCACCCCCGCAGTGGAATCCGCATGACCTTGTTCCGACATCCCCGTGACCGCATCCCCGTCCTGCTGTTCACCCTGGTGTTCGCCCTGGACCTGACGGTCTTCTTCACGGCGCGAAGCTGGTGGTTTCCCATCCTCTGGCTCGCCCTGGGGGTGATTCCCAAGGGGTGGATCAGCGCGTGGAACCACCACCACCAGCACGTGCCCATGTTCCGCCACGCGCTGCCCAACCGGCTCCTGGAAGTCATCTTCGGCTTCCAGACGGGCGTGACGTCCCATGCGTGGTTCCTGCACCACGTGCTGGGCCACCACCGCAACTACCTGGACCAGACCCTGGACGAATCGGCGTGGAAGCGCCGCGACGGGTCCACCATGGGCGAGGTGGAGTACTCCGTCTTCAACGCGCTCGTCGCCTATCCCCGCGCCTTCCGCGTGGGCCGCTCACATCCCAAGGCGATGCGCGTCTTCCTGGCCATGGGCGCGCTCCAGGTGGCGCTGCTCGGCATGCTGTTCTGGCACGACTGGTACAATGCCCTCTGGGTGTTCCTGCTGCCCATGTCGGTGTCGCTCTACGTCACCGTCTGGGCCACCTACTTCCACCACGTGGGGCTGGAAGCGACGGAGCACACTCACGCCTCGTACAACATCCTGCACAAGGGCTACAACCTGATGACCGGCAACCTGGGCTACCACACCGCGCACCACGCGAAGCACGGGCTGCACTGGTCTCAACTGCCCGAGCTCCACGCGCAGCTCGCCCAGGACATCCCGGCCACGCACTACCGGCAGCCGGGCATCCCCTTCGTGTGGACAAACCCGGAGGCGAAAATCGAGCCGGACGCGGCGGAGTTCGGCGCCATCACCCAGTGATACGCTGACGCCGGACAAGGTGCGCGTGGAGGGCGTGACGGACATGCACGGCAACGAGGCCCTGCCGCCCTGCCACCGCGCCACCTTCTCAGACTTCCGGCCGGCCCAACCGCCCTCCCGGCACTTCCATTTCTGGGACCTGCTGCTGTGCCTACCCAAAATTCGGGCGATGCGTCGTGGGTGCGTCAAGGCCGCATCTGACAGTTCGTCAAGGCGAGTGAGCGATACGCCGGTGCGCCCGTCATCACGACGAGCGCGTCGGCAAGAACACCATAAACCAGGCGGCAGAACTCGGGACGCAACCTGTACCCGGATGCTCGTGGGGCTGGGAGAAACATAGGGATGGGGACCGCGCCTCTTGCTCGTCCCCCGTGTCGGAAAGCCATCGCCTCGGACGACGGCCCGTGCCGACACTGTTTGGGAGTGCGGGCAGGGGGCGTCTCAATGTCCTTCGACAGGGCAACCCGCCGTCGAGAGTCCTCCGCTTCAGCACCGGGCCCCGACCACCACGGAGGGGCTGCGAGTCACTCGCGTGCGGAGAGAAGGAAGGAACAAAGCCTCTCGACGACTCGCGCGTCCACGTGGCCGGGAATCATGTACTCGGCGGGCCCGGGGCTTCCCTCCCCATGGATGAACATGTGATTGCTGCCGGGAATCCTCACCACGTCGACGCGGTCGACCTGGGCAAGCCCACGCCGCCATGTCGCCAGGTCCTCATCGGTGCTCTGGTAGTCTCGCTCTCCTTGCATGATGAGGATGGGGCGCTGGAGCTTCCGGGCCATCCCGACGCCGTCGCGCGAGTCCAGGTCATTCCAGTACGACATCGGCAAGCCAAGGAAGCTCCCGGAGCTGGCCGTCCTGGCCTTCAATGGCTCGGCAGCCTTCTCGACCTCGGCGATTCGCCCTGCCGGCGCGCCCAGGTACCGCAACTGCGCGAGAATCAGCTCCCACATGGGACGCCCCGGTGGCGCCAGCAGAACCACGCCCGCGACCGGCGCCGAGCGGAGGGCAATCTCCGGCGCCAGGAGAGCCCCCAGGCTGTGCCCCACCACGAAGACCCGCGCGGCATCCACCTCCGGTCGCGCCTTGAGCACGCCCATGGCCGAGACCGCGTCCACCACAACCTCATCATCAATGGAGATGCTACTCGCGAACGGCTCCTTGTACTGGAAGGTGCGCTTGTCGTAGCGCAGGACGGCGATGCCGCGCGACGAGAGCCCCTCGGCGAGGTCCTTGAATAGCGCGTTGGGCCCGAAGCGCACGTCCCGGTCGTGCGGGCCGGAGCCGTGAACCAGCACGACGCCAGGGAAGGGGCCCGCCCCCACCGGCACCGTCAACGTGCCCTTCAGCAGGAAGGGCGCCTGCCCCACGGTGACCTCCTCGCCCCGGAACGCCGCGCCGTTCACATACGGAGGACGGCCATCGGGCGTCACCGAGGCGCCAGCAACCGCCTCGGACCATGGGGCCGTGGCCTCCGCGGGGATGGGCTCCGGCCCACCGCGCCCTGGAGAACTCGCGCAGGCCGCGCCAGTGAGAGCGACAGCACCCAGGCATGCACCGAGAGTCCGCTTCTTCAACGTGCCACGGATATCGTGAAACATAGCCCCCCCTTCCTTCAGGCAGACCGACGAGAGTCCGCACCGTCTGTCGGTCCGCGACTGCCCCCCTCGATGCGACGATAGAGGACGT
Source organism: Myxococcus sp. CA023 (assembly GCF_010998615.1). Classification (GTDB taxonomy): domain Bacteria; phylum Myxococcota; class Myxococcia; order Myxococcales; family Myxococcaceae; genus Myxococcus. The sequence continues at coordinate 24,155 of NZ_JAAEAH010000060.1, read as the reverse complement.
ACGAATAGACGATGGGGGTCACCGTCGCGACGGCGACAGCTGCGAGCACGGGGACCGGACCGCCACCGAGGAGCCCCGAGACGAAGACGATGACTCCCGCGAGGACGAAGAGCCGTCCTCCCAGGCGATGCGTGCGCAGCCAGACCTCATCGCTCGCGAGCGTCCAGGGCGTGCGGATTCCACAGAAGAAATTCTTGGTGAACTTCCCCATGTAGTTGCCCAGGACCACCAGGACCAGGCCCGTGGCCGCGGGAACCACGCGCGCCATCGGCACGGGCACTCCAATGCCCGCGAGCAGGACCAGGGCGTTGAGCAGGAAGAGGAATGCGACCAGCGCCGCCTGGATGCCCTCGAAGATGCCCTGGAACCGCGTCACGCGGAAGTGCCTGGGCGAAATCCGTGGCACGGCCACCAGCACCAGGTACACAGCAGCCATCACCAGCGGCAGGACGAAGGGCCCCCAGGGCTTGGGCGTATGCCTATCCACCACCCCCGCGGCATTCCAGTGCGTGGGTATCGACTCCGGCAATCGGCCGTAGAGCACGAAGGTCATCGCGAACGACACGATGACGAGTCCCAGACTCAACGCATTGGCTCGGCTGATTCTCATGACGGCTCTCCATTCCCCTTATCGACCTTGAAGAGGTCGAGCAGGACTGCCGCTACGTCCTCGAACACAGTCGTGTTGAGGGAGTAGACGATTTGCTGTCCGCGGCGCTCACAGCGCACCAGATCCGCCGCTTTGAGCACGTTGAAGTGATGCGATAGCGACCCCTTCGTGATGTCGAACGCCTCAGCGAGCTCTCCTGCGGACTTCGAGCCGCCCTGCAGGAGCTTGAGCACCTTGCGCCGGGTCGGGTCTGAAATCGCCTTGAAGACCTCCTGCGTTCGCATCTCGACCTTTCGATAATTTGACGACTCTCAAAATAATAACCAGAGAAGTCCTGTCAAGAGGAATATTGCCGATGCGGGCGAAGCCATCCGGGTTCAACCCTCCGGGGCCCAGGGCAATGTCCCCGAAATCGAGCCCGAGGCCTTTGTCCTCGCTGGAGGTGAGGCGCGCGGCCCCCAACGCCCTCTCACGTCGCGGGCGCCCCTCCCACCGCGCGCCTTGCTTCCACCTGGCGAGGGAGGCCCGTGTGCAGCGCGTCGTCAAAGTCTTTGTCCTCTCCTCTACCTCGGGCGCGCCACACCCCAGCCCAGAGTTCACCGTCGAGGCATCCACCCTCGACGGACTGCAGGAAGCTGCACGCACCGGGCTGACTGCCCGCGGCCAGCGCGTGCGCGCCGTCTCTCACACCCCCACGGGCCTCTTGACGTACGTGGAGGGCCGCCCGTGGAGGTGCCTGCGGACGTCCACCAGGCCGAGGAGCGTCTCCAGGCCATCCGCAACTCAGTTCCTGCCGGGCAAGCCCTCGTTGCGATTACCGCGACAGGCTCCTAGCGCTTTCCAGATTCAAGCAATCATCCTCCCGCCCTGGGAGGGGCGGCCCGTCCGGACCGCCACGGCGCGGCGGCGGTCCCGAAGCCCGCCTCAATCACAGTAGTACGCCGGCGCCAGCTCCAGGACGCGCTGCTCGGCGATGGGGGAGAGCGCGCGCAGGCGTGAGAGGAAGAGGGGCGCCTTCATCCCCATTCCGATGAAACCCCAGACATACGAACGCTCCTGGGACTCGAACAGGTGCTTGTGTTCCTCCGGGGTGAACGTGCGCCCCACCGCCTTCTCCAGCGTCTGGAGATCCAACGCGAGCTGGGCGTTCAACGTCCCCCGCAGCGCCTGGAGCAGCTCCGCGTACTCCGTGAGGGCCGCGTCCAGGGTGTCGGGTTCCCGGGCGAGGATCTTCTGCGCCTCCAGGAAGTCCAGCCGGGTGTGCTGCGCCTCTTCGAGCCAGTGGTGTTTGAGCAGGTTGCAGAACAGCGGATCCAGCGTCTCGGTCTTGTTTCCGCGGACCGTCTCCAGATAGTGCTGCTGCGTCATCAGCTCCAGGTGCAGGTTGAAAATGAGCACCCCCAGGTTCGACTTCGCCATGATGGCCCGCGCCACTTCGACGTGGTTGTCGAGCAGGGCGGGGACGACCTTGAACCCCCGGGCGAACGCGCTGGTGTAGCGCGCGAAGAGCTGCTGGTGCTTCAGCTCCTCCTCCGTGAAGCGCAGGAGCGCGCGCATGTGCGTCGCGTTCCCGTGCAACTCCAGGCCGGCGCGCTGGGCGGCCAGGGCCACGGCGTACTCCTCCAGGAACAGGAACAGGTGCGCATAGCTGTTGGAGCGGATGTGATTCAACATCAGCCGCTCCTCAGCGTTCAGGAAGGGGATGGCTTCCGCGCCCGTCAGCGCATCCGAAAGGAACCGGTGGCTGAAATCCAGAACGGTGTCCTTGGGCAATAGCTCATCAAGACGCCAGGACACCTTCTCTGAGCTCTGGATACAGGATTGGTATTCCGGAGTTTGCTCTATCATTCTCAAATCAAACGGCTCCTCCCGCTGGGAAGTCAAGCACTGGCAGTGCGAGAGGGTTTGCCGCGAGGCGTCAGCCTTCCTGGGGTCGAAGCGCCCTCCACCTGCCAGGTGTGGATGGCACAGTGTTCAATTATTTCTGTAAAAAGTGATTATCCATGAAGAAGCAAGGTAAGCGCCGAGGGGGAGTCTTCGGGCCACCCTTCAGAGACGCTGCTCGTCACATGCTGGTCGGAGCACCTTTCCGTCGAATCGCGTCGTTCGATTGCATGCGTCCACTCGACGGACGTTCCACCGGGTCGGCCTGCCTGGAACCGCCCCGCGTGCTGGTTGCAGGTACGGCGGTCCACCCAAGACCACCAGCCTTGAGCGATGCCACCTGCGGGATGCGTGGCCAGCAGTACTTCGACCAGGGCGCATGGGAAGGGCCGGACACGCAGGAGTTGGTGGCGCCCGACCATGAGGCAAGATGAGGCCCCCACGCCCCACTCATGCATGTGCGGAGACCACCTACCCTCTCCCCTACTGGAGGATGCTGGACGCCATCCCCCATCCGCGAAATCCGGGACCAGCCGCAGCGAGGTTTGGTCGGTCCTGACGCAACTCCGGCGGGGTGATCGCGATAATCCCCACGAGTTCGTCCATTTCAATTTCGAGAGGCCCACCATGGGTTTCGATATCCGCAAGACCCTCAACTCTGCCCGCGCCAACGTCCAGAAGGTCGCCAAGGACGTCCAGAAGACCGTCGAGGACAACAAGGGGCTCATCAAGGGCGCCGCGGCGGTTGCCACCCAGAGCGCGAAGGCCTTCGGGTACGGCAAGGACGCCTTCCAGCAAATCAAGAACATCAAGAACGGCGCTGAGGGCCTGCTGACCGGCGCCAACCGGGCGTTCGTCAGCAACCCCACCTATGCCGCGGGCGAGTTCAAGGGCCTGACCAAGCTGGGTGCCGGCATGAAAGCCGCCGCGCGCTACGCGGGCATCCCTGGCGCGGTGATGTCGGGCGCCACGGCCGTCAACGACATCCGCCAGGCCATCCGCACCGGTAGCAAGGACGACATCATCACCGCCACGCGCTCGACGCTCGACGCGACCAAGGCGGGCCTGTCCGCCGCGACGGGCGGCATCGTCGGCGGCAAGGTGATGGGCGGCGTGCTCGGCGGCACCGTTTTCAAGGACAAGCTGGAGGCCGGCAAGAAGGCCGTCGACGCCTTCAAGACGTCGCTCCCCAACGCCAGCGACGACGTACTCAAGGCCGTCAAGGACGCCGCCACCAAGGGCATCTTCGAGGGCGGCACCGCGAAAGGCGTGGGCCGGGCCGTCAAGTCCGCCGCAGCCGAGACGGCGAAGGCAACCAGCACCCTGGCCCAGGGCCTGACTGGCAGCGGCACGCGCCAGGCCGCCAAGGCCGCGCTGAAGACGGCGGGCAAGGAGGCCGGTGAGGCTGCCCTCAAGCAGGGCGCGAAGGCCGCCGCAGGCACCGCCGCCAAGGCGCTGGGCCGGTTCGCCCCGGGCGTCAACGTGGCCATCGCCGCGGTCGACGTGGCCAACGCTGGCGCAACGCTGATGGACAAGAACGCGAGCACGGGCAAGAAGGTGACGTCCGTCATCACTGCGGTGGGCTCCATCGCCGCAGCCACCAACATCCCGATTGTCAGCCAGGTGGGCGCCGCGGTCTCCACGGTGTCCAGCATCGTGGGCGCCTTCTTCTAGTAGAGCAGCGCCCCACCCTCCGGGGTTTGTCAGAGCGGCTCGGCTGGACTATGCCCTGGTCCATGCCGAGCCGTCGCTTTTCTCCCCATTGGCGCGGGCGCTGGCAAGCCTATCTCCCGGGAGCATTCGTGAGCAGCAAGCAAGGGACGCAAGGACCAGGTCATGGAGTCGAGCGCCTCCTGAAGATGAGCCCGGTGGTGAGCCTCGCTTCCGCCAAGGCCCTCGAGCTCCCCACCGTGCAGGCGCCCTCCCTGGAGGGAATCTCGGTGCGGGTCCCCACCCCGGACGACCTGACCGAGGAGGACCTGCTACGCGCCTTCCACGAGAAGCGCCGCGCCCTGGCGACCTCGCGCGAGCGTCAGCCGGGCGAGTCGCTGGAGTTGGGCGACGAGGTGCGGCTCAATGTCGTGGGCTACTGCGACGGGAAGCTCATCCCCTTCTCCGCGCGCTTCGGCATGACGACGGAGCTGGCCCCCATCGAGGCCCTGCCCGGATTCAGCGAGGCCGTGGCCGAGGGTGCCAAGGTGGGCGAGTCCCTGCAGATTGCCCTGGAGCTGCCGGACACGTACCCCGTGGAGGCGCTCCAGGGGAAGCCCGCGCGCTTCCTGGTGGACGTCCTCGCCGCCCACGAGGTGACGCTGCCACCTGAGAGCGCCCCCGAGTTCCTCGAGAAGCTCGGACTGGGCAGCACGCTGGGCGAGATGATGACCCACCTGCGCGACGAGTTGGAGGACGCGGCGGCGTCACAGCTCTGGGTCCAAGCGCGGGACATGGTGCTGGACGAGTTGGCCCGGCGTGCTCCGGTGGAGTTGCCTCGCGCGCTGGTGGACGAAGAGCTGCGCCGCCACTGGGTCCAGGCCGAGGGCCAGGGCATGCTTGAGCGCCAGTTCGACGTCGACGAGCAGAGAGAAGCGCTCGAGGGCTGGCTCACGGACCCCACCACGCGCGCGGACGCCGAACGCCGGCTGCACATCGGCATCGTGCTGAAGGCCGTCACCGAGGAGCAGAAGCTTCAGCTCACCCCGGAGAAGCTCGAGCAGTTGGTGCGCGACCAGTTGGAGCCCTTCGGGCTCACCGCCGCGGATGCGCACGCCGCCCTGCGCGAGTCGCCTGAGACGACGAAGCGACTCGCCGAGATGGGCTGGTACCTGCTCGCAGTGGAGCACGTCATGAACAAGGCGAAAGTCACCTTCGAGGGCTCCGAGCAGGAGGGCTGAGGGCGCTCTCGCAAGGAGCGCGCGCTCAGCCCTCGCTGAACCACAGGCCCGCGCCACCCGCGAGGCCCATGCCCAGGAACAGCGCGGCGAGCCCCCACGTCTGGGCGCGCGACCACCGGAGCGACTCGCCATACCGGTAGCCGCACACCAGGATGAGCAGGGCGAACCCCAGACAGATCGACGCGGGCCCCAGCGCGACCAGCACCTTGCGCGGCGTCCCACTCACGTCGAGGACAGCCAGCAGCAACAGCGGCCAGAAGCCGATGACGAGCAGGCCGAGCACGAGCCCCAGCCCCCAGCGCCCTTCGGGAGAGGACAGCTCCATGAAGTCCAGGAAGCGCGTCCACCAGGATCGGGGTGGCTCTTGATGACGCCGGGGGGATGAGGGCTGCACGCGGGGCGGCTCCAGGGACGGGGTGCGGTGCACCTGGCAGCCTCTTCTAGTGCAGCCCGGGGCGGGTTTGAAGGCGGAGCCCGGCCCCTTACGCCTTCTTCACGAACTCCGACTTGAGCCCCATCGCACCGATGCCGTCGATCTTGCAGTCGATGTCGTGGTCGCCGTCGACGAGGCGGATATTCCGGACCTTGGTGCCGACCTTGACCACCGTCGACGAGCCCTTGACCTTCAAGTCCTTGATGACGGTGACGCTGTCGCCGTCCTGAAGCAGGTTGCCGTAGGCGTCGCGCACCTCGCGCTTCTCGTCCCCCGGCGCTGCGGCAGCGGCTGTCGACCACTCATGCGCGCACTCCGGGCAGACGTAGAGGCTGCCGTCTTCGTACGTGTAGGCGGAGTTGCACTTCGGGCAGGAGGGCAGGGCGCTCATGTCGGCTCCAGAGGAGGGAAGAGCGGAGGCATATACACGAGCGGCGAGCCGAAGGGCTCCCGTTCCATCAACAGCGCTCCTGCAGGGGCCCACCTACACCCTCCCCTTCTGAAGGATGCAGGACGCCCCCCGCCAATCCGCGAGCCTGGCGAGGCAGTCAGCGCTGAGAATGCACACCGCGACGAGGGCCTCAACTCCCCCTGAATGATTACTCGGGTGCATCCTCATCCTCTTGAGTTGAGGCAATTCTGAGTTCATCTCTAGCGTGTCTTTGAACTTCCGCAGAGCGCTTGAAGCCCCAGCTTGGTGATGAGGTACGGGCCGCCGTTCACCGAGGAGATGAGCTTTCGCCGCTTCAACTGCTGGAAGACCTCCAGCGTGCAGAGCGACAACTGCCAGCCCTCTGGCGTGACACACGCCACATGGGTCAACTGCCCGTTCTCATCCTTGTGCTTCAGAATACGCCCGCCCTGAGCCAGCACGTTCAGGACGCGCAGCTCCTTGCGTGAGACGTTCACGGAGGAATCCTGCCAATTTGATGCGGGAGAGGGGCACACGCCCCCCCTTCGGCTGTCTCGACAGCCGGTGTCCGCCCAGCGTGTGGGCGGGGCCTCAGGGTGATCTAGGCCTCCTGCGCATCAACCTCGAACGTCAGCGGTTTGTCATGTGGTAACGGGGGCGCCTTGGGTTGTCAAGTGACAGGGCCCGCGTCCCTGGCAGGGTGGAGGCATGTCCACGTCCGTCACCCATGTATCCATGAGCAACATCCCACCTTCGCCTGTGTTTCTCAGAGAAGCTGAGGCACGAGGCTATCTCGGTCGCTGCGTCATGAGGGCGGCATGTCTGCTGCGGTCCAGGACCTGGGAGGCTACGCCCCGACCCACTCACGAGTCCGATCGCCAGGCGACAATCCTCACGTACGCGAGTCGCATCCCCGCATCATCGACTCGACTTACCGCTCTGCTCGATTCACAATCAATTCCACTCCGGGCCACTTATCGCAAGGACGTCCCACGTCACGTCTCTGTTCTGAAAGTACCGGCTCCCTCGCGTCGAATCTCCATTCCAACGAGCGTCATTTCCTCGCCGCGGCGTGGCTGGCGCATCCACACGGCGCCCCGTTGGGGCGCTGGCGGCGGCGTAACTCGCCGCACGGAGGCTCTCAATGGCAGACAGCACGGGAAGGCTCACGGACCAGTTCAACGTCGACAAGGATGGAGGCGCGGCATATGCCTTCGAGCTCAAGGTCCCTCCGGGCACGGCGGGTCTCTCCCCCGCGCTGGGCATCGCCTACAACAGTGGCGGCGGCGACGGACTGCTCGGCGTCGGCTTTGGCCTGAGTGGCCTGTCGTCCATCACCCGTACCGGCCGGACGGTCGCGCAGGACGGACGTCACGGCTCCGTCAACTATGACCTCGACGACCGCTTCACTCTGGATGGACAGCGATTGATGGTGGTGTCCGGCGCCTATGGGCAGCCCCAGGCGGTCTATCACACCGAAATCCAGACCTGGCGAAAGGTCATCCCTCACTATCCCTCCGGATGGGACGTCCAACGAGGTCCCCAGTCCTTCACAGTCCTGACCCGCGATGGGCAGATATGGGAGTACGGGGCCACGGTGGATTCCCGAGTCCCCGCCTCGAGCAGCGTCCCCGCCATTCGGCTCTGGTCCCTCAACCGCGTCACGGACCGACATGGCAACTTCATGACGGTGACGTACGAACTGGACCTCCAGAACAACGCCCACTACCCGAAGCTCATCGAGTACACCGACAACGTCAAAAGCCCCATCGCGAAGAAGCGCCAGGTGCGCTTCGGCTTCACGGATCGCCCGGAGGTCGCCACCACCTACGTGGGTGGCCATCCCATCCGCATCACCCGGCTGCTGTCCCAGGTCCAGACCTTCGTCGCGGACACGCTCGTGCGGACGTACCGATTCGAGTATCAGCCGAGCAAGACCACCCACCGTCCCCTGCTACAAGCGGTTTCCACCGAGGCACGGGACACGTCGCTTCCCCGCACCGCCTTCACGTGGCAGGGCCAGGCGGAGTCGGACCCCACGCTGTTGCAGCCCTCTCGCTCCCTGGGAAACACCCTGCAAGGAGGGCTGCGCATCCCCATGAGCGTCAGTGGCAACGGGCTCACCGACGTGCTGCACGCCTACGCTGTCAACCAACAACTCCGCCTTGAACTCTACCTGTCCACGCGCACAGGCCTGGATGGCCCCCACGCGTTGGACCTGGGCGGAACACCCCTGGTGTGGGGAGGCATTTTCTGTCCGCTCGACGTGGACGCGGACGGACGCATGGACCTGGTCTATGCCGTCAACAACGGCGGCAAGCTCGGACTGACACTCTTCAAGGCCACCGAACGCAACGGCCGCTGGACCCTGGTCCGCGAGGGTCCGGTGAACGGCGCCGGCCCCGACAACCTCATCTGGGGAGGTCGGCTGCTCGCCCTGGATGTCGATGGCGACGGTCGCTCGGACCTTGTCTACGCGACCAACAACGCGTCCATGCTGAAGCTGGACGTCCTGTACTCCAATGGTCGCGTGTTCACCCCGTCCTCTCACGGCCTGACCACGACGTCCCTCCCCTTTGGGGGGCACCTGTTGCCGTTGGATGTCGATGGGAACGGACAGATGGACCTTGTCTATGCCACCAATGACGGTGGCTTCCTCAAGCTCACCTGGCTGAAGGCGGAGCCGGAGCGAAAGGGCTTCCAGCCCCAGAGTACGCCGCTGCTTCCTTCCGGCACCCGCATCCCCTGGGGCGGCAGCCTCATCCCCATCCATCTGAACGGAGATGGACAGATCGACCTCGTCAATCCCTATACGGACGGGAACACCCTGCACCTGCGCGCGCTACACAACACGGGCAAGGGGTTCGTCATCCAGGACCTGGGGAGCACCGGCCTCCAGTTCGGCGCCACGATTCCCCAGCTCATGCCCGCGGACGTGACAGGCAATGGGCGCGACGACCTGGTGATTGTCGGAGAGCACCGTCGTAACGGCGCGCCCCAGGCCCAACGGCTCGCCGTACTGGTCAACGAGGGGGGGACCCTGCGCTTCCACGCGAAGGTGTCCCAGGTACCCGCCTTCGTCGCGGCGGGTGAATCCACCATGGCCCTGGGCCTGACAGGCGTGGGCAAGGCGGACGTACTGCACGTGGATGGCTCGGGCGCGGTCCACCTGCTGGCGGCCACTCCCGAGTACCCGGACCTGATAGCGTCTGTCACCAATGGGCTGGGAGGACGCTTCGAGCTCTCCTACAAACCCCTCACCGACGACACCGTCTATCGCCGCGAGACGCCCGACGCGGAACAGGTGGACACGCAGTCGCTGTTTAGCAACCAGCTCTCCGGGGCCACGTATGCCTTGGCGGCCAACCCCGCCAGCCAGACGGGCACAGCGGGAATGAGCTTCGCGTCCCGCAGCGTCCAGTACCCACGGTACGTCGTGTCCGCCTACACGCAGGTCTTCTCCCAGTCCCAGCAGTACGCCCACACCTTCAGTTACACGGGAGCCCGGCTCAACATCCAGGGCCGTGGCTGGCTGGGCTTCGCATCCTGGAGCAAGACGGACCCGCACACAGGTCCCGCCGGCGTCGTCACGGAGACGCGCTACCACCAGGAGTTCCCTCGCACCTACGCAGTGAAGACCCAGACCGTCCGGCGCGCCTCGGACCGGGCACTCATGGTCCAGTCCGAGTACGACTACAGCACGCCCGCCAACGCGGGCGTCCACCAACTCCAGACGACGGCGGTGCGCAAGAAGCTCTACACGTTCGCGACGTCGGACACGCCCGACTGCGTGCGCATCAAGACCTTCCAGTACGACGACTACGGCAACGCCACATCCATCACCCAGAGCACCACGGGGGCCCCCTCCGCGCCGCTCCACACGCTTCAGGTGTTCGAGAACAGCGTGGAGAAGCACCGCTTCGGCTTCCTCAAGGAGCGCAGGCTCAGCGCGGACCCAGTCGGGAATCAGACGCTACGGTGGGAGCGCATGACGCTCGACCCTGTGACGTGGGACATGAAGACCCACTCGCGTTGGAGCAGCGGCGACACGTGGCAGCTCTATTCGTACCAGTATGACGACTGGGGCAACCAGACCCGCATCGAAGACCCGGGCAATGGCGTCGTCACCTACCACTACGACGCCACCTATCACACCTTCCCGAGCAAGCGCGTGCTGCCGCCCACCGCGTCGGGGCGCGCCGTGGAGTTCGAGTTCCAGTACAACGCCGGCACGGGCGTTCTGACCTCCCAGACGCAGCCCAACGGCTTACGGGAGGTCCACCAACACGATGGGCTGGGCCGTCCGGCGGAGTCCCAGCGCACGTCGCCCGATGGCTCGCTCGTGGCGACGATGCGCATCGAGCGTGGGCAGGACTCGACGGGGCGGTACCGGAAGACGCTGACCCGCCAGGAGTGGGACCGGGACGTCTGGTCGGTGCGGACGGAATACGTAGATGGCTTCGGGCGCGTCACGCGGACGGCGAACCAGGGACAGGAAAACGGGGCGCTCGTTGGCCGGGCCATTCTGGAGGACACCGTCCTCGACGCACACGACCAGCCCGTGGAACAGACGCTGCCCTATTTCAGTGGCGACACGCCCAAGCGCGCCCAGGCGCTCACCCATGACGAGTACGAGCGCGTGGTGCGCCGGGAAACCTCCAGCGCCGACAGCGCGCCCAATGTCACCACCTACGAGTATCCCCGCGCCAATCGGGTCGTCCTCACCGAGGGCGCCACCTCGCGGGAGCCGCGCACGCGGACGCTGACCCACGGCTTCTTCGGGGACACGCAGTGCCTGGAAGAGCTCCAGGACAGTCGGGGCACCACCACTCGATTCACCCACGACGCCCTGGGCCGGCGGCTGAGCGCGACGGACCCGAAAGTGGAGACGAGCTTCGCCTACGACGGCCTGGACCGCCACACCCGCATTACCACCTGCTCGGGCAGCACCACCTTCACGCGAGAAACCTACGCCTACCAGGACGACCAACGGACCTGGACCCACACCGACGGCACCGGTCACGTCACCACCTTCCGACACGATGCCCTCCGGCGCCTGACATCGAAGCAGGTGGGCAATGAACAGACGCACTACACCTATGACGAGCAGACCAGCCCACACTCCCTGGGCCTGCTGACCAGCGTCCAGCTCCCCGATGGCTCGGCGTATGTCTATGGCCACGACGCGGACGGCAACACGACGTCCGTCAAGCTGACGCTGGACGGCACGGACTACACTCTGGGTCAGGACTTCACGCCCACACGCCTCGTCTCGCGCGTCGTCTACCCGGACGCCGCGAAGACCGAGGTGCGCTACCAGCGCGACGCCCTCCAGCGCCTGCTCAAGGTGACGGAGGGTGACAAGGAGCACCTGGTCCAGTCGGACTTCACCGTGAACGGCGCCCCTGGGGTGGCTCGGTATGGCAACGGCGTCCGCACGGCCTGGACCTATACGGCGGACGGACATCTGCTGACCCAGGACGTCTTCGACAAGAACGAGCACCCCGTCTCGGCCACCACGCTGGAGTGGGATGCGTTCTGGCAGGTGGGCGCCGTCCGGGACCGCATGGAGGCCCCGCGAAGCCAGACCTTCGACTATGACGCCCTGGGGCAGTTGGTGAAGGCCCAGGGTGGAAGCTACGGCGTCCAGGATTTCGCCTACGACGGGGCCTGTAGCCTCACGCGCAAGGCGGACCTGACAATGGAGCGCTCGGGCCACCAGATTTCCAGTGGCATCTCCCCGGCAAGCTCGGATGTCTTGCACACCCGCTACGACGCCAATGGGAGCCTGGTCGAGCTGCGATACCAGGGCGTCACCACCCACTTCGGCTATGACGGCGAGCGGCGCCTCCAACAGGTGGGCGAGGTGCGATTCACGTATGACCAGGACGGGCGGCGACTGACGAAGGCAGAGCCCGGGTCGACGACGTACTACGTGGCCCCCTGCTTCGAGGTCGTCGCCTTCGCGAACGGAGCGCGGCAGCACACCCGCTACGTGCTGGAGGGTGAGCAGCTCGTGGCCACCGTCACTCTCGTGGAGTCGGGCACGCCGCCGAAGGGACAGACGGGCGTCCCCTCACCGGGCACGCGCTACTTCCACGTCAGCAACACCCGCAGCACCACGCTGGTCACCAACGAGCAAGGGCAGGTGTCCAGCGCCATGGACTATGACCCGTTCGGGACACCGAAGCTGCGCTCGGGCAGCGACGACTTCCGGCGGAAGTACACCGGGCTCGAGCTGGACAGCACGGGGCTCTACTATGCGTCGTCGCGCTATTACAGCCCGCTGATGGGCGGCTTCATCACCGCCGACACGCAGCTGGGCGCGCCCGAGGAACACATGGGGGCGTACAATCGCTACGCCTACGTCCTCAATGACCCGATGACGCTGCTGGACCCGTCGGGCTTCGGGTTGTTCGGCAGCATCAAGAACTTCTTCACCAACACGCTGCCGAACTGGGTCTCCAAGAACTGGGAGGAGATTGTCTCCTACGCAGTGGATATCGCACTCATCGCGGGCGGCATCGCGCTGTCCTTCGTTCCGGGGCTGCAAGGCGTCGCCGCGGTCGCAGTGGGAATGGCCGTGGGCGGGCTGGTGGGCGCGGGGCTCGGGGGGCTCGCTTACAACATCAGCACGAGCGCCACCGGCAAGGAGTTCAGCTGGGCGGGCTGGGGTACCCAGGTGGGCATTGGCGCCGCCGCCGGGGCCATCGCCGGAGGCTTCTCCGCGGCGGGGGAGCTGGCGGCCACGGGGCTCAGCCTGGCGACACGCAGCATGATGAACATCGGCCTGCGCGCGGGGGTGGACCTCATTGGTGGCGTAGTGTCCGGCTTGGCCAGCCAAATGATTGGAAACGCCGTCGCGGGGGCGCCACTGGGCGCGGACCTCACCTTCGCGGCGATATTCGGCGGCGCGGCGGGCGCGCTGGGCAGCGTGGTGGCCAGCGGAGGGAAGGCCGCGCTCAGCCGCGTGGCTCGCTCGCTGGATGATTTGGATGGCCTGGCGGACGGGCTTCGCCGGACGACCTACAACGTCGCGGGCGGCCCGACGATGCAGCTTGAAATCGAAGGGATGCGCAAGCTCGTCGCCATCACGCTGGGCGGCACGTTCGGCACCGCGTTCGGGTACACGCTCAGCTACCTGCACGCGGAGCAGTACCTGCTGCCCGGCATGAAGTGAGCGACGCGCTGGCGCTCCCAGGGAGTCGTGATGCCCCCGGCACCCGGTCCGCCGGGACTGAACGAAGTGCAACAACGTGGAGGTCAAACGCGAATGGAATCGACGACACGCACCAAGCCGAGAATCCTCTTTTCGGGAGCCACAACGGGGCAGGACTTCAATGCCCTGAAGGACGTGGGCGAGCTCTCCGTCAGGAATGGACAAGACGGGCTGGAAGCCGCGGAGGTGTGCTGGGTCGACTGCCTCACGACGAAACCCGAGCAGTACGAGCCCTTGCTGCGCACGGCCCTGGCCGAGGGCAAGACGCTCGTGCTGAGCCACCCGGACGCACATGCCCACCAACACCTTTCGAAGCTCGTGGGCTGCCAGGTTGATGGGGAGCGCAGCGCCCTCATGGTGTCCCGCGACCTGGGCGCGTCCACGCCCTCCAGCTATGTCATCACCGCGCTCGCCGCGCCCATCGACGACCCCGCCGCGCAGCAGCACTCGGGTTCTGGAGGCGAGGCTGGCGAAGCCACGAATGGCAAGCCATCCCCTATCCCCGTCCAGGCCAGGGCCCCATCGTCAACGTCCCAGGGTGATGGCGCCCGGCATGACTGGGCTGCCCTGCTCGAATCCCATGGACGCCGGGCCGCCCGCGCCCTGGGGGGGCCTGGGCTGATTCCTCCCGCCGGGGTCATGTATGGCATCAGGACCCTGAACCAGTCGTATACCCGTTACCTCACCAACTCCGACAACTGGAGCGCTGCCTCCGGAAGGTCCCAGACGGCGGAGTTCGACTTCGTGAGCTCGTTCTATGTCTATCGAGAGAACGGAAAGCCGAGCGCCGACTACGTCGTCATCCGCATCCAGGAGGCCACCTTCAACCCCTCCACCTTCATGGTGAATGTCGATAACGCCAAGGGGTTCTGGCAATACCACTTCGAAACCCAGTGCACGAACAACCGGAGCGTGCCCCTCCTCAGCACCAGCCCGGGGACGACCAACGGGCCAGGGGTCGGCGCGCAGATCTCCATGCCCGTGCTCGTGAAATCCGTGCAGGACGGCAGCTGCGTCCCCAACCACTGGTCGGCGACCCATGGCCCGGTGGGCCGAAGCATCGAGGGCTGGGCCTTGTTGAATCAGAGCAGCAACGGCGCCGGAACCGGCCGGTGGGTCTACCACCATCGGGACTTCTGGAACTCCCAGAACGACCCCCCCAATGACTTCGGCCGCTGGTGGTCCATGATGTACGAAGGTGGCTACGGCGGCAGGGTGAAGACACTCTCCTCGCTCGCCCGCGCCTCCTTCACCGTGGAGAACATCTGTGCGTGGCGGTTCAGCGCCAGCGCGATCTCCTCCAACCCCAACGTGACCTTCACCGAGTCACTGAACTATCGCAACGTGGCTTTCGCGAACCCGAAGGGAACTGGCCGCAACCACCGTATCGCATGGGCTTGGGCGGACAGGAGCGCCTCCACCACCATCAACCTGGTCAGCGTGACGGACATCGCCAGCCCGTGCCGCTGAGCACCGCGCGCTGAGGACCTGGCGGCGCACATGAGGGAATGGGGGCACGTCCATGGGACGTGCCCCTGCGCACCTTGCGTCCAGGTGCTCGGCGATGGTCCACATCGTGTGCCCACCCAGACTTTGGTCGCTGCGGCGTGCCCGCGCCAAGGCTGCGTCAAGACGCGCGTCATGACGGCCCTGGTAGACGGCAGCGGACCCGCTCCAGCGGCTACGGAGCAGCGAGCAGCGCCTCCAGGCGCCGCGCGTAGAACTCGCGCGAGCGCTCGCCGTTGACGGCCGCCACCACCACGCCCTCGCGGTTGATGAAGACGGTGGCGGGTACGGTGGAGATGCGCAGCGGGCCCAGCACCTCGCCCTTCGCCGTGGCCACGGTCATGTGCACCCCCAGCGCAGCCGCAGCCTGGCGATTGCGCGCCTCGCTGGGGTTGAGCGAGAGCGCGAGGAAACCGACGCCGCGCGCCTCGTACTCACTCCTCAGGGCTTCGAGCTCGGGCAACTCCCGGGCGCAGGCGTGTCAGCCTGGGGCCCACACGTTGATGACCCAGGGGCGGCCCAGCAGCGCCGCCCGGTCGATGCGCTCGCCCTCAAGCGTCTCGGCCCTCAGGCTCTCCGGCACCGGCGTGCCGGGGCGATCATAGCGGTCATGGCGGTCACACGCCCCCACCAGCAGGGCGAGCGCGAGCAGGAGCGGGGCGCAGAAGGGACGGCGCATGGGCTCTTTATGCACACGGAAGTACGCCCGCGCATCTACTTTCCGCGCGGGAACTCCGGCGGCACCCACCGTGTCCTTCCGGGGCACCACTGCCGCACACGAAAGGTCTCACGCATGCACCGTCGTGTCCTCCTCGGGCTCGACTTCGTGCTCGACGCCGGGCGGCTCTTCGCCCCCAGCACCCGCGTGCGCATCTCGCTGCCGGACGACACCGGGGGGTACCCGGTCCACGAATACAATGGCCTCCCCCGGAGCAGCATCGCGGAGGAGAAGCACTACAAAGCTCGGCGCTCGTACCTGCGATGGAGCCCGAAGACTCTCCGCGGCGCGAGGCAAAGCACCTCACGCATGTCGTGCGTATCCTGACCGAGCAGTGGGCATGTCCGGCGCGCGTTGCGGTAGCGCTGGACTCGCGCAGCAAGTGCCGGGCGCGGGCTTCGCTCAGGACGACGACAGGGCCCAACAACTCCCCGTGCACCGGAAACGAATGGGCGGGTGTGCACAAACCTGCACATCCATCATTCGTCCCTTTGATTGAAATATTCCCGGGGCCCCATGTACAACCGCGCGCTGTCGCGCGGGCTGCTCGCTCCGAGCGAAGGGCCGCAAGACATCGCACACCATCAGTCATTCCTGCTGGCGTTTCCACTCGTCGTACAGTCCATGCTCGTCCGCCGGGCGCAGAGGCCGCAAGGCGAGGGACTGGGCTTGGGGCCCGCGGGCCAACTGTGCGTAGAGCGACGCAGTGGAGAGGCCGAAGGCTTCGCCCTCCTCGTTGGAGTAAGCGAAATAGGCGCCCTGGATACCGCACAGGTGCATGGCGGCCAGACACATCGGACAGGGATGACCGCTGGCGTAGATGATGCAGCCGCTCAGGCTGGCGCTACCGAGGCTCTGGCTCGCATTGCGAATGGCCAGAAGCTCGGCGTGGGAGGTGGGATCCTTCGTCTGAATGACCTCGTTGACCGCGCGCGCAATCACCCGACCGTCGCGCACGAGCACGGCCCCGAACGGACGGCCACCAGACTCGACGTTGGCGCGGGCCAGGGCGATGGCCTCGCGCATGAATTCTTCGGCGGACGGATCCATCAGCGACCTCCGGCGGCAACGAGCATCTTGGCAATCGCGTCTTGTTTGCGCTCGCGGGCGTGCTGGAGCGGCGTGACGCCGCTTCCGTCCGCCACGTTGACGTCGGCACCGCCGTCAATCAGGAGACGTACGATCGCCTGGTGACGTGGCCCGCCGTCGCTGAGCAGGATCGCCTCCAGCAGTCCAGTCCAGCCCAGGCGATTGACGTGGTTCGGATCGACGCCGGCTTGCAGCAACGTTTTCACGACCTCCACGTGGCCGCGTTCGCAGGCCGGAATGAGCGCGGTGCCGCCGTAGCGGTTGGTGCTCTTCAAGTCGGCGCCGTTCTTCAAGGTCAGGCGCAGGATCTCCAAGTACCCCCGCGCTCCGGCCAGGAGATAGGCGCTGTCGAGCTGGCGGTTCTGGAGGTTCACGTTCGCTCCTGCCTCGACGAGGACGCGGACGGCAGCCACGTGGTTCCCGTCGGTCGCCAGCAAGAGCGACGTGTTGCCCGCAGAGTCCCGGGCGTCAACGGCCGCCCCCTGGCGCAGCAGCTCGGAGACCGTCACCGCATCGCCCTTCTCCGCGGCCTGCAAGAGCGCCTCGGGCAGTTCGGGAGAGCCGCCGTTCCCCGCTCCCGCAGAAGCTGCGCAGGCCATCGTGAACAGCGTCATGAGCATCACCCTCCAAATGTTCGCCAGGGACACGACTTCACCTCCTGACGAGGTGCTCTAATACCCTGCCATTTCATACGAAAACGAAATACTAGAATGACTCATAGTGGAGTTCTGAATAGTTCGACCGAGAGCTCTTCGTGGAGACACCCGAATGCTCGATCTCTTCTTGCTGCGAACCTTCGTCGCGGTCGTCGAAACGGGAAGTTTCACCCGAGCCGGTGAGCGCCTGCACCTGACCCAATCGACAGTCAGCCAGCAGCTCATTCGCCTTGAGCAGAGCCTGGGTTGCCGACTGCTGAACCGCGGCCAGCGCCACGTAGTGCCCACGGAAGAGGGGGAGCGCCTGCTTGGCTATGCGCAGCGGCTCCTTCGCTTGGCCGAGGAGGCGGCCGTTGCGTTGAACCCCGGCGGAAGCGGCGGTGTGTTGCGATTAGGCGTGCCCGAGGATCTCGGGGGCGAAGTGCTGATGCCGCTGCTGACGCGCTTCGCAGCTGAGCGACCGCGCCTGCGTCTGGAGGTCGAGTGCGGGTTGAGCCACCACCTCTTGCGCCTCTACCGCAACGGCGAGCTCGATCTGTTGCTGGTCAAGCAGTGGGGCGCCGACAGCGATTCCCATGCGCGCTGGGCGGAGCCCCTGTGCTGGCTCGACAGCGCGGCGCAGCCGGTGACGGCGAGGTGCGAGGGTGGCACGAATGTTCTGCCGCTCGTGGCGTTCCCCGTGGGGGCCCTCTATCGGCAGGACATGATTCACGCGTTGGAGAGCCGCGGGCGTGCCTGGCGGATTGGCTACTCGAGTGCCAGCCTCGCGAGCCTCTGCGCGGCGGTGAGCGCTGGGCTCGGCATCAGCCTGTTACCTGCGAGTAGCGTGCAGTCCGGCCATCGCGTGCTGGGCGAGAAGGATGGCTTTCCTACCGTAGACGGGCTCGAGCTTGCCCTCTACGCCCGTTCGAATCTCGGCGCCGTCGGCCGTACCCTGCGCGACGAACTGTCCGACCTTTGCACCCAGCGTGCAGAAGCTGCGGTTCGTGCTTGAAGACGTGGTGAACGGGAACCACGCCGCTGGGCGTGGCTGGCGACATCGACCGAGCGCATTCTCCGGTGACGACCGCGCCGGTGCGGTCTCCCCGGATCCTGACGTGGGGCCGCTCCGGTCCACCTGCTCTTCCGTCACCGGGAGAGGCTCCTCGTCGAATCGTACGCACACCTCGCACATACGGAGCCCCAGGAAGGCGGCATCGATGACCTCCGCCTCGGATGTCCCGTTGCGCAGCCGGTAGCGCGCCTCGAAGCGACAGGCCGCTTCGCGCTCCGCCTCCGCGCAATCGAAGTCCAGCTTCTCCCTGAGCGCCTCCGAGCGCGTGCGCGCGATACCTGGGGACAGGGTGAAGGCCGCCGGCGTGCGCGTGGATTCTGATAGGGACCGAGGCCCGCGCAAGGCGAAGCGCCACACGCGGGCCCCGGGACGACAGGTCTCAGCAGAACCAGCCGTTCTGCACCTGGCCGTCCACGTTGCAGTTGCCCCAGGCGTGGCCGGGAACCCACTCGCTGCCACCGCTATACACGGTGAAGGTCTGCCCGTAAGTCAGCGTACAGGTCGAGCCGTTGGAGCGGCGCACCGTCAGGTCGTTGGCACAGACCGTGAGCCGCTTCCCGTTGTCCCACGTCTGTGCGTAGTAGTACGGGCCCGCCATCGCGGTCACCGAGCCCTCGCCATCCTTCTGCGGCGCGGGCGCCACTGGCGCCTCCTGCAGGGTCTCCGGAGCTTGCTCCTCGCCTCCACAGCCAACGAGAAGGGCAGTCGCAGCAAGCATGGATGCAATCAAACGCATGGGTGTACTCCAATCAGGGGGACGCACATACTAAGCCGGCTAATCCGGCTATACCAGCTTACGGCAGGATTTTATTTCTGACAATGCATCCGAAATCTTGGTGGCTCCTGGAGCGACCTTTTTCTGACAATGCAATAGGTGCCTGCTCCTGACGCCTTGCGTTGGAGATTTTCAGGCGCTGCGTCATTTCGGTGAGCGATGAGCACAACGAGCGGCAGGGACAGGTCCGTGAGGCCGTTGCTGGGAGGGGCCGAGGCCCTACGCAGCTCGGCGCTCGTACCGGTGGTGGAGTCCGAAGACTTCCCGCAACTCCAACTCCAAGTGGCTCCGCAGGGCCGAGCGCATCGTCTCCACCAGCGCAGTCATGAAGACCCGCATCTTGCCATTCTTGCCGGCCGTAGCTGACAAGCCAGAATTCTGCCGCGCCCTGTCACGAGGTAGCCGTTCAGATGGTGTGCCTCGTCATCTCGCGCTGAGCACACGCACGGGCACGTCGTCTCGCCAGTCGTCGTGGCGGCAACGTCGCCAGCGGACGCTGGCGTCGCGCGCGTCCTCTTCTCGCATCAAACACTCCTGGGCTGGTGTCCGGCATGCCCGATATGGCGGTGCCCGGTATGCGTTTGAACGGCACCTCGAAGTCCCCCAGGTGTATCGCATGACGAAGACTCACCGGGCGGCCTTGCTGCTGTCCATGGTGTTGCAGGCGTGTGGGGACACATCTCTCGCAGAGTCCGCCCCCGCGGAGCAGTCCGTGGCCGCGCTCGAGACCGCGGCGGAGCCACAGGACATCCTCGCCCGCCTCCAATCCATTCCCGGGCTCAGCGTTGTCCTCGAGCAGCCCTCGCCCTTTCCGGGCACACGCTTCTTCTTGCTGCAGTTTGAGCAGCCCGCAGACCACGAGCGTCCCCAAGGGGAGCGCTTCCAGCTCCGGATGACGCTCCTTCACCGCTCGGTGGACGCGCCCATGGTGCTCTCCACCGAGGGCTACATGCTGGCGACCAGGCCCTGGCAGGCCGAGCCCACCGCATTGCTCAGTGCCAACCAGCTCTCCGTGGAGCACCGCTTCATGGGGACATCCGTGCCGGCATCCCGGGATACGCGGCTGCTCACCATCTACCAGGCCGCGAGCGACAGCCACCGCGCCGTCCAGGCCTTCAAACCCCTGTACCCCGCGCGCTGGCTCTCCACCGGAGGCAGCAAGGGCGGAGTGACGGCCGTGTATCACCGCCATTTCTACCCGGATGACGTGGACGCCACCCTGCCGTATGTCGCGCCCAGCAACCATGGGCTGCGCGACGTGCGCTACGTCCACTTCCTCGCGAAGCTGGGGGATGCGGACTGCCGCGCGAAGCTGGAGGCCTTCCAGCAGGACGTGCTGCTACGCCGCGGGGAGCTGCTGCCCTTCGTGGACGCGCTAGGTACGAAGTGGAACACCGGCTTCACCGTCGTGGGCGGTCCGGACCGCGCGCTGGAGTTCTCCGCTGTCGAGGCATCCTTCTACTTCTGGCAGTACGGCACCGCGTCCGCTTGCGCGAGCATTCCCGCGCCCGGCGCGCCGGCGGCGGAGACGTTCGCCTTCCTGGACGCTGTCGTCGGCGTTGCCTTCACTTACTCGGACCGTTTCATCGCCCCCTTCGAGTACGCCTACTACCAAGCCGCGACGCAGTTGGGCTGGTCGCGCTACCCCGCGAAGCACCTGCGAGGGCTTCTGCGCTACCCAGGGGAGAACACGCCCGACGTGTACGTGAGCTTCCCTGTGACGGAGCCGTTCGACATGCGGGCCATGCTTCGGGTGGAGCACTGGGTCCGCAACCACGGCAAGCGGATGCTCTTCATCTACGGGGAGAATGACCCGTATTCCGCCACGGCATTCTCCGTGCGCGAGGACAACGACGCGTTCCGCTTCTTCGCTCCGGAGGGCAACCACGGTGCGAGCATCGGCAGCCTTGCCGAGCCCGAGCGGGCCCTCGTCCTGGAGCGCCTCTTCACGTGGATGGGCATGAGCGTTCCCTCCGCGGAGGTTCGCGCGCAGGCACTCGAGCATGCGACCGAGGCGGCGACTTCGAAGCCCGCTGCGCCATGGGTGCCACGAGGCCACCTTCAGCAGCGCGTCAATGCGAGTGAGTGAGGCGCGTGGTCATCGGGCGTCATCCGCCTGGAAAGCCACGCGTCCAACCGCAGTACGATGGCGGAGTCGCTCCTGGCCCCCAAGGGCCCGCCGGTGATGCCCACCCCCTCACGGCGGGCGCCAGGGAACTGAACCTCACGGCAGCGGACCACGTGCTTCAGGAGGCCCCACGGCGGAGCCCCTCCGTGATTGGAGGATCGACCCTCACTCCAGGCCCGTGATGTCCGCGCTCAGAAGCAGCTCTTCTGACCCAGGAGGGACGTGTTCGTCTTGAACTCACAGGCACAGCTGCTCACCATGCACTTGAACGAGGCGGACTCCTCACACAGCGACTCTACCTTGCGCCAGGCGACGACGGGCCTGTCCCAGGTCAAATCCTTCGTATAGAGAACGCCGTTCTTGACCGCGAAGGCGTGATTCCAGGTCCAGGATTCGTTCGCGGTTTCATTCTCGGTGTTTGAGCAGCGGCTCGTGATGGTCATGACCAGACGGTCGTTCTCCACCTTCCAAGTCCCCAAATCGTTCCTCAAGTCCGCCTCAATCAGGAGGACGGACTTCCCCTTGATGAGCATGGCGAACGGATAGCTGGAACCGCGCTCCCTGCGATAAAGGCCGTCGCTCAGCTTCCCCCCAGTCAGCGGGGGAGCATCCGTCACCTCCCCGCCGTCCGCATCCCACGTGCTGCACCAACTCACGGTGTCACACTTGAGCGCGGAGTCCGAGCCGCCTCCGCCTCCGCCTCCGCCTCCGTCCCCCTCCCCTTCGCTTGAGTCGCCACAGCCCACCACCAGCATGGATAGAAGCACCAGGTACCGTGTCGCCGCCTTCATGTCGTCCTCCCAGGAGTCCTCGGGGAGCACCCATGCCCCCCCCCCCTCTGACTGGAAGAGACAGGCCGTGCGACACCGTTGCGTGAAATCGACCAACATTGGTGTAGCCCCCCGGAAGAGTCGGACAGGCTCGTTCGGATAGAAAGCAAGTCTGCTGATGGAGAAGAAGACGACAGAGGCCGCGCTGACCACCTGCTGGAGCAACGCCCAGACGGAGGGGCAAATCACGAAGCTCAAGTTCCTCAAACGCCAGATGTACGGTCGCGCCAGCTTTAACTTGCTGCGTCGCCGCGTGCTGCTGGCCGCCTGAGCCGCCCCTTCACATGAAGTGCGGGAGAGCCACGGAGCCAGGGCAAGCTCACCATGGCCCTTCGAGCCGCACGCGGTGCTGGCTACGAGCACGGCGGAACCTGTCGCCGCTGCTCACGCACAACCCACTCGCGCTGGAGAGCCTCCTGAGCCGAGATTTTTGGGACGCCGGTAGGCGCCTTCCCTCTTTCTCCTCGAGCACATGGGCAGCCATTCGCCGGCTGGCAGATGGCGCGACGTCTTCCATGCCCATCGCGAAGCGAAGAGAGGAACCTCCACATGCCGCCGCCCCCTATCCGCCGAGACCCGCCGAAGCCGCCTCCCGTCAAGCCTCCGCCCGCGACCCTACAGCCGCCCAAGTCGAAGCGCGCGCCGGCCGCACAGAAGCCCGCCCCGGCGGCGACACAGCCGCCCAAGGACTCCTTCAGGCCAACGAGCCCCGGGACGACGCTCCCTCGGTTGCAGATGGGGCCCTACGTCCCCGGACATGAGCCCAAGAACGACAAACCCCAGACACAGCCAGCTCCCGCGGCCCCAAAGAAAGAGGAGCAGAAGCCGAAGGGTCTCGAGAGCTGGGAGACGTATCCCAAACCGCTGGACACGACGGTAACAGTCCGCCAGCAGCTCCAGGATGGCAAGGACCGGGTCCAGACCTGGAAGGACAACCGAAGCGCGGGGCACGGTCTCGCGAAGACAATGAAGGAGGGCGTGAAGGACAACTTCGCCAAGTCCATCGAGGGCGGCAAGAACCCAAAGGACCTGGACAATGGTCTAGGAAGGCTGGGCAAGGCCAACACGGCCATCAAAGGCGGCGTCGGCGCCTACACCCTCATCGATGGGAAGGTGAGTGATGCCTACAAGGCCGTCGCCACCGGGGGGCTGTCGAGCAGCAATCCCCAGGAGCGAAGCGAAGCCCTGGATGCGCTCGCCAGTGCGGGCAAGACCTCAACCGAGACCCTGAAGGCGGGGCTCGAGACAGCACGAGACCTCGAGAAGTACGGGAGCGCGACCCGGGCTGCCAACAAATCCCTCAAGGCCGCCGCCCCGGACCTGGGCCTCAAGGCGCGGCTCAAGATTGCTCACAACCTCTCCATGAAGGCGTTCAACCATGCGGACGCCGGGGATGTGGGCACCGCTGAGAAGTTCGACGCGCTCAAGAAGGCCAGTCGGTCCTCCACAACGGACATCGCCGCCAAGGCGCACGACGACAGCAACAACAAGGCACAGAAGCGGCTCAACAAGGGGATCAAGACAGGCGCCGAGAAGACCGCGGACAGCGCGTTCGAGGCGGCCATCGATAAGGGTGCCAAGGCCGCAGGCGGAAAGCTGGCCAAGTTCACGGGACGATTCGTGCCCGGCGCGAACGTCGCCATCGCCGCCTTCGACATCGCCACAGCCATCGCGACGTCCAACTCCAAGGACGCCAGCCCAGGCAAGAAGATAACAGCGTGGACAACCGCCGCAGGATCCGTGCTCGCGGCCACGAACATCCCGGTGGTGAGTCAGGTCGGCGCGGCCTTCTCCACTGTCTCCGACCTCGTCGGGAGCTTCTTCTAAACCGCCTCGACGAGTCCGCTAAACATGGAGCCCAGCGTGCTCGAAGAAGGAGCGGAGGACGTCGGGACGATGCTGTAGGGCACGGAATTCCTTTCGTGCCAGGCGCATGAGGTCCGAAATGGC
>NZ_JAAEAH010000005.1 GCF_010998615.1 Myxococcus sp. CA023 | reverse complement strand
CGCGTCCAGCGCGGCGAGGAACGCCGTCAGTGTCTTGCCACTGCCCGTGGGCGCGGCGATGAGCACGTCCTGGCCCGCCTGGATGAGCGGCCAGCCCTCGACCTGGGGACGGCTGGGCTCGCCCAGCCGCTCCGCGAACCAGCGGCGAACCACCGGATGGAACGGTGCCAGCGCCGGATGCGCCGCGTACTCCGTGGCGAAGTCGAGGCTGATTTGCGGGGCCATGGGCACCTCCACTGCTAGCCTGAACACAGGTACAGCCCGGCGTCAACGCGACAGAACGTCGTGAGTAGGCCCCCACCGCGGGTGTTCCCTGCACCAAGCGGGGGCACGGCGGGACGCAACCCTTGCGTGCGGGCATGACGCTGACGCGTCACGGGAGCAGCGTGACGCGTCATGCACCACCCGGCACAAGCCACCGCACACAGCGGAAGTCCGTGACACGGAGCACACGCGCGGATGCACCGAGCCTCGCCGCCAGAAGGAATGTGCCTTGCACATCGCACCTCGGAACATGAGGAGCGAAAGCTTGAGCCCCACCCACGAGATTCCCCCGGCCCCCTTCGAAACCAGGCGCCCTGAGCCCTGCCGCGACGGGACGCCCGCTGCCGCGCGGAGGCGCGCGCCGTGAGCGAAGCCTCCTACGACGTCGCCATCATCGGAGGCGGCCCAGCGGGCGCGGCCATGGCCGTGGCCTTGCGAGACCTGGCGCCCTTCCTGTCCGTCGTCATGCTCGAGCGCACTGACTACGACACGCACCGCTCGGGCGAGACCTTGTCACCCGACCTCCGCATTCCCCTGTCCCGGCTCGGTGTCTGGAGCAGCTTCCTGCGCGATGGACACCTGGCTTCGCGCGGGACGTCCTCGTGCTGGAGCCGCGCGGAGCCCCGCGTCCAGGACACGCGGATGTCGCCCTGGGGCTCCGCCTGGCACCTGGACCGGGCACGCTTCGACGAACGGCTCAGCCTGGAGGCAGCCAGGCAAGGCGTCCGCGTCCTTCGCCTGACGACCCTGCTGGACGTCGAGTCCATCGCGAAGGAGGGCTATCGGCTGCACCTCTCCCAACGCAAGACAGGCGCGCTCACGCTGCGGGCGCGCTTCGTCGTGGATGCGACCGGATGGAAAGCCACCTTCGCCATGACCCAGGGCGCGCGGCGCCGCATCCGCGACCGCTGCTTCGCCGTTCATGGCGCGTTCCAGCTCCGGCCAGGGGAATCGTTCCCCACGGATGCCCTGGTGGAATCATGTCCGGAAGGCTGGTGGCACTCCGCGCGACTGCCCTCGGACTGTGTCGCCGTCACCCTGGTGGGTGATGGAGATTCCTTGCACGGACTGCGCTGGGCGACGCCGGAACCGTGGGCGGCCCTGCTCGAACAAGCCCCCGTCACCCAGGCGAGGCTGGCGGCCTGCGACTTCGCCGGAGAGCCTCTCGTCGCGGCGCCCGTGCTCGTCGGCGAACTCGACCAGATGCACGGTGAGCGCTGGCTCGCCGTGGGCGATGCGGCCTGCACCCACGACCCGCTGTCCGCCCAGGGTATCTTCAGCGCGCTGGACTCCGCGCTCCTCGCCGCCGAAGCCCTGGAGCAATACCTGCGCGGTGAAGTGGATGCGCTCTACGCCTACGAGCAAACGCTTCATCTGCGCTTCGACGAACACCTGCACAGGCGAAGCCGCACCTACCGCGAGGAGCAACGGTGGTCCGACGCGCCCTTCTGGAGGAACCGGCACACCGCCTTCCCCGCCATGACACCCGCTGCGGAGCAGCGCTCCGCGCCAGCGCCCACCGGGCTCGCCCCATGAGGCACCGCGCTGTCCCGGCGCCTCTCAGAAAATCCAGAGGCGCTCCTTGGGGAACGCGAGCGTGTAGGCCCCCGGGGCCAACGACTGGCGTGTCGAGGCGCGCAGTGTCTGTCCTTCGACCTGGAACTGGTGCTCCCAGCGTCCCCCCACGTAGATGGAGCTCGCCAGCGCGGCCGGGAGCCGGTTCTCCCCGGGCCCGGACGCCAACTGGAGCTCCTCCACGCGAATGACGCCCGTGGCCGCCTCACTCGAGGCGCCCTCCCCTCGCCGCAGGCCCCACAATGACTGACTTCCCACCTGAAGCCGCGCCTCGCCGCCGCGCCGCTCCACCACGCGGCCGGACAAGGTGTTGTTCACCCCCATGAAGTCGGCGGCGAACAGGCTCCGGGGCTCCGTGTAGAGCTGCTCCGGCGTCCCGTCCTGCGCCATCCGCCCACCGTCCAGCAACATGATGCGGTCGGCGATGGCCATCGCCTCCACCTGGTCATGGGTGACGAAGAGCGCGGTGAGCCCCAGCCGCTTGATGAGCGCGCGAATCCACACGCGCGCCTCCTCCCGCAGCTTCGCATCCAGGTTGGACAAGGGTTCATCCAGGAGCACCAGCGGCGGCCCGTAGACGAGCGCCCGCGCCAGCGCCACGCGCTGCTGCTGCCCACCGGAGAGCTGGCTGGGGAACCGGTCGCCATACCCCTCCAGGCCCACACCCTGGAGCACCTCGCGCACGGCCCGCTCCACCTGCTCGCGGGACTGCTTGCGCAGCCGCAGGCCGTAGGCCACGTTGTCGAACACCGTCTTGTGTGGCCACAGCGCGTAGGACTGGAACACCAGCCCCAGGTCACGCCGCTCTGGCGGCAGGTTCACCTTCGCCGCCGCGTCGAACACCGTGCGCTCGCCAATGTGGATGCGCCCTCGCACCGGCGTCTCCAGCCCGGCGACGGAGCGCAGCAGCGTGGACTTGCCGCTGCCGGAGCGGCCCAGCAGCGCCACCACCTCGCCATCCCGGAAGTCGGCGGTGATGCCCTTCAGGATGTCATTCGTGCCGAGCCGGACATGGACGTCCTCGACGAACAACCGGGCCATGCGGTGACTTCCTTCCGGACAAGGAGCGCGTCCGGCCGGCATCGTGCGACAGCTCGCGGAAGGGGGCCAGCGCCAGCGCACCCTGAACGGGTGCTCCAGCGCATCCACCGGAAACCGAGCCACTTGGAGACGGAGCGAGTCCAGCGGAAGGGGGCGTCGTGGCGGCGCTCCCGCCTCAGGGGACGCGACGGGGACCGGCACCGGCCACGGGCGCCCGGCTGGCGGCCTTCGACCAGGTGACGCGGAAGGTGGCCGCCGTGCCGTCGAAGGCGATGGGATTCACCTCCACATGCCCCGCGCCCGCCGACCGCAGCGTCTCCGCCAGGAAGCCCGCCGCGAAGTCCGGCGTGTCCGCCGTGACGTCCTTCATCCACAGCGTGGCGCTGTCCTGCGTGGACTCCTCCACGCGGACCTCATTGAAGTTGTTGCCGGCCCGGACGTTGTACGGCACCCGCTCCAGCGTGCGCCGCGGCCCCAACTGGGTGACGAGCGACAGGCTGGCCCGGCCCACCGATGTCTGCCGGAAGCCCTGGAGGAAGCGCGCGCCCAGCGCGAAGCTGGCCTCGTGCGGCGGCAGGGCCGGGAAGACATCCTGCGCCGCCACGCGAAGGAAGGCGCGCCACTGCTCCAATGTGTACTGGGGGCGCAGTGGCTCCGACAGGTCGAGCCCCACCGCCTTCAGACGCTGACGTCCATCCCGGGTGAGATACGGCCCGAGCGCCCGCACGAAGAGCGCTTCCACGGACTGAGCGAACATGAGCTTCTCTGACGCCATGCACGGAAGGTGGTAGCGGCGACCCCAAACGGGGAGTCGTGAGGTGCCCCAATCGTCAGCGAATCATCATCGTGGCAGGCGAATGAGGAAGGTCGTGCCCTCCGTCGCACTGGAGGCCACCTGCGTGTCCCCGTCATGCGCCCGGACAATCTGCCGGGTGATGTAGAGGCCCAGCCCCAGGCCGCTGGGCGCACCCGCGTCACTGGCGGTGCGCCGACCCCGGCGCCAGGCGCCGAAGACATGGGGCAGGTCCTCCGCGGGGATGGGCGTGCCACGGTTGTGGATGCGCAGCACCACCTCGCGCTCGGAGCCCTCGGCGCCCACCCACACGGTGCTCTCCGCCGGGCTGTACTTCAGCGCGTTGGCCACCAGGTTGCCCACGGCCTGCTCCAGGCGGTCGGAGTCCCACTTCCCCAGGCCATCGCCCTTGGACTCCAGTTGCACCACCCGGCCAGGATGGCTGGCGCGCAGCTCGTCCACGGTGCGGCGCACCACCTCGAACACGTCGCACGACGAGCGCACCACCGGAATGCCGCCGCCCAGCCGCGAGCGCGCGAAGTCCAGCAGTTGGCGAATCATCCGGTCCATGCGCTCTGCGCTGGTGAGGATGCGCTCGGTGAGCATGCCCTGGCGCTCGTCCAACCCGCCCTTGCGCCGTAGCTGCTGCGCGGACATGGACAACGCGTTGAGCGGGTTGCGCAGGTCATGCCCCAACATGCCGATGAACTGCTCGCGGAACTCCTCCGCGCTGCGCGACTCCGTGACGTCCCGCAGGGAGGACATCACCGCCAGCACCTCACCGCCGGCCCCCAGCGCGGGCGACAGAACGTAGTCGAAGTACCGCGGGCCCCGGTCCGAGCCCAGGACCATGGTGCCTCGCTGCACCTGCCCCGTGCGAAGGACTACCCGCACCTGTTCGAGGTACGGCGTCAGCGCCCCATCCGCGGCCTGCATCTCATCCAGTGTCCTGCCCCGTGCATGCACGGCGTGGCTGCCGCGTGCGGCAGACAGGGACTGATTGGCCGACAGGACGCGCCCGGTCTCGTCGTAGAGCGCGATGGGGTCCGCCGCGCAGGAGATGGCCAACTCCAGGAGCTGGCGCTGGTGCACCACCTCGCGGGACAGCTCCTTCACCTCGCGCTCGGCCTGGCGCAGCCGGAGCAGCGCGTGGACCTGGGCCACCAGCTCCTCCGGGTCCACCGGCGCCACCAGGTAGCCGTCCGCGCCGTGCTCCAAGCCGTGCGCCCGATCGCCCGGCCCCACGGCCTGTGCGGACAGGTGGAGCACCAGGACACCCTGTGTGCGAGGCGTCTCCTTCAACCTCCGGCACACCTCCAGGCCGCTGATGTCCGGCAGCCGCACGTCCAGGATGACGAGGTCCGTCTCCTCGTTCACCAGGGCAAGCGCCTCCATCCCGGAAGCGGCGTCCACGACGCGGAAGCCCGCGAGCCCCAGCACGCGGGAGGTGACATAGCGGCTGGCCGCGTCGTCGTTGACGTTGAGGATGAGCGCGGAAGTGGGAGGCATACGGAGGTGTGAGGGCCAGGCTCTTTCGTAGCCGCGCCTCCGCATGAACGCCAGATGTTACGGGTACCAACAGGAGCGCTGTCGGGGCAGGCAGACAAGCGACTGTCCAGGAACCCAGCAAAAAGTTCATGACGGGTGCCCGACGCGCGGTTTCGCGATAGGGAAGGCCGCATGCGCCCTCCCTGTCGCCCTCTTCCCGCGGACGGCCGCTTCCTCCAGGCCGTGGGTCCCACTCCGCTCGTCCCCGTTCGTCTCCACGAGGAGGGCCCCACCATCTGGTGCAAGCTGGAGTTCCTCAACCCCAGCGGCTCCACCAAGGACCGCATCGCGCGCTACATGCTGGAGAAGGCGTGGCGCCAGGGGGAGCTGGTCCCCGGCGGCGAGGTCATCGAGGCGTCCAGCGGCTCCACGAGCATCGCCCTGGCGCTGGCTTGCGCCCAGATGGGCCTGCGCTTCACCGCGGTGATGCCGGAGGGCGTCACCGGGGAGCGCATCCTCACCATCCGCGCCTATGGTGGTGACGTGGTGCTGGTGCCGCGCGAAGCCGGCGTGCACGGCGCCATCGTGAAGGCGGAGGAGCTGGCGCGTGAGCGCAAGGCCTTCGCGCCGCGTCAGTTCGAAAACCTGGACAACGCCGAGGCCCACCGGGTGTGGACGGGCCAGGAGATTCTGTCGCAAATCCCGGGCGGGCTGGTGCACGGCGTGGTCAGCGGCGTAGGCACGGGCGGCACCGTGGTGGGCCTGTACCAGGCCTTCGCGGAAGCAGGCTGTCCGGTGACGGCCTTCGTGGCGCGCCCCATCGCCGGCCTGGGCTGCGACATCGAATGTTGCAGCTTCAGCCCCCGCGTCCCGGGCGTGGTGGATGGCATGTCCCGGCTGTACCGTGAAGCGGACATGCCGGGCCGCGTTGAAATCGACGTGTCGGACGACGTCGCCATGAGCACCGCCAGGGCGCTCATCCGCCGCGGCTTCCCGGTGGGACCGTCGTCCGGCCTCAACTACGTCGCCGCGGTGGAAGCCGCGAAGCGACTGGGCCCGGAGGCGCAGGTGGTGACGGTGTTCCCCGACCGCATGGAGCGCTACTTCTCCACCGAGCTCATCCAGCCCAAGCCCGTGCCAGCACGCGGCGCGGCATGAGTTAATGGGAATAACGTGACGCGTGCGGAGTTGCACGCACCGTCCCGCCGCGCTATCTGCTGGGCAAGCCCACGTTCATGCTCGTCCGAGTCCTGACATTACTGGTGGTCCTGGGGCTGCCTCCCATCGCGGGGGCGGTCGAGGGGCTGTTCCATTTCTGCCAGGGCACGGTGAAGCTGGACCTGACGTGTGTCTGCCCCCGGGCGCAGCGGGCGAAGGCCGCGGCCGACGCGCAGGAAGCGGGCATCCGTGGCAACCACCACGACTGCTGCGGCGAACTCGCCGTGCAGCTCCCGGCGCCGGAGCCCGTCACCGCGAGCTCACGCCATGCGTGGGCGCTGACACCCCTGGCGGTGCTCCCCCAGGCTGTTCCAGAGGTGCCGCCAGCGCCCGAGTCCCTGCCCACGTCGTGGGTGCGCATCCGGGGCGTGCATCACTCCACCGCGCCACCGCTGTACCTGCAGCACTGCTCCTACCTCATTTGAGACGTCCGGCCCGCAAGCGCTGAGGCCTGGCGGGTGGACGTGTGTCCACCGGCCGGATTCCGCCCGCCGCCGGTGACGTCCTTCTCCCGGCGACAGGCTCGTATCCCGTCATCTGGAGCAGGAAGTCATGTCACCCCATGGAACCTGGAGGCGGTCCGCCACGCGGGCCGTGCTCGCCACCGGCGTCGCCGTGTGGCTGGGCCCCGGCGCGGCCGGAGCCAATGAGCAGCGGTATCAATCCCAACTCGAAGCCGTTGCCCGGCAGGCACCGGAGGCACAGGCACCAGAGCCCTTCACGAGCGCCCCCGTGCTGGAGCGCGCGGAGCTGGTGCGGCAGGTGCTCGCGCGCAACCCCTCGCTGGAAGCAGCGCGTGAGGCGTGGCGCGCCAGTCTCGAACGCTACCCGCGTGAGACGGCGCTCGAAGACCCGATGCTGACCTATGAAGTCGCGCCGCTGAGCATCACTGGCAGCGTGCCCTTCGGACAGGTCGTGGGGCTGAGCCAACAGCTCCCCTTCCCCGGCAAGCGCGGCCTGCGGGGGGAGATGGCACTGGCGGAAGCGCAAGCGATGCGCGAGGACCGCGAGGCCCTGCGACTGCGCCTGGCCCTCATGGCCTCCACGCTCTTCGATGACTTGTTCGTCGTGGAGCGCTCGCTCGCCGTCACGGCGGAGCACCTGCGGTTGCTCGGGCAGCTCAAGAAGAGCGCGGAGGCCCAATACATCACCGGCCGTGCCTCGCAGCAGGATCCGCTCCAGGCGGAGGTGGAGCTGAGCGAGGTGCTGCGCGAACAGGTGATGTTCGAAGCCGAGCGCGAACGGCTTCGCGCCCAGCTCAACGGCCTGCTGCACCGCGCCCCCCAGGCACCGCTGCCGCCACTGCCGGAAGCCATGCCCGCGCATGCCGCGGAGTCCGTGCCCGCCGAACGGCTGCAAGACGAAGCGCTGCGCCTGCGCCCGGAGCTGGAGGGCCTGCGGGCCCGGCTCGGTGGAGGCGAGGCCGCCGTCCGGCTCGCGAAGCGCGACTACTACCCGGATGTCATGGTGATGGGTGAGTACAACTCCATGTGGATGGACACGCCCCACCAGTTCATGGCGGGCGTCACCATCAACATCCCGCTCGACTTCGGCAAGCGGAAGGCCGCTGTGCGAGAGGCCGAATCCGGCCTGAAGCGCCTGCGCCGGGAGGAAGAGCAGCTCATCTCCGACATCCGCGTCGAGGTGGAGCAGGCACGCTCGCGTGCCGAGGAGACGCGGCGCGTGGTGGCGCTCTTCCAGGAGCGGCTCGTCCCCGCGGCGAAGGACCAGGTGTCCGCCGCCCGCGCGGGCTTCGAGAGCGGCAAGAACAGCTTCCAGGTCCTCATCGAGGCGGAGCGCGGCCTGCGCCGCGTGGAGCTGCGTGAACAGACGGCCCTGGCGGACGTGCAGCGCCGCCGGGCGGAGTTGGACAAGGCCATGGGCCACACCCCGGGACTGCCCCGGAACGGAGAGACGCGATGAGCCCCCCGAACCGCCGCAGCATCGCCCCCTGGATGGGAGTGCTGGCACTCGCCGTACTCGTCGCCGTGGCCTGGAGGCCCCTCGCGGGCTGGTTCTTCGGCACCACGCCTCACACCGGCACCGCGCCCGCCATGCATGGCCCCCACGGCGCCGCGGGCACGCCCCTGCCCGACGCCGCCCTGGAGTACACGCGCGCGGCCTTCGAGTCCTACGAAGCCGCACGGGCCCTGCTCGCGCAGGACGCCGTGGAAGGACTCGCGGCCAGGGCTGGAGAGCTGAAGGCCGCGCTCCAGCAGGCCGCCGACGCCACACAGGGTGACATCACGCCGCTGACGGCCTGGCTCCAGCAGGGCGCGGACGGCGCCGCGCACCTCGCTTCGGCGAAGGATGCCGAGACAGCGCGACAGCACTTCGCGCGCGTGAGTGAAGCGCTCATCGCCCTGGCGTCCGCCGATCCGCGGCTCCAGGAAGGCTGGCACGTCTTCGAATGCCCCATGGTGGAGGGGGTGAATCAGTGGCTCCAGCGCGAGCCCAAGCTGGAGAACCCATACATGGGCCGGCGCATGCTGGCGTGTGGCACCACCAGCGAGTGGCTCACGGCCGCTCCCGCGGGTGCTCACGGCGAGGGCGATATCGCGCACTACACCTGCCCCATGCACCCGTCCGTGAAGCAGCACGGCCCGGGCGCGTGCCCCATCTGCGGCATGGACCTGACGCCCGTCAGCCGCGCCGAGCTGGAGAGCGGCATCATCCGGGTGGACGACCTGCGGCGGCAGCGCATCGGCGTGAAGACGGCGAAGGTGGTTCAGGCCTCCATGGACCTGTCCCTGCGCGCGCTCGGCCGCGTCACCTTCGACGAGAAGTCGCTGGTGGACGTCACCCTCAAGCTGGACGGCTACATCCACGAGCTGCGCGTCAATGCCACGGGCGAGCCGGTGAAGAAGGGCGACGTCCTCTTCACCCTCTACAGCCCGGAGCTCTACGCCGCGCAGCAGGAGTACCTGCTGGCGCGTCAAAGCCAGAGCGCGGCCAACGCGTCGCTCGTGGGCGCTGCGCGCAAGCGGCTGGAGCTGTGGGGCCTGTCCGCGGCGCAAATCGAGCGCGTCGCCCAGCGAGGCCAGCCCGTGGAGAACATGCCCTTCCTGGCGCCCGCCAGCGGCTACGTGATGGAGAAGAACGTGGTGGAGGGCGCGGCGGTGAAGGCTGGGGAGCGACTGTTCCGCATCGCCCCGCTGGCGAAGGTGTGGGTGGAGGCGGACGTGTACGAGCAGGACCTGGCGCGCGTGAAGCCGGGCCAGCCGGTGGAAGTCACCCTGCCCTACCTGCCTGGGAAGAAGTACGCGGGCCACGTCGGCTACGTGTACCCGTCCCTGCGAGGCGCCACGCGCACGGGGCGCATCCGAATCGAGCTGCCCAACCCGGAGCTGGAGCTGAAGCCGGACATGTACGCGGACGTCCGCTTCGTCCTGCAGGGCGGCGCGCGACTCCAGATTCCCGACTCGGCCGTCATCTACACCGGCCCGCGGCGGCTGGTGTTCGTGGACCTGGGCGAGGGACGGCTGCGGCCCCAGGAGGTGAAGCTCGGCATCAGGGGAGAGGGCACCTACGAGGTGCTGGAGGGCCTGTCGCCCGGCGACGTCGTCGTCACCAGCGGCAACTTCCTCATCGCGGCGGAGAGTCGCATCCGCTCCGCCACGGACTCCTTCGGAGGCAGCCATGCAGCCCACTGAGCACGGTGAACAGGGCTTCATCGGCCGAGTCATCGGCGCGTGCGCGCGCAACCCGTTCCTCACCATCCTGCTGGTGGGCGCCCTGGCGGCGTGGGCCGTCCACGCGGTTCGCAACACCAAGCTGGACGCCATCCCCGACCTGTCCGACACGCAGGTCATCGTCTTCACCGAATGGATGGGGCGCGGGCCGGACCTGGTCGAGGACCAGATCACCTACCCCATCTCCGCATCCCTGCTGTCGGCGCCGAAGGTGAAGGCCGTACGTGGCCAGTCCATGTTCGGCATGTCCTTCATCTACGTCATCTTCGAGGACGGCACGGACATGTACTGGGCGCGCAGCCGCGTGCTCGAATACATGGAGACGACGCGCGGACGCCTGCCCGCGGGTGTGACGCCCACGCTGGGGCCGGACGCCACCGGCGTGGGCTGGGTGTTCCAGTACGCGCTCGTGGACGAGAGCGGCAAGCACTCCCTGGCGGACCTGCGAAGCATCCAGGACTGGAACGTGCGCTACGCGCTGTCCAGCGTGCCCGGCGTGGCGGAGGTCGCCAGCGTGGGCGGCATCGTCAAGCAGTACCAGGTGCAGGTGGACCCCAACCAACTGCGCGCCTACGGCGTGACGCTGGGCGAGGTGACACGCGCGGTCCGCGAGTCCAACGAGGACGTGGGCGGCCGGGTGATGGAACTCGCGGGCCATGAGCACATCATCCGCGGGCGCGGCTACATCCGCTCCACGCAGGACATCGAGAACATCCCGCTGAAGGTGAGCGAGGATGGCACGCCGGTGCTGGTGCGCAACGTGGCCATGGTGAGCCTGGGGCCGGACATCCGCCGGGGTGTGGCGGAGCTGGACGGCAAGGGCGAGGTGGCCGGTGGCATCGTCGTCATGCGCTACGGGGAGAACGCGCTCACCGTCATCGAGGCGGTGAAGGAGCGCCTGGCGGAGGTGCGCGCGGGCCTTCCGGAGGGCGTGGAGCTGGTCGTCACCTATGACCGCTCGGAGCTCATCAATGAGTCCATCAGCACGCTCAGCCGGGCGCTGGTGGAGGAGATGCTGGTGGTCAGCCTCATCATCTTCCTCTTCCTGATGCACGCGCGCAGCGCGCTGGTCACCATCATCACGCTGCCCGTGGCGGTGCTGCTCGCCTTCATCCCCATGTACTACCAGGGGCTCACCGCCAACATCATGAGCCTGGGCGGCATCATCGTCGCCATTGGCGCCATGGTGGATGCCTCCATCATCATCGTGGAGAACATCCACAAGAAGCTGGAGGCGTGGGAGGCGGAAGGCCGCCCCGGCGAGCGGCGCGAGGTCATCATCTCCGCGATGCAGGAGGTGGGCCCCTCCATCTTCGGCACGCTGCTAGTGCTCACCGTCGCCTTCCTCCCCGTCTTCACGTTGGAGGCCACCGAAGGCCGGCTCTTCAAGCCGCTGGCGTACACGAAGACGTACTCCATGGGCTTCGCCGCGGTGCTGGCGATGACGCTGACACCCGCGCTGGCGGTGCTCTTCATCCGCGGACGCATCCGCCGGGAGGAGGAGAATCCCATCAACCGCTGGCTGGTGGCCCTCTACATGCCCGTGGTGCGCTTCGTGGTGCGGCACGCCAAGATGGTGGTGGCGATGTCCGTGGTGGCCATGGCGCTGACGGTGCCGGCCTTCATGCGGCTGGGCCATGAGTTCATGCCGCCGCTCAACGAAGGCGCCATCCTCTACATGCCCACCTCGCCGCCGGGCATGTCCATCACCGAGGCCACGCGCATCCTCCAGTCCATGGACGCGGAGCTGAAGCGCATTCCAGAAGTCGTCAGCGTCTTCGGCAAGGCGGGTCGCGCGGAGACGCCCACGGACCCGGCGCCCTTGTCCATGTTCGAGACGACGGTGGTGCTCAAGCCGAAGTCCGAGTGGCGCAAGGGCCTCACCTGGGAAGCCCTGCTGGCGGAGATGGACGAGACGCTCCAGTACCCCGGCATGCCCAACATCTTCTGGATGCCCATCCAGACGCGCACGGAGATGCTGGCCACGGGCATCCGCAGCCCGTTGGGCATCCAGGTGTTCGGCGACAACCTGGACACGCTGGAGCAGACGGCGGTGGCCATCGAGAAGGCGGTGGCCCTGGTGCCCGGCACGCGCAGCGCGTTCGCGGACCGCTCCACCGGCGGCTTCTACGTGGACATCGAAGTGAAGCGGGAAGAGGCCGCGCGCCTGGGCCTGGGCGTGAAGGACGTCAACGAGGTGGTGATGGGCGCCATCGGCGGGGAAAACATCTCCCAGACGGTGGAGGGTCGCGAGCGCTACCCCATCAACGTGCGCTACGCGCGCGAGTATCGCGACAGCCCCGAGCTGCTGAAGGAGGTGCTGGTCCCCACGCCGGGCGGCGCGCAGGTGCCCCTGGCCCAGGTGGCGGACGTGCGCTTCGTACAGGGCCCGCCCATGATTCGCAGCGAGGGCGGCAAGCTCGTCACCTACGTCTTCGTGGACACGGAGCGGCCCATCGCGGACTACGTGAAGGACGCGAAGGCGGTGGTGGCGCGCGACGTGAAGACCCCCACCGGCGTGCGCGTGGAGTGGAGCGGCCAGTTCAAGTACTTCGAGCGCGCCACGGAGAAGCTCAAGGTGGTGATTCCCGTCACCCTGCTGCTGGTCTGCCTGCTGCTGTACTTCAGCACCAAGTCCGTGGTGGAGATGGGCATCGTCCTGCTGGCGGTGCCCTTCAGCCTGATTGGCGCGGTGTGGCTGCTGTACCTGCTCGACTACAACATGAGCATCGCCGTGTGGGTGGGGCTCATCGCGCTGGCCGGGCTCGACGCGGAGACAGGCGTGGTGATGCTGCTCTACCTCACCCTGGCCCATAAGAAGGCGGACCAGGAGGGACGGCTGCGCTCCATGGCCGACCTGACGGAGACCATCGTTGATGGCGCGGCGCGTCGTATCCGTCCCAAGCTGATGACGGTGATGACGGACATGATTGGCCTGCTCCCCGTGCTGTGGAGCACCGGCGCGGGCGCGGACGTGATGAAGCGCATCGCCGCGCCGCTCGTGGGCGGCCTTGTGACGTCCTTTTTACTCGAGCTGACCGTGTATCCGGCCATCTTCGCCCTCTGGAAGCGGCGCCACCTTCCCCAGGAACAGCCAGAGGAAGGCACAGGAGAGCCACCCCTGCCCGCCGAAACTCAGACAGCCTGAAAAAGTGCAATCCGGCTGAATCTGGACACTCAAGTTCGCCCCGGGAGTTACGCAACTCCCGGGGACTGGGCGCCGATAATCCGGGCAGACTTACGCAGCATCTACCCCCCCGGAAGCCCTCATGAGCCTTCGCCTGCCCTCGCTCTCCTCCGTGTTCCGCGCCACTCAGGCGCAGGCCCCTCGCACCGCCGCCGCCGCGGCCTCCACGGTCTCCGCGCCGCCCGCGGGCCTGCGCAAGGGCGACTCCGGGCCCAAGGTGAAGCAGTTGCAGGATGCGCTCGTGAAGGTGGGCTACATGACGAAGGCCCAGGTGACCACGGGCCCCGGCACCTTCGGTCCGCAGACGGAAACGGCGGTGAAGAAGTTCCAGGCGGACAACAAGCTGCCCACCACCGGTTTCTACGGTGACCTCACGCAGGCGGCGCTGAAGAAGGCGCTGGGCACCAGCGGCCCCACCACGCCCACCACCCCGGGCGGCAAGTTCACCAAGCCCGCGGTCATCAACGCGCCCTCGCCGAACCAGAACTCGCGCGGCGGGACGAAGATCGACACCATCGTCATGCACCACACCGCGACCAACAACGGCTCGGGCGACCTGTCGTGGATGCGCAATCCGCAGAGCAAGGTGTCCGCGCACTACATGGTGGACCGCGACGGGAAGATCTATCAGCTGGTCGGTGACGACAAGCGCGCCTGGCACGCGGGCAAGGGCGAGCTGCACGGCGTGCCCTCGGACATCAACAACCGCTCCATCGGCATCGAAATCGTCAACGACGGCAGCGGCAAGACGCCCTTCACCGAGGCGCAGTACAAGTCGCTCACCCAGCTCACCGGTTACCTGAAGCAGCAGCACAACATTCCGATGAAGAACATCGTGGGCCACGCCGACGTGGCGGTTCCCAAGGGCCGCAAGAATGACCCGGCGCCCAACTTCGATTGGAACCGGCTGCGCAAGGGCATCTCCTGACAGTCTTCTTCCCCGGCGTGCGAGGAGGCTCGCTGAGTGTGAGCCCCTCGCACGCATTGCGTTTGGAAACGTGGTAGAAGGTCGCCAGCGTGCTCCGAATCTGGCTCATCGTCTGCCTGTTCCTGTTCGCCCCGGGCCTGGGGGGCTTGATGCCCACCCTCACTGGCGCGGTGGGCGAGGTCTGCACGCAGAGCTGCCCGGACGATGATGACCAGGGGCAGTGCGCCCCGGACTGCATCGACTGCACCTGCTGTGCCCACGTGCGCACCGTGGCCGCGCATGCCCCGCCGCTTTCCTTCGTGCTGCTCGTGTCGCGGCCCTTGCGCGTCGCCTACGAGAAGGCCGAACCGTTGTCGGCCGACGGGGGCGACATCCTCCACGTCCCGATAGCACCCCTCGCGTAGGTCGCGTCCGCCGTCTCGTTCGCTCGCGTCCGCCAGGACAGGTGTGCCCGTGTGTCATCGCGGGGCACGCTCCACCTGACGCACGCCTCCCTTTCGCGAGGTCATCGCCGTGCCCCATCCACTCACGGTGGCAGCCTTCGGGCTCGCCGCCACACTCCTATTTCCGCGTGTCGCCGCGGCCCAGCCGGGCTCCGCCGACGCCGCGCTGTCCCTTGAAGAAACCCTGGCCCTGGCCCGCCAGCGCGCACCCGCGTTGCTGGATGCCGCGGGCCGCGCCGCCGAGGCCCAGGGCCCCGTGGCGGCCGCCGCGTCGCTGCTGAACGACAACCCCACCTTCGAGCTCCAAGCGGGCCCACGCAGTGACCCTGGCTCGCCGGGAAACCCCGCCGTGCGTGGGGTGGACTTGAGCGTGGGCATGAGCCAGTCCTTCGAGCTGGGTGGAAAGCGCGGCGCCCGCCGGGAATCCGCGCGCGCCGGTCTAGAGATGGCGACGGCCCACCAGCGCGACGCCGAGCGCCGGGTGCTGGGTGACGTCGCCGCGCGCTTCCTCCAAGCGCTGCATGCGCGGGAGCGGCTGAGCCTCGCGCGAGAAGCCGAGGCCGCCGCCCGGGAGACCGCGAACTCCGCCCAGCGGCGCTTCGAGGCCGGTGACGTGCCCGTGGTGGACGTCAACGTGGCGCGCGTGTCCCTGGCCCGCATGCGCGCGGAGGTGGCCACCGCGGAGGGGGACGAGGCGGTCCAACTCCACCAGTTGCGCGCGATGTTGGGCCTTCCGCTCACGCATCCGTTGGCCATCCGCGGTGAGCTGCGAGTGCTCGCGCTCCAGCCTGTCACGGAGGCGAAGACAGACACCGTGGCGGCGCGGCCCGATATCACCGCGTTGGAAGCGGAACTCGCCCAGGCGGATGCCGACCGCCGCATGGGCCGGGCGAGCGTCTGGCCGGACATCACCGCGGGGTTTCTGTACCAGCGGGAGATTGATGAAATCGCCTACCTCGGCGCCCTGAGCGTGCCGCTGCCGCTCTTCGACCGGGGAGACAACGCCCGGGTGACGGGCGAGGCCCGCGTGCGCCGGCTCCAATCCCTGCTGGCCGCGGCCCGGTTGGAAGTGGACGTCCAGGTGGAGGCCGCGCGCGTGCAGCACCGCAAGCGGATGGAAGCCGTGACGCTGCTGGAAGCCGACGCCCTGCCGCTGCTCAGTGACAACGAAAGTCTCGCTCGCCGCTCCTACGAAGCCGGAGAGATGGGCCTCGCCGAATTCCTCCTCGTTCGCCGCGACACGCTGGAAGCGCGTGCCGCCTACCTCGACAGCCTCCTCCAGGCAGCCCTCGCCCGCGTCCAACTGGCCGTGGAGACCGGAGCCCTTCCATGAAGCCCCTCCACGCCGCAGTGGCCGCCCTCCTCCTGTTCACCGCCTGCAAGCGCGAGACGCCGCACGACGAGAACGAGCACGGACATGACGAGCCCCCCGCCCAGGCAGGCGCCCAGCACGACGACCATGGCGAGCCCCACGTCCGCATCGCGTCGGAGATGTTGAGAGACTTGCGCATCACCACCGCGCCCGTGGGCGTGCGACCAGGCGGTGAGAATGTCACCGTCCTGGGAGAGCTCACCTTCAGCGAGGACGCCTACGCGGAGGTGGCCTCCCCCATCGCCGCCCGCGTGAGCGCCGTCTTCGTCACCACCGGTCAGGAGGTGAAGCAGGGCGAAAAGCTCGCGGACCTGCGCAGCCCCGAGTTGGGCAAGGCGCGCGCGTCGCTACAAGCGGCCCAGGCCCAGGCCCAGGCCGCGCGTCAGGCCGCCGAGCGCAAGCGCACGCTCGCTGACGAGCGCATCATCGCGCGCAAGGACGTGCAGGCCGCCGAAGCAGAGGCCGCCGCCGCCGAGGCCTCGGTCGCCGCCGCGCGCGCGGAGCTGGTAGCCCTGGGCGTGAGCGAAGAAGAGCTGCGCGGTGGCAACGCCCCCCCGGGCTTCGTCCTGCGCGCCCCCCTGTCCGGCACCGTCGTCGAACGCACCGCGCGGATGGGGCAGATGGCGGACCCCAACCTGCCGCTGTTCTGCATTGGTGACGTGTCCTCGCTGTGGCTGGTGGTGCACGCCTTCGAGCGTGACGCCGTGCGCATCCAGCGTGGCACGCAGGCCCGCATCACCTTCGCGGCCTTTCCGGGCCAGGAGTACATGGCGAAGGTGGGCCACGTGGGGCAGCGCGTGGATGCGACTTCACGCACCATCCCCGTGAGGCTGGAGCTGGACAACGCCGACGGCCAACTTCGGCCCGGCATGTCCGCGTCGGCCTACATCCCGTTGGGGGACCCAGGAGCGCCCATCACCGCCGTGCCCGCGGCGGCGCTCCAGCGGCTGGAAGGTGGCTGGGTGGCCTTCCTGCCCACGG
Source organism: Myxococcus sp. CA023 (assembly GCF_010998615.1). GTDB lineage: Bacteria > Myxococcota > Myxococcia > Myxococcales > Myxococcaceae > Myxococcus. The sequence goes on along the minus strand of NZ_JAAEAH010000005.1, from coordinate 165,170 downwards.
ACGCGCGCGGCGTCTTCGAGCGGCGCGAGGTGGGCCGGGGCCGAACGCTGGGCGGCGACGTGGAGGTCCTCACCGGACTGAAGCCCGGCGAGCAGGTGGTCGTGGAAGGCGCATTCCTGCTCAAGGCGGAGGCCGAGAAGTTGAGCGGCGGAGGGAGTGACGGCCATGCGCACTGAGGCCCCCGACTCCTGGATGAACCGCATCCTGCGGTCCTCCTTCGCCCGGCCTGGTCTCACCGTGGTGCTGGCCCTGGCGCTCTCCGCCTTCGGCGCGGTGGCGCTCCAGGGACTGACGCGCGACGTGTTCCCGGACCTGTCCGCCCCCATCTTCAACGTCATCGTGCAGAACCCGGCGATGGGCGCACAGGAATTGGAGACGGCCGTGGCCATCCCCATGGAGGTGGCGCTCGCGGGCCTGCCCGAGGTACGCCGCATCCGCTCCACCTCACAGCTGGGCGTCACCCAGCTCACGGTGGAGTTCGAGCCAGACGCCAACTACTTCCGCAGCCGGCAGTACGTCGTCGAACGCGTGGCCCAGGCGCAGAGCGAGCTCCCACCCGGCACGGACGCGCCGCTGGTCTCCAGCCTCACCGGGCGGCTCAACGAGGTGTTCGAGTTCACCCTGGAAGCGGAACCCGGCGCGGCGGAGCTGATGACGCTGAGGGATTTGGCCGAGTTCGAGGTGAAGAACCGGCTGCTCGCCGTGCCCGGTGTCGCCGGTGTGGAGCGCCTGGGTGGCTACCTGCGCCAGTTCCAGGTGCAGCTCGACCCGGACCAGATGGTGGCGCGCGGCATCACCCTGAACCAGGTGGAGCACGCGCTGGAAGGCGCGAACCTGAACGCCTCGGGCGGCTTCGTGGTGCAGGGCCCCATGGAGTGGACGGTGCGCGCGGTGGGGCGCGCGGAGTCCGTGGAGGACCTGCGCGACACCGTGGTCGCCGTGCGCGACAGCACGCCCGTGCTGCTGGGTGACGTGGCCGACATCCGCGAGGCCCCCGCCGTGCGCCGGGGCATCGCCCACCGGCTGAAGGGCGAGGTGGTGAGCTGCCGTGTCATCAAGCAGTTCGGCGCGGACACACAGCGGGTGACGGCGGGCATCCGCGTCGCCATCCAGGAGATGAAACAGGGCCTGCCGCCCGGTGTGCACCTTCGCACCGTGTATGACCAGTCGGTGCTGGTGGACTCCGCGCTGGGCGGCGTCAGCCGGGCCATCCTGCTGGGCGCGGTGCTGGTGGTGCTCGTGCTCTTCCTGCTCCTGGGAGACTGGCGCGCAGCGCTCATCGTCACGCTCACCCTGCCCTTGTCCCTGGCGCTGGCGGGCGTGCTGCTGAAGTTCGCCGGCATCGGCATCAACACGATGACGCTGGGAGGACTGGCCATCGCCGTGGGCCTGCTGGTGGACGCGGCCATCATCGTCACGGAGAACATCGTCCACGGCCTGCGTGAAGCGAAGGGCCAGCGCTCTCGACGCGAAGTGGCGCTGGCGGCGTCCATGGAGATGGCCCGGCCCATCGCCTTCGCCACGCTCATCGTCGTGTCCGTGTTCATCCCCCTGTTCGCCATGACGGGCATCGAGGGGCGCATGTACCAGCCGCTCGCCGCGGCCGTGGTGGCCTGCCTGACGGCGTCGTTGGGACTGGCGCTGACGCTGGTGCCGGTGGCGTCCGGGCTCTTCCTGCGCGCGCCCCGCGAAGGACAGCCCGAGGACGTGTGGGTCATCCGCAAAATCAAACACGTCTACGCGCCCATGCTGGAGGCGTGCATGCGCCACGCGGGGCTCGTGCGGCTGGTAGCGTTGGCCATCACCGTGCCCGCCCTCTCGCTGGCCTTCGTGGTGGGCAGCGACTTCATGCCGAAGCTGGATGAAGGCGCGCTGCTGCTCCAGACGGTGCTACCGCCGGAGGCCTCGCTGGAGGAGGTGGACCGGCTCAACCACCTGGTGGAGGACGCGCTGTTGAAGTTCCCGGAGGTGGAGGACGTGGTGCGCCGCACGGGCCGTGCCGAACGCACGGAAGACCCGATGCCGCACACGCTGTCGGACGTGCTCGTCATCCTCAAGCCGGAGCGGGGACGTTCGATGGAGGACCTGGAGGCCGCGATGCGTAAGGAGGTGGGACAGGTCCCTGGAGTGTCGACGCTGTTCACCACGCCGCTGGGCATGCGCATCGATGAAGGGCTCGGCGGCAGCCCGGCGGACCTCTCCGTGCGCATCTTCGGACCGGAGCTGGAGACGCTGGCCGGACTGGCGGAGCGGGCGCAGGCCATCATGGCGAAGGTGGAAGGCGTGGAGGACCTGCGGGCGGAGAAGCTGACCGGCCTTCCCCAGCTCCGCATCACCGTGAACCGCGCCGCGGTGGCACGCGTGGGACTGACACCCGGGGACGTCATCCAGGCCGTGAAGGTGGGGATGGTGGGCCAGGAGTTCGCCCAGGTGTGGAAGGGCCAGCGCCGCTATGACTTGCTGCTGCGGCTGGCGGACCACCGCCGGGGCGACGCCACCGCCATCCGGGGCCTGCTGGTGGATGGCCATGACGGCACACGCATTCCGTTGAGCCAGCTGGCCACCATCGAGGAGACGTTCGGCGCGGGCAGCATCCGCCGCGAGGCGGGCAGCCGGCGCATCGCGGTGGAGGCCAGCGTCGCGGGCCGGGACTTGGGCAGTACGGCGGCCGAGGTGCGCGAGCGGCTGGCGGCGGAGCTGAAGCTGCCCACCGGCTACTTCCTGGACGTGGGCGGCCGAGTGGAGAGCCAGCAGCGCGCCGCGCAGGCGATGACGGTCGCCATCGCGGTGGCCCTGCTCGCGGTGTTCATCCTGCTGTACCTGGCGCTGGGCTCGCTGGCGGAGTCGCTGGTCATCATCGCCACCCTGCCGGACGCCTTCGTCGGCGGCATCCTCGCGCTGCTCATCGCCGGGGAAACGTGGAACGTGTCCAGCCTGGTGGGCCTCATCGGCCTGTTTGGTATTGCCGTCCAGAATGGCCTGGTGCTGGTGGCGCAGACGAAGCTGCTCATGCAGCACGGCAAGCCCTTCGACGAGGCGATTCGCGAGGCGAGCATCGGCCGCGTCCGTCCCAAGCTGATGACGGCGGGCACCGCCATCCTGGGCCTGCTGCCGCTGCTGGTGCTGCCACTGCACGGCACGGAAGTGGAGCGCCCCCTCGCCGTCGTCATGGTGGGCGGGCTCGTCACCTCCACGCTGTTCACCCTGCTGGTGCTGCCCACCTTCTATGCCTTCGTGCACGGGTGGCAGGAGCGGGTGACACAGCGGCTGGCCGCCCGAAAGGCTGCTCGGGCACAGACGTCAGGGGAGCCCTGAGACGACGCCCCCCCTGGGGAGCCGCCGCCCTGTCCTCGCAGGGCGGCGGCGAACCTGCGACTATTTCGCGTTGGTGACCATGTCGGCGCGCACCTTGCCGACGATGCCTTCCCACTTCCCGTTGGCGCCGTGGCCGTGGGATTCGCCGTCGTCGCGGAACGTCACGAAGTGATTGGTCCACTTGGCTCGGCCACCTTCGCAGGCGTTGGCGCCAGTGGTCAGGTCGTTGCAGAACCAGTCGGACGGGTTGCAGTAGGCCCCGCCCGCGCTGCCCGACACGCCGCCCGTGGAGTGGTACGACACCGCGTCGTCGTCCTGCCCCGGGAGGAGCCCCGAGTACACCGTCCCCTTGGCGCCCGCGAACATGTTGAAGCGGATGCCGCGCGTGGTGTTGTGGTTGTACATGGCGCGCGCGGTGGTCGTCACAAGGTCGCTGACGATGGGGTCCTTCACCGCCCACTCCCCCATGTCCGCCAGCTCGCTACCTCCAGCGGCACCCGACGCCACGTTCACCCACTTGATGTTCCAGCCCGTCTGCGTCTTCCCATCGGTGTTGCCACACACACCGCTGGCATTCGGTGTCGCGTTCTTCTTGTAGCGCGCCGAGCCGCCATACAGCGCCAGCGCGTAACCAATCTGGAGGTTCCCCGCGCTGTGCACCGCGATGTAACACCAGTTGTCTCCAGTGCAGTAGCAGTCGAGCGCATCCCGGATGTACGCATTCTGCCCGCCAATCCGCTGCTGCCCGTCCCAGTTGACGGCCTTCTTGTTCACCCCGGCCGCCGTGGACGCGGGCCCCCAGGCGGAGAAGTCGGCGTAGTTGCCCTGCTTCGTGCCTCCGGAGTTCTTCCCGTGAATCCACAGGGTGTAGTTGGTGGCCAACGCCTGGGGCGCGAACAGCAGCGCCGCGCCTGCCAGCGCCGCGCGAACGGGAAACCGCATGGGGAACTCCGGGGGGATTGCGAGGGGGCGCCACGCTAACAGCGTGCGAGTGTTTCAGCCCAGGGCTCCATTCAGATACATGGAGCTGCCCCAGGTATCGTGAGACCCAGTGTCTCCACCGTGTCTCACGACACGCCGCGTCGCAATGGCTCTCAGGTCCGCATCTTCAGTCGTGTTTCATGCACCGCGTCCCCCACGGCGCCAGGCTTCTCGCGCTCGGCGGCGCGCAGCAGGCGGAGGATGCCGGGACCGAGCACGTCGATTTCCGTGGAGGCATAGGCCTCCGTGCCGAAGCGGCGGATGGTCTCCGTCTGTTGCCGGAGGATGCGCGCGTCCTGCCCGAAGATGTGGAGCGCCACGGGCATGATGAGCGGGAGCGCCGCGCGCACCAACCAGCGGGGCAATGGCAGACGGAACGTCACCACCGCGTACACCAGCGTGTCCCAGTCCGACACGGGCGTCATCGCGGAGGTCACCATGATGTGGCTGGTGTCACCGATGCGGTACTCCACCTGGGCGATGGAGGGCATCAGGAAGCGATCGAAGTGCTGCACCACCCCGCCACCCGGCGCGAGCAACCGGCCCACGAGCCCGCTGGGACGCGGCTCGCCGATGTACTCGGCCTCCACCTTGTCCGCGCTCCGGCGCACCACCACGTCGATTTCGTTCCGCTTCTCCTCGGTGCGGAACAGCCCGCCATGGAGGTACGCGGTGTGGGGCACGTCCAGCGTGTTTTCCAGCGTGGAGTGCAACGAGCCGGGGGCCCGAAGCGTGCGGCGCACGGTGGTGTATTCGCGCGCCTCCAGAAGCGGGAAGCGGTAAGGCTCCGTGGTGGGCTCGGCGCCCGGCGTGGAGTAGACCCAGACGAAGCCATCCTGCTCGCGCGTGGCATGCGCGGTGGCACAGCGAGCACGCGCGCCGGGCTCGCCCAGGAAGCCAGGGATGGCGCGGCACTGCCCCGCGCCGTCGAAACGCCAGCCGTGGTAGCCGCACTGGAGCTGGCCTTCCTTCACCCGGCCCAGCGACAGCGGCACGTTGCGGTGCGGGCAGCGGTCCACCAGGGCCGCGGGCTTGCCGCCCTCACCTCGGAAGAGCACCAGGGGCGAGCCCTGGAGCGTGCGCGCCAGGGGCTTGTCTCCCAGCTCACTCGAAGCACAGAGGATGAACCAGGCGTTGGGCAGGTGGACGACGGAGATATGTCCAGCGGGCGTACCGGAGGTGCGCCCCTCCTCGCGAGAGCTCATGGAGCGCACTCTAATCGGCCTCGACGGCGAGTGAAGGGCTCCGCGACAGGGCCGTTCCGGCTTGCCTGGACTCTTCCGGGCGGGCCTCTCACGCGGGAAGGTCGGCGGCGCGCTGAGCGGCCTCCGGGTTGGGCGTCTGCGACATGACACCGCCGCCCATCCTCCAGCACGAGTCCGAACACTGGGTGCACATGTCCGCGCAGGCCTTCATCACCACGTCCTCGCCCATTTGCGCGCAGGACTCCGCGCAGCGCCCGCAGACTTCCGAGCAGGCGAAGCAGGTGCGGCTATGCAACTCCGAATCCCGCAACATGAAGTTCGCGCTCGTCTGGCAGATTTCCGCGCAGTCCATCAGCAAGCGCAGGTGTCTGGCCTCCGCATGCTTGCCGCCCATTCCCAGACAATACGTCAGCGTCTCCATACAGACGCGGTGACAGGCCAGGCAATCCTCGATGCACTGGCGCATGTCGCTGTCGGCGTTCATCACTTCGGCTGGAGTCATGATGTCCACCCTCCCAGGGTGCGGTGCGTTCGAGCTCAAGGGTGGGCATCCCAGCGCCGCTCCGGTGGGCCTCGGCGGGCCGCCCGCCCCCGGCCCGAGGGAGGCCCGGTACAGGCGGCCCCCCACACAACCGGGCCTACAGCTTCAGCTTCCGCAGCCGGAGCGCATTGCCGATGACGGACACCGACGAGAGGCTCATCGCGGCACTGGCGAAGATGGGACTGAGGAGCAGACCGAAGACGGGGTACAGCACGCCCGCCGCCACCGGCACACCCACGGCGTTGTAGATGAAGGCGAAGAAGAGGTTCTGCCGGATGTTGCGCAGCGTACCCTGGCTCAGGCGGCGTGCCCGAGCGATGGCCCGAAGGTCCCCCTTCACCAGCGTCACAGCCGCGCTCTCCATCGCGATGTCCGTCCCCGTGCCCATGGCGATGCCCACGTCCGCCTGCGCCAGCGCGGGCGCGTCGTTGACGCCGTCTCCCGCCATGGCCACCACCCGCCCCTCCTGCTGGAGCTTCCGGATGGCATCGCCCTTCGCCTCCGGCAACACCCCGGCGATGACCTCGGTGATGCCCAGCCGCCGCGCCACCGCGTCCGCCGTCGTCTGGCTGTCGCCCGTGAGCATCACCACCCGAAGCCCTTCCTCGCGCAGCAACGCGAGGGCCTCCGGCGTGGAGGACTTCACCGGGTCCTCGACACCGAGCAACCCCGCTACCTTCCCCTCCACCGCCACCAGCACCACAGTCTGGCCCTCTGCCCGCAGCGCCTCGGCCCGGGAGGACAGTTCCCCTCCATGCACCTGGAGCGCTTCCGTCAGGGCCGCGTTGCCCAGGGCCACCTCGGCGCCCTCCACCGTGCCCACGACGCCCTTGCCCGTGAGCGAGCGGAAGTCCTCCACGGGCACCAGCGTCACGCCACGCTCCTTCGCGCCCGCGACGATGGCCGCGGCCAACGGGTGTTCACTGCCACGCTCCAGGCTCGCTGCCAGCCGCAGCAGCCGCGACTCCTCGAAGCCCGGCGCGGGCACCACCGTCACGAGGCGCGGCTTGCCCTCGGTAAGCGTGCCCGTCTTGTCCACCACCAGCGTGTCCACCGCCTCCAGCCGCTCCAGCGCCGCCGCGTCGCGGATGAGGACGCCCGCCTGGGCGCCGCGCCCGGTGCCCACCATGACGGACATGGGCGTGGCCAGCCCCAGCGCACAGGGACAGGCGATGATGAGCACCGCCACCGCGTTGACCACAGCGTGCGCCAACCGAGGCTCGGGGCCCCAGATGGCCCACACGCCCGCCGTCACCACCGCCACCGCGATGACCACCGGCACGAAGACGGCCGCCACCTTGTCGGCGAGCCGCTGAATCGGCGCGCGGGTGCGTTGCGCTTCACTCACGCGCTGGACGATGCGGGAGAGCAACGTGTCCTGGCCCACGCGCTCGGCGCGCATCACCAGTGAGCCCGTGCCATTCACCGTTCCGCCCGTCACCTGCGTGCCCGGGGCCTTCTCCACGGGCAGCGACTCGCCCGTCACCATGGACTCATCCACCGCGCTGGTACCCTGGAGCACCACGCCGTCCACGGGCACCTTCTCCCCGGGGCGCACGCGCAGCGTGTCCCCTGACTGGACGCTCGCGAGCGGCACATCCTCCTCGTGACCGCCCTCTCCCATTCGCCGCGCCACCGGCGGCGCGAGGCTCAGCAGCGCCCGCAGTGCACCGGAAGTCGCGTGCCGGGCGCGCAACTCCAACACCTGTCCCAGCGCGACCAGGGTGACGATGACGGCGGCGGCTTCGAAATAGAGGGGTGCGGAGCTGCCGTGCCCCGTGCGCAGTCCCTGGGGCAGGGCCTGCGGCAGCAGCGTGGCGAAGACGCTGAACAGATACGCCGCGCCCGTCCCCAGCGCGATGAGGGTGAACATGTTGAGGTGCCGGTTGCGCACCGACGCCCAGCCACGCTGGAAGAAGGGCCAGCCCACCCAGAGCACCACGGGCGTGGCCAGCACGAGCTGCGCCCAGGCCAGCACGCCCGCGGACACCGCGTGTTGCACGGGCTGCCCGGGAAGCATGTCCGACATGGCCAGCACGAGCAGCGGCACCGTGAGCGCCAGGCCCACGCGGAAGCGCAGCCGCATGGATTGCAGCTCCGGGTCCGGCGGCTCCTCCGCCAGCACCGTGCGCGGCTCCAGCGCCATGCCGCACTTGGGGCAGGTCCCCGGGCCGTCCTTCACCACCTCCGGGTGCATGGGGCACACGTACTCCACGCGGGGCGCCTGGACGGGAAGCGTCTCTGGCTCCAGTGCCATGCCGCACTTGGGGCAGGCGCCGGGATGCGACTGGCGGACCTCCGGGTCCATGGGGCAGACGTACAGGGTCCCCGGCGCCGGCGTCGGTTCCGGCGCGGTCTCCGCGGGCGAGAGGTAGCGCTCCGGGTCCGCGCGAAACCGCTCCCGGCACCGGGGATTGCAGAAGGCGTAGGTCAGCCCGGCGTGCTCCAGGTGACCGCCCTTCGGGGCGTTCGGGTCGACCTTCATGCCGCAGACGGGGTCGATGGCGGGCGCTTCCCCGGCCGGAGAGGGAGGGGGCGTGTGGGAATGCGGCGCGTGCGAATGGTGTTGGGGCATGGCGCTTCGAGGCTCCTTTCGCCCAGGCCAACGAAGCACCCGGCCGGCTCCTACAGGGTGTTTCCCTAGAGGTAATCGCTCCTCCGGCCACGGACATTTATCTTGACCTCGAAGCACATTCCCTCTCGCTCCATGGCTGGCCGTCGAGAGCCCCTGGACGAGGAGCAGAGCGCCCTTCACGACTCGTGGGACACGGTGCTGCGCACGGTGGGCCGGGTGGTGCTGGGCACGGTGCTCATCTGGGGGGTGTGCTCGGCGCTGCGGTATGGCGTCCATGCCACCAGTGACACGCTGCTGGCGTTCGCGTCGGGACGGAGCCTCTGGTGGGCGCCGCTGGTGCTCGCGGGCGTGCTGCTGCTGGGCGGACTGCTGCGAGGGCTGCTCAACCGCCGGCCCGGCTGGAGCGACGTGGCCTCGGACGGGGTGAATGTCGCGCTCTTCAACTACCACATCACCTACGAGGACCCGGCGGACGACCCGCGCCCTCGCTACTCACGGCCCGCCATCCGGCTCGCCCTGCGCAAAGCGGTGGCCACGTTGCTCACGCTGGGCACCGGCGCGTCGGGCGGGCTGGAGGGTCCGGTGGTGCTGGTGGGCGAGTCCCTGGGCGCGGGCGTGGCCCGCCTCACCCGTGCCCGCTCCGAGCACACGCTGCGCACCTGCCAACTGGCGGGCATCGCCGCGGCGGTGGGAACGCTGCTCAACGCGCCGTTCGCCGCCGCGCTCTTCGCGCTCGAGGTCGTCTACGGCAACCGCATTGTCTACCGGAAGCTGGCGTACTGCCTGCTTGCGGGAATCATCGCGTACGCGCTCAACAACCGCCTCCTCGGCTTCAAGCCCATCTTCGTGGCGCCGCCGCACGCGCACACGTACACGCTGGGGGAGTACGGCCTCACCGCGCTGGTGGCCGTGGCGGTGTCCGCGCCCATCGCGCTGCTGTTCGGCCTGACGATGAAACACACACGCCAGGTGGTGGAGCGCGTCAGCCCGGTACTGCGCGGCGCCATGGGGGCGCTGTGCACCATCCTGGTGGCCGGAGGGCTCTACTACGGCGCGGGCATGGACTTCCGGCACGTGCTGGGCATGGGCGAGTACACCATCGCCCAGCTGTTAGCGGATACGCCGGGGCCGCTGTCGCTGTGGTGGTACCTGCTGCTCATCGTGGGTGGGAAGCTGCTCACCACGGGCTTCACGGTCCAGTCGGGTGGCTCGGCGGGCATGCTCATCCCCAGCATGGTGCTGGGCGGCGTGTCGGGCGCGGCCACGGCGCAGATGCTCGCGTCGGTGACGGGTACGGGGCCGGCGGACGTGACGGTGTTCGTGGTGGTGGGCATCGCCTCCGCGCTGGTGGCGGTGGTCGGCGTTCCGCTGGCGGCCATTGCCCTGGTGCTGGAGGTGTTCGGCTCCGCGTATGGCCCGCCCGCCGTCCTCGCCTGCTGCGTCACATACGTGCTGACGCTGCGGCTGTCCGTCTACAACGAGCAGCGCCGCGTGCAGGCCGTGGCGGCGGAGCCCGTTGCGAGTGATTGAGCGAGGACACGATAGGGGCGCACGCTCCCTGGCGGCCCGCGCCGCGGCTCAGGCAACCCCAATGTGATAGTTGAAGATGGCCGTCCCGGAGCCAAACACAGTCCTGGGCGAAATCTTGAAGTCCTGCACGCCACGCGTGCTGCCCGAGGAGGCAACCTCCCAAGCGAACCCGGTGTCGGGGTACAGGAAGCTGAACTCGAGGTCGCTCGCCAGGTCCTCGAGGAAGTACTTCTTGAGGCTCTCGAAGTCCTCCTGGCTGATGGAAAGCCGGTTCGTGTCGGGGAAGTTCGGGCTGGAGATGGCGTATCCCACTCCGATCGCCTGGAGGTCTCGCCGGTTCTTCGACGCCACCAGACATTGCCTCAACTGCATCTTCGCCTCTGCAAAACCCGCCATGCACGTGCTCCTGAAAGGGGTGCGGTACCCGAACGCCCCTCGCAAGGCATTGCTGGTCCCAACGGCATTCAAGCGCCAATGCCTCCCTCTGTAAACGCTCCGCCCCTCCCACCACCTGCGCGGCGCCCGGGTGAGCGCAACCCCATCATGGTGGGTTGGACGGGTCCGAGAAGCGCGGGTCCGTCAGGAACTCCGTGTCGGTGAGCGACTCGAGGAACGCCAAGACGTCTTCCTTCTCCTGCGCGGTCAGTGTGAAGCCTCTCACGAAGCCACTCTGCAGCGGACTGGCCTCGCCGCCGTTCACCAGCCGCGCGTGCCCTCCCGCGGCGTAGTGGTCCAGCACGTCCGACAGCGTGGCCAGACTTCCGTCATGCATGTACGGCCCGGTGACGGCCACGTTGCGCAGGGACGGCGCGCGGAAGCGGCCCATGTCCTCGGGACGGCCCGTCAGCTCGATGAGGCCTGGGTCCTTGGCAGGGTACGTGCCCTGGCCGTCCTCATTGTAGAGGCCCGTGTTGTGGAAAGGCAGGATGGGCTCGGACGTCGTCTCGTGCACCGTGGCATCCTGGAAGTTGAAGCCGGAATGGCAATGGTCACACTCCAGCCGCTCCGAGAAGAACAACTCCATGCCCCGCTTCTGCTGCCGCGTCATGGCCTCCACTTCATTGCCATACACATAGCGGTCATACGCGGAGTTACCGGAGATGAGGCTGCGCTGGAACGACGCCAGCGCCCGCGTCAGCGTGGCCACGGACACGGGCTCCGCGGCCTCCGGAAACGCGCGTTGGAACTCCGCCTCCATTTCCGGGACCGCGCGCAGCCGGCCGAGCAACTCCTCTTCCCTGTCGCCGAAGCCCAACTCCACCGGCTCCTTGCCGAACAAGGGCACCAACGCCTGCGCCTCCAGCGTCGTGAGCAAGGGATTCGCCCAGGTGAGACTCGTGGCATAGGCGACGTTGGCCAGCCCCTGGGAGTTGCGGCGGTGCGTCTCGCCCGTGCTTCCCTGCGACGTCACCAGGGGCTCGGTGAAGGCTCGCGCCGGGTCATGGCAGGACGCGCAGGACTGTGTCTCGTTCCGTGACAGGCGCACGTCGAAGAAGAGCCTCCGGCCCAGCTGCACCTTCTCCTCCGTCATCGGATTGTCCGCGGGCACTCGCGGCGTGGGAAACCCCGTGGGCAGCTTCCACACGTAGCGCTCCGCCTCGCCGTCCTTGCCGCCACAGCCCGCCCCCAGCCAGGCCAGCACTGCCAGCACCCCTGCTCGTCTTCCCACGCGCCACGCCATGACGTCCCCCTCCTACTCCGCCTTGATGAACGCCTGAGGCCCCGGTGCCCTCTCCTGGCTCCGGTGCGACAGCCCCATCCGGCTGAACACGGGCGCGCAGTCCGGGTCCGCCTGCTGCGACATACACCCCACGGAGGTGTTGGGCACCTCCGCGTTCTCGTCCAGGTTCGAGCCTGAGAAGAGCGCCCCTAGATCCAGCACCACCTTGCCAGACGCCAGGTTGAACGAGTCCAGGGCCACCTCCGGACGGTTGCCGAACGTACATCCCGCGGTGCCGTTCGTCCGGCCCTCCGGCGGCGGTGCACAGTCCGTGCTCCCCAGGTGCATGACGTGCCCTTCGGGAAGTCCCGTCGTCCGGCCCTCGATGCGCGTGAAGAGGTAGCCCGAGCGCCAGCTCCAGTAGAGGCTCGTGTCGTTCAGCGGCGAGGGCGCCGTGGACACGTCGAGGTGGTTCTGCGTCTCCGGCACACCCAGCTTGAAGCGCAGGCCGGTGTAGATGCCCTCGGGCGCCGTGCCGGTGATGCGCAGGTTCGTCGCCTCCGTGCCGTTGGTGCACAGGCCCGTCTTGTCCGCGAAGTCGAGCAGCGCCGTGCCTTGTGTCTGCCACCGCCCGTCCTGCTCGAGCTTCAGTGGCACCTCGGCGCCCTCGGCCGTGACGAGCCGGACATCGTGCAGGTACACGCGCAGGTCCATGGGCTCGTACGTCGTCCCCGTTGTCCCCACCCCGGTGTAGATGCGGCCACATGCGAAGGGCTCGCTGCCCACCCGGGCCTCGAAGGGGATGGCGACTTCCATGCCATCGCCACAGCCCAGGACGCCCAGCAGCGCGAAGGGAAGCATACGGACGGCACGACGATGAGCGGACACCATGGCGGACTCCCTTGGAATGGAGTCTCCGCGTAACGCAATCCCGACAGGTGGAGAACGTGGCAAGTTGCCACAGGCCGCAGTACTTGCCCCATGGAAGGCAACAGGCGACCAACCTCAGCCGCCTTGCACGTTGTAGCCCGCGTCGCCGTAAGGCTTGAGCCGGTCCAACCAGAGCGCCTCCAGCACCTTCAGCTCCTCCTCCGGCGCCACCACGGGCTCGTCGGAAGGCTTCAGCACGTCGAGCACCTCGAAGGTGAACTGCTCCGCCCCGTAGCGCTTCCAGTCCTCCAGCAGCGTGGGCAGGCGGTCCATGCCCGTGGACAGCTCGAAGCGGATGCGATTGAGCATGCCCTGGACGTTGGCGCTCGCGCCCACCAGCACCTTGCCGTTGGCAAGGCAGCGCACGGCGTACACGCCCATGGGAGGCGGTGCTTCCCGGTAGGAACGCTTCAGTTCGGAGCGGCGGGAGTCAGTGGACATGGGAGACCTCGTGTCTGGGGAAGTTGAAGCGTGGGAAGGCGAATGCCGGGCGAACCGCTGGGCGAGCCGGGCCTGCGCGGCTCCATCCTCCGGCGCCATCCAGTCGCGGCCCATGAGCGACCAGTCCGCGTCCGCGGGGTCGACACCGAGCGCCTCGACGAGGCTGGCCTCGCAGACGAAGAACTGCTCGCGGAACGGAAAGAGGAAGCCGCCCTGCGTCCGCAGGGAGTCAGCGGACTCCGCATAGGAGGAGAACCAGCGGTTGAGGTGGGCGCCGCCCACGGGGGCGAGCAGGTGCTCGAAGTCGAGCTCACGCACCTGCTTCAGCTCGCCCCAGGTGGCGTGCCCCTGCTCACGCGCGATGACGGTCAGCGCATGCTTGCGCTGCACCGTCTCCTTGCGCGCGAGCACCTCGCCCAAGGGCAGTCCCGCGAAGCCGGGCAGGACGCGCAGCCGCTCCGCTGCCCGGGCCGCGCGCGACGCATCCGCCGAGGCCAGCTCCTTGAGCAGGAGCGACGCGCGGACCTTGCATTCGTGGAGGGAGACGACGGTTCGCATGAAAAGTCCCTTGGCGTCGGCCCTCACCCGTTCGTGGGCCGTGGAAGGAACTCATCTGGAACTGTCGAACGGCGGAGAGAAGCGAGGGTGACGTCGTCTTTTCGGGCAGGCGCCCCTCGGCGCCTCGGTGGGAGTTAACGAGGCGGACCGTCCCGGTGCAAGCGCTTTCAGACGTCCGTCGAGCCAGACGTCAAGGCCCCGCCTGCCCGGTGGGACGGCTTGCAAGAGCAGTCCAGGCATCCGTGCACGGCGCAGCTGCCGCAGCTTCGCTCCAGTTGCTTCTTCAGCGCCTGGCGGGCCCGGTGAAGCCGCACGCCCGCGTTTTTCGCGGTGATGCCCGCCTCGCGCGCCATGTCCCGGGCACCGGGCATTCCCGTCAAGTCCTGACGTGAATGGAAGATGCCGTGACGAAAGTGAAACCACGCGAGGCATTGACAGACACCCGGGTCCACGCTTATTTGGTCCGCAGCATCAAGAGCGGCCGCCGCCTCGCGCGGTGGCCCGACAACCTGGAGTCGGACCTCCAAGGTGTCCAAACGATGCGGTTCGAGGAGCAGGGGCTCCCCGAGCAATCCAAGCGTCCGAAGCCGGAGGGCTCCCTCCCGCTTCGGTGAGAGAGGACCTCCGTGGTTCCATCCACCTGCTCCGCACCCGCACCGTTGACCGCCGCGCCCGTGTTGCCCGTGCTTCGCCGCGCGCGCGTCACGCATCGAATGCGCTGGCCCGGCGGCACGCGCTAGTCCGCCAGGGCTCCAACTCCAATCCCTTCATTCTTCCCTCCGTGGGCGCTCGCGCGCCGCGTCTGGCCGGCGTGTGTCCGGCACAGGGCGCCGCGTCTGCCCTTCCCTTTCGAATCAGGGCCCGCCGGCCCCCTTGAGGTTCTTCAATGAGCAGCACGTCCCTGCAGGTGATGAAGTTCGGTGGCACGTCCGTGGGCTCGCCCACGCGGCTCCGTCAGGTGGTGGAGCTGATTGGCAAGCACGCGCGGCAAGGCCCGCTGGCAGTGGTCGTCTCCGCGATGGGCGACACCACGGACTGGCTGCTGGACGCGGCCCACCTCGCCACCGAGGGTGACCTGGAAGGCGCGCTCGCGGTGGCCACGCGCATCGCCGACCTCGCGAAGGCCAACGCCGCGGCGCTGGCGCCCGGACAAGCCACCGCGCTGGCCGAGCGAGTCGACGGGCTCCTCGCGCCGCTGAGTCAGCTGCTCCAAGGCGTCTCACTCACGCGAGAGTGCTCCGCTCCCACGAGAGACCGGGTGCTGTCGTTCGGTGAGCT
Organism: Myxococcus sp. CA023; assembly: GCF_010998615.1. Classification (GTDB taxonomy): domain Bacteria; phylum Myxococcota; class Myxococcia; order Myxococcales; family Myxococcaceae; genus Myxococcus. The sequence continues at coordinate 150,156 of NZ_JAAEAH010000005.1, read as the reverse complement.
GGTGTCCGCCACGCTGCTGGCGGAGCTGCTCACGGCCCATGGCACGTCCGCCACCTTCCTTGACGCGCGGCAGCTCCTGGTGACGGATGACCGCTTCGGCGCGGCGAGGGTGGACCTGGTTCGGACGCGGGAGCGACTCCAGGCCGCCCGGGAGACGTGGGGCGTTGAGGTGCCCGTGCTCCCCGGCTTCATCGCCGCCACGCCGGATGGACGCACCACCACGCTGGGCCGCAACGGCTCCGACTACACCGCGGCGCTGGTGGCCCAGGGCCTGGGCGCGTCGGAAGTCACGGTGTGGACGGACGTGCTCGGCCTGCACACCGCCGACCCGGAGCTGGTCACGGACGCCTACCCCGTGGCGCACCTCACTCACGGCGAGGGCCTGGAGCTGGCGGCGGTGGGCGCCCGCATGCTGCACCCACGCACGATGATTCCGCTCATCGAGTCCGGAATTTCCCTGCGCATCCGCAACACCATGGAGCCGGAGCACCCGGGCACGCTCATCGACGCCATCGGTTCGCGCGACGGCCAGCGTCCCGCCTGCATCGCGACGCGCGAGGACCTGGCGCTGCTCGGCATCGAGGTGCGCAAGCTGTCCGACCAGTTCCAACTGGGGGAGCGCGTACTGGCCGCGCTGCGAGAAGCGCGCGTCACGGTGTGGATGACCGCGCAGTCCGCCAATGGCCAGTCACTGGCCGTCGTCGTGCCTCGCCCCGACGCGGAGCACGCACGGTCCGTGCTCGCCGCCGAGCTGGCGCAGGAGCTTTCACGCCGCGAAGTGGAACCGCTGGAGGTCCGCCAGCCGGTGACGCTGCTGACGCTGGTGGCGGAGACCATGGGCCACGGCGTCAACGTGGCCGGGCGCTTCTTCAGCGCGCTGGGCGCGGTGGGCGTCAACGTGCGCGCCAGCGCCCAGGGGGCCAGCTCCCGCTCCCTTTCATGCGTCGTCGACGCGGCGGACACCGCCGTCGCCGCGCGCACCACGCACGCGGCCTTCAACCTGGCCCATCAGCAGGTGAGCCTCTTCGTCCTCGGCCGAGGCACGGTGGGCGGACAACTGCTGGCCCAGTTGCGCGCGCAGCAGACGCTGCTCCGGGACAGGCACGGCATCGCGCTGCGTGTCGTGGGGCTGGCGGACAGCAAGCGCGCGCTCTTCGACGCGGCGGGGCTCACGCTCGACGGCGTGGAGGCGCGGCTCGAAGGCGTGACGCCCGAGGCGCCCCAGGCGCGCACCCTGGTCCCCTTGTTGGACGCGCTCCGGCGGCTGCCCGTCCCCATCCTGGTCGACTGCACCGCCGCGGGCGGGTTGGAGGCGCTCTACACGGAGGCCTTCCAGCGCGGCATCCACGTGGTGGCGGCCAACAAGAAGCCGCTGGCGCTGCCGTGGGAGGCCCGCGAAGCGCTGGTGGACACGGCGCGCCGCAACCACGTCGCGTACCACTACGAGACAACGGTGGCGTCCAGCCTGCCCGTCATCGACACGCTGGCGAACCTGGTGCGCACCGGTGACACCGTTCGCCTCATCACCGCGTCCCTGTCCGGCAGCCTGGGCTTCATCTGCAACGAACTGACGGCCGGCGTGCCCCTGTCCCGGGCCGTCCGCACCGCCCGGGAGCGCGGCTTCACGGAGCCGGACCCTCGCGAGGACCTGAGCGGCACGGACGTCGCGCGCAAGGCGCTCATCCTCGCTCGGGAGCTGGGCCTGCCGCTCTCCCTGTCGGACGTGGCGCTGGAGCCCTTCGTCGCCACGGATGAGTGCGCCAGCGTGGACTCGTTCTTCCAGGTGCTCGCCACGCAGGACGCGGCCTACGCGGAGCGTGTGGCCCGCTGCCGCCACGCCGGCACCGTGCTGCGCTACCTGGCACGCATCGACCCATCGAAGGCGGGCACGGGCAGTCCCGTCATCCGCGTGGGCCCCGTAGGCGTTGAAGCGGGCCACCCCGCGGCGGACCTCCGCGGCTCCGAGTCCTTCGTCTCCTTCACCACCACCCGCCACAGCGACTTCCCGCTCACCGTCCGGGGCGCGGGCGCGGGCGGCGCCGTCACCGCGTCCGGCGTGCTGGCGGACATCCTCCGCATCTCCCAAACGCTGCGCGGTCGCTGAGCGCGCCACCGAAAGGGTCCTCTCATGAAACTCGCCACCGCTCTCGTCCACGCCGGCGTGCGCCGCGACCCCACCACCGGCGCGGTCGCCGTCCCCATCTACCAATCCGCCACCTTCCAGCACCCCGCGCTCGGGCAATCCACCGGCTACGACTACTCGCGCACGCGAAACCCCACCCGCTCCGCGCTGGAGGATGCGCTGGCGCAACTGGAGGGTGGCAGCCGGGGCCTGGCCTTCAGCTCCGGCATGGCGGCGCTGCACTGTGCCCTCCAGCTCTTCGGCCCGGAGGACCACGTCCTCCTCACCGAGGACCTCTACGGCGGTACCTACCGGCTGGTGGACCGCATCCTCCACGTCCCCTGCACCTTCGTGGACACCTCCCGGCCCAGCGCCGTGCGGGACGCGCTGCGCCCCAACACCCGCGCCATCGTCGTGGAGACGCCCACCAACCCGATGATGCGCACCGCCGACCTCTCCGAACTGGCGGCCATTGCCCGCAAGGCCGGGGTGCTGCTCATCGTCGACAACACCTTCCTCACGCCGTGGCTGCAGCGCCCGCTGGAGCTGGGCGCGGACATCGTCGTGCACAGCGCGACGAAGTACCTGGCCGGACACAACGACGTCGTCGCGGGCGCGCTGGTGGTCAAGGACGCCGCGCTGGGCGAGCGGCTCGCGTACCTCCAGAACGGCATCGGCGCGATTCTCGGTCCGCAGGACGCGTACCTGGTGATTCGCGGCCTGAAGACGCTGGCCCTGCGCATGGAGCGGCACCAGGCCAACGCGCGAGAAGTGGCCGCGTGGCTGCGCGCCCACCCGGGCGTGGAGCGCGTCTTCTATCCCGGCGTGGGCGGGATGCTGTCCTTCACCGTCGCCCACGCGGCCCTGGTGCCCCAGGTGCTCGCGTCCGTGCAGCTGTGTCTCTTCGCCGAGTCGCTCGGCGGCGTGGAGACGCTCATCACCTACCCCACCACGCAGACCCACGCTGACATCCCCGCCGAGCGCCGGGAGGCGCTGGGCATCTCCGACCGGCTGCTCCGGCTCTCCGTAGGAATCGAGGACTCCCATGACATCATCGCCGACCTGGCCCACGCGCTTCGCGACCCGTCTGCTGCACACGGGGCATGAGCAGGACCCCGTCACGGGCGCCGCCGCCGTCCCCATCTACCAGGTGTCCATGTTCGACCAGCCGGGCCTGGAGACGCCCGGCGAGTTCGACTACGCGCGCTCCGGAAACCCCACGCGCAAGGCCCTGGAGGGCGTGCTCGCGGCACTGGACGAAGGCCACGCGGCCTTTGCCTTCGGCTCTGGCATGGCCGCCGTGTCCAGCGTGCTGATGCTCTTCAGCGCGGGGGACCACGTCGTCGTGACGGACGACTGTTACGGCGGCACCTACCGGGTGCTCACTCGCGTCTTCAGCCGCTTCGGCCTGCAGGCCACCTTCGTGGACACCAGCGACCCGGACGCCGTGCGCGCCGCCCTCCGCCCCAACACGCGGGCGCTGCTGGTGGAGAGCGTGAGCAACCCCTTCCTCAACCGCACCGACATCCCCGCGATGGCGCGGGTCGCCCAGGCGCATGGGGCGCTGCTCATCGTGGACAACACGTTCCTGTCCCCGGCCCTCTCGCGTCCGCTGACCGAGGGCGCGGACATCGTCATCCACTCCGCCACCAAGTACCTCGGCGGCCACAGTGACGTCGTCGCCGGGGCGGTGGTGGTGAAGACGCCCGCGCTCGCGCAGGAGCTCGGCTTCCTCCAGAACGCGGTGGGCGCGGTGCTGGGCCCCCAGGACTGCTTCCTCCTCCAGCGGGGCATCAAGACGCTGCAGGTCCGCCTGGAGCGGCAGGTGCGCACGGCGGGAGCCCTGGCGAAGTGGCTCACCGAGCGGCCGGAGGTGCGGCGGGTCTTCTATCCAGGCACGGGCGCGGTGGTGTCGTTCCGGCTGGCCCAGGACACGCTGGCGGCGCCCTTCGTGGAATCGCTCCAGCTCCCCCTGCTGGGCGTGTCGCTGGGCGCGGTGGAGAGCATCATCACCGTTCCGGCTCGACACTCCCACGCCTCCGTGCCCGCCGCCGAGCGGGAGCGCCGGGGCATCACCGACGGACTCATCCGCTTCTCGGTGGGATTGGAGGACCTGGAGGACCTGCAAGAGGACTTCGTGCGGGCATTCACGCAGGCAGGCCGCGTGGCGGCATAGGCCGCCAGGTTGACATGCCGCGTCGGCTCCATTACCTCTCTGCGCCGATGCTCGCTGGTTGCGCCATGTTCGGATTCTGTCGCGGAGGCATGTGTTGTCATGCCCCCACGGGTCCGTCCGTTCGCGCGCGCTGAGCCTCCCTCACGAAACGAACCGACGTTCCTCCCGGCCCGGCCCGTTGCCTGCTTCGTCCAGGCACGGGCCGTCCTTCGCGCACCTCGCGCGAGCCCTCGTCCCACCTCCGCAGTCCCCAGGAGCAGTCCATGCGCGGCACCCCGGACACGAATGAGCAGCGGCCCCCTGGGCCCGCGCGAGCCACGCCCAGCCGGAGCGCCACGCCGTGATTGCGTTTCGCGGAGTCAGCAAGGTCTACACGGCAAGCGGGCGGGAGGTCGCGGCGCTGAGGAACGTGTCGCTCCGGGTGGAGGCCGGCGAAATCCACGGCGTGCTGGGACAAAGCGGCGCCGGCAAATCCACGCTCATCCGCTGCGCCAACCTCCTGGAGCGCCCCACCGAGGGCTCCGTCTCCGTCGACGGACAGGACTTGCTGGCCCTCAATCCGGAGGCACTGCGCAAAGCACGCCAGGGCATCGGGATGATCTTCCAGCACTTCAACCTCTTCGGCTCGAAGACGGTAGCGGCGAACGTCGCGTACCCGCTGGAAGTAGCGGGCGCCCCACGCGAGGCCATCCGCGAGCGCGTGGAGGAGCTGCTGTCGCTCGTGGGACTGTCCGACAAGGCGCAGGCCTACCCCTCGCAGCTCTCCGGCGGACAAAAGCAGCGGGTGGGCATCGCGCGGGCGCTGGCGCCCCGGCCTCGCGTCCTGCTGTCCGACGAGGCCACCTCCGCGCTGGACCCAGAGACGACGCGCTCGGTGCTGGGGCTGCTGCGTGACATCAACCAGAAGCTCGGCGTGACGCTGCTCCTCATCACCCACCAGATGGACGTGGTGAAGGCCATCTGCGACTCGGTGTCGGTGCTGGAGCGGGGACGGCTCGTGGAGCAGGGCAAGGTGACGGAGCTGCTCGCCCATCCCAGCACCCGGTTGCATCAACTGTGCTTTCCGGCATTCGCCCCACCGACGGACGCGCCCTCGGGCCGCCGCGTGGCGCTGACGCTCGCGGGCGAGCACGCGCGGCGGCCCCTCCTGGGCACCCTGGCGCGCCAGTTCGACGTGGACGCCCTGCTGGTTGAAGGCGCCATGGAGCGCGTGGGCAACACCCGCGTGGGAAGGCTCCTCGTCGACCTCCAGGGTTCCGCCGATGCCGTGAGCCAGGCACTCGCGTACCTGCGCGAGCAGGGACTGACGCTCGAGGAGGCCGCACATGGATAGCCAGCTTCCGCGCCTGCTGGGCGTGGCCACCGGTGAGACGCTCTACATGACGTCCGTGGCCGCGGTGCTCGTCCTCCTCGCGGGACTGCCCTTGGGCGTGCTGCTGGTCGTCACGGACCGGGGTGGCCTGTGGGAACGTCCGGCGCTGAACCGGGTGCTGGGCACGCTCGTCAACGTGGGCCGCTCCGTCCCGTTCATCATCCTCATGGTGGCCATCGTCCCGCTCACCCGCCTGCTGGTGGGCACCACCATCGGCACCACCGCCGCCATCGTTCCCCTGGTCGTGGCGGCCATTCCCTTCATGGGACGCGTCGTCGAGCAAAGCCTCCGCGAAGTGGACGCCGGGCTGGTGGAGGCCGCCATCGCCATGGGCTCCACCCACCGCCGCATCGTCTTCCAGGTCCTCATTCCGGAGGCGCTGCCGTCGCTCGTGCGCGGCACCGCGCTCGTCATCATCAGCCTGCTGGGCTACAGCGCCATGGCGGGCGCGGTGGGCGGCGGCGGCCTGGGCGACCTCGCGGTGAAGTACGGCTACATGCGCTTCCGCACCGACGTCATGTTGGGCTGCCTGGTGGTGTTGCTGGTGCTGGTGCAGCTCGTCCAATGGCTGGGTGACGCGCTGGCCTCCCGCTTCGACCACACCGGCGCGCGCTCGTCGCGCTGACCCGCCCTCTCCTTCCCGTTGTCCCTGGAGTCTTCCGACATGAAGTCCCCCTCTCGTTCCCTGCTCACCCCGCTGCTGCTCTCCGTGACGCTGCTGCTCACGGCCTGCCAGAAGCAGGAGGCGTCCTCGGGCGAGTCTTCCGGCGTCCGCACGTTGAAGGTCGGCGTCAACCCGGTGCCCCACGGAGACATTCTCCGCGCCGCCGCCGCCGTGGCCCTGCGTGAGGGCGTGCGCGTCGACGTGGTGGAGTTCACCGACTACGTCCAGCCGAACATCGCGCTGTCTGACAAACAGCTCGACGCCAACTACTTCCAGCACGTGCCCTACCTGGAGCGCTTCGCCGGAGACAGGAAGCTCGCGTTGACGAGCGCCGGCCCGGTGCACCTGGAGCCCCTGGCGCTCTACTCCACGAAGTTCCGTCAGCTCGCGGAGCTGCCGGAGGGCGCGCAGGTGACGCTGCCCGCCGACCCCAGCAACCTGGCGCGGGCGCTGCGCCTGCTCGAAGCCCAGGGCCTGCTGCGTCTGCGAGAGGACGCGGGCGCCACGGCGACGGTGCGGGACGTGGTGGGCAACCCGCGCAAGCTCGACCTGCGGGAGATTGATGCGGAGCAGCAGCCCCGCACGCTGGAGGACGTGGCCGCCGCCGTCATCAACGGCAACTACTTCCTGGAGGCCCAGAAGCACCTGAAGCTGGACGCGAAGGTGCTGGCCCGCGAGGCCGCGCGGGAGAACCCCTACGCCAACGTGCTCGCCGTGCGTCAGGGCGACGAGCAGCGCCCCGAGGTGCGCACGCTGGTGAAGGCGCTCCAGTCCGACGACGTGCGCCGCTACATCGAGTCCACCTACGGCGGCGCGGTGGTGCCCGCCTTCTGACGGATGACACGTCTTCCTTGCGCGCCGTGCCCGGTCCGCGCATGACAGGGGCACGCGCGCGGGGCCCTCCCAACCCCGCCAGACGAGGGAGCAAGTACATGGCCTTGCGGTTCAAGAACCTCGATGGCAGCGGGCCGCAGCCGTTCAGCAGCGTCTTCAAGTGGGCCGTGGCCGACAAGCTCGCCGGCCGCCGCCGCAAGGCCCCGGCCCGCGCCGAGGTCCCCCGCGTGGAGCCCGACCTCGCGCTGCTCGCCACGCCGCCCGCGACGGGAGAGGGCGCGCGGCTGACGTGGCTGGGGCATGCGAGCTGGCTCGTGCAGTTGGACGGACTGTCGCTGCTCATCGACCCGGTGCTGCGCGACGCCATCAGCGGCGTCATCCGGCGCAACGTGCCGCCCGGCGTCCCCGTGGAGAAGCTGCCGCCCATCACCGCCAGCCTCGTCTCCCACAACCACTACGACCACCTGGACCTGCCCACGCTGGAGAAGGTGGGCGCGCCCATCGTCACCGGCCTGGGCCATGCGCCGGTGTTCCGGGGCTCGGGCCTGGACGTCACGGAGCTGGACTGGTGGCGCTCCACGCAGGTGGGCGCCGTCACGGTGCACTTCGTCCCCTCGCAGCACTGGAGCCGCCGCGGCCTCAACGACGTCAACGAGATGCTCTGGGGCGGCTTCGTCATCGAAGGCTCGAGCGCTCGCGTCTTCCACTCCGGCGACACCGCCTACTTCGAGGGCTTCAAGGAGATTGGCCTGCGCTACCCGGGCATCGACGCCGCGATGCTGCCCATTGGCGCGTATGACCCGGCCTGGTTCATGCGCCGTCAGCACATGAACCCCGAGGAAGCCGTGCAGGCCTTCGAGGACCTGGGCGCCGCGCGCTTCCTGGCCATGCACTGGGGCACCTTCAAGCTCACCGACGAGCCGCTCGACGAGCCGCCCCGCCGCCTGGACGCGGAGTGGACCCGGCGGGGCCTGGCGCGTGAGCGCGTCGAAGTGCTGCCGGTAGGTGGAACACTCACCGTCCGCCACGGTTGAAACCCACCAGAGGCTATGTTGTGGGAAGGGCATGCTCCTGCCCTCCCTCCTCGCCCTGACGCTGCATCAGGCACCGTCGTCCCTCACCACCGTCTCCGAACAGAGTGGCTGGACGCGCACGGGCCGCTACCCGGAAGTGGAGTCCCTCTGCCGCGCCTTCCCCAAGGCGTTCCCCGGCAAGGTCCGCTGCGACACGATTGGCACCACGCCGGAAGGCCGGCCGCTGCTCGCGCTCGTTGCCAGCGCGGATGGCACCCTCACGCCCGCCGCCGCGGCGCGCAAGCAGCGCCCCGTCGTCTTCTTCCAGGGTGGCATCCACTCCGGTGAGATTGACGGCAAGGACGCTGGCTTCTGGCTGCTGCGCGACCTGCTCGCCGGGAAGGAGCAGCCCGGCGTCCTCAAGCGCGTCACCGCCGTCTTCGTCCCCGTCTTCAACGTGGACGGCCATGAGCGCTTCGGCCCCAACCACCGACCCAACCAGAATGGCCCCGAGGAGATGGGCTGGCGCGCCACCGCGCAGAACCTCAACCTCAACCGCGACTACGCCAAGGCGGAGGCCCCGGAGATGGTGGCCCTGCTAAAGTACCTCCACGCGTGGGACCCGCTCGTCTACGCCGACCTGCACGCCACCAACGGCGCCAAGTTCGAGCATGACGTGTCCGTGGGCATCGAGCCGCAGAAGTCCGGACCGGCCGCGCTGCGCGAGCTGGGCGTGAAGCTGCGCGAGGAGCTCTTCACCGAGCTGGAGTCCCAGCAGCACCTGCCCGTGCCCTTCTACCCGTCCTTCATCGAGGACGATGACCCCAGCTCCGGCTTCGCCTACGGCGTGCCGCCGCCGCGCTTCAGCCATGCCTACTGGGCCACGCACCGCCGCTTCGGCGTGCTGGTGGAGACGCACTCGTGGAAGCCCTATGCGGAGCGCGTGAAGGCCACGCGGAATATCGTGGCCAGCCTGCTGCGGCTGGTGGCCCGTGACGGCGCCGCCCTGCGCGCGGCGGTGAAGGCAGCAGACGCGGCGGACGCGGCCGGCACGACGCGCGAGGTGGTGCTCGCGTGGAAGAACACGGAGCAGAAGCGGACCATCGACTTCCGGGGCTACGCCTATGAGCGGGGCGCCTCCGACGTGTCCGGCCAGACGTGGATTCGCTACGACGACACGAAGCCCCAGGTCTGGAAGGTGCCCTACTTCGAGGAGATTCAGCCCGCGCTCACCGCCTCGCTGCCCGCGGGTGGCTACCTGGTTCCGCCCGCGCACGCCGCCTGGGTGGAGGCGAAGCTGGCCACACACGGCCTGCGCTCGCAGCGCCTCTCCAAGCCCGTGGCCAGCGCGGCGGTGGAGAGCTTCCGCGCCACCGAGGCGAAGTGGAGCACCCAGTCCGTGGAGAACCGGCAGACGCTCAACGTGAAGGGTGCGTGGGAGCCGCAGTCACAGGCCCTCCCCGCCGGCACGCTGTACGTGCCGGTGGCGCAGGAGGGCGTGGAGCTGGTGGCGCACCTGTTTGAGCCCACGGGGCCGGACTCGCTGCTGTCCTGGGGCTTCTTCAACGCCCACTTCGAGCAGAAGGAGTACGTGGAGGACTACGTGCTGGAGCCCTTCGCGCGGGAGCTGCTCGCGAAGGACGCTTCGGTGAAGGCGGAGTGGGAAGCGAAGCTGAAGGACCCGGCCTTCGCCAAGGACGCGCGCGCCCGCCTGCGCTTCTTCTATGAGCGCCACCCGGCCCGCGACGTCCAGCTCCGCGTCTACCCCGTGCTGCGCATCCAGGCCGCGCCCCATGGGCTGGCGGCGATGAAACCCGCGAAGCCGTAGGAAGCCTGGCCGTGAAATGAAGACGCCCCGGAGCCAGCAGGCCCCGGGGCGTTTTTCTTTCAGCCCTGCTGACTCCGGCCTCCTTCTTCAACGAAGGCCGGAGCGCTTCCGCATCATCAGCCGATGATGCCTTCGCAGGCGCAGTAGCTCTGGTTGCAGACCGCGTTCGGACCGCAGCCGCCGCAGTCCGACTTACAGGCACAGGCGCACGTGTTGGGGTCCGCCTGGTACCGGTCACCACAGTTCAGCGCAGCCGTGTCACACACGCAGCCGCACGCGTCCTGGCTGAACTTGAAGCCCGGCGCGCAGGTGGCCGTCTGGACACACGAGCACGAGCAGGTGTCCGTGTTGCACGTCTCGTAGGTGCCGCACGTGCCGCCGCAGTCCGGCGCACAGGTGAAGGCGCACACCGCGGGGTCCGTGTTGCACACCTGGCCCGGGGCACCGCCGCCGCCGCAGTCCGACGGGCACTCGCACTGGTCCGTGGTGCGGTTGCACGTCAGCTTGCCTTCGCAGAAGTCCGGGTCGTTCGGGTCGTGGTACGGGTCCGCCGCGCACGGCGCGGGGACGCCGTTCGGGTTCGTCGTGCGGTCCGTCCAGTAGCGGTAGGACAGCGCCGCCTGGGTGGTCCCCGCGTTCTGCGGGCGGCACCCGCCGTAGAAGGACACCGCGCGGCTGATGCCGTCCACGTCGAAGCCGTGAGTGCGGCTGCGTGGCAGGTCTCCCGGCGTGGGGCACTGCGACGCGTTCGCCACCGCGTCCATGGCCACCTTCAGCGAGGCGCCGATGGGCGGCTTTTGCGTCCGGTAACCCACCGACGCGATGACGCTATCGATGATGGCGTTGATGGTGGTGGTGATGGCGTTCGCGTCCCGGATGCTGCCGTACACGCCGCCGGTGGCCTGGATGATGTCCAGGTGCCGCGGGTTCCGGGGGTCTTCCTGGGTCTGGCACCAGGTGCTGGTGTCGTTGGTGGCGTTCTCATGCGGGCAGAGGATGCCGTGCACGTCGATGGGCTGGTTCAGCGGGTTGCGGTTCGTCCCCGAGGTGTTGCCCGTGCCCAGGAAGTACTGGGTGTAGGTGTCGATGGAGTCGGAGGACTGGTCCCGCGTGTCCGTCAGGATGACGACCACGACCTTGGCGCCCGCGCGGAAGCGCGTCTGCGCCGTGCCACCGGACGAGGCCAGCAGGTTGATGGCCGCGCGAGCGGATTGCAGGGGACGCTCCGTGCCGTTGCCGTCCTGGTTCACCCAGCACTCACTGTTGGAGGAGCAGGTGGTGGGCTGGGTCCCCGCGGGGATGGTGACAATGGTGCACTGGCCGTTGTTGCAGGTGCTGTTCTGCGTCAGCCACGCCCGGAACTGGTTGATGTTCGGCGTGAAGCCACGCAGCACGTTCGAGTTCGGCTCGTTGCTGTGGGTATAGGACGTGCTCACCATCGCCAGCCGATAATCCAGCGTCGCGTTGGCCAGCTTGGCCGCCACGGCCGAGGCCGCGTTGGCCAGCGACTGCTGCGACGAGGCCATGGAGCCGCTGTCGTCCACCACGAAGAGGAAGTCCACCACCGCCTGCCGCACGGTGAACTTCTCGCACTGCACCGCGTCCGCGTCACCGAACTGCGCCAGCGCCGAGCCACCCGCCGTGTCCGCCGTCGTGAAGAGGCTGCCCGCCTCGTTGTAACGAGACGTCGGGGTGATGGCCAGCACCACCACCACGCTCTGGTCGGAGCGGTGCACGTACTGCGCCTGCATGGTGAAGGGCCCGGTGATGCCGGCCGTTCCCGTCAGCTCTCCCGTGCTTCCGGGCACCAGCGAGCGGGTCAGGGTGTTGGTGAACGTCTTCAGGTCCGCGCCGCCCGACATGGCGTAACGCGCCGACAGCGCGGCGTAGCCGTCCCAGGTGTTGAAGGTCTGCTGGAAGTCACGCGTGGCGGAGTTGAACGACGCCGCGCGGATGCCCGCCTCGTCGTTCGTGGGGTTGGATGACGAGCCCACGCGGCCGCGCTTGTACGCAATCAGCGTCACCTGCTTGGTGGCGTCCCAGCCGATGATGCCCACCGCGTTGTTGCCATCGCGGATGGTGCGCAGGTTGGCGTCCGTGAAGGTGGAGGGCAGCGCCAGCCGCAGGTCCGCGCCGTTCTCTTCCTTGAAGGTGACGGTGCGCAGGTTGGTCGTGCGGCAGGCCTGGCCCGCCGGCGTGTTGGCCGCGCCGTCGGCGGGGTCGTTCGGGTTCAGCTCGCCCTCGTCCACGCGGCCGTTCTGGTTGGCGTCCTCCGCGCCGTCCTGGATGCCGTCACCGTCGCTGTCGGGGTTCGTCGGGGACGTGGTGGTGGTCGGGTCCGCGTCGCCCACGTAGCCACAGTCCTGACGCGGCGCCTGCGCCGTCGACACACCCAGCTCCAGGCCGTCCAGCAGGCCGTCGCCGTCCGTGTCGGGGTCGGTCGGGTCCGTCTCGCCCGGGTCCACGCGGCCGTTACCGTTGGTGTCCTCACCGCGGAAGCCATTGCGGCCCGGGCCGTCCTGGAGACCGTCGCAGTCGGTGTCCGCCAGGCGGGGGTCCGTCTCACCGGCGTCCACGCGGCCGTTGCGGTTCTTGTCCTCGACACCGTCCTGGATGCCGTCGCCGTCCGTGTCGGCGTTGTTCGGGTCCGTGCCCGTCGCAACCTCCACCGAGTCCGGGATGCCGTCGAAGTCGGCGTCCGGAATCGACGCGGCGCAGTCCGCCACGCGCGGGTCCGTCTCGTTGCCGTCCACGATGCCGTTGCGGTTGACGTCCTCGTCACCGTCGCTGCAGGTGTCGCCGTCCGAATCCGGGGCGAGCGGGTTGGTGCCGGTGCGCGACTCCAGGCCGTCATCCAGGCCGTCGCCATCCGTGTCGCGCTTGCGCGGGTCCGTCTCACCGGGGCTCACCACGCCGTTGCGGTTGGCGTCCTCCGCACCGTCCGACAGGCCGTCACCATCCGAGTCGATGGCGTTCGGGTCCGTCTCGCCCGGGTCCCTCCGGCCGTTGCGATTGAGGTCCTCCAGGCCGTCCGGGATGCCGTCGCCGTCCGTGTCCGCCAGCACCGGCGAGGTGCGCGTGGTCGTGTCCTGGTCACCGGGGAAGTTGCAGCGGGGGTCGGGGCTCGAGGTGCGACCCACCTCCACGCCGTCGCGGATGCCGTCGCCATCCGTGTCGCGCAGGCCGGGGTTCGTCTTCGCGCCGCCGGGATAGATGGTCGCGAACTCCTCCGCGTCCGTCAGGCCGTCACAGTCGGAGTCCTTCGTCGAGTTGTCAGGGTCATCGATATCCGTGGGCACCTCACCCGGATCGGGGTCCGGATCCGGAATCACGCCCGCGTCTTCTTCAAGCGGGCCGGCATCCGTACCGCCGTCCGAGTTACCGTCGGGGCCTCCATCGATATTCGGTTGTGGATTGGGGTCAGGGTCTTTCCCACCGCCGCAGCCAGTCAGCAACGACGCTGCCAGCAACGCGCAGGAGAAGTACCTCATCAGGGAGTTGCGCATCGTCTTTGACTCCATGACTCCGACTCCAGGTGGGGGGTGAGTCGAAGCAGACTTCCATAATAGAGAACAACGCGGGAGTTTCCGAGTACCTGTTCCCCTGGGGCAACTCTGAGTCGGGGTCTGGATGATCCCAGTCCAGTGATGTGGCTGGATTGCGCTCAGGCTGTTGGCAAACGGGGTTCGCGGGTTGAATGGGCTCGGCTATCGTCGCGCCCGTGCCCGTCTTCGGTCTTGCGGCATTATGGAATGGCTCGGCTCCCCCGGAGCGCGTGGCGGCCTGGGTGGAAGGGATTGGCGAGGTGCTCACCTCCGCGCAGTCACTCCAGCTCGTGGTGGCCCTGCGCCCCGAGGAAGCAGGGATTGAATTGAAGGTGGAGGCTCCAGGCTATCCACGCTCCGCCGTGGAGCGGCTCGCGGAGGACGCGAAGCGCAGCGGCGGCACGTTCGTGGAGCTGTGGCGTCTGCCCAAGGCGGAGCGAGATGCCTTTCGCGCGGCAGCCTTCGGGGGCGGCACCACCTACCGGGGAGACGAATGCTCCGCCGCGGCGCGGGTGCTGCAGCAGCACCTGACCACGCTGCCCGTCAGCAGCGTGCGTCCCGCGGGGCCCACCGTGGGTGGCACCGCGGCCTCCGTGCCTCAAACGAGCCCGAAGCCCGTGGAGGCGCCTGCTCCCGCACCCAGCAACCAGCCTCACCAGGTGCTCGTCCGCCCGCCGGAGGGGCCTCAGCGTCGCGGGCGCCGCTTCGCCGTGAAGCTGGAAATGGAGTTCCGGACCGAGTTGGACTTCGTGCGTGAGCACGCCCTCAACATCTCCAACGGCGGACTCTTCGTGCGCACCGCGCACCGGCCCCTGCCCGACAGCGTCGTCACCGTGGACGTGAAGCTGCCCAACGGCGAACGCCTGCAGGGCGACGCGGTGGTGGTCCACGTGATGGACGACCCGTACACGGGCGGCGTGGGCCTGGCGTTCCTCAACGACGACGCCACCTTCTCCCAGACGCTGGACGACTACCTGGCGAGCCTCGCGGGTGGCGTGGGCTGAACGTGATGGAGAACGTGCGGGAAATCTGGCCTCGCAACCATGGCCGCTTCCAACTGCTGTCCAGGCTGGGACGCGGCGGCATGGCAGAGGTGTTTCTCGCGCGGATGCAGCAGGGCCCACATGCCGGAGCGCAGGTGGCCCTCAAGCGCGTGCGTCCCGAGCGCATGAGAGACGCGGAGGCCCACGAGCAGCTCCTGCACGAAGCCGAGCTCGCACGCTGCCTGCGCCACCCGTACATCGTCGGCTTCGTGGAGTACGGCGAGCTGCCGGACGGTGGCTACCTGGCGCTGGAGCTGGTGGAAGGCCCCGACCTGGGCCGCGTGCTGGCGCGGTGCCGCCGCCGCCGCATCGAGCTGCCCATCGACATCTCCGTGCTCGTCGTCCGGCAGGTGCTGGAGGCCCTGTCGCACGCGCACCATGCCGTCAGCACCACGGGCCGCCCCCTGGGCGTGGTGCACTGCGACGTGTCCCCGCACAACGTGCTGCTGTCCCGCACCGGCGAGGTGAAGCTGGCGGACTTCGGCGTGGCGCGCTCCCGCGCGGGCGCGGTGCAGGACATCCGGCGGCTGGGCAAGCAGCACTACCGCTCCCCGGAGCTGCTCGCGGGCGACGTGTCCGTGGCGGTGGACCTGTGGGCGACGGCGGTGCTGCTCTACGAACTGCTGGCGCTGGAGTCGCCCTTCCCTTCCGGCCCGGAGGAGCAGGTGGAGTCCTCCATCCGCGGCGGCCGGGTGACTCCCGTGCGCATGCGTGTGCCCGGCGTCCCCGACGCGCTGGCGCTGGTGCTGGACCGCGCGCTGGCGCCCGTCCCTTCGCAGCGCTTCGGCTCCGCGGAGCAGTTCGCCCGGGCCCTGGCGCCGCTGAGCGATGACCGCGTGGCCACGCCCCTGGCCGTGGCCGCGGTGGTGCGCGGGCTGATGGAGACCTGAGCCCGCCAGGGTCCGCTACGCCACCTCCTGCTGTCCCACGGAAGGAGGCACCATGCCCGGGTCTCCCTCCACCACCAGCCGGCTGCGCCCGCCGCCCTGCTTCACCACGCGCACCTGCACTCCGATGCGCTCCGCCATGCCGCTGACGTGCGAGATGATGCCCACCTGCCGGCCCGTGGCCTGGAGCGCGTCCAGCGTGGCCAGGGCCACCTCCAGCGTCTCCGGGTCCAGCGTGCCGAAGCCCTCGTCGATGAAGAGCGTCTCCACTTGCGTCGTCTCCGACGAAAGGGACGCCAGCCCCAACGCGAGCGCCAGGGACACCAGGAAGCTCTCACCGCCGGACAGGCTGGCCACGCTGCGGACCTCGTCGCCCATGTCCCCGTCCACGACTTGAAGGTCCAGGTCGTGTCCGGGCACGCGCATCAGCCGGTAGCGCCGCGCGAGTTCCCGCAGGTGCGCGTTGGCGTGCAGCAGCAAGGCGTCCAGCGTGAGGCTCTGGGCGAAGACCTTGAAGCGCTTGCCGTCGTGCGAGCCAATGAGGTCGCCCAGCACCTTCCACACCTCCGCCGCGCGGCGGCCCTCCTCCAGGGCCGCGGCCTCGGAGCCGTGCCGCGCCCGCGCCGTGTCGTCGGCCTCCAGGCGCGCGTGCAGCGCGGCCTCCGCATGACGACGGGCCTCGACCTCCGCGCGCAGCCGCTCACATTCGGCGCCCGCGTCCTGCTCGGAGAGCGACGGAGGACCGGAGTCCTCGTGCCGCGCGCGACGCTCGCTTCGCTCCGCCAGCACGGCGGTAGTCTGGGCGAGCGCCTCGCGCAGGGCCGACAGTGCGCGAGCCTCTGCTTCGCGCCAGGCCGCGTCGAATGCCAGCAGCGTCCGCACGGCCTCCAGCGTGGTCCCACGCGTGGCGAGCAGCGTTGTCAGCGCGGCGCCTTCCGACTCACGCAGGGCCAGCGCCTCCGTCCTGGCGCGCACGGCATCCTCGGCACGCGCGGTGGCGACCTGCGCCGCCTGACGCGCCGCTTCGGCGCGCTCACGTGCCTGCTCGAAGGCCGACTCCGTGGCCTCCAGTCGTGCCTGGAGCTCAGCGCGGACCTCCGCCGTGGGACGGCCGTACAGCAGGGCCGCGCGTGCGCGGGTCAGCTCGCCGCGCTCCTCCTCCTTGCGCACGGCGAAGGCGTGATGCTCCTCGGCATGGCGGGTGCTCACCTCCACCAGTCCCTGCGCCCGGGCACGATGACGCTGCTCCTCGGCCTCGCGCTCCTCCGCCTTCAGGCGGGCCTCCTCCTTCCCCTTCCACATCACCACCCGCTCGCCACACTTGCGGCGGAAGCTGGCCGGGTCCTCCTCCAGCTTCCGGTCCCAGCCCACGTCCGCGGTGAAGACGGGGGCCACCTCCGCGAGCACCTGCCGCAACGTCTGCTCTGCCGTCTCAAGCCGGGCATGGACGTCCTTGAGCACCGACTCCGCGCGCGACAGCGCCTCCTCCGCGCGGCGCAGCGACTCCGCCGCCACCTCGCGCCGAGTGCGCTGCGTCTCCAGCGCCGCGCGGGCCTCGCGCGCGGTGCGGGCCAATGACTCGGCGGCCTGCTCGTCGGCCTTCAGCGCCGCCAGTCGCTCCGCGACCTCGGCACGCGCCGCGCCGAGCCACGCGCCCGCCTCGGGCGAGCCCCCCACGGCCGGTGGCGACGACGTGCCTGAATCGGGCTCCGTCACGGAGGTGGCGAGGGTGGACACTTCCGCCCCCTCTCCCCGAATGGACTCCAGCCACGAGTCACACCCCTTCCGCCAGGCCTCGCCGTGCGCCTCCGCGCGAGCCTCCGCGGACTGTCTGCGCGCCTCCGCCTGTCCGGCGCGTGCATTCGCCGCCGCGCGCCGAGCGCTCGCCGCCACCTCCGCCTGGGTGGCCGCGGTCCGCTCCGTCTCCAGCGTCTCCACACGCGAAGCTGCTTCCGCGACCAGCCCATCCAGCGCGGACACCTCGCGCGCGTAGGGGTGCTCTTCCGCGCCACACAACGGGCACGCCTCACCGTCCTTCAGCAATGTACGGTGGGACGCATAGCCCTGCGTCGCCTGCGCCAGCGACAGCGAGCGCTGCGCCTCCTTGAGCGCGGCTTCCCCCTGCGTCCGCCGAGTCTCCGCCGCGCGCGCGTCCGCCGTCGCGGCCTCGACCTCCGCCTTCGCCGCCTTCACCTCCGTGTCCGCCTCACGAGCCTCGGCCTCATCCGCGGCGAGACCCTCGTGAGCAGTCTTCAAGCCCCGCACGGCCTCCTGCCGCGCCAACAGGCGTTCACGCTGCGCCCGCCGCTGCGCGCCCGTCTCCGCCCCCACGGCCGTCTCGGCATGCGTCGCCGCGGCCAGGGCCATCTCCTCCGCACGAACCGCGGCATCCCGCTCCCCCCGCCGAAGCCCCACCGTCTCGCGCAGTCCCTCCACCTCACCGAGCAGCCGTCCGGATTCCTCACGAGCCTTGCGCCGCTCGCCCTGCGCCCCCTCGTAGCGTTCCAGCTCGCGATGCCAGCGCGGCCACTCGCTCGTGAGCGCGACCCAGTGCGCCTTCTCCGTCAGCCAGTGCCTCGCGGCCTCCCCCTTGTCTCGTGCCTCGGCCTCGCGCACGAGCACGGCATCCAGCTCCGCCTTCGCCTCCGACAGCGCCGCCTGGGACTTCTCAGCCCGCGCCCGCGCCTCACGCGCCTCCCGGGAGACACCTTCCAGCCGCGCATCCAGTCGCGCCGCCTCCTCCAGCGCGGGACGTGTCGCCACCTCCCGCTCCTGCGCTGCGGCGCGCGCGGTCTCCGCCTCCAGTTGCCCCACCCGCCGCGCCGAGACCTCCGACAGCGCCGCCTCCACCTCCGACGCCCGCGCCACCTGCGCCGCCTCCGCCTCCGCCCACCGGCGCTCCGCAGCCTCCGCCGCCGCCACCGGCCCCCGGAAGGCCTCCGCCTCGCGGACCGCCTCCATCCGTGCCGCGCGCGGCGCCGCTTCCTCCAGGGCCGTCCTGGCCGCCTGCGCCTTCGCCTCCGCCGCCTGCTCCGCCTCCCGCAGCCCCGCCCGCGCGACATGCCACGCCGCCGCGCCCTCCGCGTCCTTGAGCAGCGCCTCCACCGTCTGACGCGCCCGGGACTCCTCACCGAGCGCCGCCGCCGCCGCCGCGCGCTCCGCCTCTGGCATCAGGGCAATCGCCGCCAATCCCTGTGCCCGCTTCGCCAGCGACTCCTGCTCCGCCTTGTTCTTCTCATGCGCGGCCATGGACAAGCGGCTGTACACCTCCGTGCCCGTCATCCGCTCCAGCAGCTCCGCGCGCTCGCTGGCATCCGCCTTGAGGAAGGCCGCGAACTCGCCCTGCGCCAGCAGCGCCGAGCGACGGAACTGGTCGAACGACAACCCCAGCCGCTCCTGGATGGCGGCCAGCACCTCGCCCTTGGTGCGGCCCGTGAGCTGCCCGGTGACCACGTCCATCAACTGCATTTCCTGGGGCCGGAAGCGCCCCTCGGCGCGGTTGCGCGCGCGCCACACGGACCAGCGCGCCCGGTAGCGCCGCCCGTCCTTGCCCAGGAAGTCCACCTCCGCATAGCCCTCGCCCGCGCCCCGGCGCAGCATGCCGCGCACGTCGTAGGCGGACAGTCGCGCGTCCTCATCCTCGTCCGCGCGGCCCACCGGCGCGCCGCCGCGTCCCCCCAGCCGGGGCGTGCGGTCGAACAGCGCCAAACACAGGGCATCCAGCAACGTGCTCTTGCCCGCGCCCGTTGCTCCGGTAATCGCGAACAGGCCCAGCCGGTCCAACGGCGGCTGGTCCAGCTCCAGCGCGAAGTCCCCCGCGAAGCTCGTCAGGTTGGAACCGCGAATCGCGAGCACCTTCACGGCGACTCCTCCTGCACGTCGGTCAGCAACGTATGGAAGGCCTCCAGCAACGCCAGTGCGGGTGGCTCCTCGAAGTCACGGGCGTAACGCGCGCGGAAGACATCCTCGGGCGTGCGTTCCTTCAGGGAGAGGCCCGGCTGCACCTCCGCCAGCGCGCCTCCCGTCCCGGTATAGGCGGGCGTCAGCTTCACCAGCCGCGCCGCCTTCCCCTCCAGCACCTTCTCCACCTTCTGCCGCAGCGCGGGCTCCGGCCGGGGCAACGACACGCACACCTCCAGGTAGGGCCGCCGCCACTCCAGCGTGTCCGCGTCGTGCGCCGGCAAGCCCTCCAGCTGCGTCAGCACGGCGTCCAGGGGCGCCGCGTCCCGCGAAGGCACGCGCACCATGTCCGTGGTCCGGGGCACGGGCAGGGATTGCACCTCGCGCAGCGCGTCGCCTTCCAGCTCCACCAGCAGCACCTGATGCCGGTAGCCCGCCTCCGACAGCGACAGGGGCAACGGCGAGCCGCTGTAACGCACCCCCTCGCGTCCGCCCACCCGCTGGGCCTTGTGCAGATGCCCCAGCGCCGCGTAGGCCACGTCCTCCGGGAACAGGTCCACGGGCAGCGCATGCTGGTTGCCGCCGAGAATCTTCCGCTCGCTCAACGCGGACAGCTCCGTGCCCGTCATGTAGCAATGCCCCATGGCCACCAGCGCCTGTCCCGCCTGACGCCTGCGCCGCGCCGCGGCCAGCACCTCCGCGTACACCGCGCGCACGCCCTCCACCAGCCGGTCTCCCATGTCTCCGGGCACGGGCGGCAAGTCCGCGGGACGCAGGTACGGCACCGCCGCCACCCACGCACCCACCCGTCCCTTCGCGTCGTGCAGCGGCACCAGCAGCCGCTCCTGGTCCGTGGCGTCTCGGGCCCGCGGCAGTCCGCCCACCACGTGCACGCCCAGCGCCGCGAACAGCGGGTCCGGCGCGTCCAGCCGCGCCGCGGAGTCGTGGTTGCCGCCAATCACCACCACGTCCAGCCGGGGCATCCGCCGCCGCGCCTTCGCGACGAACTGGTACCAGGCCGCCTGCGCCTCCGCGCTGGGGTTCGCCGTGTCGAAGATGTCCCCAGCCACCAGCAGCGCATCCACGGCCTGCGCCTCCAGGGTCTCCAGCAGCCAGTCCAGGAAGGCGGCGTGCTCCGCATCCCGCGAGACGTCGTACAGCGTGTGTCCCAGGTGCCAGTCCGACGTGTGCAGCAGGCGCATCAGGCGTCCACCCTCCCTCTTTCCCGTGGCGCTTTGGCCAGCGGGCAGCCTCCAACAGAGGGACTGCTCGCTCCAAGCGGCGGGCGCCTGCTCCCTTACTCCCTCCCTCTGACATGTGCGCAAGTTCCTGTAATTGCTGGCCGTTCTGGAGAAGACGTCCCACCACGTCCCCTCTGGAGGCCCTCACGCACGGAGGGGGTTGGCCAATACGCTCCGAGCAGAGATGCTCGCGGGAATGACCGGGCTACAAATTGGCATCTTCGCCGGCATCCTCGGGGCGGGCATCGGCGTCTCGAGCATCGTTGGCTTCTTCCGCTGGCGCCGCTGGAAGCAGCAAATCCAGGCCTGGCAGGACTTCGCGACCACCCGTGGCTGGTCCTTCATGCCGACGCCCGGCAGGTTCATGTACTCCGCGGGGACCTTGAAGATGGAGGGCAGCTACGCCGGGCGTCCGCTCACCCTGGAGACCGAGTACCGCCACCAGGAGAAGGCGTACCGCATCGCCACCATCGTCCGGCACGAGCTCGGCGACGACTTTCCGCGCGAGGTGGTCATCCGGCCCGAAGGGCTGGGCGACAAGTTCCTCAAGCTGTTCGGCGTACAGGACGAGCAAATTGGCGATGCCGGCCTCGACGCCGTGCTGGACCTGAAGAACGTCACCCCTCAGGCCCGCGCCATCCTCCTCAGCGCGGGCATGCGGCGCCCCCTGCTGAACCTGGCCCGCGCCTTCGAGGCCTTCTCCATCGAGAACGGCGTCCTGTCGGCGGAGGTGATAGACGAAGTCCCATGCACCCCCATCGAGTTGTACGGCTTGCTGACGCCCGTGCGTGAGCTGGCCGACGCCGTGCAGGGCACGCGCGGCCATACCCAGTGGCGGTCGGAGGGCACCGGACAGGAAGGCACCCAGTCCTGAGGCTGGAGACCCTGCTGACACGCTGCGGGGCCCGCGCGTGCGGCATCCGCGCATGGTGCTTTGCCGCCACTTCGGGAACTTCACCCTCGAGGACGAGCGGCGCCAGGCGGTGAAGCTCGGCATGCCCGACAGCGTCGAAGCGCTGGAGTCCATGGTGACTCCAGCGCTTCTGCTCAGCGATGCCCTGCACGAGGTGGCCTAGCAGGGCCGCGCGCGAGAGCGGCTAGACGCGCTCAGTGGCGACGCGACCGCCTCCGCTGGAGCACGAGCCACGCAAGCGAGCTCCAGGCCAACGGCGCCAGCGGCATCGCGTTGCAATTGCAGCCGCCCGGCTCGTTGGGAGGCGGACGCTCGGGGCCCACGTCGGTTCCGGCGTCCGTGCCCGCATCGGTTCCAGCGTCCGTCCCCGCGTCCGACGGCGGCGACACACAGGGGACATCGCCCACGCACACCATCGCCTCGGCGGAGCCCTGCTGCCCCGTTGAGTCCACCACGACGAAGCGGACGCGGTGCCAGCCCGGCGTCAGGCCCGTGGTGTCCCAGCGGCTGGGCTCGCCGCCGTAGGAGTAGGGGCTTTCGGTCCGCTCGTCGGTGTAGCGCAGCACGTCGTCCACGTAGAACTCCGCGTGCGTGCAGCCCACGTCATCCTGGCAGTCGCCGTAGAACTCCGCCGTAGCGCCGGACACGTGCTCACCGTCCTCGGGACGCGTGAGGATGGCGGTGGGCGGCGCGTCCGGGCTCACCGTGATGGTGAAGTCCTGCACGGCGTCCGGCGCGGCGCCGTTGCTCACGCGCACGGAGACCTCCACCGTGCCCGTCTCGGTGGGCTCCCAGGTAACGACGCCGGTGGCGGCATCGATGCTCATGCCCGGCACCGTGCTCACCAGCACATACGTGGGCGCGGGCCGGGCCGTCGCCTGCACCGCATACCGGTACGGAGTGCCCACCACCGCTCGGGTCACCGGCTCGGAGAGGATGACGGGTGGAATGAGGGTCGTGTCCTGCTCGAAGGCCTCCACCTCACGCGCGTCCACGCCCGGGGCGGCCACGGTGATGATGGCCGTGGCGTCCTCGGTGTCCGCGTCCGCCGCGGCGGCCAGGGTGACGTCCTTGGGCGTATTCCAGTCGGAGGTGGTGAAGGTCAGCGTCGCCCCGGACTGGACGGTGATGTCCTCGTCCCCGCGGGTGCGTGCCACGGTCACCGTGACATTGCGCTTGGGCCGCTCCGAGAGCGACACGCCGAAGGCCGCCGTCCCGCCCTCCGCGACCGTCACCTGCGACGCGGTCAGCACCAGGCGCGGCGAGTCGTTGTCGATGGTGGTAGCCACCACCGCCACCTCCTGCAGCCCGTCCGCCACCACCATGAAGGTGGCGACATCCGGCGTCTTGTCCTCGTCCACCGCCGCGGTGAGCGTCACCACCTGGGGCACGTTCCAGTTGGACGCCGTGAAGGTGAGCGCCGCGCCGCTGACGATGCTCAGGTCCTCGGAGCCGCCCAGCGCGCGGGATACCTGCACGGAGACATCGGAGGCCGGCGCTTCGGCCAGGCGCACGGTGAAGGCAGCGCGTCCGCCCTCCTCGACGCGCGGCTGCAGCCCGGACACCACCAGTTTCTGTCCCGGCGTCTCGGGCGTGATGCGCCTCAGGACGCCGCCCGACACGCCGATGGTGTAGAGCGCGCCGTCCGGGCCCACCGACATGTCCACCTGCGAGGTGAAGCCGGTGGCCCACTCATCCACCGTAGCCACCGAGTTGTCCTCTTCCAGAGTGACTCGCGTCAGCTGACCGGTGTTGAAGTCCCCGAAGAAGAAGTTGTCCTGGTACGTCTCGTCGAACAGGGTCGCGTCGTAGAAGGCGCCACCGGTGATGGAGCCACCGAGTTCCTGCGTCGTGGCCGTTCCCCCGCTGCTCGCCGCGTCTGGCAGCGAAGGCTGCGCCACGGTGAAGGTCGTGAGGGAAGGAATGCTGGCCACCAGCAACAGGCCATTGAAGCTCGCATCCTCCACACCGCTGAGCGTGAGCCGCTCACCCTTGCGGAAGCCATGGTTCCCGGCTGTGGTGAAGGTGGCCACTCCGCTGCTGCGTACGGCGCCGCCCGCGGCGAGGCTGCGGGTGTCGGAACCGTTGGTTCTGTATTTGACGACGGGAGTGATGAAGTCGCTGGTGCTGGGTTGGTTGTTCTCGTAGTCGCTGTAGCCGGCATGGCTTCGGCGGGTGACAACGAAGACCTGCTCGTAGTTGGTGCCCACGCTGTTCACCCACAACCGGCCCGTGGTGGGCTGGAAGGTGAAGGTGAAGGGATTGCGGAGGCCGCGCGCCCAGATGTACTCGTTGTTGGGCCCCACGCCGTCGTTGAAGGGGTTGTCGCTGTCGGGCGTGCCATCCGGGTTCGAGCGGCTCACCTTGGCCGCCATCGATGTCAGGTCCGCATTCACGCCCGTGCCGTTGCCCAGGTCGCCAATGGCCCAGTACAGCTTTCCGTCCGGGCCGAAGCCAATGGCGCCGCCGCCATGGTTCGCGCCCCGCGTGGGCAGCCGACTGACGACGACGGTGCGCGCCGTGCCCGTCCCGTCCGCATCCGTGTAGCGGACAATCTGCTGCTCCGACGCGGAGACGGTGACGAAAAAATAGACGTAGCGGTTGACCACGTAGTTCGGGTCGAACGCGATACCGATGAGGCCGCACTCGCTGCCGGTGTAGACGTCCTCCTCCGTCGCGAACACCTGCGTCACCAGCGTGCTGTTCCCCGACTGTGTTTCAGGCTGGCCGTCCTTCAGCGACACCACCCGGATTTCGCCCGTCTTGAGGGTGATGAACAGGCGGCCTGAACCGTCCGGCGCCCATGCCATCCCCGTGGCCTGCGTGAGGGTATTGGAGGTGAAGGGCGTCTCCACGAAGCCGGAGGGCACCGCGGCCCATGCGGGCGAAGACAGCCCTAACAACCCAAGTAACATCAAAGTAGAGCGCATGTATGTTGAGGATAGCGCACTCGCGCTGCCCTCCCCCGCGCAATGTGCCCCTCAGCACGCCTGAGACGTTCGCGAGGGCGCCCCCATCCTGTATTGGGTTGTGTCAGTGTTTCCGCCCCCCCATTGTTTTGCACCAGGGTGGGCCTGACCGTGGACAGGCGCGTGCGCGGGGACACTCAGCCCGTCTTCGCCAACGTCTGCTCGAACAGCGTGCGAACCTGCGTGGCCAACTCCTGTGAGTCCGGACCGAAGGACTCCGGCGGCAGCGCGGGAAGCACGCGCACGCGGATGGAGGCGGTGGGACTCATCCAGGGGCCGTCTCCGTCCAGCAGCCCTGGCGTGCCTTCCACCACCACGGGCACCACCGGCACATGCTCCTCCAGCGCGAGTTGGAAGGCACCCCGCTTGAAGGGCAGCAACTGCCCGCCCTTGGAGTACGTCCCCTCCGGGAAGATGAGCACCGGCATGCCACGGCGGAGCCAGCGCCGGCACGGGTCCAGGAGCTGGTTCATGGCGGTGGACGAGCCCCGGACGATGGGCACGTAGGCCAGCAGCGTCATCATCCACCCCACCAGCGGCAGCGAGAACAGCGACGCCTTCGCCACGAACTTGTAGGGATGGAACAGGCCCATGACAGCGAGGATGTCCGCCGCGGACTGGTGGTTGACCACCATCACACAGGGCCCAGGAGGAATGAGCTCACGGCCTTCGATTCGCGTGCGCCAGCCCGGGGACGCGTGCAGCCACAGGCCGTAGCACCAACGACAGACCAGTGAGTGCAAGAGCCGCCGGTCCCGGTCGAACGGGTACGTGACGACGAGCAGCAGCGCGCCCAGGGTGAACAGCACCGGGGCGGTGAGCAGGAAGACGACCCAGAACCAGAGCGTAACGGCGTACTTCATGGCGAGGCCCCAGGCATACCACCTTCGGGCCCATCCCATGCCCCTCTCCTGACAGGCCTTCCTTCCCACGGCCGCTCCCCTCCCACCCAGACAGCCGGCCTGGAGGGCGCCATGGGAACTGCCCCCAAGGGCAATCCGCCGTTCCTTGCCCGTGGACCTGCCGCTGCCATAAAGACGGGAGCGCCCCCATGCGTCCTATCGACCCTGCGCTCCGAGCCGCCCAACTCGCCCACACGTTCGTCCCCTTCAGCCAGCTGCGCACGGCGCGGCTGCTGCTGGAGCTGAACGGTCAGCAGCCGCTCGAGGTCCAGCGCAGGCTGTTCGGCTATGACCTGACATTGAAGGCCCACCGCAGCACGACGCACATGCTGCTGTACCTGCAGGGCAACGACTTCCTGTCGGACCTCCCGCTCATCGCCCCCCATCTGCGGCCGGGCATGGTGGCCTTCGACGTGGGGGCCAACATCGGCTACCTGTCCATGTACCTGCGCAGCCGCATCGGCCCGCTGGGACAGCTCTTCAGCTTCGAGCCCGAGCCGGAGAACTACGCGGAGCTGGACGCCAACTTCCGGAACAACCACCTGCGCAACTGCCAGGCCATCCAGGCGGCGGTGGGCTCGCAGGAAGGCGTCATCACCTTCGCCACGGGCCTCAACGGACACGTTCCCGAAGAGGGCGCGGAGGGCATCACCGTCCCGGTCGTCACCGTGGACGGCTTCGTCCAGAAGCAAGGCCTGTCACACGTGGACTTCGTGAAGGTCGACGTGGAGGGCTTCGAGCTGGACGTGCTGGACGGCATGCGGGCCACGCTCGAACGTCCGGACAAGCCCATCCTCTACATCGAGGTCCACGGACGGGGTGAGTATGCGCGAGCCGACCCTCGCCGCGTCTGCGAGGTGCTGGAAGGTCACTACAAGAACATCCGCGCCTACGTGTCCCCCGACGACTTCAAGGCGAAGCAGAGCCACCTGCGCCGTCTGTGGGGTCGGGTGTCGCCTTTCGGGGACATTGAACAGGCGTGCCGTGTCGACCTGCGCGAAGTGAAGCAGCACGACACCCAGCGGTACCAGTTGCTCTGCCTGCCTTGAAGGGCGCGGAGCAGGCACGCTCCGCAACGTCAGACCGGCGTCATTGCCCGCACTCCCACTTGCCCGGTGGCTACTCGGAAGGCGTAAGGTTCCCGCCGGACCCAACCCGGAGGGAGGCAGCGAATGGACGCGCATCAGGGCCTGCACATCGAGACCCATCCCCGAGAAGGAGACCCGCTGGTTCGCGCCCGGCGGCCCGACCCGTGCGCGCTGGTGTTGTTCGGCGCCACCGGAGACCTGGCCCAGCGCAAGCTGTTCCCGGCCCTCTTCGAGTTGGCGCGAGACCACCTGCTGCCGAAGAACTTCGCCGTCGTCGCCTTCAGCCGCTCCGAAGGAGACAGCGAGGCCTTCCGCGAGCAGGTGAAGGCGTCCCTGCTGAAGTTCGCCCGCACCCAGCCCCTGGACGAGGCCGTCTGGAAGGACTTCGCCCCGCGCCTGGAGCTCATCTCTGGCGGCTATGACGACCCGAAGTCCTTCGTGCGCCTGCGCGAGGAGCTCGACCGGGTCGCCCAGAAGTTCGGCACCCAGGGCAACCAGTTCTATTACCTGGCCACCCCGGCCTCCACCTTCCCCCAAATCCTCCACGGCCTGTCGGAGTCGGGGCTGCTGAAGCGCCAGGAACAGGCCGACCAGCGCCCGTGGCAGCGGCTCATCATCGAGAAGCCCTTCGGCCACGATTTGGAGAGCGCCCGCGCGCTCAACCGCGAGCTGGCGGCGGTGCTGGACGAGCGGCAGCTCTTCCGCATCGACCACTACCTGGGCAAGGAGACCGTCCAGAACATCCTCGTCTTCCGCTTCGCCAACGCCATCTTCGAGCCGCTGTGGAACCGGCAGAACATCGACCACGTGGAAATCACCGCGGCGGAGACGCTGGGCGTGGAGGGGCGTGGCGGCTTCTACGACGAGACGGGCGTCATCCGGGACATGGTGCAGAACCACCTGCTCCAGGTGCTCGCGCTGTGCGCAATGGAGCCGCCGGTGTCCTTCGGCGCCGAGGACATCCGCGACGAGAAGAACAAGGTCATCCGCGCGCTGCGCCCGCTGGAGGGCCGCGAGGTGTCCCGCGCGGTGGTGGCAGGCCAGTACGAGGGCTACCTCCAGGAGAAGGGCGTGAAGGCCGGCTCGCGCACGCCGACCTACGTCGCCATGAAGATGAACATCGACAACTGGCGCTGGGCGGGCGTTCCCTTCTATCTGCGCGCGGGCAAGAAGCTGAAGCGGCGCGTGACGGAGGTGTCCATCCACTTCAAATCGGTGCCCATCAGCCTCTTCTCCGGGGAAGGCGCCACCTGCCAGCGGCTGCAGCCCAACGTGCTCACGCTGCGCATCCAGCCCCAGGAAGGCATCGCGCTCTCCTTCGAATCCAAGGTGCCTGGCGAGGATGTCAACATCGCGGGCGTCACCATGGACTTCAACTACCAGGAGACCTTCCAGCGGCCGGTCCCCGAGGCCTATGAGCGCCTGCTGCTGGACTGCATGCGCGGCAACGCCACCCTCTACGCGCGGCAGGACAGCGTGGAGCAGGCGTGGACCTTCGTGACGCCCATCCTCCAAGCCCTGGAGTCCGGCGAGGGCGGACCGGCGCACGGCTACCCCGGTGGAAGCGCGGGCCCGGATGCCGCGGCCGCGCTGCTGGCCCGGGATGGCCGCCGGTGGACCAGCCTGTGAGCGCCGCACGCACGCACATCGTGCCCACAGAGTCCCTGCCCCGGGAAGCCGCGGTGTGGATGGCGCGGGCGCTCCAGGACACGCTCGCCACCCAGCGGCGCGTCAGCCTGGCCCTGTCGGGCGGCAGCACGCCGGGGCCCGCGTACCGGGCGCTGGCGGCGCAGGTGCTTCCCTGGGAGCGCGTGGACGTCTACTTCGTGGACGAGCGCTTCGTGCCGCCCGACCACGCGGACAGCAACTACCGGATGGTGGAGGACACGCTGCTGCGTCCTCTTCGGCTGTCACCGTCGCAGGTGTTCCGCATGGAGGGTGAGCGCGAGGACCGGGACGCCGCCGCGAAGGACTACGCGGCGAAGCTGCCTGCTACCCTGGACGTGGTGCTGCTGGGCATGGGAGAGGACGGACACACGGCCAGCCTCTTCCCCGGCCACCCCGCGCTGGAGGAATCCGAGCAGCGCGTCCTGGCGGTGGTGGGACCCAAGCCGCCGCCCTGGCGGATGACGTTGACGCTGCCGGTGTTGCGGTCCGCGCGGCACGTGCTGACCCTCGTATCGGGGGCGGGCAAGCAGGACACGGTGCGCCGGGCGCTGGCGGGGGACCTGAGCCTCCCCGCCGCCCGGGTGACGAATTCGGAGTGGATGCTGGACCCCGCCGCCGCCGGGCGGTGAGGGCTCCCAGTCGCAAACCTTCCAGGAGGAACCAACGATGAGTGAGGCAGCGGGCGCGCAGTTCGGCGTGGCGGGAATGGGCGTCATGGGGGCGAGCCTCGCCCTCAACATCGCGGACCACGGCTTCCGGGTGGCCGTGTGGGACAGGCATGCGGAGCGCATCGATGAGATGCACCGCAAGCACGGACACCCCGAGGTCTGGGGCACCGAGTCGCTGGAGGCCTTCGTTCAGCGGCTGGAGCGCCCGCGCAAGGTGCTGCTGATGGTGACGGCGGGCGCGGCGGTGGACTCCATGCTGGAGCGCCTGCTGCCGCTGATGGCGGAAGGCGACGTCATCATGGACGCCGGCAACTCGTGGTTCCTGGACACGCGCCGCCGCGAGGAGCAGTGCAAGGCCAAGGGCGTCCACTTCCTGGGCGTCGGCGTGTCCGGCGGCGAGGAGGGCGCGCGCAACGGCCCCTCCATCATGCCGGGCGGTGCTCCCTCGGCGTACGAGTTGGTGCGTCCGGTGTTCGAAGCCATCGCCGCGAAGACGGACATGGGGCCGTGTGTCACCTACGTGGGGGCGGACGGCGCCGGGCACTTCGTGAAGATGGTGCACAACGGCATCGAGTACGCGGACATGCAGTTGCTCGCGGAGACATACGACGTGCTGCGCCGCGGGCTCGGGCTGGACGCGGACGCGTTGGCGGACCTGCTGTCCCAGTGGGACCATGGCATCGCCGGCTCGTTCCTGCTGGAGACCACCATCAAGGTGCTGCGCCAGAAGGACCCGGAGACGGGCAAGCCGCTGGTGGACCTGGTGTTGGACAAGGCGGGCCAGAAGGGCACCGGCAAGTGGACGGTGCAGGTGGCGCTGGATTTGGGCGTCCCGATTCCCTCCATCGCCGCGTCACTGGACGCGCGCATCCTGTCCTCCATGAAGGACGAACGCGTGGCAGCCGCGCCGAAGCTGAACGGCCCGGTGGGGCAGCTCAGCAAGGAGGAACGGGCGCAGCTGGCGGCGTGGACGCATGACGCGCTCTACGCGGCGCGTGTGGTGACGTATGCGCAGGGCATGCTGCTCATCCAGGCGGCGTCCCAGGAGTATCAGTGGAACATCAACCCGGCGGAACTGGCGCGCATCTGGCGGGGTGGCTGCATCATCCGCGCGAAGCTGCTCACGCCGCTGCGTGAGGCCTTCCAGCAGCAGCCGACGCTGCCCAACCTGATGGTGTCCGACGCCTTCGCGCCGGTGCTGGAGCGCATGGCCCCCGCGTGGCGGCAGGCGGTGGGCGTAGCCACGCGCGTGGGCATCCCCGTTCCGGTGTTCAGCTCCTCGCTGGCGTACCTGGACAGCTACCGCACCGCGGAGCTGCCGCAGAACCTCACCCAGGCACAGCGTGACGCCTTCGGCGCGCACACGTATCAGCGCAAGGACAGACCGGAAGCGGGCTTCGTCCACACGGAGTGGGGCAAGTAGCACGGGGCCTGCTTGACCCGGGCGTTCACCAGGACGCCCGGGCCGCGGACACAGCAATTCCTGCTCATCGAATGCCCTGGCGCGCAGGACTTGAAACCATTAGCGCACTGCACCTTTCACAGACATCCAGCATCAGGCATCTTTGAAGCTCTCTTTCCGGAGCCTCGACCCATGACGCTGGATGCCGGAGCGAACCTGCTGCATGCGGTACGTGAGTTGGCCCCTGCCCTCTCCGCTCGCAGCGGGGAGATTGAGCAGGCACGGCAGCTCCCCCTGGACGTCATCGCCACGCTGAAGGACATCGGCGTCTACCGGATGCTTGTCCCTCGCAGCCATGGCGGGCTGGAGCTGAATCTCGTCACCGGGCTGGACGTCCTCTCCGAGCTGGCCCGCGCGGACGCCTCCACCGCCTGGACGATGATGATTGCCTCGGAGAGCCCCCAACTCTTCGCCCTCCTCCTCCGCGAGGAGTTCGATGCCGTCTACGCCGCCGGGCCCAATGCCACCGTGGGCGGCGCCTTCAATGCCCAGGGCAAGGCCGTGCAGGTGGACGGCGGCTACCGCGTCACCGGCCACTGGAACTTCGCCACCGGCTGCCGCCAGAGTGAATGGCTGTTCGGCAACTGTGTCGTCCTTGGCCCAGACGGCAAGCCCCGCGCTGGCCCCGCCGAGGGCCTGCCCGAGACGCGCGCCATGCTGCTCCCCGCCAGCGAGGTCCGCATCATCGAGCACTGGGACGTGCTCGGCCTGCGCGGCACCGGCAGCCACGACATCGCCATCGACGCCTTCGTCCCCCAGCAACGCACCTTCGACATCTTCACCGGCCAGCCCTCCGTGCCGGGCGCCAACTTCGTGGTTCCAGTGCTGCACTACGCCATGCACATCGGCGCGGTGGCGGTGGGCATCGCCCAGGGCGCGGTGGACGACCTGCTCACCCTGGCCCGCTCGGGCAAGCGCCGGCTGTATGCGCGCACCTCGCTCGTGGACTCCCCTGTGTTCCGCAACCGGCTGGGCCGCGCGGAGACGGGCGCCCGCGCCGCGCACGATGCCCTCCGCCGCATGGCCGAGGTGTTCTGGGACGCCTGCCAGCAGTCCCCGATGAAGGCCTTCGCCCTCGCGCCGCAGGTGTCCTCCACCCTGACGTGGGCCGTGGAGACAGCCGCCGAGGTCGTGACGGCCTGCTACCACGCGGGCGGCGCCACGTCCGTGCGCGATGGCGCATCGCTCCAGCGCCGTTTCCGCGACATCCACACCCTCACCCAGCACGCCGCCGTGGCGGAGGGTTGGTTCACCCAGGAAGGCAGCGCGCTCCTGGGCTTCCCCGTCCTCTTCGAAGCCTGACGACGCGCCCGCTACGTCCGCGTGGCGCGCAGCTCCGCACGGCGAATCTTCCCGCTCACCGTCTTGGGCAGCTCGGTGACGAACTCGATTTCGCGCGGGTACTTGTAGGGCGCCGTCGTCCGCTTCACGTGTTCCTGCAACGCCTGCGCGAGCGCCGGGGATGCCGTATGCCCCGGCGCCAGCACCACGAAGGCCTTCACCCGCTGACCAATCTTCTCGTCCGGCACACCGATGACGGCCGACTCCGCCACCGCGTCGTGCTCCAGCAGCGCGGACTCCACCTCGAAGGGCCCCACGCGGTAGCCCGACGTCTTGATGACGTCATCCGCGCGTCCCACGAACCAGAAGTAGCCGTCCGCGTCGCGCACGGCCCGGTCTCCCGTCACGTACCAGTCACCACGCCGGCACGCCGCGTTGGCCGCGTCGTCCCCGAGATAGCCCTGGAACAACCCCACGGGCCGCTCGGGCGCCACGCGCACCGCGATGTCCCCCTCCTGCCCGTCCGCCACCTCCTGCCCCTGGTCGTCGATGACGTTCACCGTGAAGCCCGGGGACGGCTTGCCCATGGACCCCACGCGCGGCGCCATGGAGGGGAACGTGCCCACAATCATCACCGTCTCCGTCTGCCCGTATCCCTCATGGATGTGCAGCCCGGTAGCGTCCTTCCACCTGTCGATGACTTCCGGATTGAGCGGCTCGCCCGCGCTCACCGTGTGGCGCAGCGAGGACACGTCGAAGGCCTTCAAGTCCTGGAGCACCAGCGCCCGCCACGCGGTAGGCGGCGCGCAGAAGGTGGTGACCTTCTGCGTCTCCAGCACCTTCAGCAGCTTCGTGGGTTCGAAGCGGCCACGGAAGTCATAGACGACGTTGCACGCGCCCTGGCTCCACGGGCCGAAGAGCTTGCCCCACGCGCACTTGGCCCAGCCGGTGTCGCTGAGCGTCAGGTGCCGGTCCTCCGGCGTCAGGTCCAGCCAGTAGCGGCCGGTAATCACGTGCCCCTGCCCGTAGCTGGCCTGCGTGTGCAGCACCATCTTCGGCATGCCCGTGGTACCGGACGTGAAATAGATGAGCAGCGGCGCATCCGCGCGCGTGGGCTCGAAGGCCGCGCCCGCATCCGCCTCCGCGACGCCGGACACGTAGCGCACCCACGGAGACGGCGCGCCCTCGCCCACCGACACCCAGGTGCGGACCTTGCCCGCCCTCCCCACCAGGCCGTCGAAGCGCTCCTGGCAGCTCACGTCCGCAATCACCGCCTGGGCCTCCGCCACCTCCAACCGGTAACGGATGTCCTTCGGCGTGAGCATGGGCGTGCCCGGCATGAAGACGATGCCCGCGCGAATGCAGCCCAGCACCAGGAACCACCACTCCGGCACACGCGGCATCATGATGAAGACCCGGTCCCCCCGGCGAAGCCCCTGCTCCGTCAGGAAGCGGGACGCGTGCAGCGAGCGCCGCCGCAAGTCCTCCCACGTGAAGCGCCGCTCCTGCCCGGCTTCGTCGGACCACAGCAGGGCCAGCGCCTCCGGGCGCTCGGCGGCGTGCCGGTCGATGACGTCGGCCGCGAAGTTGAAGTGCTCGGGCCGCTCCCAGCGAAAGTCCCGGCGGGTGGCCTCATAGTCCTTCATGTTCCGAGGGGGTGACAGGGGCATGGCGGCCGACTCCTGGGCGGAAGAAACCAACCGCCAGAGCCTGCCACGACACGCCAGGGGCGTCCTTCGCGAGTCTCGCGTTCGCCCGATCCCAGACACGCGCCTGCACGAAGCCCACAAAAGCAAGAGGCCGGCCCTGTCACAGGCCGGCCTCCGCGCGACGTCATCCGAAGCGAGCGCTCAGTTGATTTCAGCGCACGGGAAGAGCGTGTTGTACGCACCACACGTGCGGAGCGTGGCGAGCAGCAGGTGCTCGGCGTTGGCCGCGCGGCCGGACGCCTCCTCGCTCCGAGCCCGCTCACGCTCGGCCAGCAGGTTGAGCCACGGGTCCCTGGAGCCATGGGCGTAGCGCTGCAGGGCCTTGAGCGACTCCGCGTCCCGGGCGGCCTCGCCCGTGTGGAGCAGCGCGCCGACGTACAGGTCCGTCTCCTGGGAGACGCGCAGTCGCTCCAGCAGACCGGGAACCAGCGCCCCCTTCACCAGCCGCGCATAGTCCTCCGCCAGCGGCGCACGCACCTTGAAGTCGCGGGAGGCCGCATCCCGGACGTAGTCCTGGAGCACCGTGCCTTCACCCAACTGGTCCAACGCCGCGGCGAGTGGCAACAGTGAGGCCACCGCGTCCGCCGAAGTGGCCGTACGCACCGCCTCATAGAGGGCCGCACGCGTCACCGCGGGCTGCTGCCGCACCAGGTACGCCGCATCCGCCGTCTTCTCGGTGAGCTGCGTCCACGTCTCCCGCACTAGGCGCTGCCACCGCGCGGCCTCCGCGTCACGCAGCGCACGCATCTCGTCCGCGCGCTTCTCCGCGGCCACCTTCCAGCCCGCCGCCTGGCCTGGCAGCGACGCGACGTCGCGGAACGACGCCTCCGCCTGCTTCAGCAGGCCCAGTCCCCGCAGCGCCAGCCCCCGGTTCCACAGCGCCTGCGCATGCCGCGGCTCCTGGCGCAGCGCGCCGCCGAGCAGGTTCAGCGCCTCCTCCCACCGCTGCCCGCTGAGGGCCACCACCGCGCGGTCATTGTCCCGGTCCGCCGAGGCCGGTGCCCGCGCCAGGAAGGATTCCGCCTGCTGCCAATCCCCGCGCAGCGCATAGGCGGCGGCGATGCCCCGGAAGTCCTGCTGCTCCTCCAGCTCCGCCAGGGGACGCAGCGGCAGCGGGTTCGCGGCACCGGACGTGCCGCGCATCGGCTCGTAGGGCAGAAAGCGGTCCGCCATCGGGTGGCTGAGCCGCGCCTCCAAGGTCCGCACGTCCGCGCCCGCCAGCCACACGTCGGTGGGGGCCTCCGGCTGCGCCTGGAGACGGAACACGCCCACCGCCGCCAGCCCCGCCGCCAACGCCACCGGCACCACCGTGCGGGACACCCGCTGCATCCACGGCCGCAGCGGCGTCACCTTCGCGGGCAGCGGCTCGGCGACGCTGGCGCCGCCCAGGGCGCGGGAGGCCAACAGCTCCAACTGGAGCAAATCCCTCAGCCCCGCCTCGCATTCAGGACAGCGTCCCAGGTGCTGGCGGAAGACCTCCGCGTCGGGAGCGGACAGCTCTCCGTCCACGAAGAGGTGCAGATTGGTGCATGGCGTCGTCATGAGCTCGTGGCCCCCTGCTCCCGGGCTACCGCCACCTGGGGCAGCAGCAGTTCCTTCAAATCCCTACGGGCCAGGGTGAGCCAGCTGCCCACGGTGCCCACGGGAACATTGAAATGCTCGGCGATGGCGTTGTAGCGCTTGCCCTCCGCGTGCAGGCGGTAGGCGTCACGCAGGTGCGGCTTCAGCCGCTCGATGGCCTTCTGGAAGGCGTCGGTGCTCACCAGCGCCCAGTTCTCCTGGGTCTCCTCCGGTGACACCGCCAAATCCTGGACCAGCGCCAGATGTGGCATCCCCCGGGACTCCGTCCGCTGGCGGCGGCAATAGTCCAGGAAGCGGTTCGTCATCGTCGTACACAGCCACGCAGCCGCCGCGGAGTCCGCCCGGTCCTTCAGATGCTCGAACTCCGGCATCGCCCGCTCGAAGGTCTCCTGGACGAGGTCCTCCGGCTCCAGGCTGGAGCGGGCACACAACCGGCGGGCCAGCCCCAGAAGGCTGGGCCGATGTTGACGGATGAACGCTTCGAAGCGCCTCCGTTCCCGGTTGAAGAGGTTGGACATGCAGCCCCACTCACATGCGCGCCTGCGCGTTACCCAGTCAAAGACGCGCAGCGGTCCAATCCTTGAGAAGAAAAAAAGAAGGACCCGGACAGAAAAATGCCCGGGAGGGTGAAAAACCCCGCCCGGGCCTGGAGATCAGCGGGCCTGGCTGGCGCTCGGATGCTCCGGCCCGGCCAGGGGAGGAACTGCTGGCGGCGGCAGCGGGAGCCGCTTGCGCGGGGCGACGCTGGCCGTGTCGCAGTTGACGTAGGTGTTCTTGACATGGGCTTCACCGGACTCGGAATCCAAGCTACCGGCCATAAGGGATTCGACGGGCGTCATGAGCGCTCGCACCTCGCGATGGGGATGGTCTGAAAGCTAGACATGGATGATACGGCAACACGTACAGTCCTTATCATGACACGCGCCAACCCCGTGCATCTGACGGGGCAACTCGCGACATGGAATTCACGGAGTTCTGAATGAGCAGGGAAGATTCGCGCCTGGCATTGGAGTGGCACACCTGGCTGGCGGAGAACCTCGCCCTGGGCGTGAGCGCGGAGGACGCGCAGCGGGTGCTTGTGGATGCGGGCGTGGAGGCTTCGCTGGCGCAGCGGGAGATCGCCGCGGCACAGGCGCACCCCTACATGGTGGCGGCGCGGCGGATTGGCCGGCGCTACGAGTGGCTGGAGGCGATGGCGGACCTCTACGCGGAGCTGCACCGCCAGTCCGGCGCGGTGACGCTGGAGAAGCGCCGCGGGGTGAGCCCGGAGGAGTTCTTCACCCGCTACTACTTCGGTCACCGGCCGGTGGTGCTGCAGGGCTTCATGGAGGACTGGCCGGCGATGCGCCGCTGGTCGCTCGCGGACTTCCGGGAGCGCTTCGGGGACGTGGAGGTGGAAATCATGTCCGGGCGCGACACCAACCCGGACCATGCCTCGCAGCCCGACAAACACCGCCAGGTGGTGAAGCTGCGCGACTACGTCCAGCGGGTGGAGACGGGCGGCGAGACGAACGACTTCTACATGGTGCCGCGCAACGAGAACTGGAAGCGCGACGGACTGGCCCGGCTGCGCGAGGACATCCGCGCGCCCGCCGGCATCATCGACCCGGAGCTGCGTCCCGACATGACGACGCTGCTGCTGGGACCGCCGGGCACCGTCACCCCGCTCCACCACGACAACATGAACGTGCTGCTGGGCCAGGTGATGGGCCGCAAGCACGTGCGGCTGGTGCCGTCCTTCCAGCGCCACCTCGTCTACCCGCGCCATGGCACCTTCAGCTCCGTGGACGCGGCGAGCCCGGACGCGGCGCGCTTCCCGCTCTACGGCGAGGCCACCGTCCTGGAGGGCGTGGTGGAGCCGGGCGAGCTGCTCTTCCTGCCCGTGGGGTGGTGGCACTGGGTGCGCGCACTGGACGTGAGCGCCACTGTCACGTTCCATCATTTCCAGCTCCCGGGAGGCAACACGCACCTGAGGACTCCGCAGTAGACGGCCGCACCGCGCGGCCGCCTGCACTCAATATGACTCCACGAGGATGACGTGCCGGGTCCACCCGGCACGGCTGTCCCGCTCCAACCAGCGCTGACGCTCGTCCCGCAGCGCCACCGCCGGCGCGGCCCCTTCGCGAATGCGGCGCCGGACCCCATCGAAGAAGCGGCCGGCGGCATCCGGGATGTCCACCGTGGAGGCCAGCACCGCCCGCGCGCCCGCGTCGATGAAGGCCGCGGGCAGGCTGAAGGGCTCGTGGCTGGTGGTGGTGCTCGCCGCGCGTCCGGCGCTGCACGCCGCCAGGAACACCATGGGCGCCCCCGTGAGCTTCTGCTGCCGCACCACGTCCGCGGTGAGCGCGTAGCGGCCGCTCGTCTCCGGGGACAGCACCACCAGCGACGCATCCGAGAGCGCCGGGTCCATGATGCCGTGGGCGTGGATTTCGATTTCGGTGGCGTCCCGCATGTCCGCCAGCACGCGCGCGGGCGTGGCGTCCGAGCCGGACAGCACCTGCAGCGGCACCGCCTCCGGCTCCTGGGAAGGCAGCCACGGAGGAAGCCGCGGCAGTTGGAGCAGCGCGGGCGCATCCACACTGGAGATGACGAGCCGCCGGGCGTTGGGCGTGGTGCGCGGCTGGGCCGTGCGGCCGAGCCGGAAGCTCCAGGGCACCTCCGGCGGCAACACGTCCGTGCGGCCGAAGACGGGCGGCCAGGCGAGCACGTCCACGCGCTCGCAGCCACGCAACACCTCACGCAGCCGATCCGGCACCAGCCGCGAGGTGTCCGCGCGGATGAATGGCCCCTGCCGGTCCGTCTCGTAGTGGCCCAGCACCTGGCCTTGCGTCCCGCGCGCCACCAGCACCGTGCGCTCGCCATGCACCGCCGCCGCCAGGGCGCAGCGCTGAGGCACGGGCGTGCCAAGCTGCGCGGCCATCAACTCCAGCGCCTGGGTGTACTCGCCCGCCTTGCCCGCGTCCGTGACGAGCGACGAATAGCTCAGCGCCCAGGCCTCGCGCGCCAGTGAATCTCCCCGAGGCAACGCCTCCGCCTCGGTGATGGTCTGCCGCAGCAGCGCCAGCCCCCGGGCTCTGTCGGAATCCAGCAGGAAGCGGCCCTCCACGTAACGGGCATACACCGCGTCGCTGGGCATGGGGTTGCTGTGGTCGGCCCACGTGAGGGCCTGCCGCAGCAACGCCTCGTCCCCAGGCTTCGGCCGGGTGCGCGACAGCTCCGCGAGGTTGACGGCGAACAGCAGGCTCAGCGGCTCGTTCTTGCAGGCGGCGTTCGCGTCCACTTCGCGGCGCGCGTCGTCCATGCGGTTGTCCAGGTAGTACGTGTGGGCCAGGTTCTCCCGGGGCCAGACGCAGTTGCCGTGCCCACGGGCGGACCACTCCTCCACATAGGCACGCGAGCTGGCGAAGTCCCCGCGTGAGCGGCTGATGGCGGCCAGCGTCTCCAGGGCGGTGAACTCCATGTCCCATTCCCGGAGCTGACGCGCCCAGGCCCAGGCGGTGCGGGCATGCTGCTCGCCCTCGGTGAGGCGCTGGAGGTCGGCGTAGAGGATGCCCAGGCGCAGCTCCAGGTCCACGCAGCGCGCGGACAGGCCGCCCTCGCGGCAGCGCTGGAGCGCGTTGAAGATGCGCTGCTCGGCCTTCCACCACTGGCCCTCGGCCGTCTCGCGGATGGCCTCCTCACGTTCGATATAGAGGTTGAACCAGGGGTCGTTCTGGCGCTTCGCCCGCTCCACCACCTGCGACACCATGCGGCGCGTGGCCCGCGTGTGCTGGGCCGTGCCCAGGAAGAGGTCGTCCTCTCCCGACGCCAGCACCCGCTCCAGCAGCTTGTCCGGCTGGTTCAGCTTGCCGCGCACCAGCGACGCATACTCACGCGACAGCGCGCCGCGGCGCGTGAAGTTCCGGCCGCTCACCCGCTTGACGTAGTCCGTCAGCGTGGAGCCGCCGTGGCCGCGGTCCAGCTCCTGCGCCAGGGGCAACAGGGCCAGGACGCGCTCCTTCGACGGCGCCGCGCGGACCACTTCATAGAAGGCCTGCCGGACGATGCCCGGGTCCTTGCGGGCCGCCTCCAGCGGAAGAGGTGCCTGAGGGTCATCCACCAGCGCCAGCGTGGCCTCGCGCGCTTCCTTCCACCGGCGGGCGCGCTCCATCGTGGCGTCGCGCTGCTCACGGGCGTTGGCCTTCG
This sequence comes from Myxococcus sp. CA023, assembly GCF_010998615.1. Classification (GTDB taxonomy): domain Bacteria; phylum Myxococcota; class Myxococcia; order Myxococcales; family Myxococcaceae; genus Myxococcus. Next base: position 111,105 of record NZ_JAAEAH010000005.1, on the reverse strand, counting down.
CCTCGCGGCTCCAGCCCGACTCCCCCATCAGCGCCACCTGTTCGAAGGTGTCCGCCGCCTTCATCGTGAGCCCCATCGCCTGGAGCACCAGCGCGCGGTTCCACATGGCCTGCGCATGCTTCGGCTGCGCCTTCAGCACGCCGTCCAGCAACCGCAAGGCCTGCTCATGCGAGCCGCGGGCGAGGTACACCGCGGCCAAATCACTGTCGCGGTCCGGAGAGGCGGGCATGCGCTCCAGGAACGAGGCCGCCTGGTTCCACTCGCCCTGAAGGGCATACGCGGAGGCGATACCGGACAGGTCGCCCGCTTCCTCCAGCCGGGCGAGGTCTCGCAGTGGGATGGGTTCGGGAGTGACGGGGCAGCCGCCCGCCGACATGCGTGGCCGGTAGCGGTCCGCTTCGGGGTGCGTGAGCCGGGCCTCGATGCGTGACGCGGAGCGGCGCTCCGCCCAGAACTGCGCTGATACAGGTGCCCCGCTTCCCTTGGAGGGCGTGCGGGCAAGAAGGACGGTCAACACCAAGACGGGCGTGGCCAGCGCCAGGACCAGGACTTTGTCGTACGCCGGCTTCAACATACTGCCCCCTCGGGCGCCATCCCCCAAGCAGCCGCCCAGCTATCGCGTTGTACACCATCCACCGCTCTCCACCGACTTCCGGGGAGGCTGGGCGACCCGAAACAGACGCCTGGCTCATCGCCACCTGCGGCATTTCTCCCGCTTTTTCCAACCCACCTCCCCGACTGCCCGCCCACGATTCGCCGGGTGGTCAGGCCGTGAACCAGGCGGCCTGACCTGGAGACGGCTTGCGCCGAAAACCTTGAGTGCAGGTCCTCCGCGCATCCCTTCGGAATCACTGTCTCCTCGGAGGAAAAAGCCAGCATGACGCCAGAGGCCCGCCCGTCAGGCAGCCCTCTACCTGAGACGGCGGACCCACGTCCGCCTGAGGGTTTTACGAGAGGACACGAGCGGGAAGTAGCACGTCCGCCTGAGTGTCCCACTGCGCCAACCTGGAACGAAAGGACCTCGCTTGACGCAGCTGCTTCGACTCGCCGCCCTGGTGTCTCTGATTCCCTCGTTCGCCTCCGCGGACGTGGTGTGGAAAGGCGACTTCGAGACGGGCAATACCTCGCAGTGGACGCGCAGTCAGAGCGTCTCCAACAACCGTCTCCAGGTCGTGACGGATGTGGTCCGCGAGGGCCGCTATGCGCTGAAGGCCACGGTGCGCCAGGGCGATGACCCCATCAACGCCAGCGGCAACCGCAATGAACTGCTCTACATCAGCCAGGAGAAGACGGACTCCACCTGGTACTACAAGTGGAGCACCCTCTTCCCCGCCAACTACCCGCTCGATGACAGCTGGCAGGTCTTCGCGCAGTGGCACCAGGAGGGCTGCTGCGGCTCACCGCCGCTGGAGTTCTACGTGCGCGGCGAAGAGATGCACATGCGCGTGGGCGGCGCGAAGGGCAAGGTGCTGTGGACGGCCCCGCTCAAGCGCGGAGACTGGAGCGACTTCGTGTTGCAGGTGAAGTGGTCGCCCAACGCGAAGACGGGCTTCGTCCAGCTCTGGCACAACAACGAGGTCGTCGTGCCGAAGACCTACGTCGCGACGCAGTTCGGCAAGGAGATGAACTACCTGAAGCTGGGCCTGTACCGCGACGACGCCATCCGTCCCGAGGCCAGCGTGTACCACGACGGTTTCACCATGGCCTCGACGATGGAGGAGGTCATGCCGCCGCCGGAGCCGGCCCCCGCGCCGGAGCCCGAGCCCACCACTCCCGCGCCGGAGCAGCCAGGTGAGGACGCGCCGTCCGAGGAGCTCCCCGACGAGCCCATCGTCCGGACACCCGACACGCAGCCGCAGCCCCGCTGGGACGTCACCACCCCCGAGGACGTCCTCTCCGGGGAGCGTCCGCTGGGCGCCGACGGGGCGCGGGGCTGCAATGCCTCCGGCGGCGGAACGGCGGGTGTGCCCATCACCGCCGCGGTGGGCCTGCTCTCCTTCGCCGCGCTGTTCGCCCGCCGCCGCAAGCCAGCACAGGCTCGCGCCCACGCGAAGCACTGAGCGGCCTCGGCATCGCGGGGCGTGTCGGTGATACGGCAGGCCCCGCGCGGCAAGGTCGTGCGTCAGGGCTCCTTGAGCAAGGGGAGCCCTGAGCTGACCTTGGCCAGCAACGTCCGCAGCGTGGTGCGCTCCTCTTCACTCAAGGGCGCCATCAACGCGGCAATCCGCCGGTAGTGGTCCGGCAACACGCTCTCGATGAGTTGCCGGGCCTTGGGCGTGAGGCGCACCGTGTACATGCGGCGGTCCTCCGGATGGTCCTCGCGGGAGATGAGGGCATCCTTCTCCAACGTGTCCAGCAGCCCCGTCATCGTGGCCCGGCTGACGCCAGAGCTCTCCGCGAGGTCCGCGGGCGTGAGCCCACTCACGCGCTCCACGTCGTCGTCCTCGGTGGTGAGCAGTCGGACCAGCACCATGAAGCGCCCCATCGACAGCCCGTGACGGCCCAGGTGCGCCTCATAGGCCCCCGACAAGTCGTGCGAAGCCCGCAGCAACGTGATGCACGTCTCGATGGCGCTGGCGTCGAGCTCGGGGAAGCGCAGCGCCAGGCGCTGGAGCCGCTCGTAGCGAGGCATCGCCGCGGACGTCGGGGAAGTGGGAGATCGAGTAGGCACGGCACAGGCCTCGTAAGGCCCCTAATGATTTTAGGCAATCAGAAAGGGCGCGCTCCGCACCGTGGGCTGGCGCCTGCTGACCCGGGCGTTATGAACAGGCCGTGCTGGATGTGAAGGACGCGGCCGTGCAGACGGCCCTGCGCCGCGCGTGCGAGGAGGTCGGCTTGCCGGACTCGCTGCGGGGCTGCGTGTATCCCCTCCTTCGCGACCCGGAGGGTGACTGGCCGGGCTGCTGCGGTGGAGGCTGCCACCCGTGTGCCTCCTCCCTGGTGGACGTGGCGATGCGCACGCTGGAGCTGCTCGGCACGCCCCGGCGCGCGCCCGTGGTCGGGTGAGGTGAAGTGAGGCCGGACAGCGGCATAGGCTGCGGGCATGAATCCCATTGTCCATGCCGAGCTGGCCTGGCTCGCGGCGCAGGGCCTCAAGGAGCGCAGGGACCGCATCCTCGTCACCTGCGCGGGACTGGCGCCGGACCTGGACGGACTCACGCTGCTCGCGGGCGAGGCGTATTACGTCCGCTATCACCACGTCATCTTCCATGGCTACGTGGGTGCCATCGTCACGGCGGTGGCCTGCGCGGCGCTGGCGCGGCAGCGGCTGCGGGTGGCGGCCCTGTCCCTGTTCACCTTTCACCTGCACCTGCTCTGCGACCTCGCGGGCAGCGGCCCGGGCTGGCCCATCTACTACTACTGGCCCACGAGCATGCGGGAGTGGTTCTGGGAGGGACAGTGGAACCTCGCCTCCTGGCAGAACGCGGTCATCGGGCTGGCCACCACGTTGCTGTGTCTGGCGTGCGCGCTGCGCTTCCGACGCACCTTCGTGGAGGTGTTCTCCGCCCGGTGGGACGCCGAAGTCACGCGCACGCTCCGGCGCCGGTTCCTCCGTGAGGATTTCGTGCGGGAACCATGACGTGATTGTCCATGCGTCCGTCGCCAGCATGGACGCATGCTCATCCTCGGACTCGGGTTGATGGCAGTGGGCGTGCTGGGGGCGTCGCTCGAAGCCCCCGTCACATCAGTCACGGTCTACAGCGACCAGGCGCAAGTGGTGCGCTCCGGCAGCCTCACGGTTTCCGGCTCGCGGCGGGTGACGTTTCCCCGGCTGCCCAAGAACGTGGATACGGATTCCATCCGCGTCGAAGCCGAGGGCGCGGAGGTGTCCCACGTCGACGTGCGCATCGTGAAGGGAGAGGCCTTCTCCCATGACGAAGCCCGGAAGCTCATCGCGAGGCTGGAAGACGTCGACGTCGCGCTCGCGCGCATCGCTGCGGAGCGCAATGTCCATCACTCTCAGATTGAAGCGCTCCGACGTATTCGCCCCACGGTGCCGGGTGACGGCGAGGCGACACGGGCGCAGACGCCCCCCTCCAGTTGGAGCACGGCCGCGGCCTTCCTCGTTGACAACATCGCGCGGCTCGACGCTCGGATGCGAGAGCTGGAGGCACAATCCGAGACGCTCAAGAAAGAACAGCAGCAGCACAAGGAGCGCGCCTCGACGTTGGGCAAGACGTTTGGCGAACCGGGTGTCGAGGTGGGCGCCACGCTCACGGGCAAAGGCGCCACGAAGGTGACGTTGACGTACCTCACCACCGGGGCCCGCTGGTATCCCCGATATGAGTTGCAGCTCCAGCCTGAGTCGCAACGGATGCAGATGGCCTTCTACGGCCGCGTCAGTCAGGAGACGGGTGAGGATTGGGAGGGCGCGCGGCTCACGCTCAGCACCGCCCTGCCCTCCAATGCCACCGCGATGCCGAAGCTCAGCACCTGGAAGTTGGGCGTCCGGGAGCGCTTCATTCCCACACCCCATCCCCATCAAGAGTCCATTCGGCCCGCGCAGGCCGCTCCAGACAGCCAGCCCAAGGTCACGGCATCGGCCGATCAAGCACTGCGTGGGCAGTTGCTATTCCTGGCTGGAGCGCAGGCCGGGGAGCAACCCGCGCCCACGCAGCCCCAAGCCCCCGAGCCTCCTCGGGAAAAGGGCCGGGGCACCATCCTGGGCACCGTCATCGACGCGCAGTCCCGAAAGCCGCTTTCAGACGTGGTCGTCATCGCGACGGCCCCCTCGCTCGAGGGGGACTACGTGACAGTGACCAACGCCAAGGGTGAGTACCTCATCCCCGGGATTCCCGCGGACCTCTACACCTTGCGGTTCGAACGCGAGGCGAACAAGCCCTATGACCGCAGCCACATCCAACTCCGTCCGGCCCGTACGATCCGCGTCAACGTGGAGTTGCTATCCGATTCCCTGCGCGAAACCATCGGAATCAATGGCCGCGGGCCCATCATCGACGTCAGCTCCTCCATGGCGGGCGTCAATATTGACGTGACGTTCGTCCACAGGGACTCCATCCCGCAGGACGTGGGACTGAGCCCACCGCCTGCCTGGCGGCCCCCCACATTCGCCCCGGAGTCGCCCGTCGCCGTCGCGGGGGGCTACAACCTCACCTTCACCTCGCAGCATCGGGAGACGCTTCTCAGCGGCAAGGGTGAACGCAGCCTGCCCCTGGTCTCCGAATCCTGGCCCGTGCAGGTGGAGCGACAGGTGTTCCCCGCGCTCTCGCCAAACGCATACCTCGTCGCGACACTCAAAGGCGCCGCCCGGACCGTGCTTCCCGGCGGTGACGCGTCGCTCTTCGTGGGGACCGACCCGGCCGGCTCCGCGACGTTGGAGACGCTCGTCCCCGGCGGCACCTTCACCCTGCCGCTGGGCATCGACCGCGCGGTGCGCAGTGCCCGCAATGTGCGGCTCGTCGAGGCGGAGAAGGGCTTCATCTCCAAGGAAGAGGTGGGTACCTACGAAGTCACCATCGAGGTTCCCAATCCCTATCCCTTCCCGCTGGCAGTGAGCGTGATGGACCAACTCCCGCTCAACACCGACGGCAAGGTGGAGGTGGCGCTGGTCCGCGCCGTGCCCTCCGTTCAGCCCGACGCGGGAACGGGGAAGCTCCAGTGGAACGTGACGGTGCCCCCGTCCAGCAAGTCCACCGTCACCTTCCAATACACCCTGAGCCGCCCCAAGGGCTGGCGTCTGTACCAGAAGTAGCCCGAGGACCGAACCATGCCTGCCCTGTCCCTGACGCTGTGGGCGCTCGTCGCGTCCGCCAAGGTGTCCACCGTCGTGGTGTACCCGGACCGTGCGCAAGTCACGCGCGAGCAGACCGTGACGTGCCGAGGCCCCACCAGCGCCCGTTTCGAAGCCGTCCCCCTGGCCGCCGCAGCCGACAGTGTGCGTGCCCGCGCCACGGGCGCCACAGTGGAAGGCCTCATCAGCGAGGAGTACACGCGAGAGGAAGCCCATCGCGAGGAACGCGCCCGCCTGGAAACCCGCCTGGGCGCCATCCTCCGTGAGGAAAAGGCCCACAACGACGCGGTGGCACGAGTGAGCGACCTGAGAACGCTCGCGAACGGCTACACGGATGTCGCCGTGGACCGCATCACCCGGGAACTGACGGCTTCTTCAAAGCCTGACCCACGTGCCTGGGAAGCCGCCCTCGATTCGGCGTTGGCCGTGCGGCAGCGCGCGATGACCGAGGCTCTGGAGGCGAGCGCCAGGCTTCGTGCGCTCGAGAAACAGCGCTCTCAGGTGGAAGCCGAAATAGAGATGCTCCGGCTCGACACCGAACGACAGGAACGCCGCGTGGAGGTGCGCCTGTCCTGTCCCGAGGGAACGCGGGCCCGCGTGGAGCTGACCTATCTGGTGGGCCAGGTTTCCTGGACACCTTCCTATGAGGCCCGCGCGAACGAGAACACCCGGACGATGGAGTTGACAACGCTGGCCACGGTGCGCCAGGCCACCGGCGAGGATTGGACGGAGGCGAAGCTGGTGCTCTCCACGGCGCAGCCGCAACGGGACGCGACGCTTCCGGCAATCCGGCCCCTGACCGTGTTCGCGGAGGAACGGACGAAAGAGCGCCGGGTGTTGGTGCGCCGCGACGAGCAGCCACAGCACGCCCACGCGGGAGGTACCGACAACACCGCGCGTTCGAAGGGACTCGAATCCGTACCACAGGGCCTGTCCGTGCAACTGGTGGCGCCGACCCCCGTGAGCATCCCTGGCGATGACAGCGCCGTGCGCGTGCAGGTGGCACAAACCCGGCTCAAGGCCGCGTTCCACTGGCGCACCATCCCCAAGCTACACCCCGTCGTCTTCCGCGTGGCCCGCATGAACAACGCCGCCGCATTCCCGCTGCTGCCCGGCGACGTGGACCTCTACCGGGGGACAGGCTTCATCGGCCGCCAGTCCCTGGAGCACGTGGCGCAGGGCGCACCCTTCGAGCTGACCTTCGGCGTGGAAGAAGGCTTGCGCGTGGAGCGCCGCGTGGTGGAGGAACTCCAGCGCCCCAAGGGCCTGTTCAAGGACACGCAGCGGTTCCGATACGCCTACCAGTTCACGCTGAACAACCTGCGCGCGCACCCGGAAGAAGTGGAGCTCTCCGAGCACTTCCCAGTGTCCGAGTTGGAGGACGTGAAGGTGGAGCTGGAGCCCGAGACGACGGCTGGTTACACGCTCCAGTCCAACGACGGCATCGCGACCTGGAAGGTGAAGCTGGCTCCGGGCGAGAAGCGCACCCTGGACTTCGCCTTCCACGTCGACGCCCCGTCCAGCTATGAAACGAAGGGGCTCTGACGGCTTGCCCGGGGCATCCTGCCCCTCTCCGGGGCAATCTGCCCCGCCCAGGGTGGGACACGGCACACGCGTCCCCGAGTGAGGCCCCGCCCCGCATCCGTTGGCACAGCGGATGCTTTGCGTGGGCCCAAGGAAGCACGTCCCGCCCGCCCCGACAGCCGGCGAGGGCTCGTGCGGCAAACGCCGCCTTCCTTGTTGCAGCACTCGCGGTACGTTGTGAGAACCCACCTCCAGTCCGTGCGCTCCCTCCCCTCGAGGCGCACGGACCGGAGCAGCCTCTTTCGAACCGCCCGTGAGACTCGCCCGCAAGTTCACCCTCGCCCTCGTCCTGCTCGCCATCGCCGTCATGGCGGGCTTGCAGTACGTCCAGGTCCGCCGCGAGCTCGAGCGCTCCGCCCTGGACATGCAACATGACCACCGGTTGCTCGGCCACACGCTCGCCGGCTCCATTGGCAAGGCGTGGCAGCTCGCCGGGGAGCGTGAGGCGCTCACCCTGCTCCACCAGGCCAACCGCTTCCAGGAGCAGGTCCACCTGCGCTGGGTGTGGCTGGATGGCGGCCCCGGCACCCCGGCCCTCACCGGCTTCCCACCGCGCCTGCTCTCGTCCCTGCTCCAGGGCAAGGACGGCTCCATGGTGGACCCCGCCGTGGACCCCGGCCTGCTGCATTCGTACACGCCGGTGCTCATCGGCGACCGGCTGGGCGCCATCGAAATCACCGAGTCGCTGGGCGAACAGCAGAAGTACGTCAACACCGTGGTCATGGGCACCTTCGCAGCCACCGCCGCCATGGCCATTGGCTTCATCGTGGCCGCCATGGCCATGGGCCGCCGGCTGGTGGGCGAGCCGGTGGACCAGCTCGTGTCTTTGGCCCACCGCATCGGCGAGGGAGACCTCACCGCCCGCGTGCCGCTCCCGCAGCGCCGCGGCGACGAGCTCACCACGCTGGCCGGCGCCATGAACCGCATGGGCGAGCAACTGGAGGAGACGCGCTCGCGCCTCGCCACGGAGACGGCCGCGCGCCTGTCCGCCGTGGACCACCTGCGTCATGCGGACCGGCTCACCACCGTGGGCAAGCTGGCCTCCGGCGTGGCGCATGAGCTGGGCACCCCGCTCAACGTCGTCATGGGCCGGGCGAAGATGATTTCCTCCGGCGAGGCGGAGGGCGAGGAAGTGGGCGAGTGCGCGCAAATCATCTCGCAGCAGGCCCAGCACATGACGGCCATCATCCGTCAGCTCCTCGACTTCGCGCGGCGAAGGAAGCCGCACCGCGCGCCGGAAGACGTGCAGGGCCTGGTCGAACGCACCCTGTCGCTGCTGCGCTCCATGGCGGCGCGCGGCAGCGTCACGCTGGAGACGGACATCCCCGCGGGGCTCACGGTGGAGGTGGACGCGGGCCAGGTGCAGCAGGTGCTCACCAACCTGGTGATGAACGGCGTGCAGGCCATGAAGCAGCCGGGCACGGTGCGCGTGCGCGCGGCCCACACCCGGAACACCCCGCCCCCGGATGTGGGCGGGCCCGAGGCGGACTACGTGCGCCTGGACGTGGAGGACGAGGGCCAGGGCATCCCCGAGGACGTGCTGGCCTACGTCTTCGAGCCCTTCTTCACCACCAAGGACGTGGGCGAGGGCACCGGACTGGGCCTGTCTGTCTCCTATGGGCTCATGCTGGAGCATGGCGGCTGGATTGCCGTGCGCAGCGAGCCCGGACGAGGTAGCTGCTTCTCCATCTACCTGCCAAGGGGTGAAGACACATGCCAGGCCGCGTCCTAGTCGTCGAGGACGAGCGCGAGATGCGCGCGATGTTGGAGAAGGGGCTCACGCGCCGGGGCTTCACGCCCGTGGCGCTCCCGTCAGCGGACGAGGCCCTGGTGCGGCTGGCCGCCGAGGACTTCGACGTGGTGCTCACCGACCTGCGCATGCCCGGCATGGACGGGCTGGCGCTGTGCGAACGCATCGCCCTCAACCGCCCGGACATCCCCGTGGTGGTGGTGACGGCCTTCGGCAGCCTGGAGACGGCGGTGGCCGCCATCCGCGCCGGCGCGTACGACTTCGTCACCAAGCCCATCGACGTGGACGCGCTGGTGCTGGTGCTGGAGCGCGCCGTGCAGCACCGCGCCCTGCGTGAAGAGGTGCGCAGGCTGCGCCAGGAGCTGGGCCGGCGCGAGGACAGCGGCACCGTGGTGGGTGAGAGCCCCGCCATGAAGCAGGCCTACGCGCTCATCGACCGCGTGGCGGACCTGGACTCCACGGTGCTGATTACCGGCGAGAGCGGCACCGGCAAGGAGGTGGCGGCCCGGGCCGTCCACACGCGCGGGCGCCGCAAGGACGGGCCCTTCGTCGCCATCAACTGCGCGGCCATGCCGGAGGCCCTGTTGGAGAGCGAGCTGTTCGGCCACGCCAAGGGCGCCTTCACCGACGCCAAGGCCGCGCGCACCGGCCTGTTCGTCCAGGCCAACGGCGGCACCCTCTTCCTGGACGAGGTGGGCGAGCTGCCCCTCACCCTCCAGCCCAAGCTGCTGCGCGCCCTGCAGGAGCGCACCGTGCGCCCGGTGGGCGGCGACACGGAGGTGTCCTTCGACGCGCGCATCGTCGCCGCCACCAACCGCGACCTGGAACTGGCCGTGGAGGAGGACCGCTTCCGCGAGGACCTCTACTACCGGCTCAACGTCATCGGCGTGGAGTTGCCGCCGCTGCGGGCGCGAGGCAACGACGTGCTGGCCCTGTCCCAGCGCTTCATCGAGCAGTTCGCCTCGCGCACCGGGAAGCGCGTGCTGGGCCTGTCCCCCGCGGCGGCCCAGCGGCTGCTCGCCTACGGCTGGCCGGGCAACGTGCGCGAGCTGCAGAACTGCCTGGAGCGCGCGGTGGCGCTCACCTCCTTCGAGGAAATCACCGTGGACGACCTGCCCGAACGCGTCCGCAACTACAGCCAGCCGCGCGTGGTGCCGGAGACACAAGACGCCTCGGAGCTGGTGACGCTGGAGCAGTTGGAACGGCGATACATCCACCGCGTTCTGGAGGCGGTGGGCGGGAGCCGCACGCTGGCGGCGCGCATCCTCGGGGTGGACCGCAAGACGCTGTACCGCAAGCTGGAGCGCGACGACGACACGCCCAAGGGCTGACGTCAGTCCACCACGTCCAGACGCACCTCGAAGATGCGGGGCCACAGCTTCCCCGTCATGAAGATGCGGCCCGAGCCCGGCTCCACGGCGATGCCGTTGAGCACGGCCTCGGGGTTGGTCACCTGCCCCGCCACCGCGCGCGTCAGCGCCGACGCGTCGATGACGCCCACCACCGTGCCCGTGGCGGGGTCGATTTCCAGCACGTCCGAGCTGTGCCAGATGTTGGCGTAGATGACGCCGTTGGCGCACTCCAGCTCGTTGATGAGCTCCACGGGCTGGCCGCGCAGCTTCACCTGCACCGCGCCCACCAGGGCGAAGCCGTCGGGCTCATGGAAGGTGAGCATGGTGCCGCCATCGCTGCGCACCAGCTTCCCGTTCCAATAGCAGAGGCCCCAGCCCTCCCCCGAGTAGCGCGTGGTCCGCTCGCGCCGCGGCGGCATGCCGCTCCAGGTGAAGAGCAGTCCTTCGGTCCAGGTGAGCTGGTACAGGCGCTCGCCGTCGCTGGCCAGGCCCTCCGCGAAGATGTTCCCCAGGCGCTCCATCCACACCGGCTGCGCGCTCTCCAGCGACAGCTGCCGCAGCGTCCCCTGGTGCCCGGTGCTCTCGAAGAGGTGCCCCTGGTGGAACACCAGTCCCTGGGTGAAGGCATTCGTCGCGTGGGGATACTCACGGATGATGTGCGCCACGCGCCGCACGGGTTCCTGCACGCCGCCTCCCGCATCCGGCACCGGCCGGTTCGTGGGGCTGCAATGGCACGCCGCGCCCAGCGCGAGCAAGGACAGCAGCGAGGATGGAATCCGCATGAGACGCCTCGAGTGAAGCGGTTCGTGCGACGCCCACCGCCCCGCGCGAGCCTGGACCCAGGCCCGTCAGGGTGCAAGCACCCGCCCCACCGCGTCCATCGGATTTCTCGCCGGGCCCACGACACTGGGCGAACAGTCGGGGCACGCGCGCCGTGAAGGCTCAGCGCGGCGGCGGTACCAGCGTCTCCACCGCCTCGCACAAATCCTCCATGGCGAAGGGCTTGTTGAGCACACGCGCCGCGCCGAGCAGCTCCGCTTCCTGGTGGAGCTGCGCATCGCCGAAGGCGGTGATGAGGATGACGGGCGTCGTCCAGCCCTCGCGGCGCAGGCGGGCCAGCACCTCGATGCCCGAGAAGCCGGGCATGCGCACGTCGGTGACGATGAGGTCGGGGACCTGCGTCTGCTCCGCGAGCAGTCCGTCCACCAGCGCCTTGACCAGTCCCGGGCCGTCCGGGGCCTCCACGACGTCATACCCGCGCCGGGACAGCGCCCGCCGCAGCAGGCTGCGCATCTCGGGTTGGTCCTCCCCCAGGAGGATGCGCGGAGCGCTGCGGCGCGACACCCACTCACGCGTCGACAGCGGCCACTCCCGCGCCTCGTCGCTGACCGCCGTGAATTCGTCTGGCCCCATCAATGGCTGCTCCTTGTGGTGTGGTGGGCACGCCCGGCACCTGGGCCCCTTCCTCGCTTCGGGACGGGGCGGCGCCGGGCGCCCAATCCATGAGCATCCGCCGTGCCACGCCGTGGCCCCTGGAGCGTTGGCCCCTGCCCGCCCGCCAGCCGGCCCGCGGGGGCTCGCTCGCCTCCCATGACTGAGCAGCCAGGAGCCCCAATCCCTGTCGCTCATATAAGGAGGCGCTCCGCTTCTGGGACAGGCGCGGCACACCCGGACAGCGCGCCGGCCCAGGTGCGGGACGCTCCTGACAGGTTCCACACCCGCTGTATGGCCCGCTGGCGCCCCAGAACATGGGGCGGGGCACGTTGCCTCGGGGAGAAATGCCCCAAGCCGGGGCAGTTTGCCCCGGGATGATGGGGCACCTGGGGCACGCACGGACTGTGGCCCCGAGGCATCCCGAGGGCGAGGAGCGTTGGCCCGCCAACTGCAATGCCTCCCAGCATCGGTTCGGGCGCGGGGCTCACGCAAGAAACCCCATGGCGATGACCGCTGCTGACGTCGGGGGACAGTCGGCCGCAGGGCATCACCTTCCACCCCTCCAAGGTGGGACCTTTCTCGCGCAGGCCCCTCGCCTGAACCGGCATTTTCCCTCTCGATTGGAGAACGAACGATGGCCTGCTCGCTCCCCTCCCGCCGCTTCCTCAGTGCTCTGGTCCTTCTTCCCGCCGCCACGCTTGGCGCCTGTGGCCAAGCCATTGGCTCCGCGTCCGCGGCGACGCCCGCTCCCACCGCCCAGGTCGCCGCCGCTGTTCCGGCGCAGGCGGCGCCGCCCATCCAGAAGGCGCTCTTCAATCCGGCCGTGGCCGGAAGCCAGGGCGGCATCACCTCGCTGGCGCCGCTGGTGGACGCGGTGAAGGGCGCGGTCGTCAACGTGGAGGTGCGCGCGCGGCCCCGCAGGTCAGCCGCCATGCAGCGCCTGCCACCCGGCATGGCGGAGCGCTTCGGCCTGCCGCCCGGGTTCGGCGGCGAAGGCAACGGCCCGGCGCGACAGGGCGCGGGCTCCGGCTTCATCATCGACGCCTCGGGCATCGTCCTCACCAACAACCACGTGGTGGAGGACGCCGACCAGGTGCGCGTGAAGCTGGATGACGGACGTGCCTTCGACGCGGAGGTGATGGGCCGCGACCCGCTCACCGACGTGGCCCTGCTGAAGCTGAAGGGGGCGCCGGGCAACCTGCCGGCGGTGCCGCTGGGGGACTCGGACGCGCTGCGCGTGGGCGACGCCGTCATGGCCATTGGCAATCCCTTCGGCCTGGCGTCCAGCGTGAGCGCGGGCATCCTCTCCGCGCGGGCCCGCGACATCCAGGCGGGCCCCTATGACGAATTCCTCCAGACGGACGCCGCCATCAACCCCGGCAACTCCGGCGGGCCGCTCTTCAACATGCAGGGCGAGGTGGTGGGCATGAACACCGCCATCGTCGGCGGCGCCACGGGCATCGGCTTCGCGGTGCCCAGCAAGCTCATCCAGGCGCTGCTGCCGCAGCTCAAGGAGACGGGCGTGGTGCGTCGCGGCTGGCTGGGCCTGGCCGTGCAGGACCTCACGCCGGACCTGGCGCGGGCGCTGGGCCTGGAAGCGATGAAGGGCGCGGTGGTGGCGGGCGTCAACCGAGGCAGCCCGGGTGAGCGCGCCGGCCTGCGCGAGGAGGACGTCATCACCTCCGTCAACGGCAAGCCGGTGGAGTCCGCGGGCGGACTGACGCGCGCCGTGGCCCTGCTCCAGCCCGACAGCCGCGTGAAGGTGGACCTGCTGCGCGGTGGCAAGGCGCAGTCGATGGACGTCACCCTGGGCACGCGGCCCGCGCAGAATGGCGAGCAAGAGGTGCTTCCGCGCAACGCGTCCGCCTCCGCGCCGAGGCGGCTGGGCGTGCAGCTGTCGGACACGCGGGACGGCGGCGCGCAGGTGGTGGCCGTGGAGCCGGGCAGCCCCGCCGAGCGCGGAGGACTGGTGCCGGGCATGGTGCTGGTCCAGGTGGGCGACCAGAAAATCGCCAGCGTGTCGGACGCCGCCCAGGCACTGACGGCCGCGAAGCCCGGCGCCGCGCTGCTCCTGCGCGTGCGCATGCCGGGTTCGGAGTCCACGCTGCTGCGCGCGGTGGAAGTCCCGGAACGCTGAACGCGGTGGTGGGAAACTCTGGACCCCCGGGATGGTACGTAGACGACCCCGGGGGTTCTGAAACCGGAGGACACCTGACGTAGAGTCCCCTCCGTGCCGCGATGCCAGACATGCGGACGGCGCTGGGAAGGCTCTCATGCGCCGTGCCCGCCAGGACCGTCTCCTCAGGGAGACACGCCCTCGCCGTCCCCTGTGCCCGCTGTTCCGGGCTACCAGGTGGACGGCGTCTTCGCGCGAGGAGGCTTCGGCGTGCTGCTGGGCGCCCTGCGCGAAGCGGACGGCCTGCGCGTGGCCATCAAGGTGGCCCGCGGGAGCAACTGGTTGGGCCGCGCCCAGCTCGCCCGTGAGTCGGAGGCCCTGCGCGTGCTCGGGCCGCCCACGGTGCCCGCGCTCTACGAGGCGGGCGCCATGACGGGTGGCGCGCGCTTCCTGGCCATGGAGTACGTGCCGCTTCCCACCCTGGCGGACCGGCTGGCTCGCGCCGCGGGACCGCTGCCCCCCGAAGAGCTGGCGCCTCGCGCGCTGGCCGTGGTGGACACGGTGGCCCAGGTCCACGCACACGGGCTCGCCCACTGCGACCTCAAGCCGGAGCACCTCTTCGTCGACGAAGCAACGGGCCGCGTGCGCGTCTTCGACTTCGGCCTGGTGCGGGGCGCCACCACGGAGAGCGCCTCGCAGCCCAGCGATGCCTCCACGCCCAGTGACGCGTCTGGCTTCGCCGGCACCGCGGAGTACATGGCCCCCGAGCAATGTGCGGGCAATGCGGACATCTCCGCACGCACGGACGTGTACGCGCTGGGCGTCCTCCTCTACGAGATGCTCACCGGACGGCCGCCCTTCTTCGGCCCCACCCCGGACGTGCTCCAGGCCCACCTGTCGCTGCGCCCACCGCCCCCGTCCGACTTCGCGCCCGTGGCGCCCGCGGTGGAGGAGGTGGTGCTGCGCTGTCTGGCGAAGGAGCCCGCCCGCCGTCCGGAGAACGCCGCCGCGCTGGGCAGCGCGCTGCGCGAGGCCTTCGAGCACGCCCTCCGCGCCACCGAGCCCACGACGCCTCGGCCCGCGGCACCGGGCGAGCCGCGCCCCGCACAGGTGCGCCGCTCCGTCGCCATCCTGTTCCTCACCTCGCGCGCCAATCCCGTGTCGCTCCAGAAGGCCCTGGCCTCCTATGGCGGCCACCTGGCCTTCTCCGACGCCCAGCGCATCGCCGCCGTCTTCGACCCGGACGCGGGAGAGAACCCGGTGCGCCGCGCCATGCGCGCCGCGGAAGGGCTGGCGGAGCGGGGCCTGTCGCCCAACGGCCTCGTGGACGTGTCCGCTGTCACCGTGCAGCGCCGCCCCTCCGGCGCGCCGCGCTACCTGGGCGCCATCCTGTCCCGCGAGGACCGCTATCCCAGCGGGCCCGAGGCCCATGGCCTCTTGCTATCTCCCGCTGCCGCCGAGGCCGTGCCCGAAGTGCCCTGCATGGAGGTGCCGGAGCTGCGCGGCCTCCTGCGCCCCGCGCCGCCAGGCGCCGCGCCCCGTCCGGACATCACCGTCCTCCAGTTGGGCAGCGAGGTGCTGGTGGGCCGCGAGGCGGAGCTGGCCGAGCTGCTGGAGAGCGCACGCTCCGCGGTGGGCGGCGCCACGCCCACCATCGTCACCGTCTTGAGCGAGCGAGGCCTGGGCAAGAGCCACCTGGCCGCCA
The DNA here is from genome assembly GCF_010998615.1 of Myxococcus sp. CA023. Classification (GTDB taxonomy): domain Bacteria; phylum Myxococcota; class Myxococcia; order Myxococcales; family Myxococcaceae; genus Myxococcus. The sequence goes on along the minus strand of NZ_JAAEAH010000005.1, from coordinate 95,412 downwards.
CGCTCGCCCGCCGTCTGCAACTGCTGCTGCCCCACGCGCGGGTGTACAGCTCGCGCTCCCGGGAGCCGGTGCAAGGCGACCCCGACGGCACCCTGCGCACGCTGCTGCGGTGCGCCCTCAACGCCTTCGAGCGCGACGACACGGACACCGAGCAGCAGACACGCGCCGCCATCCTCCAGCGCCTGGGCCCCACGCTGGGCACCGAGCTGTGGCCTGGCGTGGCCGCCACGCTGGGTTGGTATACGCCCGGTGGTCCGGAGCTCCAGAGCTGGGCCGCCGCGCCCGGCGCGCTTCGCTCGCTGGCCATGCGCGCCGCGGGTGAGCTGCTGGCCGCCAATGCCCGCGAGCGTCCGCTGTGCCTCGTCCTGGACGACGCGCACTTCGCGGAGGAGACGGCGCTGGACGCGCTGGAGTACGCCTGCCTCGCCGAGGCCAGTGTCCCGCTGTGGGTGTGCGTGCTGGCGCGCCCGGGCTTCGAGAAGAGCCGTCCCACCTGGGGCACTCGCGCCGCGAAGCAGGCCACCTTGGCCCTGCCGGTGCTGGCGGCCGACCAGGCGCAGTCGCTGTGCCGCCTGCTGCTCAAGCCGGTGGAGAACGTGCCCGCGCAAGCGGTGGAGCGCATCGTCGAGCGCGCGCAATACGTCCCCCTTTACCTGGTGGAGCTGGTGCGCGGCCTCAAGCGCCAGGGCCTGGTGCGCCAGCGCGCGCCGGGCGGGAGCTGGTACCTGGTCACCGACGGGCTGGAGAAGGTGCCCGAGCTGCGGCTGGTGGAGTGGTTGGCGGACCGCGAGCTGGGCGCGCTGCCGCCATCGCTGGCCGCGCACGCGCGCCTGTGCGCGATGCTGGGCACCGACTTCACCGCGGCCACGGCCGAAGGTGTGGTGCGCGAGCTGGAGCGCGAAGGCGCCGCGGGCGGCTTCCCCCTGGACGCGGGCCACGCCACCAAGCGGCTCCTGGACTCCGGGCTGCTGGTGTCCCACCGCCACGAAGGGTTGAGCTTCCGCAACGAGTTGCTGCGCGAAGCGGTGGCCGCCACCCTGCCCGCCGCCGAGCGAGAGCACGTCCACCACGCCGCCTACCGCTACTTCCTCAGCGCGGCCGGCGCCGGTGAGCGCCAGCGCCTGCCTCGCCTGGCCCTGCACGCGGCCGCCGCCGGGCGCCGCGACGAGGCCGCCGCGCTCTCCATCGACCTGGCCGAGTCCGCCCGGGGCCGCCACGCGTTCCTCGACGCCGAGGCCATGTACACACGGGCGCTGGAGCTGCTGGAGCCCACCGACGAGCTGCGCTGCCTCACCGCGCTGCGCGGCCGGGGCCTGATGCGCATCCGCATTGGCCGGTATGACGACTCGCTGGCGGACTTCGCCGCGGCCCGCGAGCGCGCCCGCCGGCTGGGCCACACGCGCACGGAGGTGGAGCTACTGCTGGACGAGGCCATGGCGCTGGACTGGGTGAACGACTACACGCGCAGCGAGGCCCGCGCGCTGGAGGCCCAGCACCTGGCGGCCACCGTGGCCTCGCCCTACGTACAGGCGCGGCTGCTGCTGGCGCTGGGACGCGCCCAGTTCCGCAAGGGTGAGTGGCAGGAGGCGCGCATGCCCTTGGAGGCCGCCGCCGAGCGCGCGCGCCGCCTGGGCGACGCGGGCTATGAGACGCAGGTGGTGGCGCAGCTGCTGCTGGCCGTCATCCTTCCCAACCTGGGCGACATCGACGAGACGGAGCACGTGCTCACCGAGGTCATCACCGCCTGCACCGAGCGCGGTGACCACTTCCACCTGGGCAGCGCCATCAACAACCGGCGCAACTTGTGGGTGGCGCGCAAGGAGCTGACGCGGGCGCTGAAGGACCAGGAGCGCTTCATGCACCTGGGCCGCGAGCTGGGCATGGTGGGCTGGGAGTACTTCGCCGAGCACAACCTCGGTGAGCTGCACTACCAGGCCGGCGACGCCGACGCCGCGGCGCCCCACATCGCTCGCGCCATTGCGTTGGAGCGACGGCACCCGGAGGTGGCCTCGCGCCCGTGGGCCCTGCTGCTCCAAGCGCGGGCCCTGGCCTGGATGGGCCGGCACACCCGTGCCCGCGAGGTGCTGACCCAGGTGCGGCACGTGATGGCGGAAGGCCCGCCGGGCGTGGAGCTGAGCCCGTCGGAGGAGGTCCTCTTCTCCATGGTGGAGCTGGCCACCCGCGACGCCGCCCCCGAGGCGTGGTGGTCCCTGCGCGAGCGCTCCGCGCAGGTGTCCGTGGAGCAGGAGCCGCTGGAGGTCCTGGAGATGATGGGGCTGGCGGCGCTGCGCCGGGGCGACCGGGAAGAGGCCGCGCGCGTGCTGCGCGAGGCCCTGGAGCGCGCGCGGCACGTGCCCAACCTCATGGAGGGCCGCATCCGCCGCTCCCTGGAGAAGGTGCACGCGTCTTCGTCAGCTACGTGAGGCCGAAGGCCATCAGCGCGGCGATGAGCACGCCTGCCAGCGACTCGCCCGCGATGGCGCCCGCCGCCAGCGTGGACGTGTCCCGGTCGGCCGCCTGAGGCCAGCGCCAACGCGCTGCCGCCAGTCCCAGCGCCCCCAGGCACAGCGTCACCGCGTAGTAGGCCGGCAGGATGAAGCCGATGCCCAGCGCCACCGGCAGCGGCAGCCACCGCGCCGCCCGGCCACGGGACACAAAGGTGAGCAGCGCGCCCACGCCCACGGCCACGCAGGCCGCCAGCGCCGCGTGAGGCGGCAGCCCGTCCAACCCTCGCACCGCCACCTCCGCCACCGCGCGGAACTGGTGGGCGAAGGGCGCGGGCAGCGCCTCCGAGCCCAGGCCATGCGCCCTGGACAGCAGCAGGTACACAGGCACGCCCACCACCGAGCCCGCCAGCACGCCCACGAGCTGCGCGGCGAGCTGGTGGCGCGCGGAGGCCCCCAGCAGGTGCCCCGCCTTGAGCGACCACATGCTGACGCCCGTCTGCGCGGCCGCGCCTGACACCACGGCGCCCGCGGCGACGTTGGGCGCCATGGCCCCCGGCAGCAGCGCGCCGAAGATGACCTGCGTCACCTGCCCCATCTGCGTCACTGGGGACACGTCCACCTGTCCGGCGCCGCGCGCGCACACCGCGCACAGGGGCAGCACCAGCACCAGCGCCAGCAGCATGTACGGCACGCTGAGGCCGAACAGCGCCGAGCCCACCACCACCGCCAGCACGCACGCCGCCAGGCCCGCGCCCAGCGCCCAGGACGGCACCGCCGCGCCCCGCCCCAGGCTGCTCACGTCACGCGCCGCACTCAGGAAGTCGCGCGCCTGCGCAAGCAGTGCCGCCAGGGCCGAGCCCACCATCAGCCCCACGCCCGGCCACGTGAGCCAGGCGGAGAGCGTCTCGTAGCGCGTGTCCGCCAACACACCCGCGCCCGCGAGCCCCGGCGCCAGCACGCCCCACGCCACCACCGCGCCCGCCAGCATGCTCAGGCCCAGGCGCGGCCCCGTCATCATTCCAATGGCCAGCAGCATGGGGCTCCACCCCACGCCCCACGTCAGCGACGCGGCGGGGAGGCCCGCGAACGTGCCGGGCAGCGCCGTCATCCCAGGCAGCCATTTGAACGCATCCCGCGCGGCGGTAACCGCCACCGCCACCGCGCCCGCGCCCGCCAGCAGCCGTCCACGGCCCGCGCGGACCGTGTCGCCCGTGGACGCGTGCATCGCGGTAATCAGCTCCGCGGTGGCGATGCCGGTAGGAAACGGCAGGGCCTCCTGCGCCACCAGCCGACGCCGCAACAGGTGCGCGGCGAGCACGCCCAACACCCCCAGCGCCACGCTCCACACCGCCACACCCCAGCCCGGGACGGAGGTGCCCAGCAGCGTCAGCGCTGGCAACGCGCCCAAGAGGCCCGCCGCCGCCGGCATGGCACCCACGGCCGCCGCCGCCGTCTGCGTGAGGTTGTTCTCCAACGGCGTATAGGGCACGCCGCGCCTGCGGGACACCGAGGCCAGGGCGCTGAAGCCCAGCACCGCGGCGGTGACGGAGCCGCTCTCCCACCAGCCCGTCTTCAACCCCATGTACACATTGGTGATGGCCAGCAGCCCACCAATGAGCAGGCCCATGCCCAGCGCGCGCGTCGTCAACTCCAGCGGCGCGGGGCGCTCCGTCACCAGGGACAGGGAGGGCGCGGGCGCGACCTCCGAAGGGTCCTTTCCAGAGAGGCCACTCACCGGATGGCTCATCGCCCCGCCTCGGCGGAGCGGCCCACGAGTTCGCGCAACTGCATCAGGTCCAGCGGCTTGGCAATCTTGGCGTTGGGCACGTCACGCAGGAACGACACCGTGCGCGGCGTGAAGGCGCCGCCCGTCATGAACACCATGCGTCCAGCTTGCTCCGGGGCGCAGCGGCCCAGCTCGTGGTACAGGTCCATGCCCGTCATCCCGGGCATCATCACGTCACAGAGGATGAGGTCGAAACGGCCGCCATCGTTCACCAGCCGCAGCGCGGCCTGGGCGCTGTTCGCGGTGGCCACCTCGTGGTCCGCGGCTAGCGAGCGCTGGAGCGCCAACGTCACGTTGGGCTCGTCATCCACCACCAGGATGCGCGCGCGCGCGTTGGCCTGCATGGCGGCGGACAGGCGCGGCAACACCTCCAGCTCGCGCGTGGCGGCGCACAGCACCACGCGGAAGGTGCTGCCCCGGCCCGGCTCGCTCTCCGCCTGGATGGAGCCGCCCATGGATTCGATGATGCCGTGGCAGATGGACAGCCCCAGCCCCGTGCCCACGCCCACCGGCTTGGTGGTGAAGAACGGGTCGAAGATGCGGCCCAGCACCTCCTGGCCCATGCCCATGCCCGTGTCGCGGACCTCCACCACCACCCGGTCCCTCTCTCCGGCGCGGATGACCACGCGAATCTCGTGCTCCACGCCCGGCGTGCCCTCCTCCGGAATCGCCTGCGCCGCGTTGAGCAGCAGGTTGAGGAACACCTGGCACAGCCGCGACTCGCTGGCCTCCACCGGCGCCACCGGCTCGAACTCCGTCACCAGCCGCGCCCGGTGGCGGATGACGTTGTCCGCCATCTTGCACGCCAGCTCCACCGCCCGGCGCACGTCCACCGGCATCAGCCGCGCCTCCTGCTCACCGCGCGCGAAGACCTTCAGGTCTCGAACGATGGTGGCGATGCGCTCCGCGCCTTCCGCTGTCTCACGCACCAGCTGCTGCAACGACGCCACGGGCGCCGCGGGCGCCTGGCTCTCCAGCCGCTCCAGCCCTTCGCGGATGAGGTGCAGGTTGACGAGCATGTAGGCCAACGGGTTGTTGATTTCGTGCGCCACGCCCGCGCCCAACGTGCCCACCGACGCCAGCCGGTCCGCCACCACCAGGTGCGCCTGGAGTTGCTTCCGCTCCGTCGTGTCGCGGTGGACCATGATGTTGGCGATGGCGCGCCCCTCGCTGTCGCGCAGCGGCACGACGACGGACTCGCACCAGCAGGTGGTGCCGTCGCGGCGCTTGAACTCCAGTTCTCCGGACCAGCGCCCCTGCTTGTCCAGCGCGGTGAGAATCAGGCCGGTGAGCCGGTCGGGCTCATCCGGGTGCAGCACGCTGAAGAGCGTCTGGCCCAGCGCTTCCGACTTCTGCCGCCCGAACATGCGCTCGGCGCTGGAGTTCCAGTCGATGATGCCGCCGCCCAGGTCGGTAATCACCACGCCGTCGTAGATGCTCTCGAAGATGAGCGATTGGCGGTGCAACTCCTGTTCGGCCAGCTTGCGCGCGGTGATGTCCATCACCGTGCCCGTCACCCGCGCCGGCGCGCCCGAGGCGTCACACAGCACGTCACCCTTGCAGGAAATCCACCGCCAGCCGCTCCCCTGCGGCTCGATGCGGTACTCCACGTCCACCTGCGTCTTCTTCTCCAGCGCGGCGCCCAGCACCTCGCCCACGCGCGGCAGGTCCGCTGGGTGCACCACCTCCGACAGCTCCATGGCGCGGCCGGACAGCTTCCCCACGGGAAGCCCCAGCAGCCGGTCCACCTGCTCGCTCCACGTCACCCGGCCGCTCTGCGCGTTCCAATCCCAGATGCCCACGCGCGCGGCGGTCAGCGCCTGGCGAAGCTGCTCCTCCCGCTGCTCCAGGACTTCGCGCTTGGAGAAGCGGAACACGGTGACGGTGCCGATCTGCAGCCGGTCCCCTTCCATCAACTCGGCGGTGCTGACGGGCACGCCGTTGAGCAGCGTGCCGTTGGTGGAGTCCAGGTCGGTGACGTGGCAGGCACCGTCGCCCGCACGAACGACGCGCGCGTGCTTGCGCGACACCCCGTGGTCGTCGATGCGCACGGTGACGTCGGAACCGCGGCCGATGATGTGCTCGCCCTGGTCCAGGCGGTAGGCCTTGCCGATGGCTGCCGGCGTGGTGGTGCTGATGAGGATGAGACAGGCTCCCGTGGAGGACGGTGGCGCCAAGGCAAGGCCCGCGCACGTCGTGAGTTCATCCAACGTCGTCATGTAGCAGCCCCCCGACGCTCGCCCGAAGCCCCACTCTTCCTCCATCCCCGCTCTAAGCGTCACGCCCCCTGAATCCCATCAGTGCCAGGGCCCCTCCGTCCAATCCCCCCCGACTCCAGGGCAGCAGACCTTCCGCCAGCGAACACCCCGCGGGACGCGCCCACGTCCTCCCCGATGGGTGGCCAACGCCCACACGCCGATGCCGCGGCGCGGCGGGAATTCAACCCGGCGTCAGAGCAGACTCCTTGGGGAAAGGTGTAAGGATGAGGCACCCCATGGCGGCGGACTCCGAGAGCACCTTTCGCATCCAGGCCCGAGCGGACCTGCATGCATCCGAGCGGGCCCAGAGCGAACCTTCCCGTGCGCAGCGAGGCCCGGGCACGCTGGCCGGAGAGTACTTCCTCAAGGCGCTGCTCGCATCGGGCGGGCACGGCAGCGTGTACGAGGCGGAGCACCGCATCCTGGGCCGGCGGGCCGCGGTGAAGGTCCTCCACCCGCACCTTGCGGACCAGGGGGAGATGCTCAAGCGCTTCGTGCGCGAGGCGCGCGTGGTGAACCAGATTCGCCACCCCAACATCGTGGACGTGTATGACTTCGGGCTGATGCCGGACGGCAGCCCCTACTACGTCATGGAGCTGCTCACCGGCCGCACGCTCAGTCAGGTGGTGCAGGAGCGCGGGCGGCTGTCGTCGACGCGCGCGCTCGCGTACCTGGAGCCCGTCTGCGGCGCGCTGGAGGCCGCGCACCGTGCGGGCGTCGTCCACCGCGACTTGAAGGCCAGCAACATCCTCGTCGTGGAGGAAGGTGAGCGCCCCCGGGTGAAGCTGCTGGACTTCGGCATCGCCAAGCTGCTGCACGCCGAGCCTTCGCAGGAAGGGCTCACCATCGCCGGCCAGCGGCTGGGCACCGCGCACGCCATGGCGCCCGAGCAGTTCCGCGGCGGCCCCATTGGCCCGCACACGGACATCTACGCGCTGGGCGTGCTGCTGCATCAGCTCATCACCGGCCGCTATCCCTTCCAGTGCGAGGACCGGATGGAGCTGGAGCGGCTGCACCTGGAGGCGCCCGCGCCCCGGCCCAGCGTCCTCGCCGCGGTGTCCCCGGCGGTGGACGCGGTGGTGCTGCGCTGCCTGGAGAAGGACGGCAGCCGCCGCTTCGGCAGCGTGACGGCCTTCCTCGCCGCGCTCAGCGAAGCGGCCGAGGAGCCCGTCCAGCCCACGCGCCGCACACGGCTGGCGCTGGCCGTCCACGCCGAGGTCGTCCTCGCCGCCTCCGCCCAGGATGACGACGCCGTGTACGCGGTGCTCGCGGACGTGCTGGATGGGCTCGAGCAGGGCCTGCGCGGCGGCGGCTTCCTGCTGGCGCTCCAGTCCGGCACCTCCCTGCTGGCCGTGCACCCGCTGGACCACGGCGCCCCCAGCGCCGAGCGCACCGAGTACCTGCGCGAGGCGGAGCGCACGCTGCGGGTGCTCCAGGACATGGCGCAGAAGCTGGCGGACCCGGTGAACGCCCGCGTCCACCTCTGTGTCCACCTGGGCCAGGCGGAGACGCGCGGCGATTCCTCGGAGTCGGAAGTCGTGGGAGGCCCCGTCACCGACGTGGGCACCTGGCGCCTGCGCACCGCGGATGGCTTCGCGCTCACGCCAGCGGCGTCGCTCGCCCTGGAGTTCGACGAGAGCGACTAGCTGACGGAAAACACGTATCTGTTATCAGCTTGCGAGCAGGTGAGCGTGACGCCGTCGCCCATGACACACACCAGGTGTCTCCGGGCAGACCCCCACCCGAATTTTCCCGCTGGGCCATATTTCTCACGGCTTGAACACCGTCACACTGGTCTCACCCATCAGCGACAGTGTTTCAGTTCGTGGGAGCTGGAGCTGATGGCATCCGGGGAGCAGGCATTGCTCGCTCCCCGAAACGGGGGAAGCCATGCGTCTCATGCCAGCGTTTCTGTCTGGAATCCGAATCAATCACTGCCTGAAACACCTGCGCCGGCCGCGCATCGCCGGAGGGCTGCTGGGCCTGGCGCTGGGATTCGGAGGCGGGGCATGTGGTCCAGCGGAGCTTTCGGGTGATACGTGGACGCTGTGCGAAGCCCACGGGTCGGCCGATTCGGGCAACGGACTGTCAACCAATGGCTTATCAACCAATGGCCTTTCAACCAACGGGCTGTCCACCAATGGCTTGTCAACCAATGGGCTATCCACGATTGGATTCTCCAACTGGTTCAACCAGGACCCCGCACACGCCGATGAAATCATGCGTTACATCATCCGGTGCGCGGTGAAGGGGAATCAGCAGCGCAAGTACACCAACCCGGTGACGGGGGTGAAGTACACTTGGGAAGGAGGCCTGGGTCTGGCACACAACTGGGCCACGGGCGCACCGGCGACAGTCCAGGAAGAAGAAGTCGTCTCCGCCTGCCTGGCGGCCCATGCGAACAAGTTCGGGATTCCCGTCGCCATCTCCGTGCTGGGCCGCGACGCGCGGGGCGGTGCCCTGCCGTACACGGAGCAGGAGCTGTCGACGTTCAGCGAGCGGGAGGCGTGCTTCTTCGGCAACCTCTTCGACGGCACCGGCGTCTTCGCCGCCACGGACCGCGGCTACCTGCGCGAGGACGAAAGCACCGTGCGCGCCTGCGGCCTGCCCTCGAACCCCGCCCACGCGGACTGCCTGCCCATCATCCACGCGGGCACCTGCGAGTCGCTCTGCCAACGCGCCGCCACGGCGGCCCTCCCCTTCGACCGGGACGCGGACAAGAAGAACCCGCCCCCCCACGGCGAGCCGCCCTATTACGAAACCTGCACGTATAACGGACGGACCTTCCTGCCGCTCACGACGCGTCTGCAGCCACGCGACATCCACCGCTGTGGAGACGGCGTCTGTCAGCTCACTGAACGTTGCGGCGACGGCGCCGCGGCGGGAAGCTGCCAGGCGGACTGCGGCACGTGCCCCTACTGATGCAGCGGGTGCTCGGATGGAACACACTGCCTCCGTCCTGCGGCACACGCTGTCACCATCCTTCCGTCCCTTGCCCCTGACCGCCATGACAGTGTTGACTACGCGGGTCTGTCGCGACTCGGGGATTTTCCACGAACAGACACCACACCGCTGGAGCCGGACGTGATGACGCTGCGAGCGAGGGTGATGCTGATGTCGGCGGTGGCACAGCGGCGCGGAACACTGCGGCGCGCCTTCGACACGCTCCAGGGCCCCACAGTGAATGGCGTGCGGCTTCGCGCGCCGCGGTCCTCCACACGCGAGGCGGCGCTGCTGGAGGAGACGGTCCGCGAACGGACCGCGGCGCTGGAGGCGGCCAACGTCAAGCTGTCCCGCAGCCTGGAGCAGCTGCGCGCCACCCAGGCGCAGCTGCTGTTCGCGGATCGGCTGATTGCGCTGGGCCGCATCGCCGCGGGCGTGGGACACGAAATCAACAACCCGCTGGCCTTCATCCTCAGCAACCTGGAGTACATCCACCAGGAACTGCAGCAGAAGGAGCACCTGTCCGAGCAGGACCGGCAGGAGGTGCTGGAGGCGCTGGCGGAGACGCGCGACGGCGCAGAGCGCATCCGCCTCATCGTCCGGGACCTGCAGACGCTGTCACGCGCGGAGGACGTGGGCACGGGCCCGTCGGACCTGGGCTCGGTGGTGCGCACGGCGGCGAAGATGGCCATGCACGAGCTGCGGCACCGCGCGCGGCTGGTGGTGGAGTGTGAAGGCCTGCCGCCGGTCCAGGGCAACGGCGCGCGGCTGGGTCAGGTGTTCCTCAACCTGCTGCTCAACGCGGCGCAGTCCATCGTCCCTGGCGAGGTGGAGAAGAACGAGGTCCACATCGTCGCCTGCGAGTCGAAGGCCGGACGGGTGGCGGTGGAGGTGCGCGACACCGGCTGCGGCATCTCCCCGGAGCATCGCGAGCGCATCTTCGACCCGTTCTTCACCACCAAGCCCCTGGGCGTGGGCACGGGCCTGGGGCTGGCGGTGTGCCATGGCATCGTGACGTCGCTGGGCGGAACCCTGACGGTGGAGAGCGCCCCGGTGCGGGGCAGCATCTTCCGCGTCACGTTGCCCGTGGCCGGCGCCTTCGCCCAGGCGCCTCGCGCTCCGCAGCAAGCGGACGCGGTGGCCTGAGCGACTCCGGCGCCAGGCTCGCGTCGTACGGCGTCATCCCCTGCATCGGCGGCGCGTAGAGGTGCAGGGACACCGCCCCGTGGCGGGACGCATTGTCGATGCGGTGGATGGTGTCCGGAAACTCCACCAGGAGGTCGCCCTCGCTCGCGCCCACGATGACCTCGGGCACCAGCCGGTCCCCCGCCCACGCGAAGCGCGTCTCTCGCAGCATGCCCCGCACCAGCCAGGAGGCGCCCCCGGAGCCGCCATGGTCATGGACGCGGGACGCCTGCCCGGGGAGCCAGGAGACGAGCAGCAGCTCGCACGCTGTCGTCCGGGCAATCGTCTGCCGCGTGTAGCCCGAGGGCTCGAAGCGCACCAGCTTGTCCAGCAGTCCCCAGTCGACCCTGCTGGAGCGCAGCCGCTCCACCAGCCATGCCATGGAGACGATGTCTTCTGTCTGTTCCGGCAATGACCAGCCGAGCAGCGCCTGGGCCACCGCGCCGTGCGCACGCTGGTCGATGATGGGCTCGCGCATGGTGTTTCCCCCCGCGTGTGCGACGGAGTGTGAGCACGGAACAAGCCCCTGCCCAGGGAGGAGGGCCGGACATCCGGGCCCGGCGCTTGGACACCCGGCCGCCACCAGAGGATGCCAGCGAGCATGTCAGGACCTACGATGGGTGCGTGCGAGCACAGGGGTGGTGGGATGTGGCCATCGTGGGGGGAGGCGCCAGCGGCACGCTGCTGGCCGTGCACCTCCTGAGGAGCGCGCGGGCGCCGCTCCACGTGGCCTTGGTGGAGCGGAGTGGGCGGGCGGGCCTGGGTCTGGCGTATTCGACGACGAGCCCGTGTCACCTGCTGAACGTGCCAGCGGCGCGGATGGGGGTCTTCGCGGACGACCCGGAGCACTTCCTGCGCTGGGTGCGCCGAGAGCTGCCTGACACGGCGCCCGGCGCGTTCATCTCCCGCCAGCGCTATGGCCGCTACATGGAGTCCGTGCTGCGCGAGGCGCGCGCCCAGGCCGTGCAGGGCGTGCATCTGGAAGTGGTGACCAGCGACGTCGCCTCGGTCGAGGAGACGGACGACGGCACGGTGCGCGTCGCGCTGGCGAGCGGGGGGCAGTTGGTGGCCCGGACCGTGGTGCTGGCCCTGGGCAATGCGCTGCCCTCCAACCTGCGCGTGCCCGACGGCGGGCTGTACGCCAGCCGCCGGTATCACCGCTCCCCTTGGGCTCAAGATGCGCTCCGGGGCGTGTCCGCCACCGACGACGTGCTGCTCATCGGCACGGGGCTCACCATGGTGGACACCGTGTTGTCGCTGGTGGAGCAGGGACACCAGGGACACATCCATGCGCTGTCCCGGCACGGCCTGTTGCCCCACGTGCACCAGGAGATACCCCGGGCGGGTGCCACGACGTATGCCTCGCCCGGCATCCGGGAGGCGCTGCGGGCCCTGCGCAAGGAGGTGCGGCGCGAGCGCGGCGACATGAGCGCGACGGGCACGCACGCCGTTCCCATGCGCATCCGCCCCATCCTCCATCTCTTGCGCCGGGAGGTGCGGCGCGCGGCGGAGGCGGGCGCGGACTGGCGGACGGTGGTGGACGCGCTGCGGCCCGTGACGATACCGCTGTGGCAGCGGTTGCCGGTGGGCGAACGACAGCGCTTCCTCCGGCACCTGCGCTCGTACTGGGACGTGCACCGGCACCGGATGGCGCCCAGCATTGGCGAGACGGTGGAGCGGTTGCGGCGCGAGGGCCGGCTGACGCTCCATGCGGCGCGCGTCCGGGGCTTCGCGCTGGAGGCATCCGGCGTGGAAGTCCGCGTGTGCCCTCGGGGCCAGGGCGGGGAGGAGACGCTGCACGTCCAGCACGTCATCAACTGCACGGGGCCGGAGGGCGCAATGACGCACGGCCATCCGGTGCTGGGTGGGCTGGTGGAGACCGGGCTGGTGCGCCCGGACGTCCTGGGCATGGGACTGGCCACGGACGCTGACGGCGCGCTGCTGGACGCGGGCGGACGCGCCTCTGGACGCCTCTACACCCTGGGCCCGCCGCGCCGGGGCGAGTTGTGGGAGACGACGGCCGTCCCCGAGATTCGAGGACAGGCGCGGGAGCTGGCGTGGCACCTGCTCCAGCGCCTGTCATCCACGCGGGCGCCTCGGCCGGTGATGGAAGCAGCGGGCGTTCCGCTCGACGGGTAGCGCCCGGCGCTACTCGGCGGACACCGCCACGATGCCCAGTCCTTCCACCGTGAGCTGCACCCGGTCCCCCGGGCGCAGCATGTGCGCCGCGGTGGCGGCGCCCGCGAGCACGATGCTCCCCGCCGGCAACACCTGGCCGCGCTGGGCCAGCAGCTCACACAACTGGATGACGGAGACGACTGGATCGCCAGAGATGGCGTCCGAGCGGGCGGATTGAACGGGCTCGCCATTCACCGAAAGGGTCATCTCCAGCCGCGTGAGGTCCATCGCGCGCGGAGGATGCTCGGTGGTGCCCAGCACGAACAGCGAGGACGACGCGTTGTCCGCCACCACGTCCGGCAGGGAGAAGTACTTGAAGTCGCGGTAGCGCGAGTCGAGGATTTCCATCGCCGCGAACACGGACTCGCAGGCGTCCAGCACCTCGTCGCGCGTCACCGTGCCGCGAAGCTCACGCGCGGTGCGGAAGGCAATCTCCGGCTCGATTTTGGGGTGGACGCCCTGTGACAGTTGAATCACGCCGCCGGCGGGCACCTGCATCCGGTCCGTGAGCACGCCATACACGGGCGAGTCCAGGTTCATCTGCTTGCGCTTGGCCTCGGAGGTGAGGCCCATCTTCAAGCCCACCACGCGCTCGCCGTGGGACAGGCGCAGCCGGATTCCGGCCTCCTGGATGGCGTAGGCATCCGGCACGCTCAGTGCGGGTTGCTCGCGGGTGAGGGGCGCCACCTCGCGGCGCTCCAGCCTGGCCGAGTCCAGAAAATGTGCCAGTGCCTCGTGGTCCACGGTCGCGGTCATCCCCGTCCCTCTCTTGGTCGTTCCGGCCACGCCAGGATGGCGCACCGCCCGGATGGTGGCGCGGAGCTTCCGGCACCCGAACGCGGACGCGCAAGCCTCGCGAACGCGGCCCGGCCTGAAGCGGATGCTGGCCTTTCAGCTCGCCGTGCTAGATAGCGCAGAGACCCCGGCCGGGTGGGATTCTCCGAAGGAGCTGTTTTCATGCGATACCCCAGCATCATCGCGGCCCTGCTTTTCACTGCCACCACCGCGAGCGCCCAGGAATACGACGAGAACGTCCACGACGGCTTCTACCTGCGCCTGCAGGTGGGCGGTGGCTATCTCCGAGCCAAGGCGACTGACATCTCGCCCGAGCTCGTGGTGAAGGGCGGCGGCGCCAACATCAACGCGGAGCTCGGCTTCGCGCTCGTCAACAACTTCATCCTCTACGCGAAGTTCTACGGTGCGTCCGCTCCCAACCCGAGCCTCCAGGTGGGGGACCTCACCGTCGAAGGGCAGAACGAGAATTTGAGCGAGAACTTCGGCGCCGTGGGCTTGGGCGTCACCTATTACATCATGCCCGCGAACGTGTATCTGTCCGGCGCGCTCACGTACACGCAGCTCAGCGTCACCGACGACGGCGAGAAGGTGGCCGAGTCGGACATCGGCGGCGGACTGCACCTGGGCGTGGGCAAGGAGTGGTGGGTGAGCAAGAACTGGGGCCTCGGCATCGGCGCCGAGCTGGCCCTGGGCCGCATCCGGAACGAGTCGAACAGCGATAGCTGGAACGTCACCAACGTGTCGCTCGTCTTCTCCGCGACGTACAACTGAACGGCGCCGCCGCGGACGCCAGCCTCAGCCCTGCTGGTTGAGGCTGGCCGCGAGCGCGCGCACCGCCACGCGCGGGCTGAAGCGCACGCCCAGGGTCCCCACCCAGTTGAGCAGTCCGTGGATGGAGAGCACCCGGCCGCGCATCATCATCGCGTAGGCATGGGCGGCCACGTCCTCCGCCCTGGCCACACCCGGCCGCTGAAACAGCCGCGTCTGGCCGTTGCCCGCGCGCTGGGTGAACTCCGTGTGCGTGGCACCCGGGCAGTGGCACGTCACCGTCACACCCGTGCCCTTCAGTTCGTGCGCCAGCGCCTCCGACAGGGACACCACGAAGGCCTTGGTCGCGAAGTACGTGGCCATGAAGGGGCCGGGCTGGAAGGCCGCGGTGGAGGCGACATTGAGGATGCGCCCGCTGCCCCGCTCCCGCATGGGCCGCGCGAACAGGTGCGACAGCTTCAGGAGGGCGGTGCAGTTGACCTCCACCATCTCCGCCTCGCGCGCCAGGTCCTGCTCCAGGAAGGGACCACACGAGCCGAAGCCCGCGTTGTTCACCAGGAACTCCACCACCAGCCCCTTCGCGCGCACGGCCTCGAAGAGCTGCTCGGGAGACTCCGGCCGGCCCAGGTCCGCTGGGAAGACGTGTGCCTTCACACCATGGGCCTGCTCCAGCTTCGCCGCCAGCGCCTCCAGCCGATTCGCGCTGCGCGCGACCAGGATGACGTCGTGTCCGTCCTTCGCGAACAGGTGTGCGAACTGCTCTCCCAAACCCGCCGAAGCCCCGGTGATGAGCGCCACTTTCCGCGACATGATGTCTCCTCCAGGTACCGCGTTATAGCCGAGCGGCTCGAGCGTGGCGGTCCCACCAACATTCATCCGCCCCGGCAGGTGGGGCTGACGGGCGGCCTCGTGGCTTCAGGGAGCGCCCACGGCTTGCCGCGTCCTGGTGGGGTGGTGAGCTTCCCGTCCACCCAGGGGAGGGGCGACCTATGAAGCGAGGCATTCTCACGGGCTTCACCACCGGGCTGCTGACGGCCACCGCGGCCTCCGCATGCCCCACCTGCCGCCCCGACGTGGTGGCCACCATCCTCGATGAGCGCTTCTGGGGCCGGTTGTCCTTCACCGCCCTGCCCTTCCTCATCCTCGTCATCATCCTGGGCGCGCTGTTCTTCGCCACGCGAGAAGTCCCTCCCCCCGTGCCGGTGAAGCAGCGCGCACGGAGACAAGGGCGGGAGCGCTCCCGATGAGCGCCCGGAATCGCGGCCCGCTCATGCTCGCAAGACTGCTGCTGGGCGTTGGGCCGCGCGGGCCGTGAGGACCGGGTCCCCCGGGACCGACTGCGCGTGCCCCATCCGGCGCACTGACAGCGGCTTCACCGCGTGGCGCAGCTGGCGGCCCCCCGCGCGTTCGCGCAGTGCGGCATTTCAAAGGGCCTCCGAGCGGGCGGCCACGATTCCATGACAGTGGACTGCGGGCGCGCGTGGCGCTGGTGAGGTACGGAGGGGCGGCGTACATTGCGCGCCCTCCCACAGGGCTGGCGGGGTTCACCGTCGCCGGGCCATGGGCAGGCGCTACCGGAGGGCTCGGCCATGGAGAAGGTACTCAACTACATCGGTGGTGAGCTGCTGCCCGCACGCGGAGGCGGGTGGCTGGACAAGCCCGAGCCCGCGACGGCCGAGACGTATGCCCACGTGCCGGACTCCGACGCGTCCGACGTCCAGCACGCGGTGGAGGCCGCCGCGCGGGCCTTCCCTGCCTGGGCCGCCACCCCGGCCACCGAGCGCTCGCGCATGCTGCGCCGCATCGCGGACGGCATCCGGAGCCGCCTGGACGCCTTCGCCCGCGCGGAGTCCATCGACACCGGCAAGCCGCTGTCGGTCGCCTCCACGGTGGACATCCCGCGCAGCATCCTCAACTTCGAGTTCTTCGCGGACGCGGTGACGCAGTTCTCCAGCGAGGCGCACCAGACGGACGACGTGGCCCTCAACTACACCCTGCGCGCGCCGCTGGGCGTGGTGGGCTGCATCTCCCCGTGGAACCTGCCGCTGTACCTGCTCACGTGGAAGATTGCCCCGGCGCTCGCCATGGGGAACTGCGTGGTGGCCAAGCCGTCCGAGGTGACGCCGATGACGGCGTACCTGCTGGCCCAGGTCTGCCGCGACGTGGGCCTGCCGCCGGGCGTGCTCAACCTGGTGCACGGCCTGGGCCCCAAGGTGGGCGCCGCGATGAGCGAGCACCCGGACATCAGCGCCATCTCATTCACCGGCAGCACCCGCACCGGCGCTGAGATTGCCCGCGTGGCCGCGCCCGCCTTCAAGAAGCTGTCGCTGGAGATGGGCGGAAAGAATCCCAACGTCATCTTCGCGGACTGCGACTTCGACGAGGCGCTGGCCACCACGGTGCGCTCGTCCTTCTCCAACCAGGGTCAAATCTGTCTCTGCGGCCCACGCATCTTCGTGCAGCGGCCCCTCTACGAGCGCTTCAAGGAGGCGCTGGTCACCCGCACGCGCGCGCTCAAGGTGGGTGACCCGCTGGAGGCGGGCACGGACCAGGGCGCGCTCGTGTCGCAGCAGCACTTCGACAAGGTGCTGGGCTACGTGAGCCTGGCGAAGCAGGAGGGTGGCCGCATCCTCACTGGCGGACAGCGCGCCAACGTGCCCGGACGCTGCCGCAATGGCTGGTTCGTGGAGCCCACCCTCATCGAGGGCCTGGACGCGGGGTGCCGCACCAACCAGGAAGAAATCTTCGGCCCGGTGGCCAGCATCATGCCCTTCGACTCGGAGGACGAGGTGCTCGCGTGGGCCAACTCCACCCGGTACGGCCTGGCCGCCAGCGTGTGGACCCAGGACGTGAAGCGCGCGCACCGCTTCGCCTCGCGGCTGCACAGCGGCATCGTCTGGGTGAACACGTGGATGCTGCGCGATTTGCGCACGCCCTTTGGCGGCGTGAAGGACTCCGGTGTGGGACGCGAGGGCGGCTGGGACGCGCTGCGCTTCTTCACCGAGCCGAAGAACGTCTGCATCAAGCTGTGAGCCCCCCTAGCCCCCACGTGAGGAGAACACGCCGTGAGCAGTGACAGCGCACGAGTCGATTCGCAGAAGGCCCCCGAACCGGTGGGCCTGTACCCCCACGCCCGGCGCGTGGGCAACCTCCTGTTCCTGTCCGGCGTGGGCCCGCGCGAGCGCGGCACGAAGAAGATTCCCGGTGTGGAGCTGGACGCGGAGGGCAACATCGTCTCGTACGACATCGAGGCGCAGTGCCACTCGGTGTTCCGCAACGTCCGCTACATCCTGGAGGACGCGGGCTCGTCCTGGGACAAGCTGGTGGACGTGACGGTGTACCTCACCGACATGAAGAAGGACTTCCCCACCTTCAACCGGCTGTGGGCGGAGTACTTCAAGGACAACCCGCCGTGCCGCACGACGCTTGAAATCAACCGGCTGCCCACGCCGATTGCCATCGAGCTCAAGTGCATCGCCACCATCGGAGGTGAATGAATGGGCCGCCTGACCCCCATCAACTTCAAGAAGTGGATTGATGAGCACCGCCACCTGCTCAAGCCCCCCGTGGGCAACCAGCAGGTGTGGGAGGACCGGGAGTTCATGGTCACCGTCGTCGGCGGACCCAACGCGCGCACGGACTTCCACATCAACGAGGGCGAGGAGTTCTTCTACCAGCTCGAGGGCACGATGAACCTGCGGGTCATCGACGAGGGCCAGGTGCAGGACATCCCCATCCACGAAGGGGAGATATTCCTGCTGCCGCCCAATGTGCCCCACTCGCCCCAGCGTCCCGCGGGTACGGTGGGCCTGGTGCTGGAGCGCCGCCGCCAGCCGAAGGAGCTGGACGGCTTCATGTGGCTGTGCCCGCAGTGCGGCGAGAAGCTCTACGAAGAGTTCGTGCATGTCACCAACCTGGTGACGCAGCTGCCGCCCATCTTCGAGCACTTCTACGGCAACCCCGACAACTGCACCTGCAAGAAGTGCGGGACGAAGGTGGTCAAGGGAGGTCCCGCCCGTTGAAGGTCGACATCCACACGCACCTCCTCCCCGCCCACCTGCCGCGCTTCGCCGAGCGCTACGGCTACGGCGGATTCATCACCCTGGACCACCACGCGCCCTGCCGCGCGCGCATGCTCCGGGATGACGGCAAGTTCTTCCGCGAAATCGAAAGCAACTGCTGGGACCCGGTGAAGCGCATCGAGGAGTGCGACGCGGCCGGCGTCCACGTCCAGGTGCTGTCCACGATTCCAGTCATGTTCGGCTACTGGACGAAGCCGGAGCACGGCGCGGACCTGGCGCGCTTCCTCAATGACCACCTCGCCTCCGTGGTGCACGCGCACCCGAAGCGCTTCGTGGGCCTGGGCACGGTGCCGCTCCAGTCCCCGGAGCTGGCGGTGCGCGAGCTGGAGCGCTGCGTGAAGGAGCTGGGGCTGGCGGGTGTGCAGATTGGCTCGCACGTCAACGACTGGAACCTGTCCGACCCGGCGCTGTTCCCCTTCTTCGAGGCCGCCAGCGAGCTGGGCGCGTCCGTCTTCGTCCACCCGTGGGACATGATGGGCGAGGCGAAGATGCAGAAGTACTGGCTGCCGTGGCTGGTGGGCATGCCGGCCGAGGTGTCGCTGGCCATCTGCTCCATCATCTTCGGCGGCGTGCTGGAGCGGCTGCCCAAGCTGCGCTTCGCCTTCGCGCACGGCGGCGGCGCGTTCCCGCACACGCTCGGCCGGATTCAGCACGGCTTCGAGGCCCGGCCGGACCTGGTGGCCGTGGACAACAAGGTGCCGCCCCGGGACTACCTGGGCCGCTTCTGGGTGGACTCGCTGGTCCACGACCCGGAGGCGCTGCGCTACATCGTCCGGCTCTTCGGGCAGGACAAGGTGGCGCTCGGCAGTGACTACCCCTTCCCCCTGGGCGAGGACCGCCCGGGCACGCTCATCGAGTCCCTGACCGAGCTGGAACCCGCCGCGCGTGAGCGGCTGCTCTGGCGCAACGCCTTCGATTGGCTGGGACGCGCCCCCGAGGACTTCGCACCATGACGACGCCGTACCCCTTCGAGGACTCCGAGGTCTTCGCGCGGAAGCTGGACGCGGAAGACGCGCTGCGCGGCTACCGCGACGCGTTCCACTTCCCGCCTGGCCCGGACGGCAAGCCGGTGGTGTACCTGGCGGGCAACTCGCTGGGCCTGCAGCCGCGCAACGCCGCGCGCTACATCCAGGAGGAGCTGGAGGACTGGGCGCGGCTGGGCGTGGAGGGCCACCACCACGGCCGCCACCCGTGGCTGCACTACCACGAGCTCGTCACCGAGCAGGCCGCGCGGCTGGTGGGCGCCAAGCCGTTGGAAGTGGTGGTGATGAACACCCTGTCGGTGAACCTGCACCTGATGATGGTGTCGTTCTACCGGCCCACGAAGCAGCGCTTCAAAATCCTGGTGGAGGCCGGCGCCTTCCCGTCGGACCAGTACGCCGTCGCCTCCCAGGTGCGCTTCCACGGCTACGACGCGCGAGAGGCCGTGCTGGAGCTCACGCCCCGCGCGGGCGAGGAGACGCTGCGCACCGAGGACATCCTCGCCACGCTGGAGCAGCACGGCCACGAGGTGGCGCTGGTGATGCTGGGCAGCGTGAACTACCTCACCGGGCAGGCCTTCGACCTGGCCGCGATTACGAAGGCCGCGCACGCCAAGGGCTGCTTCGTCGGCTTCGACCTGGCGCACGGCGCGGGCAACCTGAAGCTGTCGCTGCACGAAGACGGGCCGGACTTCGCGGTGTGGTGCTCGTACAAGTACCTCAACGCGGGCCCGGGCGCGCTGGGCGGCGTGTTCGTCCACGAGCGGCACGCGAACACGAAGGACCTGCCCCGCTTCGAGGGCTGGTGGGGTCACGACAAGCAGACGCGCTTCCAGATGGGGCCCACCTTCAGCGCGCTGCCGGGCGCGGAGGGGTGGCAGCTCTCCAACCCGCCCATCTTCCAGCTCGCGGCGCTGCGCGCGTCCCTGGAGCTGTTCGACCAGGCCGGCATGGCGGCGCTGCGCGCCAAGAGCGAGCGCCTCACCGGCTTCCTGGAGTTCCTGTTGGACAGGCTGCCCGAGGGCTTCGTGCGCATCACCACGCCCCGGGACGTGAAGCAGCGCGGCGCCCAGTTGTCCCTGCGCTTCCGGGGCGAGCCCCAGGGCCTGCTGAAGCGGCTGGGCGACGCGGGCATCATCTGCGACTTCCGCAAGCCGGACATCATCCGCGCCGCGCCCGCTCCGCTCTACAACTCCTTCACGGACGTGTACCGCTTCGTGAAGACGCTGGAGGGCCACGCCCGTGAGTGAGGCTCGCAAGGACACCGTCACCGTGGTGGGCGCGGGGCTGGTGGGCTCGCTGCTCTCCATCTACCTGGCGCGCCGGGGCCACACCGTGGAACTGCTGGAGCGGCGCCCGGACATGCGGCGCGAGCTGGTCGACGCGGGCCGCTCCATCAACCTGGCCATCTCCACGCGCGGGCTGCACGCGCTCCGGCAGGTAGGCCTGGAAGACGAGGCGCTGAAGCACGCCATCCCCATGCGCGGGCGGATGATTCACCCGCCGCAAGGCGAGCTCGTCTACCAGCCCTACGGCAAGGACGACTCGCAGCACATCAACGCGATGTCGCGCGGGTGGCTGAACGCCTTCCTCATGACGGCGGCGGAGGCCACCGGGAAGGTGCGCATCCGCTTCAAGCAGCGGGTGACGGACGTGGACTTCGGCTCGGGCGCGCTCACGGTGCACGACGACGCCACCGGAGAGGCGCGCCAGGAGCCCGGCCGCGTGGTGTTCGGCACGGACGGCTCCGCCTCCGCCATCCGCCAGGCCTTGGAGAAGCGGCCGGACTTCAAGGGGACGCAGGAGCAGCTCGGCCACGGGTACAAGGAGTTGACGATTCCGGCGGGCCCCGGCGGCGCGTTCCAGATGGAGAAGCACGCGCTCCACATCTGGCCTCGCGGCACGTTCATGTTGATCGCGCTGCCCGACGAGGAAGGCAGCTTCACCTGCACGCTGTTCCTGCCCTGGCAGGGGCCGGTGAGCTTCGCGTCCCTGGACACACCCGCGAAGCTGGAGGCGTTCTTCGGCGCGCAGTTCCCAGACGCGAAGGCGCTCATCCCGGACCTGGTGGAGGCGTTCTTCTCGCGCCCCACGGGCAGCATGGTGACGGTGAAGGGCGCGCCCTGGCACGCGGGTGGGCAGACGCTGCTGCTGGGCGACGCAGCGCACGCCATCGTCCCCTTCTTCGGCCAGGGGATGAACTGCGGCTTCGAGGACTGCGTCGTCCTGAACCAACTGCTGGGACAGGGCGCCGGCTGGGAGCAGGTCTTCACGGACTTCGAACGCCTGCGCAAGACGAACGCGGACGCCATCGCCGACATGGCGGTGGAGAACTTCGTCGAGATGCGCGACAGCACCGGCGACCCGCGCTTCCAGCTTCGGAAGGCCGTGGAGAAGGTGCTGCTCAACGCCTTCCCGGGCGAGTTCGTCAGCCGCTACTCCCTGGTGAGCTTCAGCCACGTGCCTTACCGGCTGGCCTATCAGGTGGGTGCGCTGACGGACGGCATCGTCTCCGAGCTGAGCGAGGGCCTGCCGCGGGCGGAGGACGTGGACCTGAAGCGCGCGGCGGAGCTCATCCGAAGCCGACTGACACCATTCATGAAGGAGCACGCTGATGGATTTCGGACTGAAGGGTAGGCGCGCGCTGGTGATGGGCGCGTCCGCGGGGCTGGGCTACGCCATCGCGGAGGCGCTGGTGAAGGAAGGCGCCACGGTGGCCATCTGCTCGCGCGGTGGCGACAAGCTGGAGCAGGCCGCGAAGAAGCTGGGCGCGGCGCTCGCGGTGCCGTGTGACTTGACGCAGCCCGGGGCCGCGAAGGCGCTGGTCGAAACCGTCAGCGCGAAGCTGGGCGGCGTGGACGTCCTCGTGGTGAACACGGGCGGGCCGCCGTCGGGCGGCTTCGAATCGCTGACGGCGGAGCAGTGGCAGCTCGGCTTCCAGAGCCTGTGGATGGCCGCGGTGGACGGCATCCAGGCGGTGCTCCCGGGGATGAAGGAGCGCCAGTGGGGCCGCATCGTCCTGGTGACGTCGCTGGCGGCGCGCGAGGCGATGAACAACCTGACCATCTCCAACGGCCTGCGCGCGGGCCTGCTCGGGCTCGTGAAGACGGTGAGCAACGAGGTGGCGCAGCACGGCGTCACGCTGAACGCGGTGCTACCGGGTTACCACGCCACCGAGCGCATGCAGCAGCTCGGGCTGACGGATGAGAAGGTGGCGCCGCAGATTCCCGCGCGGAGACTGGGCCGCCCGGAGGAGCTGGCCGCGCTCACGGCGTTCCTCTCCTCCGAGCAGGCGTCGTACATCACCGGTCAGTCCATCGCGGTGGACGGCGGCGCGCAGCGGGGCTTCTGAGCCAACGGGACTCGGAGGCTGGTGCGCCCACTCACACGAGAGAGCGCACGGCCTCCACCACCTTGCCCCACTCCGGAGCCTTGGGGTCGATGACCTCGAAGTGCCCCGCGCCCGGCAAGGTGACGCAGCGGACGTCGTCTCCCAACTCACGGCCGCGCACGCAGAAGTCCTCGCTCATCAACACGGGCACGGTGTCGTCCTCCGCTCCGTGGACGAGCACCTGGGGCACCCCGATCGGCTGGAGCGACGCGGGCGAAGCCGTGCGATAGCGCTCCGGCACCGAGGACGGCGTGCCGCCCAGGAACGTCTCCACGATGCCATCCCCCAGCCGGTGCGCGAACGCGCGCGGCAGGTCCACGACGCCCGCCAGCGGCACCACGCCATGCAGGGGCAACGGCGCCGCACTGTAAAGCGCATCGCCGGGCCGCAGCCGGTGCCTGGCCCCCAGCCACGCCACCAGGTGCCCTCCCGCCGAGTGGCCGAGCGCCACGACGCGCGAGAGGTCCAGCGCATGCGCCTGTGCGAGCGTGCGCAGGAAGTCAGTGCCGCGCGCCACGTCCTCCAGCGTGCCGGGCCAGCCACCGCCTTCGTGCCCCACGCGCCGGTACTCCAGGCTCCACGTCGCGAAGCCGCGCCGGGTCAGGTCCGCGCACAGGTGCCCGGCATGCTCCAGGTCGTACTTCGCGCGCCAGAAGCCACCATGGATGACGACCACCACCGGGTGCGGCCCAGGCCCTTCGGGCATTCGCAGGTCCCCGAACTGGTGGGGCTCCCCGCCATACGCCACGCGCGCATCCGCGGTGGGAGCGGGCGTCTCCAGGACCCACATCGAGCTCATGCGGACATCCTACTCCGCGGCATCCGCCCGCCTGCCTGGGGCCGACCGGGAAGCCCTCCCCACGGCTACGCGGCCCACTTCCCGGACGCCCGCAACGAGCCCATCCAGACCGACCGCCCCCGGCCGCCCCAGTGTCCACCGGCCATCAATCCGAGGGCTCCCATGGTAGGCGCGAGTGTCATCCAGGGGGCTTAGAACGTTTCATCGCCAAGATTTTATGTTCCACATCGCCAGATTTAGACTTGATTTCCAAACGGCAAATGTAAATACCTGGGCCCACGGATTCATCCCGCCGCACCGACGGCGAAGAATCCGGCCTGGGAGGCACGAACAATGGACGCGAAGGGGCTACGGACGTTCCTGGAGATTCCCTACGACGAGCTCGAGGAGCGCAACCTCAAGGTCAAGGAGCAGCGCCTCAAGCACATCGCGCAGGAGAAGCTCCGTGACGAGCGCATCGAGTACCTGACGAAGGAACGCGCCATCAAGGCGGTCACCGTGTGCTTCACCGACCTCGAGGGTCGGCTGCACATGCTGGACTACGACAAGAAGTTCCTCATCAAGAGCGCCGACAACCTCACCTTCGACGGCTCCTCCATCCGGGGCTTCTCCGCGCAGCAGGAGAGCGACCTGCGGCTGAACATCGACTGGAGCGCCTTCTACTGGCTGCCCTCGGACATCTTCGGTCCGGGCAAGGTGCTGGTGTTCAGCGAGGTGCACGAGCGTGACGGCACGCAGTACCAGTCCGACCTGCGTGGCAGGCTGAAGCAGCTGACCGAGTCGATGTACCAGAAAGACGGCACGGTGGTCCACGCGGCGCCTGAAATCGAGGGCTTCCTCTTCAAGGGCCGCGACGCCGAGCACCACTTCCACGAGAAGGGCCACTTCGACTTCATCTCCACCGGCGGCTACTACCACTCGCTGCCCGGTGACGTGCTGCGCACGTTCATCGACAAGGTGGCCGAGGCCCAGCGCGCCATGGGCTTCCAGAACGAGAAGGACCACCCCGAAGTGGCGCCCAGCCAGTTCGAGATCAACTTCTCGTACAGCGAGGCCCTCATCGCGGCCGACCAGATTCAGCTCTACAAGCTGCTCAGCCGCCAGGTGGCCGCGCAGCTGGACTGCACCGCCAGCTTCCTCCCGAAGCCGGTGACGGGCGTCAATGGCAACGGCATGCACATGAACCTGTCGCTGTCCAAGGGCGGGAAGAACCTCTTCCACGACCAGAACGGCCCGGACGGCCTCAGCCCCATGGGCTGGGACTTCATCGACCGCATCCTCACCAGCGCGAATGACATCTGCCTCACGCTCAACTCCAGCGTGAACGCGTACCGCCGCCTGGACCCGCACTTCGAGGCCCCCAACCAGATCAAGGCCAGCGCCAACAACCGCGGTGCCATGGTGCGCATCCCCTTCGGAAACGAGCGCAGCGCGCGCATCGAGTGCCGCTCGGTGGCGCCGGACGCCAACCCGTACCTGGTGCTCTACACCCTGCTGCGCACCGGCATGGAGGGCCCGCAGCCGCAGGAGGACGCGGAGGCCAAGCGCAGCCGCACCCGCTTCCTGCCGGACAACATCTTCGACGCCATCCGCATCTTCAAGGGCAGCCAGTTCGTGGCGTCCATCCTGGGTGAGGGCTTGCAGAGCAAGTTCGCCGAGCTCAAGACGACCACGGCCGAGCGCAGCCCGAAGCAGCTGGGCACCCGTGTGAAGTACTCGGAGGTCAAGTTCCACCACGAGGTCACCAACCAGTACCTCTGGAACCAGTTCTAGGAACGGACGTCCGCACCGCCGGATTTCAGGAGCCGCCGCCCTCCCGCGACATGGGGAAGCGGCGGCTTCGTCCGTTACAGCGGCTCGCCGCGAAGCGCCGCTGGCGGCTCGGAAGCCCGGGGCCGCGACAGCCGCAGCAGCACCACGCCAGCGATGAGGGTGAGGGCCATGGTGACGCCTTCACGCGGGTTGGCGCCGAAGGCCACCAACGTCAGCCCCAGCCCCAGCGCGGGCACCGCCAGCAAGGCGTGAAGCGGACGCAGCCCCCGCTCGCGCCGCCAGGCCAGCGCGGCCAGCGCCGCGGACGTGACGCCGTACTGCATCAGCACCGCGATGCTGGAGAGGGCGAACAGCTCCGACAGGTCGCCCAGGTTGACGAACAGCAGGACCAGCGCCCAGGTGACAGCCAGCGCGCGCACCGGCACGCCTCCGGCGGACATCCCGTCCAGCCCCAGCAACGTGTGCGCGCCCGACGCCAGCGCGGACAGGTAGCGCGGCGTCGTCACCATCATCCCCAGGCAGATGCCCAGCGCGGACACGCTGGTGCCCGCCTTCACCCACCCTTCGAGCCCGGGCCCGCCCCACACGCCCGCCGCCGCGGCCAGCGGCGCGGCCTGTGAGGCCAGGTCCGGCAGCGCGGCCACGCACGCCCACACCAGGCCCACGTACAGCAGCACCGCCACCAGCAGCGAGCCCACCGTGGCCAGCGGCACCGTGCGCGATGACGAGCGCACCTGCCCCGCAATCACCGGGACGATTTCGAAGCCCTGGTAGGCGAACATCACCGTCAACCCCGCACGCAGCCACGACACGTCCACGGACGGGCCCGCGGCCACCGCCACGGCGGGAGGTGGCCCCGACAGCGCCAGGGAGGCCACCAGCAACGCGGCCAGCGGCAGCAGCTTGAAGACGGTGAGCGCCGTCCAGGTCCCCGCCGACACGCGGATGCCAGACGCCACCACGCCCGCCAGCGCCGTGACGAGGACGGAGGCGAGCACCGACTGTCCCAGGGCGCCCTCCAGGCCCAGGGAGGGCGCCACCGCCTGGGAGAGGCCCGCCACCACCGCGGCGGTGCTCAGGAACGCGCTGACGTAGGCCACCCACCCCACCAGGAAGGACGCCCGCTCTCCAAAGGCCGCGCGCGCGAAGAGGACGGGCCCGCCGTCCGCGTCGAAACGCCGGCCCAGCACGGCGAAGGCCAGCGCCACCGGTATCAACGCGAGCCCGGTGAGCGCGAAGGCGGCAATGGCGCTGGCACCCGGCGCCAGCGCGGCGACCTCCGCCGGGGCGAAGAAGATGCCGACGCCGACGATGCCATTGACGCCAAGCGAGAGGAGCTGGAACGGCCCCACCGGACGCGACGCGGATGCGACAGCGGGGGCGGAGGAAGGAACCGGCACGGAGGTAGTTCACTACACCTGAGCGCCGGACACCAATGCACCGGGTGGACACCCCCGATATGGTTGTGAGCGCCGAGCGTTTCGGCCCGACATCCAGGCCGTTTACCTGAGGCACGGCTCTGAGGAGGGTTCGATGCGGCTTCACGGTGCGCTGATGGGACTGGGGCTGATGTGCGCTGGCTGCGCGACGCTGAGCCGGGGTTTCGGCGCCACGGCCAACGAGGACACGGGCGAGTACGAAACGCCGGCAGAAGAGCTGGTGTACATCGTCCCCGCCGAGGACGCGATGATGGTGGCGCGCCGCATCCTGGAAGAGCAGCGCTACGACGTCATGGAGAAGGAAGGCGGGCTGGAGATGTTCTCCTCGGCCCATGAGCCCGGAAAGAACATGCCGGGCCTGCGCACCATCGAGCGCTACTACATCAAGGGCGAGCGGCTGGGGCCGCGGCAGACCGTCGTGCGCGTCTTCCGGCTCAGCTACAACGAGATGGATACCCAACTGGAGATTCCGCCACAGGCGGCGGGCAAGCGGGAGGCGGCCATGTTCGCCGCGCTGGATGCCCATCCATTTGACGCCACGCGGGACGCCTTCACCTACGCAAACGGTCCCAGTGGCCCCCGGGCGGTGCCCATGGAGGACCCGTTCAAGAACGCGCCGGGCATGGAGCGCATGCGAATGGTGCGCGGCGTGCGCGACCTGGACATCGAGCGGACCTTGCTGCAACGGCTGGAGATGGTGCCCGCCCTGGAACTGGTGGGCAGCAACGCGCCCGTGCCCATCCGCTCAGTGACGCCAGAAGGAGGACAGACGGAGCAGGCGCAGCAGGTGCCGGAGTGTGGCACCCCGGTGGACGGCGCCGGCCCGCTGATGGCGCCAGGGCACGTGCTGCTGCTGGCGGACCCCCTGGGCACGCGGGAGTTGCCCACGGCGGCGCTGCGGATGCTCTGTGAAGCCACGGCCCAGGGCCTGCCGGTGACGCTTGCGCTGTCGCTGCCCGCCTCCGAGCAGCCGCTGCTGGAGACCTACCTGGCGAGCCCGGGTCAGCCCCAGGACCTCCAGACCATGATGAGCGAGAGCCCCTTCTGGCGCCGCACCTATCAGGACGGCCGCAGCAGCAGCGCCATGCTCTGGCTCATCGAACAGGCACGCCGGCTGCGCGCCTCTGGCAAGGACATCTCCCTGGTGGCCTTCGACGCCGAGAAGGCCCAGGGCAACGAGCGCGAGGCGGAGATGGCCCGGCACCTGCTGGCCCACCAGCAGACACGCGCCCAGGCCTGGACGCTGGTGCTCGCGGGTGGCACACACGTGCGGACGGCGGGCGTGAACTGGGACAGCGACTATGCGCCGCTGGGAGCGCGGCTGGCCCAGGTCCTCCCGTCGGTGCGCGCGCTCGACGTGGGCTTCACGCGAGGCACGCAGTTCTCCTGCCGCTTCAACGTGTGGGACGCGGTGGAGTGCAACGTGTTCGCCATCAGTCCCACGAAGGAGGTCCGGCAGAAGCCCGACATCGCCTCCGGGGTGCGGCTCTTCCCGCAGCCGCTCGCGGAAGGCTTTCACGGCCGCCTCTACGTGGGGGCGCTGAGCGCGTCACCTCCGGCGCTCCATCGGCGGGCCACCACCGCCGCCCAGACACCGCCCGCCACCACGCCGTAGACACGGCAAGTCCTGCCGGGGTTGGTGAGCCTGCGCTGCGTGCTGCCGGGGCAGTACACCAGCCGAGGCGGGTTGGAACACCACGGGCCCCGCGTGCCTCAGCCACCTGCGCTGGAAGCACCTGACCGCGCCCTGCGTGCCGCTCAATCCCCCCATCTACGATGCGAACGGCGACATCGTGAACGACTGCAGGGACCCGAACACGCCCTACGCCCCGGGCAAGTGCGCGGAGATTTGCGACAACGCAGAGGAGGCCGCCCAGCACTACGGCAGCCGCGTCTTCAACCACTCCGCCATCAACACGCCCTGACTCACGTACCCGCGAGGCGGTCCCAGTCCTCCTCGCCCTGGAAGACGTGCACCGCCAACCGCTCGCACACGGCCTGGTGCGAGCGCGCGGCGGCGCCGCCCACCCAGACGGGCAGTCCTCTGGGCAGCGCCTGCCTCAAACGCGTCAGGGTGTCCTCGAAGGCCTCGGCGCTCCGGCTGGCCACCGTGGACAGCCCCACGAAGTCGGGCCGCAGCGCCAATACCGCGCGGCCCAGGTCCTCCGCGGGAACGCGCTGCCCCAGCAGCGTCACCCGCACACCCAGGTGCCGCAGCCGCAGCGCCGCTCCCAGCAGGCCCATCTCGTGCTCCTCTTCCGGAAAGCACGCCAGGACACCATGCCGGTGCCGCCCCAGGGGCGCCGCGTGCAGCAGGCTCACCAGCCGCGCCCGCACCATCTGCGACACCAGGTGCTCCTGCGCCACCGTCAGCGTGCCCGACTCCCAGCGCTCGCCCACGTCGCAGAGAAGGGGCGCCAGCACTTCATCGAAGGCCTTGAGCGGGGGCAGCGCGGCCAGCACCTCGTCGAGCACGTCCGACACGCGCGGCTGGTCATACGCCTGGGCGGCGGCGAGCACGGACTCCCGCCACGTCTCCGTATGAAGCCGCGCATCCTGGCTGGTACCCCGCCCCGCGACTTCCGCCTCCAGCCCCTCCATCAACTGAGGCAGCAGCTTCGCCGCCTCGCTGATGGCCACGCCTTCGTCGGTCAACCGCTTGAGCTGCTTGAGCACCGCCACGTCCCGGTCCGTATAGGCGCGGTAGCCCGCAGGGGTGCGGCGTGGCGTGAGCACGCCGTAGCGACGCTCCCAGGCCCGGATGAGCTCCACCCGGACTCCTGCCAACTCCGCGGCGATGTTGATTCGATAGGTGCGCTCAGCCATGTCGCTACGGCAAGACTACGGGCGATTCTGAGCGTTGCGCACCTGGTTCCAGATGGCCACCAGCTCTTCCGACGACTCCGCGTACTGCGCGCCGAGCGAGAAAATGGCCTTCAGGTGCTCGCGAGCCCCCAGCCCGCCGACGACCACGGGAAAGGGCGCGCAGGCCCGGAGCGCTTCTTCCAGGACGGACGCGAACTCCTCCGGCGCATGGGCGCGCACGAAGGACAGCGCCACCACGTCCGGCCGCACCTGCACGCAAGCCCCCTGCAGCGCCGCCGCCGGGGTGTCCGCGCCCAGCATCGTCACCCGCCACCCCTTGCGCTTGAGGTGGATGCCCAGCGCCAGCAGGCCGCCTTCATGGTGGTCCCCCGCCGGACAGGCGAGCAGGGCACGGGGGCCGGAAGGCGCGGGGGACAGGGCGTCATACACCTGCCGCAGGCGCTGGCGAATGAGCGCGGAGGCCAGGTGCTCCCGCGCGACGTCCAGCCGCATGCCCATCTCCCGCAGCAGGGGCAGCAGGAAGCCGTCACAGTAGGCCTCCACGTCCATGACGGTCTGCGCGTCATCCAGCACGCGCGTCACCTCGTCCCCTTCCAGCGCCCCCACGGAGGACCAGAAGCGCTCGCTCAGGCGCTCGGCTTCGGGCTGCTCACGCGGCGGCTCCGTCCTCACCTGGGCGATGGCCTCGCTCACCGACAGGCCTTCCTCCTGGATGAGCCGGGCCACACGGCGGACGGCCTCCACCTCCTCGCGCGAATAGACGCGGTAGTTGTTGCCTTCGCTGCGCAGCGGACGCGGGAAGCCGTAGCGCCGCTCCCAGGCGCGCAGCGTCGCCTCACGGATGCCCGTCATGCGCGCGATGGTGCGGATGCGCAACGTCATGACGCCAGCCCCCGGGCCGCGTCCCAGCGCTCCGCCACGCCTCGCGCACCGGACACCCTGCGCGTGAAGCCCTCCATGGACGTCACCGCCGCCAGTCGCCGCACCACCGTCTCCAATCCCTCCTGGAAGACGGACATGTCACCGGGCGGATGCGGGGTGCCCACCTCCAGCAACACGTCTGGACGCTCGTGTTCGAAGAAGCCGTAGCGCACCGCGATGGGCAGGCACTCCACCTTCGACACCCGCGCCAGCAGCTCCACGCCCCGCTCCAGTCGCAGTGGGAGCACGCCGAAAGGGCGGTGCTCGCCCTCCGGGAAGACGAACACCACCGCGCGGGGCTTGCGCAGCAACTCCTTCGCGTAGCGCAGCGACGCCACCGGCGACGTCGCGTCCTTGCGCCGGATGCTGAAGGCACCAATGCGCGTGAGGAAGCGGTAGCGGCGCAGGTTCTCCTCATCCATGAGGCAGTAGCCGTCCCAACCCGCCGTCTGGCAGAGCTGGTTGAGCACGAAGCCGTCCCACCAGTTGGAGTGGTTCAGGTACACCAGCCGGCCCGGACCTCCCGGCGGAAGCGCCCCACGCACCCACAGTCCCCGGAACGCCGAGCGGAACTTCCATCCGATGTACCTGTCCCACGCCCAGCCCAGCGGGCCGCCTTTCGCCGCGTGAATCACGACGCCCGGGCCTCCCCCAGCAGCGCCACCAACCCGGTGAACAGCGCCAGGCCCAGCGACACCAACACGCTGGTAATCAGGAAGAAGACCACCTCTTCCAGCGGCACCACGCCCAGGTACACGCCCAGGTGCTTGCCTTCACCGAAGTTCCAGATGCCAGTGGAGATGGCCAGGTGGTCCGCGATGGACAGGTACAGCCCCATGATGAAGGCCGGCGGCAGCACCGCCTTGAGCACCGCGCCGGAGCGTTCCTTGTAGTGGCGCACCAGCACCACCAACTGGAAGGCGATGACCGGCAGCGTCCAGCCCAACAGGTGGATGAGGTATGCCCACTTCGTCTCCATCATGGCGCCACCTCCCGAGCCGTCAGCGCGCCGTCGCGGCGCTCACCCGTCTCCGCCGTGGGCCGAGTCGCCTGGGCATCCGGCGCCAGTGCACGCGCCAGCCGGGCCTGGGCCCACAGCCCCACCAACAACGTCTGAAGGCCGAAGAAGAGATACTCCTCCAGAGGCAGGTACCCCAGCTTGATGCCCCAGATGCGCTCGGGGTCGAAGCCCCACAGGCCCCACTTCACCGCCAGGTTGTCCCAGGGAGACGTCGCCGCATACACGACGATGAGCAGGAGCCCCATGGGCGCCAGGCTCCTGGCCGTGAAGGTGCGGCGGTAGCGCCACGCCAGGAAGAGAATGGGCACCACCACGAACAGTCCGAGGAATCGCGCGTACGTCATCCCGGTCCTCCACTCAGCTCCGAAGCTACCCGTACCATTCGGCCTCCGGGGCGCAACGCATAGGTCTGCCCTCGCCACGTCACCGTGCCCTGCTGCCACAGCGAGCGCAGGAAAGCAGCCAGCAAGAGCGCTTCGCCCAACAACCAGTCCGTCACCGCGTAGGCCCTCCCCGCGTCCGCCACCGGCGCGTGGAGCCCGGCCAACCGAAGCGCCAGCAAGGTCCGCACGGCCACCAATCCCACCACCGAGCCCGCCAACACGGGCGACCCCAGCGCCGCGGCCAGCACCGTCAGCGGCAGCGTCGGCGTGAAGAGCAGCGGCACCGTGGGATACAGCGCGGGCCGGTGACTGGCCAGCACCTGCATCCAGCGCGTGAAGCGCGACAGGGGCGCCGCCCAGGGCACCTCGGCGTCCAGGGGGACCACCGCCGGGGCGCTGCTCAGCACCACGTCCAGTCCCTGAGCGTGAAGACGTTTGGCCAGCTCCAGGTCCTCGCCGATGTGGTCCGCGAGCCGCCGCAGCGATTCCACGGCCACGGGAGACAAGCCCAAAGCCTTGCCACACACGGCCTTGGCGCCCGCGCTCATCGCATCCAGGGCCCGGAAGCTGTGGTGTGTGTAACGCAGAAGGCCCGCCATGGCCCGGCTCGCGCCGTCCCGAGGCCCTACTGGCAGCGGCGCCGCGGTGCTCAGCGCGGCGCCCACGGCCACTGGCACGGCCAGGCCTTCCACCAGCGCGCCCGTCACCGCCACGTCCGCGTCCACCGACAGCACCACCCGGTCGCCCACGGGCAACACGTCCAGCGCATACAGCAGGTGTCCCACCTTCCGGTTGGGCGTCAGCGGATCGCTGGGAAGCCACCGCACGCCCGGGGCGAGCCGGGGACGGTAGGGCGACACCACCACCTGTTCCAACAGCCCGGCGTAGTCGATGGACTGCGCCAGATTCTCCAGCTCTCGAGGCGTGGGCGCGTCCACCGGGCGCAGCAGCAACACTGGCGGCAGCGCGCCGGGCTGGGGAGCGGCGCCAGCCCGCGCGCGCGACAGACGCACGCACGCCACCGCGCTGAAGCCCGTGGCCACGGCGCACCACACCAGGGACGCGAGGACGAGCGCGCTCATGCCGCCCGTCCCATGCGCGTGCGGAAGTGCGCCATCCAGCGAATGAAGGGCGAGTGGAAGCGACGGAAGTCCGCCACCTCGCCCAGGGAGTCCAGAGGCCCCTGGCGCGCCTCCAGCCGCGCGTAGAAGGGCGACGACTCCAGCAGCTTCGGCTGTCCCACCACCACGTTGCCCGCGTGCAGGCGTGACGGCACGCGCAGGCCCCAGCCGGTGATGTGGGTGGGCCGCGCCTCCACCAACGCGGGGCCCCGTTCGCAGCGCACTCCGCGCGCGCCCGCAACCACTCGCAGCGGCGCGACACCTTCAGGCAGGTGGTAGTCCACCACCGTCTCGTCCTCGCGGTGCGTGCGAGCCCAGTGCCACCCCGACAACCGCGCGCCCAGCAACTCTCCGCCGTGGTTGGTGTCGTGGTAGCCCAGGCCATTCGCCTCGATGCCCAGCGAGGACACCTCCAGCCGTGCCTGCGAACGAGGCGCCAGCGCCTGCCAGTAGTGCGGCAGCCCAGGCATGAGCTGCACCACCTCGCCCACGGGCGTCATCGGCTCCAGCGTCAGGCCCGCGCGCACGGGCCGGCCCCACGGCGCCGTCCCGTCGTCCACGGCCATCCGCACCGTGCCGTCCCCCTCGTACGACAGCGTGGAGCGGCCGATACGCAGCCGGCCCGGGGCATCCAACTCCGCGCGCGCGTACTCGCTGAGGACCCACAGCCGCCGCACACCCGCGTGGTACAGCGCGAAGTTCACCGCGCTGTGCTCCAGCGGCCGTCCGCCCCGCCGCGCCGCCACTGAGTACCGGGGCGAGAACAGCGAGCCCAGCATGAAGATGCACACCGCGCTGTAGGGCCCCGCGGTGACGTCCGCATAGAACCAGCGGTAGGTGCCCGCCGCGTCCGGCAGGGCGGGGAGTTTCGCCAGGCGCATCATGCATCCCCCCGAAGGTGCTGCGAAGCCAGCTCCGCGGCGAAGCGACCGGACAACATCACCAGCGGCACGCCGCCGCCTGGATGCGTTCCGCCGCCCGCGAAGAACAGGCCCGGCGTGTTGCCGCGGATGCGCGGCCGGCGAAAGGGGCCGAACTTCCCGTGCGGCAGGAAGCCGTAGATGGAGCCGCCCGGAGCTCCCTGCGCGGCCAGGTCCACCGGCGAGCGCTGGCCGATGACACGCACGCGCCCCTTGAGCGCCGGGTAGTGCCGACACAAGCGCTCCAGCATCTGCGCCTTCACGCGCTCGGCACCTGCTTCCCAGTCGTGAGTGGCCTGCTCCGCGCCGCGCGCGTCCACGGGCAGCGCGGGCGCGTTCACCATGACGAACAACCCGGTGCGGCCCAGAGGCACCATGCTCTCGTCGGTGGCGGAGGGGTTGCAGAAGTACACCGTCGGGTCGGACGCGAGCTGCCCGCCGAACAGCTCGTCGAACTCGCGCCGGTAGTCACCGCCGAAGAGCACCGTGTGGTGCGGGAGAGCCATGCGGCCCTCCACCTCCAACAGCAACACGAAGCCAGACAGCGCCAGCGGCTCCTCCGCGCGAGCGAGCCGCGCCAGCGGGTCCGCGTTCACCACCACGCTGTCGAAGCGCTCCGTGCCCTCCTGCGGGCCCACCTGGTAGCCCTCGCGCGTGCGCTCGAAGCGAGCCCGCGTGTCCAGGTGGATGCGCACGCCCAGCCGGCGCACGGCCTGCCCCAGCGCATCCACCAGCGCGCCGATGCCGCCGCGGACGTGGTGCACGCCATAGGCATGCTCGATGTGCGGAATCAGCGCGAAGGCGGCGCTGGCCTCGTAGGGTGACGCGCCCGTGTACGTGGCGAAGCGGCCCACGTACTGCCGCAGGTGGTCCGTCTTGAAGTGCCGGGCCGCCAGTTCGTGCAGCGTGCCCATCTTCATCCCCGCCATGACGGCCCCCACGCCGCGCTTCGCCACGCGCGTCATGAAGCCAGCCATGCCCTCGAAGGGGGCCTCCAGGTATGGCTCGCCCGCGGCCCGCCAGATGGCCGCAGCCTCCGTGTAGAAGCCGCGGATGCCGTCGCGCTCACCCGGGCGGACACCCGCCGCGCTCTCCGCCATCCGCTCCACGTCCTTGTAGGCCGTGAAGTCGCACCCGTCCTCGAAGCGGTAGGCGCACTGCGGCTCCAGCTCCGTGAAGCGCGGCAGCAGGTCCTCGGCGCCCAGTTGCTGAAAGGTGCCACGCACCAGGTGCGGCAACGTCAGCAACGTGGGCCCCGTGTCCAGGGTGATGCCATTCACGGTGACGGCCTGGGCCTTGCCGCCCAGCGAGGCGCCTCGCTCGAACAGCGTCACCTCATGCCCGTCCTTCGCCAGCAGCCCGGCGGCCGTCAGTCCACCGATGCCGCCGCCCACCACCGCGACGCGGGTGCGCTTCATGCTCCACCTCCCATGCGCAGCCGAAGCTCCGTCTTCATTCCATCGCCACGCATGACGCCCTCACCCTCCCGTCCCGGTGGGAAGCAGCGGCATGCGCACCTCGCCCTGGGGGACGGGCAGCACCGCGGCGGGCCGCACCATGGCCGCGGAAGCCAGCGCGAGCTTGCGGCGCGTCGTCACATGGGCCCGGGCGCTGAACACGTCGTAGTCGCGCGCTTCAATGTCGCGCAGGATGTCGCCGTAGATGGCGCCCATCAGCCGCACCATCCGCTGACTGCCGAAGCCCGTCAGGTAGCGCACCCCGGCCGCCGCCCGCGCGTAGTACGCCCGCGAGCGCTCCACCTGGAAGCGCATGAAGGACCGCCAGCGCGCGTCCACCTGTCCGCGCCGCAAGTCATCCTCCGACAATCCGAAGGCGGCCAGCTCCTCGGCGGGCAGGTACACCCGGCCGCGCTCCAGGTCCTCGCGCACGTCGCGGAGGATGTTGGTGAGCTGCATGGCCCGGCCCAGGTCGGCCGCGGGCTCCACCGCCGCCGCATCCGAGCACCCCAGCACCGGCGTCAGCATCAGCCCCACCACACCCGCCACGCGGTAGCAGTAGAGGTCCAGCTCCGCCCAGGTTGCGTAGCGGTGCTTCGTCAGGTCCATCTCCATGCCGGAGATGAGGTCCTGGAAGGGCTGCTCCGGAATCCGGAAGTGGCGCACCGTGTGCTCGAGCGCGGCGAACTCCCGCGCGTCCCACAACGTCGCGGCCTCGCTGCCCTTCACCCGGTCCGCGGGCGGGCCCAGCTCGCGCGAGGCCAGCTCCGGCATGGGCAGGTACAGCTCCGCCACGCGCTGCCGCGCCCGCGCCAGCCGCACCGGCAAGGCATCGGCCGCGCTCGCCGCGTCGTCCCCGTCCACCATGTCGTCCAGGCGCCGGCAGAAGGCGTAGAGCGCGAACGCCGCCTTCCGCCGCAAGCCGAAGAGCAGGTACGAGGCGAAGAAGAAGCTCTTGGCGTGATGACGCGTCACCTGCTTCGCCAGCACATAGCCGCGCTCCACCAGCGCCTTGTCGACAGGCGGGCTCACGCGGCCACCCCTTCCAACGGCGTGGCGGCGGCCGTCCGAGGCGACAGCGAAACGCCCTGCGCGTGGGCCCACGTCATCAGCCGCTCCGTTACCAGCCGCGCGGAGATGAGCACCGTGGGCAGCCCCGTCCCCGGCTGCGTGGAAGCACCGACGAAGAAGAGGTTCTTCACCCGCGCGTCCTGGTTGGACGGACGGAAGGGGCCAATCTGCGTGAAGTTCTGGGACAGGCCGAAGGCGCTGCCACGCGCCAGATTGAAGGTGCCGGCCCAGTCATCCGGGGTGAAGACGCGCTCCACCTCGATGTCCGACTCCAGCGACGGGAAGCCCAGCTCCGCCATGCGCGCGAAGAACTTCGCGCGCACCCTGGGCCCCTCCACCTTCCAGTCCAGGTCCGGGTGCTGGTGCGGCACGGGCACCAGCACATAGAGCGCGTCCTTGCCCTCGGGTGCCAGGGACGTGTCGGTGCGCGTGGGCGCGTTGACGTAGAAGCTGGGGTCCTCCGGCACGCGGAAGCGCTCGAAGATGTCGTCGAAGGAGCCCTTGTAGTCCCGGCCGAACACCACGTTGTGGTGCAAGAGCTCCGGGTAGCGCCGCTTCATGCCCAGGTAGAGCATGTAGCCGCTGGACGTGTAGCGCAGCTTCTCCTTGCGCTTGAGCGTCGTCGCCTTCGGGTCCAGCAGCTTCTCGTACGCGTAGGGCAGGTCCGCGTTGCACAGCACCGCGTCCGCCTCCACCACCTCGCCGCCCTCCATCCGCACGCCTTGAGTACGGCCGCCATCGGTGAGGATGCGCTCCACGGGCGCGCCGTAGTGGAAGCGCACACCCTCCTCGCGCGCCAGCCGCTCCAGGGCCTGGGGAATGGCGTACAGGCCGCCCTTGGGGAACCAGATGCCCACACCCAGCTCGGCGAAGGGCAGCAGGCCGTACACCGCGGGCGACGCGTAGGGCGACACGCCCAGGTACATCGTCTGGAAGGTCATCGCCGCGCGCAGCCGCTCGTCCTGGAAGAAGCGGCTGACGTCCCCGTACATACGGCGGTGGGCGCGTACCTGGAAGATGCGCGCGAGCACGCGCGGCGAGAGGTAGTCGCGCAGGCCCGCGTAGTTGCGCCCCACCAGGTGGTCCAGGCTCGTTCGGTACTGGACGCGGCCCTGGGCCAGGAAGGCGAGGTAGCGCGCATAGCTGCCGGGCTCCACGCGCTCCAACTCGCGGCCCATGGCGCACAGCTCTGACGTGAAGGTGACATCCGAACCGTCCCGGAAGTGGACCCGATAGTTCGGGTCGCACTTGAGCAGCGTCAGGTAGTCCTCGATGCGGCGGCCCACCGCGCGGAAGGTCTCCTCGAACACCTCCGGCATCAGCACGATGGTGGGGCCCAGGTCCCACGTGAAGCCATCCACCTGCAATCGGTTGCAGCGCCCGCCCGGTCCCTGCGTCTTCTCGAAGACCTGGACGTCGAAGCCCTGGTGCGCCAGCCGGGCAGCGGCGGCCAGCCCGCCCACGCCCGCGCCCACCACCACGATGCGCCTGCCCTGTGTCGATGCACGCATGGCGTCCTCAGGCGGTGCGGTGGGCCAGCCGGGCGATGAGCGCGTCGAGCAGCTCTCTCACACCGTTGGGATTGGGCAGCGACTGCAACGAGCGGCGGGCGGCCCGGGAGGCACGCACCACCATGCGCTCACACGCGGCCCGGCCTCCGCAGGACTCCACCAGCGCGCGGGCCCGCGCCAGCGCCGCGGCGTCCTTCTGCTCCACCGGCAGCGCCCACAGCGCCTCCAGCTCCGTGCGCTCGGCCTCGGAGGCGCGCGCGAAGGCGGCCAGCACTGGAAAGGTTCGCTTGCCTTGGAGGAAGTCGCCGTCAGCGGCCTTGCCAGCGACGTTGGAATCACCAAAAAGGCCCAGCAAATCGTCCCGAAGCTGGTAGGCAAGACCGACGTGACGGCCCACGCGCTCCAACCCCTCCACCAAGCCGCTGCTGGCACCGCCGAGCATGGCCCCGCACACCAGCGGGGCGCAGAAGCCGTAGCGCGCCGTCTTGAGATGCGCCACGCGCAGCGCCTGGAAGAGCGTCACCTCCGCCAGCGGCGCGCGGCCCAGGTCCAGGTCCAGGTACTGCCCGGCCGCCGTGTGACGGCACACGCCCAGGTAGTACTGCACCACGCCCGCGACGCCCGTCAGCCCCGAGCCCAGCATGGCCTCCAGGGCGCGCGCGAAGAGGTGGTCTCCCACCACCACGGCCAGGTCCTCACCCGCGCGTCCAGGCGCCAGCATCCGGTGCAGGGACGCTGCGCCCCGCCGCAGCTCCGCCTGATCCGCCACGTCGTCGTGGATGAGGAGGAAGGTGTGCAGCAGCTCCTGCCCAGCGGCGAAGCGCCACAACCCGGAGGGCACCACCGCGCTCCCACGCGCCAGGCAGTGTCCGGCCATCACCAGCGCGGGGCGGAGCCGCTTGGCGGGCCGCAAGGTATAGGCCCGGGCCTGTGTCAGCGCCTGTGTCCAACGAACGTCCAGGCCGACCTCGTCGGGAAGTTCGAACAACTCCGCCAGCGAGGTCTCCACCTCCGCCTGGACCAGTTGCAGCCAGGCCTGCTCCAGAGGAAGCAGGCTCGTCGGCGGCCGCGCATCGGAAAGCGTGAGTGCCATGCTTCTTTCCTCCGAAGAACCTGTTCCTTTGCTTCCTAGAGGTAGCGTTTGCGTCCAGAGCTTGTCAAGGGTATGTCTAAGGTTCGCGATAACCTTGTACACAGAGGTCCCCTCATGAAGGCGTGGATCGCAGGTGCGCTCTCCATCTCCCTGGCAGCGGGAAGCGCCCTGGGCGCGGCGCCGTCCACCGAGCCGGTGGACGCGACGTTACGCACCTCCGCGGGAAAGGAGGTCCGGCTTTCCAAGTGGCGAGGAAAACCGGTCATCCTGTTCTACGAAGACAAGGATTCGACCAAGCTCAACTCGACCCTGAAGAAGGAGCTGTTCGCCCGAGGGCAGGAGCGCGGAATCCTGGATGCGGCCTGGGTGCTGGCGATCGCAAACCTTCAGAATTTCGACTTTTTCCCGGCCCGGCAGATTGCCCTCTCCTTCGTCCGGGACGAGGAGAAGAAGGTGGGCGTGCCTATCCTGGTGGATATGGATGGAGAGATGGGAAAGGCACCGTGGAAGCTGCCGGTGAAAACGTCCAACATCGTGCTGCTGGACGCCGAAGGGGCCCTGGTCTACCGGCACTCCGGCCGGATGAAGCCGGATGAGCTGATGACCTTCTTCGCCGTCCTGAGCCGCCTGGTGGGCGTGGACCTGAACGCGCCGGCGCCCTCGGAGCCCTCCCCGTGAAGGTGGCCGTCACCGGCGCGAGCGGCTTCCTGGGTCCAGGGCTTGTCCAAGGTTTGTTGGAGCGTGGACACCAGGTCCACGTCCTGGCCCGGAACGTTGAACACGCCCTGGCCCGCCTGCCCGCCGGCGTGACGGGAGCGCGCTTCGACGCCAGCTCGCCGCTGCCGCCCGAGGCCCTGGCGGACGCGGAGGCCGTCGTGCACCTGGCGGGCGAGCCGGTGGCCCAGCGCTGGACGCAGGAAGGCAAGCACCGCATCCACGACAGCCGGGTGCTGGGCACGCGCGCGCTAGTGGCGGCGATGCGGGGCGCGGGCACGGTGCGGCGCTTCGTATCGGCGTCCGCCATCGGCTACTACGGCGGCACGCGCGGCGCGGAGCCGCTGACGGAGGAGAGCCCTCCGGGTGACGACTTCCTGGCCCGCGTGTGCGTGGACTGGGAGGCGGAGGCGATGCAGGCGCGCGAGTCCAGCATCCCCACGGCGGTGGTGCGCATGGGCGTGGTGCTGCACCCGGAGGGGGGCGCCCTCCACAAGATGCTGCCACCCTTCCGCGTGGGCGCTGGCGGCCCGGTGGGCAGCGGCGAGCAGTTCGTGAGCTGGGTGCACCGCGAGGACGCCAGGGATTTGCTCCTCTTCCTGCTGGCCCATCCCCAGGTGGAGGGCATGGTGAACGCCACCGCGCCCACGCCGGTGACGAACGCCTTCTTCGCGCACACGCTGGGCCACGTGCTGGG
Organism: Myxococcus sp. CA023; assembly: GCF_010998615.1. Taxonomy (GTDB): domain Bacteria; phylum Myxococcota; class Myxococcia; order Myxococcales; family Myxococcaceae; genus Myxococcus. Next base: position 54,853 of record NZ_JAAEAH010000005.1, on the reverse strand, counting down.
CCGGCCGTCCCTGGTGCGGATGCCCGCGTTCATGCTCAAGGCGGCGCTGGGAGAGATGGCGAAGTTGGTGCTGGAGGGCCAGCGCGTGCTGCCCCAGCGCGCCCATGAGGCGGGCTTCGTGTTCCGGTACCCGGAGTTGGAGGGCGCGCTGCGCGACCTGCTGGCCTAGGGTGCGCGGATGGACGCGAAGACACTGGAGGCGCGGGCCCGCGCCGAGGGAACGCCCGTCATCGAATCGGACACCGCCACCTTCGTGTGGCGAGGCCGGGGCCCCATCTGCCTCCAAGGTGACTTCCAGGACTGGCGCGGCAAGCCGCTGCCCTTCAAGCGCGTGGCGCCCGGACTGTGGGCTCGCACGCTGACGCTGCCCGCGGATGCCTACGTCGAATACGCGCTGGAGGACCCGCGCGGCCAGCGCATGGAGGACCCGCTCAACCGCCACCCTTCCGACAACGGCTTTGGCGGCATCAACCACTCGTTCCACATGCCCCTGGCCCGCTCGTCCCTGCCCGCCCGGCACCCGCGCGGCGCGCCTCGGGGCCGCGTCACCCGGCACGTGGTGGACACAGGAGACGTGGACCTGCCGGGCCAGCGCCGGGTGTACCTGTACGCGCCGCCCACGGACGCGCCAGTGCCCTTGGTGGTGGTGTACGACGGCGAGGACTATCTGCGCCGCGTCCGCCTTCCGGAGCTGGTGGACACCCTGGTGGCCGAAGGCCGCATGCGCCCGGTGGCCCTGGCGCTCGTGTGCAATGGCGGTGAGACACGCAGCATGGAGTACGCCTGCAGCGAGTACACGGTGGGGCTGTTGAAGTGGAAGGTGCTGCCGCTGGCTCGCCAGAAGCTGTCGCTGGTGGACGAGCGGCGCAGCCCCGGTGCCCACGCGGTGCTGGGGGCCTCGCTGGGCGGGTTGATGGCGCTCTACACCGGCCTGCGCATGCCGGACGTCTTCGGCCGGGTGCTGTCGCAGTCCGGGGCCTTCGCGGTGGAGGGCCATGACTTCGTCGTCTTCGACCTGGCGCGGCCCCCACCCCGCCGCCCGCTGGACGTCTGGCTGGACTGCGGCCGCTTCGAGGGCTTGCTGGAGGGCAACCGCCGCATCGCTCCCGTGCTCTCAGAAGCCGGGCATCAGGTGGAACTCCGGGAGTACAGCGGTGGACACAACTACCCTGCGTGGCGTGAGGACCTGGTCCACGGCCTGGAGCGCCACTTCCCTCCCCCGCCCGCCAAGCGCCGGGAGTCATTGCGTTTTTCCGGGCGATGACGTGGGCGCGCCCGCCGTGCGGGGACACTCCGGCGGACGCACGTTAGAGGTGGGACGCAACTGGAGCCACACCGCGCCCGATAACCTACATGGGAATTCCCGGAGCTCTGTCCGCACCGGGCCCCATCCCTGGAGCCCCCATGTCTCGCATTGATGGTGGTAACCGTCCGTCCTCGCCCAAGGGCCCGGCGCATGAGCGCGCCAGCGCTCCGGAGCAGCGGCCGGCCTCCGGCACCGCCACCCAGGGGACGAAGGGTGTCCAGGCGCACCGCACGGTGCAGACGTTCCAGGGCCGCAGCGACTTCGAGCCCGACCGGCGCCCCGCCCAGCGCGGCGTGACGGCGCCGCCTCCGGATGCCACCGCCATCGCGGGCGCTGACGCGGAGCTGGAGCTGCTCTCCGAGTTTCCCGACCAGGCGGATGCCCAGGGCGGGCTCGCCTCCGCCATGCTGCACGCGCACGCGAACGAGCCCGCCTCGCAGGCCCGCATCGTCGAGCGCCTGAAGCAGGACGGCCGCCTGGAGTCGCTCTTCGGCGAGGTGTTCCGCGAGGGCAATCCCTACGTCGAGCAGCCGCACCGCAACGCCGTCGTGCGCGCGCTGGGGACCGCCATGGCGCGGGGCACGGTGACGTCCGACGACCTGCGCGCCTTCGCTCGCGGCGCCTACGCGCAGGAGTGGCGGCAGATCGGCTCCGAGCTGACGACGCCCCGCCCGCTCACGGAGAAGCCATAGCGCACGCGCCGGATGCACCCATGAAAGCTCCTCGTCGACGCACCCCCGTCGCGGGTCGCAGGAAAACCATCAGCCGACGCTCCCGCCCGGCCCGGCGCGCGCATGGCACGTACCGGGCCCGGCTCAGGACGCGCCCGCCCAAGAAGTACCGGGTGCGGATGCGGACCGCCCGCCTCACGCTCTGAACAGGCCCTGATGCCCGGCTCAGGGCAGCGCCACCTGCCCGGGTGACGAGCGCTGCCCCGCGGCGCCCAGGCCCAACGAGCCGTAGAGGCTGGAGCCCCAGCTCAGCACCGTGCCGTCGCGCTTCATGGCCAGGGAGAACTCCGCCCCGCCCGACACCACGGTGACGTCCGACAGCTCCCGCACGCGCAGGGGCTCCGTCCGGTTCGTGTTGTCCCCCAGCCCCAGCTGGCCGTGCGAGTTACGCCCCCACGTCCACACCGTGCCCTTGAGCGCCACGGCGAACGTATGGCGAGCCCCCGCGCCCACGGCGGACACCGCGGACAGGTTCGGCACCGGCTGGGGCACCAGGCGCATCCGCGTGCCGCTGGTGCCGTCCCCCAACTGACCGAACGCGTTGTCGCCCCACGTCCACACGGTGCCGTCGCCCCGCAGCGCCACCGTGTGCGTCGCGCCCGCGCGCACGTCCACCACGCCGTCCATGCCCTTCACCACCACGCGCGAATAGCGGGTGGTGCCGGTGCCGTCTCCCAACTGGCCCGACGCGTTGTTGCCCCACGCGGACAGGGTGCCGTCCGAGTGCAGCGCCAGCGAGTAGTGGTCTCCGCCCGCCACGGCCACCACGCCCTCCAGCCCCTCCACCCGGATGGGCAGGGAGCGCGACTCCGCGGTGCCGTCACCCAGCTGGCCGAACGCGTTGTAGCCCCACGTCCACACCGAGCCGTCCGAGCGCACCGCCATCGCGTGGTAGCCCCCCGAGCCAATGGCCACCACGTCCCCCAACCCGGCCACCTGCACCGGCTTGGTGCGCGGAGTGGACGTGCCATCCCCGAGCTGACCGAAGCCATTGGCGCCCCACGCCCAGACGGTGCCGTCACTGCGCAGCGCCAGCGAGTGCCAGGCGCCCGAGGACACGGCCACCACGCTCGCCAATCCATGCACCGCCAAGGGCACCGCGCGTCGCGTGGTGGTGCCGTCTCCCAACTGGCCGAACGCGTTGTCGCCCCACGTCTGCACGGTGCCGTCCGACATTTGCACCACCGCGTGCTGGCCCCAGGCGCGCACGGTGCGCACGGGCGGTCGGATTTTCGGCCCGTCGATTTTCACCGCCATCGGCGTCAGCTGCGGGCCCGTCTTCCCATCACCGAGCTGGCCGTACTCGTTGCTGCCCCAGGCGCGGGCGGTACCGTCCAGCAGCACGGCCACGGTGTACTGCTCTCCCGCGGCCACCGCCTCCACGCCTTGCAGCTCCGGCACCTGCCGGGGCCACATCCACGTCGGCGAGGACGAGCCATTCCCCAGCTGCCCCAGCGTGTTGTCGCCCCACGTCCACACCGTGCCGTCGGACTGCAGGGCCACCACGTGGTGGGCCCCCGCGGACATGGCGCGGATGCCCTTCACGGAGGCCACCTGCTTGGGCACGCTCCGCGCCTGGTTGGTGCCATCGCCCAGCTGGCCGGACGGGTTCGCGCCCCATGCCCACGCGGTGCCGTCGTCGCGCACCGCCACCGAGAAGGCGCGCCCGGCCGCCACGGACGCCACACGCTCCAGCCCCTTCACGCGCACCGGCGTCAGGCTCGGCGCGGTGCCACCCTCTCCCAGCTGGCCCGAGCCATTCGCGCCCCAGGCCCACAACGCGCCGTCCTCGCCCACCGCCAGGGTGTGCGTTTCGCCAACGGCCACGGCCACCACGTTGGAGAGGTGCCCGAGGTGGGCCGGCAGGGCGCGGTCCGTGGTGGTGCCGTCCCCCAGCTGGCCGCTGGCGTTGCCGCCCCAGCTCCACACGGAGCCATCCGCGCGCAGCGCCACCGACGCGTCTCCACCCGCCGCCAGCGCCACCACGCCCCGAAGTCCCACCACCAGCCCCGGCGTCACGCGCGGGGTGGTGGTGCCATCTCCCAGCTGCCCCCGCCCGTTCGCGCCCCACGCCCAGACGGTGCCGTCACACGCCAGCGCCAGCGAGTGCTGTACGCCACTGGCGACCGAGCGGACACAGGGCACGCCACGCACGGACACCGGACCCGCGCGGTGGGTGGAGGTGCCGTCGCCCAGCTGGCCCGAGCCATTCTCGCCCCAGGCCATCACCGTGCCATCGGCGCGCACCATCAGCGTGTGCGCGCGGCCGACGGACAACCGGTCCACGCGGCCAATGCCACGCACCTGCACTGGCAGGGCGCTCCACCCCGCGGCGCCCAGGCCCAGCTGGCCGAAGCGATTGTAGCCCCACCCGCGCAACGTCCCATCCGCGTGCAGCGCGAGCACGTGCAGGTGGCTGGGGTGGAGCGCCTGGATGCCAGTCAGGCCGGGGATGAGGGCGGGCCGCACGCGCGAGGTGAGCGTTCCGTCTCCGAGCTGGCCGTAACCGTTGTAGCCCCACGCGCGCACCGTGCCATCGCCTTGCAATGCCATGGAGTGGGAGCGGCCACCGCTGACCGCGGTGATGCCCTGCAGCCCCGGCACTTGCACCGGACGGAAGCGGTCCGCCCAGGAGCCGTCCCCGAGCTGCCCTTCACCATTGTCGCCCCACGCCCACACCGTGCCGTCGCCGCGCACGGCCAGCGCATGCGCGGAGCCCGCCGCCACGCGGGTGACGTTCGCCAGTCCCTCCACACGCACCGGACTCAGTCGCTGCACGCCACCGCCGTCCCCCAACTGTCCCTCGAAGCCCTCGCCCCATGTCCACACCGTGCCGTCGGACTGCAGGGCCATGGAGAAGTACGAACCGGCGGCCACCGCCACCACCGCACCGAGCCCCGACACGCGCACCGGCGTCAACCGGTCCACCGTCGTGCCGTCCCCCAACTGCCCCAGCGCGTTGTAGCCCCAGGCCCACACGCTGCCGTCACTGCGCAGCGCCAGGACGTGACTGCCGCCCGCGGCCACCGCCGTCACCGACGTCAGGCCCGACACCGCGACGGGCCGGGCGCGGTCGGTGGTGGTGCCATCCCCCAGCTGTCCGGCGGCGTTGCGCCCCCAGGCCCAGACCGCCCCATCCATGCCCACGGCGAGCGAATGGTGGGCGGCCGAAGCGACGCTGCGAACGCCGCCGAGCCCCTCCACGCGCACCGCGGCGTGGCGCTCGGCGGTGCTGCCATCACCCAGCTGCCCATAGGTGTTGCGGCCCCAGGCCCAGACGGAGCCATCCCCCAGCGCGACCAGGGAGTGGAAGCTGCCCGTCGCCATCGACGTCACGCCCGCCAGGCGCATCACCGGCGCGGGCACCACGTGGCGCTCGGAGCCGCCGTGGCCCAACTGGCCCGACTGGCCTCCGCCCCAGGCCCAGAGCGTGCCGTCTTTTCGCAGGGCCAGCGCGTGCTGCGCGCCGCCCACCACCGAGGCCACCGCATTCAACCCCGACACCTGTCCCGGCGTGGCGCGGTCGGTGGTGTCTCCATCGCCCAGCTGGCCGGAGCCATTGGCCCCCCACGCGAACACGGCGCCCGTTTCGAGCAGCGCCAGCGAATCCGAGTCCATGGAGGCCACGGCCTTCACCCGCTCGAGTCCCGGCACCTGCATGGGTACGGCGCGGTCATTCCACGTGCCATCACCGAGCTGCCCGGAGGCATTGCTGCCCCATGTCCACACGCTGCCGTCCTTGCCCAGCGCCAGCGCGTGGTAGGTGCCCGCCGTCACCTCGGTGATGCCGCTGAGCTCGGAGACCTTCACGGGAGCCAGGCGCTGGGTGAAGGTACCGTCGCCCAGCTGGCCGGAGCCGTTGGAGCCCCACGCGCGCACCGTGCCGTCCTCGAGCACGGCCAGCGTGAAGTCGAAGCCCGCGGCGAGCGCGACCACGCCCTTCAACCCGGGAACCTGTTCGGGCGTGAGCCCCGGCTGCGTGTGTCCCCGGCCGAGCTGTCCGTGGAAGTTCGTCCCCCACGCCCACACCGTTCCGTCCTCGCGCAGCGCCAGCGAGTGGAAGTCTCCGGCGGCCACCGCCACCACGCTGTCCAGGCCGGCCACCCGCATCGGCGTCGCGCGGTCGGTGGTGGTGCCATCACCGAGCTGCCCGGAGCTGTTACCGCCCCACGTCCACACCGAGCCATCCGCGCCCATTGCGAGCGAGTGGGCTTCTCCGGACACCACCGACACGATGTCCTCCAGCGCCGCCAGCCGCACCGGCGCCAGTCCCTGGAGGGACGTCTCCGCCCCGCCAAGCTGGCCGGAGCCATTGCCGCCCCAGGCCCACACGTCGCCTCCGGGTGACAAATACAGCGAGTGCTGGGCGCCCGCGGCGATGCGCATCGGCGGAGCCGTGACGACCACTCGCTGGGTGCGCGTGGCGTGTGGAGTCTCCGGCATGGCGAGCTCCCCCGAGGGCTCGCAGCCAACCATCAGCAGGGCGCTCAACAGGCACGTCAACAGGCGGCGCGTTCCCGCCATCATGTCAGGGGGCATGGGGGTCTCCTCGATGAGGTGGTGCATGCGCGTCAGCCAGGCGGTTCGCCGTTACACACGCGGCGCCCCTTCAGTGGCTTTCGGGCAGGCCGGTGTCTACGGCCAACACGCTGTCACTTGTATCGCGAGAACGGCTCAGGCGCGCTCTTGGCCGCATGCTGCAATCGCATGCGACGTGGGTTCGGGTCGCGATTGCCCCAGCTGCGAACACCCCGCGCGGATTGATGCGATGTCCGTGTACGAGGTGTTCACATTTCTTCACGCCGGATTGCATTGCAGCGCGTCGCGCACGGGTCAGGATGGCGCACTGCATGGACACCGCGCGCTTCATCCTCTTCGCCCTCGTCACCGGCATCGCCACGGTCGCCGTCCACGTCTACCTGTACCGGCGCCTCTTCGCGGCCACGTCGGAGCACCGCGCATGGCGGCGTGTGGGCATGGGCGTCATGACGGTGCTGGGCACATTGCTGGTGCTGTCGTGGTCGGTGACGCGCTTCCTTCCCATGGACTCCACCTTCGCCGTGGCCACGGCGGTGTGGACGTGGATGGGCATGGCCATCTACCTGTTGCTCGCGCTCGGAGTGTTGGGCGCGGTGCGCAAGGTGGCAGCACGAATGCAGCGCTCACGCGGCGAGCCGGCGGTGGTGGAGCTGCGCGGTGGCGAGACGACCTCGATGTCCCATGCGAATGCGGTGGGTGACTCGGCGCAGGCTGGCAGCACGCTGGCGGCGACTGGCACGGAGTCCGTGTCATTGACTCCGGAAGCCCTGGCGACAAGTGGACACGGCGAGGCGGCGACGCACGCCGAGGCTGCTCCGGTGGCGATGGCGGCAGGGACCGGCGGCGCCATGCCCAAGGCTCCGGTAGCGGCAGGCTCCAGCAGCGCCATGCCCGCAGCTTCGGCTCCGGTAGATGTTGAGCGCCGACGCTTCCTTGCTCGGGCGACAGCCGGCGGAGCGGTGCTGGCCGCAGGTGGCGTAACAGGCTTCGGAATGTGGAGCGCCTTCCATCCGCCCGTGGTGAACGAGGTGGCGGTGAAGCTACCGGGGCTGCCCAAGGCGCTGGATGGCTTCAGCATCGTCCACCTGAGTGACATCCACGTGGGCCCGGTCATCCGGCGCCGCTTCATGGACGAGCTGGTGCGCCGCTGCAACGCATTGCGCCCGGACCTGGTGTGCATCACTGGCGACCTGGTGGACGGACACGTCGCATCGCTGGCCCCAGCGGTCTCGGCGCTGTCCGAGCTGAAGTCACGCCACGGCACATACTTCGTCACGGGAAACCACGAGTACTACTGGAGCGACGCTGCCTGGGCTGAGGCGCTGGAGCGTATGGATGTGCATGTTCTGCGCAACCGTCACGTGCGCATTGGCGACACGGCCGCCTCATTCGACCTGGTGGGTGTGGACGACTGGTCAGCGGGCAAGATGGGGTTCTCGCAAGGCTATGACCTGGCGGCGGCGACGGCGGGCCGGGATTCCGAGCGGGCCTCGGTGCTGCTCGCGCATCAGCCGTCGAATTGGAAGGTGGCGGCGCGGGAGGGAATGGGCTTGCAGCTCTCCGGGCACACCCACGGGGGACAGTTCTTCCCCTTCACGCTGGCGGTCTCCGCCATCTGGGAGCACGACGCGGGCTTGTTTCACGAAGGAGACCGGCACCTGTATGTCAGCCGGGGAACAGGTTTCTGGGGTCCGCCGCTCCGCGTCGGAGCGCCGCCGGAGATCGTCCGGGTGACACTCCTGGCGTGATGCATAGATTCGGCGGGTATGGCCAGGGAACCCGCCCAACGTGAGCTGAAACAAGAGCGTGCCGCGCGCACGCGCATGGACATTCTGGAAGCAGCCATCCACCTCTTCGCGAGGCGAGGCTTCCTCGCCACGACGATGGCGGACCTATCCCGCGCCATCCGGATGACGCCCGGAGCGCTGTACTGGCACTTCCCCACCAAGGAAGACCTGCTGCTGGCTGCGATTGAAGAGTTGCACCAGCGCTGCGTCCGCGAGTTCCAACTGCTCGGCAACTACCGCGAGCTGCCGGCACAAGCGCAGTTCCAGGCGATTTCCGAGCGGGCACATCTGCTCCTGCGCGAGCACCGCGAATACGGCATCTTCTTCGCGATGCTCGCGGCCGAAGCGGCGAATTCGAATGACCAGGTGGCGGAAGCCATCCGCGACAAGCTCGCGCTCTACGCGGCGAGACTGGAGGACATCATCCGCCATGGGCAGGAGACGGGAGAGTTCCGGCAGGATGTGAATGCACTCCACGCGGCACACAGCCTGCTTGGCGGCTTCCTGGGCGTGCTCGTGCACCAGAACCTCTTCCGCGCGTCCATGGCCTTTGACCTGCCTTTGGCAGCGCTGAGTTTGCTGATGACGGCTGGAATCAGCCATCCCACGGCAGGGGCATGCCCGCTGCCGCAGAGTTCCTGATAGATACGGCACAGGGTTTCCGCCAGCTCAAAGCTCTCGGCCCACTGAAGGGCTCATGGCACACCAAGCTGTCACCTCGGAATTCTCGATAGGCCGAGGACCTTTCTTGCTCGATTCTTCGTCTCTTCGGATGCCCACGGTGCATGCTCCAAACGGGAGAGCGCCTGTAGCAATCTAGAGTCCATATCAATCCCATCAAGCCATCCAAGTGCAAGCACAGCCCAATACTCCATTCCTCCGACAAGAGCCCCCTCAAGCAAGCGGTTTACTGGGAAGGAGAATTGCTCGCCATCTCCAATCCCATATTCACGCAAGGCACGGAAAACCCCATCCGATATCTGTTCCCTATCGCCTTCGAGCAGTGGAAAAGCCGGAAAAAAACCCACATCCACCAGTCGCCAAAGCTCGCCTCCTCTCTCAGCAACCCACTCACCGTTTCGCAGCACGCCCAAACGCGAACTCCCCGCAATGGACAAAATAGGCATCCACTCAATATCCATGCCTGGCTCATGACACCGCCCCATCCTCCAGCCTGCGTCACCAATCATCATTCGCGCCCCACATAAAGCCGCACAAAGACCTACCACCCAACACTATGCTCAACCACGTCCCCCGTCATCCTCCTCATGGAATCCACAAACTGCGCCCTTACTTCTGGCGTCCAATTTCTCCAGAAATGACCACTCCCTTCGTTCGTAAGGAATTCACCATTCTTGCCTCGACTAAACATCCCGCCCACGACAGTGCCGGGGTCGGCCCCTATCAATGCTGCAAGCTTCTGATGCGGAGATGCCCCCGCTCCCTGAACTGAGCCAACCAGAAACGTCTCTGTCTTTGGATCAAAGACGAACTCAATTGCCGACTGAGAAGGCCTGTAATTCTTAAATGCAGCAACAGATCGAACTCTTGAACTGACTTCAATAACACCAGAGGCAGGTCCCGAGCCCTTCAACACCGCCTTCAAGGAACTATCAACACCACTTCTTGCCGTCTCTGCCGCATGACCTAGCTTAGCAATATTCCGCTGGTTCCGTACGGCCAACCCCACCTTGGCCAATTTAAAAACAATCTTTCCCGTCCCACCAGTAGCCATTTGAAGGGCAAGCTCTTCTTCAGACGTTGGGAGAGGATTGAGAGCAAGGAGCCCTTCCTTCAACGTACTCTCGTACGCGCTTTGGAAGGCCTGTTTATCAGCAACCGAACACCCGCCCTTGCAGGCCTCTGCAAGCGCCACACTCGGAAGATCGAGACGACCAAAGCGTCCATCCGGATCCCAGTAAAGCAAGGGGTTCTGCCGGACATACTGGTACGGGTGAAGGTCCCACGGAGAAGAGAGAAACTGCGGTTCAGGCCCCTTCACAGGCGGATCCGGGGTCAACCACCGAGCGGCCTCGGGTGCCATCCAACGGGCACCATGATCGCTCCAGCCAGTGTACGTCTCGGTCAACTTGTTCAGGACATTGAGGGGCTCGCCCACATGGTCCACCTCACCGAGTTCGGCTGAACCGCCAGGCAACTCACGATAGGCATCAATGGCTGCGCCAAATGGCTCGTAGCGCCGCTCCTCCAGAATGCTTCCATCCTCGCGGCTGATCAACACGGGCCCAGCGCTCACACCTCCGTGGAAGTATTGAACCTGCTCCGCGTTCCATAGCGCCGCGCGCTGAGCGCCAGCGTGGTGCTCGGCCCTGATACCGGTGTCACAGGACAATCCCAGCATCGAGACGGCCAGCATTCCGGCAGACCAGCGCCGACAGCGGCCATGAGCAGGAACACGAATACACAAGACCACCAGCACAACGCAGACGAGCGCTCCCAACATCAATCCCGACAACAAGCGGCCTACAGCCCCATCAATGGCAGCGCCCTCAGGTCCAACAGGAGGCGGCACCACCGAGCTTCCAGACGAAGAAGAGGGTACATGCGTTACACGTGCCAACACGCGGTCCGCCAACCCGAGGTAGCGTTCCCGAATAGATGTTCCCCGCTGGGTCAACTGCGGAGAGAACCAATACTGCATATCTCCAGAGGGAGCACGAGTAAGCACCCGAACCCCATCAAAACCGTAGTCGTGTTCGACAACTGAAGTGGTTCCAAGAGGTGACGGCAACTTGACGCGCACAAGTTGATCCAGCCCGTTGTACGTCATCAAATGGGCGCCCTGCTGCACCAAGCGGCCTGCGCCATCGTAATCCATCAACGTCTCATTGGAACCGGCCGACACCCGGGTCAACTGGCGAGGACCAAACCCTCTCTCTCCGTAGTGATAGACACCTGCGAACACGTTGAGTGCCTTGGGACCTGACGATTGACGCAGAACCATGTTCTGCAGCCCATCGTAGGCATATTCAAACCGGAAAGACTCGGATCCCTCCCCGAGCGTACCATCAGGGAGAGGTACCGCTCCCAGTACGGACTCCGTCAGTCGCGCCGCAGGATCATATTCGAATGTGACCGAATGGTTGAGGCCAACGCCGTCAGCGTCGCTCACAGTCACTGGCGCACCGAAAGCGTTTCGCGTCAGCGTCACGTCGTACAGCGTCACGCCCGTGGCGCGTTGGACATGAACGCGACTTGGCATCCCCAAAGCGTCTCGCGCATAAACCTGACGCACTCCATTACCGAAACGCTCCTCAATGACTCTTCCGGCGGCGTCGAGTTCCACAGCCTCCCAATAATTTCCGAGGCGAACGGGACGTCCGGCAGCATCGTAGGTCGTGTCAACCAGAACTCCGTCTACATCAGAAGTGAGCGGCAACCCCGTCGTACTGAAGAGAGTACCCTCCACGCTCCACATACCTTCAATGGCGCGCCGCTGACGGGTAACTCGCCCATGAGAGTCATAGGCGAAGTGCACGCTACCGCGAGGCTCTTCAACCCAGGCCATTCGACCGGCGGTATTGCCGACGGCGGCCCCATCCTGAGCAACGTCATAGTGATAAATGAACGTCGCGCCATCCTCACCCAAAGTGCGAACAAGACGACCTGCGTCATCATAAAAATACTCTCGAACCTGCTGAGCCCCATTTGTCAATCGCGTCAGATGACCGCTATCTGCGTAACGCAATGTCCTCGTACCGATGTCCGGATCACTCGCGAACACCAATCTGCCCAGTGTGTCGTAGGTGAAGGCGTGGATGACTGCCCCATCTTGCAGCCGCAGCGTTCTGATCCGATCCGCAGCGTCATAAGTGGCGTCCACGGACTCAAGGACTGGGCCAATCTGGCGCGTTGTCCTCCGAATTCTGCCCAGACCATCCTTGGCCGTGTGGACGGGGGCCATCCCCTGCACCGTATGGGTGGCGCCCAATACGGAATAAACCATCGTCTGAACCGCTCCGGTCGGCAGAGACTGGCTCACAATCCGTCCCAGTGCATCATAAGCCAGCAATTGAGCATCGGCGTTTGCCGGCCGAACAGCGGGCAGTGACGACTGCGCCCAGACGAAGGGCTCCGCCCGATAGACAACCCTGCCCCTGGCGTCTCGTTCCGCCCAGTCACCTACGAGCCACTGCGTCGGCAACAGGCGCGTGGCGGTGTACAGCGCCTCGCCAGCACCATTCGCAACAGCCACTGTCTGTCGCCACTTCGAACCAGGACTCCACGGTAAGGATTGCGCCCGGAGCTCGGCGTCAGAGCCGTCATATGCGTACGTGGTCGTCCGCGGCGCAGGGGCCGTCCATTCGTACGAATAACGAAGATGAGGAGGCGCACCAGCAACAGACACTGTTACCAGTCGGCCCAGACTGTCGTAGTCCACTTCAGTCGCGATACCATTGGGGTCCGTCAATACCTTCAACTCCCCCAGTACATCATCCCACTGGGCAACCCACGTCAGTGTTCTGCCCGGAACTGGCGATACACTTTCTGTAGTCGCATGGAGCCGATTGGCATCGTAGGAGATCGTGCGCCACACACCGTTCTCGAACACCCGGACTGGGTTGTCCCAAGCATCATATTCAGTGGAACTATCCACCACCCAGCGCGGATGAACTGAGTCTTCCAACCAGCCACGCTTCACGCGCACCAACCTGCCTACGCGGCATGCTTCGACATCCGTCCAGGCGAAAACCTGCGACGCATCTCCATAGAAAGTGCGTGAGTGAGAAACGAGCGTACCATCCGCCTCCAGTACCTTCTCTTCACACACCGCATCCTGTACCCAGAGCGCATCATCACTGGCGTACGCACGAATGACCGTCTTTTCGTCTCCCTGCAGATCCAAGCGCCCAGCGTGCAGTTCTTCAACAGGCCGTACGCGATTGTCGTAGGCATAGGTCGTGAGGGTCTCTACTGGCGTTGCCGCCCCTTCATGGTGCCAAATACGCTGCTCCAGCACTGCAGCCTTGCGAAGCAGCGCTACGGACGGGAGTCCCTCAACGGTTCGAGCCTCGTATTGGGAGGTCTTGACCGAAAACAGCTTCCCAGTGCCATCCTCGGTGCGCACTTCCAGTGGCAGCCCACGGAGAATGCGCTCCACACCAAGCCCTGCGTGATACAGCGTCTCCTCAATGAGCGTCTCTCCCTGCGTTGTGCCCACTTGACGACGAATGCCGGTGAGAAAGCCACCGAAGCGCCGCTCTTCCCCATCCCAGAAACCATCCCGCACCGAGTACTCCACTACCCGAGGGGGGCCTCCCGCACCTGGATCCACCGTCACTGTCACCGGAACCGGCACAGACACGGGAAGCTGCTTCTCCCACGACTGGCCAGCGGCCTCCGCGGCCACCGACAAGACCGCTGAAGCCGAGTACTCCAGAGAGACTGTCTTCCCCAAGCCATTGTCGATCCCAACCAACATGCCCGCGGAGGTATGCCCCGCCAGATCCAGGACCCACAGTCCTTGCTGAGAGGACCAAACGACATCTTCACTGCCGTTGCCATTCACATCGGCTATAGCAACCACTGAGTCATAGGCAGAGCTGCCCGGTCGAGCAAGGAACCGAGCCGTTGACTGCACACTTCCATCCGCCTTTCCTGCGTACCAGTACGCGTGGCTGGCAGACAGTCTCACGACGTCCATGAGACCATCACGGTTGAGGTCGCATAGTCGCAGGTCAGCCAGCGGAAAACTACCCGTGCCCCACGGATGGCTGTAACTGCCCTTCAAAATAAAGTGACCGTCCCCCTGCCCCAAGAACACGCGCATCAAGGAATCTGTGAGTTGCACCACATCAGCCAATCCGTCACCATTTACGTCGTGAAAACGTACATTGGGGCCAGGAACCAACTGAGAGAATCCACCAATGTATGGACGGGAAATCCAGGCCCCCAAGCCTGTTGGACCATTAAATTTAATACGAACGCCACCCGAAACGCGTTGAATGACGTCAACTCTTCCATCTCCGTTCAGATCGGCGTAGAAGTGGTCAGTCGCAGTCAAAGACAGACCATCGCTTCCCTCCCACTTGCTTCCGACGTCCACCCAGGACAATCCAGCCAACCTATATGGCCTCCAGGCGCCGCTCAGATAGCGAACCAACTCCGGTCGCGCATCACCATCCAAATCCATCAACCGCACATTCGAGAAACCGGTGGATGGGCCAGGCAACGTTCGCGGCGACGCAAATCCATGGCCGTTTCCCTTCTTGTACGAATGCCCAGAGGACTCGATGCGTAGGAGATCACTCATCCCATCTCCGTCCACATCCGCCAAGCTGACACCGCGGGAATTAAGCACCCAACCATCAACCCCCGTCTGCTGAACAACCTGTTCAGCGGAAGGCTGCGCATACGCAAAGGAGAGCATTGGCAGCGCACCTTCGCCTCCGCGACCTGACACCTCTACGTGAGCCAACCTACTCAGCGCAAAGCTATCATCGTAGGACAGATGATATGTGCGAACCACCTCATTGAATGAAGTGACACGCACATCCTTCAAACGCTTCGCGGTCTCAACGCCAAATCCTGAGCGATAGCTCACTACAGAATCCTGTCGCTCCTCGTAGAGCAACTCCACGAGAAATGACTCACCAGGTCCCCAAGTCAGGCTAGCCGGATACACCTGGCCGCCATCAATGAAGTACTGAATAGTGATCCGATGACCTGCCGGATGATGAACCTCCTCGGCGAACCATGCAGCAACCTGTCCTGTTGTGGCTGACTCCTGGCGGGCATTGGCCGTAGTGCCCAAGAAGTACCGTGTTCCCCCGTTTTCAGTAACCAAGAAACCCGCGCCGCTGCGCTCTATCTTCACCTCCTGCCCACGCCCTTCCAATCGCCATGAGCCATCCGGCAGCTCGACCAAGCGACCTCCTCCCGAAATCCCTACCAACTCCAACTCATCCGCCGACGTATACGCTGGAACGCCGTGGCGCAGCGAGCGTCGAACAGACATAACGGGCAGCGACCACCCCACGCCAACCAAGCCATTTCCCAGCGCCCCCGAATAAGACAACTCTAGCTTTGGCGAGAATCCCCCCACCCCCCTAGGCAAATCAAAAGACACGCCATACCGAACCTGAGCGCTAAACTCATTCACGGAAAGCTCATCCCCGAGCCCTCGCACTGACCCTGGTCCATCCGGCAACCGTAGCGTCTGTGCATTAAGCGCACTTGGCACGGGCTCCCCCGCCGCCCATGCCGAACTCGAGAGGGCACACAAAACCCCCAAAGCAACGACTATCTTCATTCTGAAAGCCTTGAGCTATGGATGCGAGACATCCAAGGAGGAGAGGCCCGCCCCAAAAGGCGCGGGCCTCTTACTATCACTTCAAAATCAACCTAAAACGACAGGCACGAAGCTTCCCCAACATCTTCGGGTTCACACATAGAACCCCTAGACGCGTCATGCAGCAGATCCTGATTGCTCGGTGACGCACTCGGCTCCGGAGCATTCGAAATAGACACCACATCAAACCGCAGATGTATGTCGGCTATCTTATTCACAGGAAATCCGTTTTCCAACGCTCCCAGATACGGGACGAGCAGCAGGTATTCACCGTAAAAGCCTCGCCCCGCCAGTTCATCGGAACAGCCAGTTTGAATCGTACACCCCAACGACACCCAATCAGCCTGCTCCATGTTAAGTTTCGCCTGGAGGCCTGCAGCTGACCACGCAGCGGTTGAGGCCCTATTGTGCTGCCCTCCTAGGCCGGTCAAGTCGAGCGACGGTCGGCTGGCGCGCACCTGGAAGTCCGACCCATCACCACGGCCAAGGCTATCACACCAGTGACTCTGGAATGCATTGCGCTTATACAGCAACACTTGAACACCATTGGCTTCAACCCAATTTCCGAGGTGGCCCGTAGTCACCAGCGCACGCACCGACCACACACGTTCCGCACAGCGCAAAGCCAAACCATTTGGGACAGGCATAGCAAAACGAATTCCTTGCCCCATATATCGTCCGTCTCGATCGAACACTGCACTTTCAGGCGCGGCCATTCGCCGTGCGAACCTTTCTTCAGGACTGAACGCTCTTTCGCCCAAAGGAGAATCCTCTTGAGATACCAATTTAAGGACATCGTCGCGCAAGCTAAGCGTGACACTCACTTCCCCAGGGAACCTTCCTCCAACCTTGCCAGCGAATTTGAGCTGATTCAGCCTATTGAAAACCGCCCTCAACTCCGCGGGCCCTGATGCGCTCAGCACCTGTCGGCGCTCAATGAGGCTTTGCTGCATTTCGGATTCCAGCGAAAGCGCCAGAAGGTAACTCAATCGCCGAGCCCACTGGAGTGATGCCTCTGCCGTGGCGATACGCTCGTCCAGCCAATAGTGATGAGCGACTGATGGAACCTGGCGCCCTTCCTCACGACTCACCGCTGCGGCTCCCTCATGAGAAAGTTGGGTCACGCGATCCTGCATGTTCCGCATATTCAGCAGTGCGAGTTCCACGTCCGTGGCGGCGCGTTCGATCTGAAGGGCTGCGGTCTTGATCCCCACCATATGGAGGTTGGCGTTATAGAAACACTCCTTGACAGAACTCGCCAGAGACAAGGTTTCCAACTTCGTGTTGAACTCTTGCTCAGCAATGGCGATCTGCCTCGAAATTCTGGCAGACTCATCTGCCTTAAGACCACCCAAAACGCCTATTCCGAGGCCAATCACGAACCCAACGCCACCACCAATTGGCCCTCCGAGGGATGCACCAAGGGTAGCGCCAGTCCCGGCCATGGAAATAGCGCGATTGACACTATCGACACCTTGATTGAGCCGATCGGCATCGGACCTCGCGCTTATCAGCCTGACCATTTTCTTCTCGTGCTCATCAATGAGCGCAAGCCTCGCGTTCCCATCCTCGACGACGTCCCAGCACCGACGAGTTGAGATGTCATGGCGCTCTTGGGCATCAACCCAGGAGGAACGGGCAACCTGCATGCTCTGGCTTGCGGCAGTGACTTCAAGCCGAAGCCTTCCCAACTCCCCACGGAAGCACTCATTGCCAAGACTCCGGTCAATGTCCACGGGTGAGGGCAACATGTGGATCCCTCCGAGTGAACCACTGCATTGTTGCTCGAAGTATGCCAACGATGCTTCCGACACCTTATCCACGGAGAATGGCGGCCGGTACAGGGCGGTCACAGGCATCTGTTGCCCTCTGGCACGAACCATCCCGCCCAAGACCACTGCTTCATGCCAGCCTGCGGCTACCTCGAAGTAAGGCGAGGGAAGCGTGATTTCTCCCCGCCCCCGCAGACCATTCCAAACACAAAGCGAATATCGAGCGGCTGGTGCCCTCACGGCTGAATAGAGGGAAATTGGCGTAACACTGCACTCAGGAGATTGCCGCGCAACGTAGCATGTCTCAGCGCGAAGCGCGTTCGGCTGCTCAGGGTCGAACAAGGCCAAAGCGTCTTTTGCTTCGGAGTCAAGGCCGCACATCTCAACCAACGGACGACCATACTCCGTCTTGAGGGTCTCCAAACGTCGCTGTACATCAAACTCTGACAACTGTTGCTGAATGGCACTGGTCCGCTGTTGGTCCCAAGCCGTTCGCGCAGCCTCGACGTCCGCCTCAGCCTGAGCCAAACCACTTGCGGCATACCCGAGAATATAGTCAGAGCTTGCAAAGTAGCGCTCTGACGCTCCCGTAGCACTTCGGAAGAAGAGCGGTGCCTCATCCTCGGGGATGTTCCAGGGACGGCAACTCTGCATTGCAGCAAATCGCTGTTGCACTCGGTTGCGTACTGCCTCAAGCCCGGCACGCGCTTTCTTCCAGCGAGCCTCAATATTGGGCCCCATCCCTACAGTCCCATCACAGTTCATCGAACGCACATTGTAGTGTTGCGCGGCAGCCCGTGATTCAAGAACAATGGAGTAACGGAAAGCTCGACCGAAGCGCTCCATCGCTTGACCGCGCTCGGAGCCAGGTGACGTGTCACTACAGGCAGCAGTCCGAGAGACCCGCTCCAACTCAGCATCCAGCAACTCCAGGTGAGCCGAAAGGCCTTCCAAAATGACTGTCGGCAGCCCGATTCCCTGGTCATGATGAGGAAGACTCCCATTCGGCGCCAACAAGTCGCTCGACCTGTCTGCAAAATGCGACGCCGACTTTTGAACGAACTCAGCAACCTGCTCATCCGACAAAGCATGATCCCACACGACCGCCCCGGAAGTAGAATTTTTCAAGTCACCCGCTGCGGGGTCTTCCGTGTATGGGGCTACGAAACCTGTCGGCCCAGTGGATGACGGAACAACGAAGAATGGCTGTTGATATGGAGAATGGACCTCGTATTGACCTGAACGTCGACGCACCACATACGGCGCCGTAATATCGGGATCCATCCACTCCAGTTCGTGCTCAACCCGCGTCCACTCGCCACCTGCGACATGCTCTACAATGAGCACCTCCTCGGCCCCCGCCATGTATTCATTCCCAAACTTATGCACATAGAACTTATTGGAAGCCTCGCCACCTACCTCCTCGCCAAAAGACAGAATTGGATAGAAGCCCTTCTCGCATCGGCCCGGCGGGCACCCTTCCCGATTCTGCGCGCATTCATCAGCCTGAATCACATCGCACGAACTCTGTGCGCTTGCATTTGGATACCAAAAAACTGTCAGATCCGAACCGCCCGGGAAATGATCAGGGGCAACCCACCGATCCATGACCAAGCTATTCGACCGCCAACTCCAAACGCCCGTCGGCCTCGGAGGAAGTCGATAATCCGGGTTCTTGAGATCGCAGAACGAGTTTCCCCCAACATAACTTCCAATCTGAGGCACAGCTTCGTCAAACATGAGGTCCCACGCTCGCTCGAACTGATCAAGCGAACTGGCCAACGATGGGACCTGCCAATTCGGATTGTCTCCCAAGTATGAATAGGATCCTTGCTGCTGAACGACCTGGCGGGCAGTAAAGGCATTCGCCTCAATCCACCGCTGCAGCAAGTACCAGCGCAACCGGTCATGATCCGCTCGGCGCCTATCGCCAAGCAATGACAGTGAGTCAAAAAGCCGCACCGCACTGAAGCACTGTCCAGGGTTCTGCAATCTCGCCTGGAAGAATGATTGAATATCCGTCGACATGGGCCATTGAGGCATGGCCTGCAAATCGCCGATACAAGCCTGCAACATCTGACGACTATCCAAGACAGCCAGACCTGGGCGGACAGCGTTGAAGTCTCTCTGAGTAGCCAACCGCGAGAGCGACGGTGGCAATCCGTTCAGGCAGGCAAGATCTCCTGAGTAAGAAAGAATTTCATCATCAAAGATACGCACTGGCGACTGCTGGTCGCCACTTTGACACATGATGCCCTGAGCCAGGAAGGCATGAGACATGCCAAAAAATGCGGGTGCCTCCTGGAGTTGCTGGGCACCTGAGTCATTCCAGGCCTTTCTCTGCTCATGAACAATCGTGTTTCGCGGAGCTACCGTGCTGCTAGCAGAACCTTGCCTCACAAATGACCATGCATCCCCTGGCACGCAAACTTGCAGTCCATCCTCACAGACCATTCCACTTGAGCAAGGGTTTACTGCGCCGCACTCACCAACTGCAGCCCCGACCGACTTCGAAAGTGCGTAATCAACCTCAATCAACGCGCCAGCAACACTCAAGCGAAACGCGCCAGAGAGACTCTGTGTCGAAGCCGTCACATTGGGGAAACCAGCGATGTAGTGGACGGTCGCCGTCATCGCGTCTACAACCGTTCTATCCCCAGATGCAGTCGTTGATGGGAGCCAACCAAATTCGACCTTGGGGTTCGTCCTGCTCAGCCTGAGCTTGCCCGTGGTCGAAAGCACCTTGCTTTCATCGTACAGGAGAAGAAATTGATTGTTGGCCCAGGCTTTCACAGGGAGCGTCAACTTTGTCTCGGGAGCTCCTAGCGAAGAGATGGCTGTGGTCGAGTTCCTCAGATGCAGAACGACCTGTCCTTCGAAGGGCACAACTGCCGTCGAGGAGCCCGGAGGAGCGTATCGAACCGCCGACACACGCTCTCTTGAAGGAGCTAGCTCTGCTCCATCAAGCAGGATGTCCCAAGTCGTCTGAGTGCTGCCCACGGAGGGCCGCGCCCAAATTCGCTTTACACTCCTGAACTGGCTACCAGCGGCGGAAAAACTCCATCCAGTCAGGTTGCATTCATGACTGTAGGGACCGGCTCGGTCAGCACAGGAGACCTCCATCTGCGTCCCAGCTCGGACACGCACGTTTCGACTTGCCGCCGAAGCAGTCTCAGACGAGGACTTCACCTGAAGATAGACATCGACCCCCAGCGCCGACCAATCGGCACCTGATGCAGCAGGGGGCTCAAAGCTAAGAAAAGATGGCTGTAACGTCAGAGCAGGCCTTACCGTTGCAACTGACGGATTGCCTCCCGGGGTGCCGCACCGACCATCGCAGCCACAGACACTTCCAGGCTCGGCACATGCCTCCGCCCCCGTCCCCTCCTCAAGACACTGCCAATCACACTGTGATGTACTTCGATTGCAGAAGGCCCCCCATGGACAGTCATCATCAAAGGAACACGCACGAGGATGCGTCGTTTTCAAGGACTCAAGCAACTCCGCATCGCGAGAGCAGCTCAGGTCGAGCCCTTGAACCATGACTCCATCTGACTCAGCCCTAGAACGTTCGGGCTCAGCTACGCCACAGGCAACGACAAGCATTGCACCGAAAGCAAGCACACCAACCCTGTAAACACCCACATCGAACAATGCGAACCCCCTCATGAGGCGGTGCTGACTAGCACATTTGTTGGATAGATTTAATGCAGTCGAAATTGGCGGATTCCCTTGTCGCTTCTGTCCCCACCTTTATTGCCAGTCCTCCAACGCGTGGGGCGCTGGAACGTATCGAGGACAGCTCTAGCCGAAGTGCCATCTGGCCTCTCCATGGGAGGTATCCCCAGGCGCCCGTTGGCATGTGAGTCACTAGCGTCGTGACGCGTTGGGACTGAGCGTGAATGGCCTCTTCCGCGTTCAACCATGACCCACCTTCGTCATGGATGCCTCCGTCGGAGTAATGCAACTCAGGCGCCACACATACAGAGAGAGTATGGGCGAGCAACCCGCTCACACTCCATGTCTGTTCAGCCTCCCGACGCCGCGCCACACACCTCTGCGGCCAGGTCCCTCGGGGAGCGCGGGATGCGCCAATTCTACGGCCCATAAGGCTCTAGGGCTGATTGAGCTGGTGCAGACGCCTTTGCGGTGGCGAGTCAAGGCGCGGCAGTCCTGCACGGCCTGCCTCGACAAGCCCGCGTCTCCGGTGAGTGGCCTTCTCGGACCGTCTCATTAGAGAGACGGCCCGTCTCGTTTAGGAGATGGGGCGGCTCCATCAAAGCGCCAAAAAGAAACGGGCGGAACCCCAAGCCAGGGTTCCGCCCGTTCTGAAACTCAATGGGACAGGGCCAGCACTTCAGCCCCACCCCCTTGCTGCCTGACGGCTACGGCTGCTCTGCCGGGCTCTGCGAGTTCTGCGGCTGACGCGCGGCGCGGACGACGAAGTCGTCCCCATTGTTGTCCGTGTCATGGCCGTTGCCGGCCAGGGCATCCGCCCCCCCCTCCGCCATGGTCTCCGTCGTGGCGTTCGGACGCGCCTTGCGCTCAAGGCTGCCACCCGCGGCCGGGTGGGCAGGGGCCGCGCTGCGCTCGGGCTGATTCGCATTGCCGTAGCCGATCTTGTCCACCGTGTTCGGGTCATCCAGGACGCTCGCATCCAGGCTCGGGCCGATACGGACGTGGCCGCCGCCCGACGCCGAGGCCGACATGTCGAAGGCGTACCCCACGTCCTTGGTGACCGTGCCGGTGTAGCCCGTGTTGTGCGCGAGCAGCAGGTACCCGTAGGCCCTGATGACCGTGCCATCCGGAATGTCTGCCGAGCCCGAGTAGTTGGAGGTGCTGGTCGAGCTCTTGTACTGGACCTTCCAGCCATTCAGCGTGATGTCCGCGCCCGTCGGGTTGTACAGCTCGATGAACTCATCGTTCTGAGCCGTCGCGCCGCGCGCGGAGATTTCACTGATGACGATATGGCCGACGGCGGGCCGGTCCGCGATGGTGATCTCCACCCCGCGGGTGACGCCCGCGTAGGACGCAATCAGCCGCCCCTGGGCGTCCACGTCGCCCGCGATGAACGTCACGGTGCCCGTCGTCTGGCCTTCCGCGATGCTCACCGTCGAGCTCGACAGCTCACCCATGCCCGTGGCCGGCTCCAGCGTCACGTCCACCGTGATGCCACCCGCAGGAGCCCGACGGTCCAGCGCCACCGTGAAGACCTGCTGCGTGCCGAAGTAGACGGTGGCCACCGACGGCGTCACCGCGCTGAGCGCGGGCGGAGGCGGAAGCACCGTGAGCTCGGTGGTCTGGGTGATGCCGTACAGCGAGGCGTACACCGTGCCCGTGCCCTCGCCCTGCGCGTCCGCCGTGAAGGTGAAGGTCACCTCCGTGGCACCCGCCGGAATCGTGGCCGAGGCCGGCACCGTGCCGTAGTTCTGCACGCCCGCCCCCGGCACCACCGCCAGCTCAACAACCGTGTCCTGCGCCGCCGGACGGTCCACCGTCAGGGTGAACGTCTGCGTCCCGCCCGCCGGAATCGTCACCGCCGAGGACGGCGACAGGGCCGTCAGCCGCGGAGCATTCTGGTCCAGCGTCACGGTTGCGCTCGCGCTGCTCGCGCCGATGCTCGCCGTCACCGTGCCGGGCTCGGTGGCCGTGGCCGCCGCGTCCGTGATGAAGGAGAACACCGCCTCCGTGGCGTTCTCCGTCACGGTGAGCGTGCCGTTCGCCGGAACGAAGGTGCCGAAGCCCGTCGCCGGATTTACGCTCAGCGCCACGGTGGCGTTGGCGGGCGCCGGACGGTCCATCTGCACGGTGAAGACCACCTCGCCGCCGGGCACCATCGTCACGTCACCCGGGGTGACGCCTACCACCTCGGGCTGCTCGTCGGCACCCAGCACCCGGATGGTGGCCGTCTGCGTGGAGCCGCCCAGCGTGGCCGTCAGCGTCACGCTCTGCGCGGGCGCCAGCGCATTCACCTGCACCGTCGCGGACGTCTGACCCGCGGGGATGGTGATGCGGCCGTCCGGCACGCTCAGCGCGCTCTCGTTGGAGGAGGTGATGGCGACGTCGAGCGCCTCCGCGTAGGCGGACGACAGCGACAGCGTCAGCGCCTGCGGGAAGGTGTTCACCGCACCCGTGCCACCCACGCGCGCGTAGCCATCCGGACCGAAACCCGTCAGCGACGGCGGCGGCAGCGGCATGTCCGCCTGGAAGCGCGGCACCAGCTTCGAGTCGTTGAAGTTGTACGTCAGCACGCCGCGCAGCGCGCCGAAGCGCGTGCCAATGGACGGGACCGGGAAGGCATAGGCCTGGTCGTCAATCATCAGACCCGGCTGACCGGCATCACCCGCCTCGTTCACGAGGAACTGGCCGAACTCGTCCACTCCCGTGTTGACCGCCACGTCGCGGACCTCCACGAGCACGCCTTCCAGCGCGGCGGCGCGCGGGCCACCGGTGCGGATGTCGGCCGTCGTCACCAGCACCGGCGCGGGCACCTCGTTGCCGGAGCTGCGCTTGACGTACTTGACCTCGGTCAGCTCGGGCAGGCCGTGGAAGAGAATCAGCACACCCGTGGTGATGTCGATGCGGTCGCCCACCGCCAGGTCCTCCTTGCGCGAGTACACCAAGAGGCCCGAGTGGTCCACACTCGTGCCCGAGGGCAGCGGGTACGTCTGCACCCAGTAGCCCAGAGAGCTCGCGCCGCCCTTCACCACGCCGGTGACGACGACGTCGGGGATGGACACCGGCTTCCCCAAGAGCGGCAGGCTGCCGCCCACGGGCGTCTTCAGCTCGTGAATGGTGGCGGGGCAGCCCAGGTCGCCCGGGTTCGGAACACTGGAGCACGCGTCACACGCATCACCCTTGCCGTCGCCGTCCGCGTCCGCCTGGTCCGGGTTGGCAACGAACGGGCAGTTGTCCAGCCACGTCACGATGCCGTCGTGGTCATCGTCGCCCACGGTGAACGACGTGCAGGCGTTACCCGCCTCCAGCGGGCAGGGGTCGCACGCGTCGCCAATCCCGTCGCCATCCGAATCCGCCTGCTTGCCATTGTCCATGGGGCGAACGGGGTTGAAGATGGCAGGGCAGTTGTCGACGGAGTCCACCAGCCCGTCCCCGTCCTTGTCCGCGGTGCGAACCTCGCCCGTGTAGCTGGTGGAGTTGTTCACGACGGCCGGCCAGCGCGAGTCCAGCGAGGCACGGCGGGGCGCGCACGTCGGCTCGTTCTCCGGCGTACCGCACGCGAACAGCGGGTACTTAGCCGTGGCGCCAGACGTCAGCGCCGCCAGGTTCTTGCCAATCTCGGACTGGAGGCAGACCTCCTTCGAGGCGCCGCACACGTCCAGCGTGTCGCAGGTATCCGCGCCACGGAGCCCGGCCATCAGCGCCTGGTCACCGTAGAGCGCCTTGCCACCCCGCATCGTGAGCACCACGTGCTCGGGGTTCGAGGTGATGACCGCGCGGTGCGGCGAGCGGGTGAAGGTCCGCAACTGGAAGATGGCCAGGTCGGCCACCTTGCCCTCGGCGATGCGGCCCGTCTTCTCGAACGTGTCCACCAGGTCCGATGCGTTCGACGTCACCATGCGCCAGAGGTCCTCGTCGCTGAAGGTCCGCGCGTAGTGCGAGGTGTTGAGGTAGTCCGCGCACTGGAGCTCGCGCAGCAGGTTCATGGAGCCGGAGCGCAGCCAGTCGGTTCCCAGCGCGATGGTCACACCCTGGTTCTTGTAGGCAGACACCATGGCCGTGTCGCCATACAGAGAGATGTTCGAACGGGGCGACCAGATGAGGCCGGTGCCGTTCTCCGCCATGACGCGGATTTCCTTCGCCGTCAGGCCGATGCCGTGGATGACGGCGGTGCGCGGCTGCATCACGTTGTTCGTGCCCGTGGACAGGCAGAGGAACTCGTTGAGCGCCGCGGTGGAGATGCCCTCGGAGACGTGCGGCAGGTACGCGGCCGAGCTCGGCAACGAGCTCGTCGTCGGCATCGAGCCGTAGCCACAGCCCGATGCAATCATGGTGCCGCTGGTGTCCCCCAGCGGGAAGGTGTCGGAGTTCACCACGCCCTCGCCCAGGCCTTCCTGGAGCGCGGTGTTGCTCACGTCCACGTTGCGCAGCAGACCTGCCTGGCCGCCCGCACCCGCCATGGAGGTGGCGCCGGCCATCATCTGCCGCAGCTCGCCCCAGCGGACGTTGTCCGCGGCGGAAGCCTGCGGACTGTTGATGCGCGTGTGGCCGTTGCGGCCGGTACGCCACTCGTGGCGGTGCTCGTAGCGCTCCTCGGTTCCAACGTACGGCTCCATCGGAAAGGCGATGTGCTCGTGCGGATTCACCAGGCCCGGGGAGATGACACCGCCGGGGCAGGACACCTGCGTGGCATCGGCGGCGCCCGCCGCGGCGGAGCAGTCACAGGCGGCGCACTGGATGATGCCCTGCGCGTCCACCAGCACCTGGCCGCCCACCAGCGTCTCGCCGTCCTTCAGCACCACGCCCGTGAAGAGGCGCGCGGCGGAGCCCGGCTGCGTCACCGCGCAGGTGGCGCCGTCGGGAAGCGCGGGCGCGTTGGCCGCGGGGCATAGGGTCAGCGTCGGCGTGCAGTCCGCCTGACAGCCATCACCGTCCACCGTGTTGCCGTCGTCACAGACCTCTTCGCCTTCCAGCTTGCCGTTGCCACATACCGCGGCCGGCGCGGGCGTCCGCGTACAGTCGGACTCACAGCCGTCGCCGTCCACCTTGTTGCCGTCGTCGCACTGCTCGCCCTGCTCCACGGTGTTGTTGCCGCAGACCGCTTGCGGGTTGCAGCTCGCACCCTCACAGCCAGGCTCGTCGCCGCATCCGGCGTGGAAGAGGAGGACCGCGCCTAGCGCGGCGAGTAATAAACGTGGGGACATTCGCATCTCGTGGGTCTCCCGGCGGAGCCGGCCGGAGGGAAGGTGACAGGTCCTTGGCACGCGAAGAGCGTACCCCTTGAAACATTTCAGCGACACCTGACCGAACAGGTCCAGTTCCCGAGCGTCCGCGCACGCGAATGTGCCGTGGAGTACGCCGCTCACCTCACCTCAAGTACGGGGTGTTCAGCGCCTACCTGTCGGACTGGCCCGCACCCGGTCTTGACGCACCGCGAGAATCCTGCGCGCAGGTGCCTCACGCGCTACAAGCCGCTGCACGTTTCAACACCGGGAGCCCGCGTCATGGACGTCGCCGTCCTCACCTTCGAAGGCTTGCCTCAACTCGATGCCTTTGACGCATCGCTGCTGCCCGCGCTCGCGGCCCTGGGCGTGGAGGCCCGGCCCGTCGTCTGGGATGACCCAGCCATGGACTGGAAGACGGTGCGGCTGGCCCTGGTGCGCAACACGTGGGACAGCCACCTGCGCCGCGACGCCTTCGTCGCCTGGGCGGACAAGGTGGGCCGCCTCACGCAGCTCCACAATCCCGCGCCCGTGCTGCGCTGGAACACGCACAAGCACTACCTGCGCGAACTGGAGGAGAAGGGCGTGTTGGTGACGCCCACCACCTGGGTGCGGAAGGGCGACACGCTCGATGTGGGCGAGCTGGCGTCCAGGCACGGCTGGGACGCGGTGGTGCTCAAGCCCGCCGTGTCCGCGGGAGCGCTCAAGACGCACGTCTTCCCGCGCGCGGAGGCCCACGCCGCCACCGCCCGGCTGGCGGAGCTGACCCGCGAGGGCGACGTCATGGTGCAGCCCTACCTCACCGCTTTCGAAACGGAGGGCGAGCGCAGCTACGTCTTCTTCGACGGCGTCCTCAGCCACGCGGTGCGCCGGCCCCCCACGCTGCTGGACGCGCCGCGCGGCTTCTCCGAGCCCACCGCCTTCACGCCCGAGGACGCAGCCGAGCTGCGGCTGGCGGAGTCCGTGCTGGAAGCGGTGGGCCGTCCCCTGCTCTACGCCCGCGTGGACCTGGCCACCGACAACGCGGGCCAGGCGCGGCTGCAAGAGCTAGAGGCCACCGAGCCCCGCCTGTTCCTGTCGCTCGACGCGGGGGCCGCGGACCGGCTGGCCCGCGCCATCGTCGCGAAGCTGTGAGGCCGGACTACAGGCCGCACACCGCCGGGGCCGCGTTGCGGAAGTTGCACAGCAGCTTCGGCAAGCGCCGCTTCCAGAAGGCCCAGTCGTGCTCGGCGCCGGGCTCGTTCCAGTGGGCCACGCCGTAGCCGCGGCCGCGCAGCGCCTCCACGAACTCCAGGTTGGACTGGCAGTCGTCCCCACCCTCCTCGCCGTCCCGCGTGCAGCCCGCCACGGGCGAGCCGTGGTCCACGTAGAAGCGCACCGGCACCACCGGCTCCTGGCTCGCGCGGACAATCATCGCGTTGCCGTCGTCGCGGTCCACCACGCCGTCATGGGGCCAGAACAGCGTGCCGGACTGGGAGCCCACGAAGCCGAACTTCTCCGGCATCTGGAAGCCCGCGTACACGGAGATGAGGCCGCCCAGCGACGCGCCGGCGATGCCCGTCTCCTGCGGGCCCGTCTTCACGCGGTAGGACGCCTCCACGCGCGGCATCAGGTCGTCGCGGATGAAGGCCAGGTAGTCATCCCCGCGCGGCGTGGGCCAGCCCGGCGCGCGCGCGGGCGGAAAGGTGTACTGCGCCAAGCGCACGGACTGGTCCGGCAGCGCCACGAAGACGAGCACCGCCGAGTCCGCCGGCCGCGCCACGTAGTGCGTGTCCGCCGCTTCCGCGAAGGACTCACGCGTCAGGCTCTCGTTGCCGTCGTGGAGGTACATCACCGGCAGGGACGGACACGCCGGCCCGTCATACGCCGCCGGCGTGTAGACGAAGACGTCGCGCGCGTCCCCCAACACCGTGGCGGGCACGCCGTACCACGCGGTGAGCCGGCCCTTCGCGGCGTCCTGGAGCTCCGGGTAGATGAGCGAGTTGAATCGCCCCACGTCGTACCGGTTGAAGTCGTCCCACGCGACGTGGCGCGCGCCCGGGTCCGCGATGAAGTCGCCGTCCTTCACCAGCTTGTACGGCTGCGGGCCCGTGCGCGGCACCTCCACCTCCGCCACGTACAGGTCGGTGTCCCGCACCTGCACCAGCGGCGTGGCCGTGGCGGACCAGCCGTTGAAGTCGCCGGCGACGAAGGTGTCCCGGCCGGCCTCGCCTCGCACGAAGAAGGCCACGCGAGGACGACCCGCCTTGACGTCACTCACCAGGGGCCGGCCGCCCTGCTCCTCCACCTCCGCCACGAAGCGGTCGATGGCCTCCGTGCGCTGCGCGGAGGACGTGGCGCGGCTCATCTCCAGTTGCAGCCGGGTGAGCAGCCTCATGGGCGCGTTGTGCACCGTCGTGCTCCGCTGGCAGGCCCAGGGCTCCTGGGTGCCCGCGTCCGGGCGCGTGCCGGCGTCCGGGTACGTCTCCGTGGAGGGAGGCGGCGGCGTGGGAGGCGGTGGGGAATCGTCTTCACAAGCCGCCAGCACGACGGCGGCGCAGAACACGGCGGCGAGCAGGCGACGCATCGAATCTTCCAAGAGGCGGGGATGCCTTGTCCGGGGGACAGGAGGCGGTCGCGGGTGTACTACAGGGGTCGGCCCAGGCGCGAGTGGGGCATCCCACCCGCATCTGGCCATTCGTTGACATCCCATGGCCCCCCACGCGCACCTTCTCGGGCCGCGACGGGGGAGGAAGGTTATTCAACCCGCATGGCTCGCGCACTGCTGCTCTCGCTGCTCGTGAGGCAGCACATGGCTCTCAAGGAGAAGTTTCGCGCCAAGTACCCACACCCATGGCTGGTGTGGGAGGCGGGCGCTTGGAATGTCCCCGAAGTGGTGGAGGGCAACGTGGCCGCCACGCGGCTGCCGCTGACGGACCTGCGGGACTGTCTGCCCGCTGGAGACGCCCTGTGCTTCGAACTGGTGAGCCAGACGGACGGCAGTCCGCTGCGGCTGGGCCGGGCCTCGAACAACGCGCTGGTCGTCAATGACGCCACCGTGTCGCGCGAGCAGTTCCACCTGTCCCCTACCCTGGAAGGACGCTGGACGGTGACGCGCGTGGCCGCTTCCCGGACGGTGACGCTGGGCGGCACGGCCCTGGAGCCGGAGCAGCCCACCGTGCTCCAGCCCGGCGTGCAGCTTCACGTGGGTGATGTGCGCCTCACCTTCCACGAGGCGGAGGACTTCAACGAGCGCATTGGCCGCATCGCCGCCCAGGTGCTCGCCCAGACGGCGGCACCGCGCTGAGCGGGCTCAGGCCCCGCCTCCCAGGGCGGGGCCACCGCGACACCTACTGCGCGACAGGGCGCTCGCGACTCTTCTTGCCTGTCTCGCGCTGCGTCCCGGCCGCGGGCTTCTGCCGAGGTGAAGGCAGCGCCTTCACCAGCGGCACCTCCAGCTCGGCGTGCTTGTCCAGGTCCACCATCCGCTCCAGCGGGGCATAGCCGGCCAGCTCCACGCGCAGGCGCAGCGGCGCGGACTCACCGGACACCTGCTTCACCAGCGGCGTCACGCCCAGCAGCTCGCCCGTGTCCAGGCGCAGCACCTGCGCGCCCTCCGGGAAGGAGCGCACCGTGAGCGTGACGGGCGGAAGCAGCTGGGGCGCGGCGGCGGGCCGGCCCACGACGTCGGCCTCCTGGGCCACTGGGGCTTCGGCGGGGGCGGGCTCCGGCTGCATGCCGGACCAGGTGACCACCGCGGCAACCACCACCAACGCCGCGGTACCCACCGTCACCACCGCCCGGCGGTGCCAGCGCCCCGTCACCGCCACCCGCACCTTGTGCGTGGGCCGCTCGGAGGCCTCCAGCGCCAGCTCGGCGGGCGCGGGCGTCAGCGCCTGGGCGGACGCGGGCAACAGAAGGAGCGCCGTCGTCACCTCCGCCAGGCTCTGCGGCCGGGCCTCGGGCTCCTTCGACAGGCAGCGCATCACCAGCTCCGCCAACTGCGGCGGCACGGGCTCGCCGGACGGCAGGTGCGCGGGCAACGGCGGCGGCGGCTGGGTGATGATCTGCACGACCAGGTGGCCGAAGGCCGGCGCCTGAAAGGGCGGTTTGCCGGAGATGAGCTCGTAGAGGATGTTGCCCACCGCGTAGATGTCGGAGCGCGCATCCACCGGAAGGCCCGCGGCCTGCTCCGGCGCCATGTACGCGGGCGTCCCGATGATGGTGCCGTCCACCGTCCCGGTGGTGCCTCCCTCGGCGGTGAGCAGCTTCGCCACACCGAAGTCCAACACCTTCACGAAGTCCGGCTGGCCCGCGCGGTGGATGACGAAGAGGTTGTCCGGCTTCACGTCCCGGTGCACCACGCCCACCTGGTGGGCCGCGCCGAGCGCCGCGCACACCTGCACCACGAAGCGCTGGATGCGCGCCAGCGTCAGCGGCTCCGCCTGCGCCAACGAGCTCAGGCTCTGCCCGCGCAACAGCTCCATCACGCAGTAGACGTGCCCGCCCGTCGCGCTCTCATCGACGAAGTCGAAAATCTCCACGATGTGCTCGTGGTTGATTTGATTGACGGTGCGGGCCTCCTGGAAGAAGCGCCGTACGAAGCCGCCGTCCCGCGCGTGCTCCGGCCGCAGGACCTTGAGCGCCACCTGGCGCCCCAGCCGCGTGTGCCGCGCCTGGAACACCCGGCCCATGGACCCTTCGCCCAGGAGTTGCTCCAACTGGTAGTTCCCCAGCGTGGAGCCCTCCTGGAGCTCGTCGCTGGCTCGGGGCCCCGCGTCACTCACGGTGGCCTCGGCACTGGACTGCACGGTCTGCATGAAGGCGTCATCGGAGCCCATGGTGAGAAGAAATTTCCATGTCCGGGGCAAACAGCAACCCTGGATCTGCACTCTGTCTTCCCAGGGACGCCCCCCACCCTCGGTGAGTGCGGGATGGCGGACATTGACGCACGGGAGCCGACTTCATCACAGACAGACTCCGTTCACCTGGCAGCGCGGATAATCGTTTTCGTCATCCGACCTGAGAGGCCCGCACTGCGTTTCCGTGGGGCAGTCCGCGCGGTCCGCGCAGTCCACGAGCCCGTCCCCGTCATCATCCACGCCGTTGGTGCAGCTCATCTCCGTCTTCGAGCCCCCCTTGCACACGCACTGCGAACCACACGACTGGCCGTCGCAGTCCGCGCGGTCCTGGCAGTCCGTGAAGCCGTCCCCGTCGTCGTCCTGGCCGTTGGCGCAGTCCAGCTCCTGAC
This sequence comes from Myxococcus sp. CA023, assembly GCF_010998615.1. Taxonomy (GTDB): domain Bacteria; phylum Myxococcota; class Myxococcia; order Myxococcales; family Myxococcaceae; genus Myxococcus. The sequence continues at coordinate 23,276 of NZ_JAAEAH010000005.1, read as the reverse complement.
GGCGCACGCACTCGCCATTCACGCAGTCCTGGAGGAAGGAACAATCATTGTTGCAGGCGCCGCAGTGGCCTGGGTCCGTCTTCAGGTCGAAGTCCTCGTCCGCCGTCCCGTCGCAGTCGTCATCCAGGCCATTGCAGATTTCAGTGCCGGGCAACACCTGCCCCACGCACGCGATGCTCGCCTCCCGGGTACAGATGGACTCACCGGCGTGACAGAGCCCCACGTCGAGCGTGCCTTCCGGCCCCGTGTAGCAGGCGGTCTCCAGGTTATCCACCAAGCCGTCGCAGTCGTCGTCCAGGCCATTGCAGACTTCCGCGGGGTCCGGCAGGCAGCAGTACCGCGGCCCGTTGTCGGGCAGAGACGTGCAGACGTAGCCGTCACCGCCGCAGTCGGCGGTCTCCGTGCACGTGTAGGGCACGTCGTCCGGGAAACTCACCGTACAGCCCACCGCGCCCACGACGAGCAACAGGCCACACCACACGCGCAGCCGGGATTCGAAGGTCTTCATAGGCTCTAGAAACTCCCGCCGACCATGAGGTGCAGGGACGAGGAGGCGCCGCCGCCGCTTCCGGGCGCCACGGACGTCGATGCGGGCGCGCTGCGCGCGGGCACCAGCACCAGCCACGCCACGCTGCCCGCCGTCACCGCGCCGCCGCCCACCAGCAGCGCCGTGGCCAGGTTGGCCTGGGACTGCGCGTCCAGCCGCTCCTTGCGGGTGACGTCGAACACGCCATCCCCATCCGCGTCGCCCCCACGCTTCTCCACGTCCTTGGCGGCCATGCCCATCACCACGCCCGCGCCCACCGCGGCCAGTCCCACCAGCGCGGTGTAAAGCGCGGGCCGCTTGAAGAAGGACTTGCGAGGCGCCTTCCGGGAAGACGCCACGCCGGCCACGGAATCATCGGGAGGTCCATCCGGCGCCGGACCGGAAATCTCCAGCATGACGTCCACTGTCTCGCGCGCGCCGGGCTTGAGGTCCAGGGTGCGCGTCTGGGTGCCGTATTCGTCCGCGGACACCTCCACCGCCACCGCGCCGGGCGCCTGGCGCACCTCCACGCTGCCCACGCCCACGATGCGCTCGCCCACCTTCACCACCGCCTGCGGCACGTTGACGTTCACCGTCAGCATCGCGCGCGGCCGGGCCAACGCCGTCAGGCGCTTGGACAGCATCGCGGCGGCTTCGTTCACGAAGTCCTCGTCACGCGGGTTGCGCCCTGTCACGAAGTCCTCGTGCACCACGCGGCGATCCCTGTCGTAGGTCCACGTCCGCAACGTCCAGCCCGCGTCCTCCAAAGACAGACGCGCGGTGGTCAGCAGGTCCGCGTCCAGCAACTCCGCGGGCTCGGCGAAACACGCGGCCTCCGAGCAACGCACCGCCGCGTCGTGGCCCTCCGCCAACCGCTCACGCGTCTCCACCAGGTCCGACGCCTGCGCCACCATGGCGGAGGACAGCGCCCCGCGCGCCAGGGCATCCAACCAGTTCGACGCCTGCTGCGCTCCCGCGCGCTCCGTCGCGTACAGCCCCACCAACGCGAAGCGAGGCAGGAGGTCCGCGTTGGGATTGCTGGGACGCAGGTCCAACCCCATGTCCATTCCCTGCTGCTCGGCGGGGGCGTCCGAGGTGAGGTCCAGGCCCAACCCACCCTGTTCCTGGGCCCACGAGGGGGCAGCCAGCAGCGCGAGCGCCAGCAGGGCGGTGACGGGAGCAACGGGAACACGCATGGCCCCCTTGTATCGCGACGCTCCGCGCAACGGAATGAGGCGCCCGTGGCGCCCCCAGTCCCCGCAAAACCCGTCAATGGCGCGCGGTCTGGCTGCCTGCCCTGCGCTCGGCGGGCGTGCGGCTCGTCTGGGGAAGCTTGCCTTGGCCCCGAGGGGTCCGCATCTCCCACTCTATAGCGCAAGGAGACGCACGACATGGCGAATGGGACGCTCTGGATTCTGGTGGGGAACGCAAGCCGGGCCCGCCTCTTCGCGACGGACGCGAAGGCGGAAGAGGACTGGCGGCTGGTGGAGGAGTTCCACCACGACGAGAGTCGGGCCCGTCAGGCAGAGCTGATTGAGCAGGCGGACAACCCCAATGCCGGCACCCTGCACGGCCCGCCGGCGGAGAACGAGCCCAATGGACGAAGGGAGCTGGAGCACGACCGCTTCGCCCGCGAGCTGTCCGTGTTCCTGGACAAGGCACATGACCGGCACGATTTCGACAAGCTGGTCATCGCGGCACCGCCGGGATTCCTGGGGAGGATTCGCCGCTTGCTGAGCGCCCGGGTCCGGCAGCGCGTCCTCCTGGACGTGGACTCGGACTACTCCAACGTCCCGGCGAAGGAGCTGCCCAACCGGGTGCCTGTCATCTGAGCAGGCAAGCGCGGGGGTGCCCTGGAGACGCGGGGCTCTGGTATAGGACGAGGGCCGACCTTTCTGGGAGGCCCCCGCACGCTGCCCGCCGCGCCACATGGCCCTTTCTCTTCCTGGAACCAAGTCCCTTCGTGGACGCCTCACGCTCTACGCGACGCTGCTGTCGGTCGTCCCGCTGCTGACACTGACCTGGCTCCAGGCCCGCAGCGCGCGGCAGGTGATGGAAGAGCAGATTCACGCGTCGCTGCTGAGCGAGGCCGAAGGCGTGAAGGACCTGCTGGAGTCGACGCTGGCCGAACGGGAGGCGAGCGCCCGCGGCTGGGCCGAGGACCCCGCGGTCCGTGCCGCGCTGCGGGGTGACGTGTCGCCCGCCGACGCCATGCTCGGCGTGCTCCAGAGCCGCTACCTCACCCTCAACGGCATCGTCGTCTTCGACGACACCGGCCGCGCCATCTCCGCCAACACCCCTGCCCTGCGCGACGAATACCTGCGCCGGCAGGACGAGGTGCGGCGCAGCCCCTGGTTCGCGGAGGCCCAGCAGGGGCGCACCAGCAGCGAGGGCATCACCGAGGAGCATCCCATCTTCACCGGCCACGTGCTATCGCTGGCCTTCCCGGTGCTGGACCCGGTCTCCAAGCACCGGATGGGCGTGCTGCTGGCCGCCTTCGACTGGGCGCACGTGGACCAGTTGGTGCAGCCGGCGCTGGCCCGTGCCCATCAGCGCGCACTGAAGAGCTTCGCGATTACCCTCCAGCGGCCGGACGGCACGCCGCTGTACGACTCACGCGGCGCGAACGCCCAGGGCAATGACGCGCTGCTGGCCGTCACGGCCGTCAACGGCACGGACGTGCGCGACGTGGCCGACGGCTGGCACTTCGTGGCGCGCGTGGACCCGGCGGAGGCCTACGCCCCGGTGGTGCGCGTGAACCGGGTGGCGCTGCTGATGGCGGTGGGCTTCATCGTGCTGGCCGTCGTGGGCGCGTGGCTGCTGTCGCACCGCATCTCCGGTCCCGTGCTGGCCCTGCGCGCGGCGGTGACGCGGCTGGTGAGCGAGGGCGACCTCACGCAGACGCTGGACGTGAAGGCCGGGAACGACGAGGTGGGCGAGCTGGCCGGCGCCTTCGGCCTGCTGGTGTTCCAGCTGCGGGAGACGGCGCAGAGCCTGCACTCCGGCACGCGCGTGCTCAGTGAGACGGTGGCGGAGCTGCAGACGGCGTCGACGCAGCAGGAGCGCAACGTGGCCCGTCAGGCCGCGGCCCTCCAGCAGACGCAGGTGACGGCGCAGGAAATCAAGCAGACGTCGATGCTGGCCTCGGAGAAGGCGGAGGACGTGCTCAATCGCGCCTCCGTGGCCGAAGAGGTGGGACGCGCGGGCGAAGGGGCCATCCGGGACAGCCTGGGCGGCTTCTCCGAAATCCTGTCCCAGGCCGAGCAGATGACGGAGCGCATCGCCCAGCTCAACGAGCGCACGCAGCAGATTGGCGGAATCACCCAGACAGTGAAGGACCTGGCGGACCAGTCCAACATGCTGGCGCTCAACGCCGCCATCGAGGCCGTCCGCTCCGGCGAGCACGGAAAGGGCTTTGGCGTCGTGGCGCGCGAGATTCGCAGCCTGGCGGACCAGTCCATCCAGGCCACGGACCGGGTGCGCGAAATCCTGGGCGATTTGAGCAGCGCCATCCTCTCCACCGCGAAGATGACGGAGCAGGGCTACACGCATATGGAGAGCGGCCTGGAGCAGGTGCGCGGCACCGGCGAGCGGCTGAAGGAGCTGGCCGCCATCATCCAGGACAACGCCACCGCGGTGCGGCAGATTGCCGGCGCGGTGAGTCAGCAGAACGCGGGCATCGCCCAGATTTTCAGCGCGGTCACGGACCTGTCCTCCATGATGAACGACACCCAGGAGAGCCTGGCGGCCACTACCCGGGCGGCGAAGTTGCTCCAGGATGTGTCCGAGCAGATGCAGGACGTGGCCCGCGCTTATCGCATCTGAAGGAGCATGCATGGCGCAGGTGAAGGCAGTACTGCTGGACCTGGGCAACGTCCTCGTCTTCCACGACAACACCCTGCTCTTCTCCCGGCTGGGCGCCCGCGCGGGCCTGGAGGCCGCGGAGGTGGCCCGGCGGCTGACGGGCGCGGGGTGGACGGACGCCAACCGGGGCGTGCTGGGCGCGGAGGGCATCCGCCAGGACGTGTGCCGCGCGCTGGACGTGGACCTGCCCATGGCGGAGTTCGCCCCGCTGTGGAGCAGCCACTTCACGCTGCATGATGCCGTGCTGCCGCGCATCGAGTCGCTGGTGGGCCGGGTGCGCCTGGGGCTGGTGTCCAACACCAACGCGCTGCACGTCGCCTACCTGCGTCCGCTGCTGCCGGTGCTCCAGCGCTTCGACAGCGTGGTGATGAGCTGCGAGGTGGGCCACGTGAAGCCGGAGCCGGACATCTTCCGGCTCGCGCTGACGGGCGTGAGCTGCGCCCCGGAGGAGGCCGTCTTCTTCGACGACCTGGCCGAATTCGTCCAGGCCGCCGAGGCCGTGGGGATTCAAGGCCGGCTCTTCACCACCGCCGCTGCCTTCGATGCGCAGCTCAAGGCCCTGGGTCTATGAAGCTGGGCGGCTACGTCCTCCACCGGAACAACCGGGACACGTTGGAGCCATGCCTGCGCGGGCTGCTGGCGCTCTGCGATGACGTGGTGGCGCTGGACTCCGGGGCCACGGATGGCTCGGCGGAGCTGGTGCGTTCGCTGGGCGCGCGCTCCGTGCCCCATGCGTGGCGAGGCTACGGCGCCGCGCGCGAGGCCGCGGTGAACGCCCTGGCGCCCTGTGACTACGTCTTCTTCCTCGACTCGGACGAGCTGCTGGGCCCCGAGGCGGTGGAGACACTGCGCGCGTGGAAGACCTCTTCGCCCACGGAGGCCGTGTACCGGCTGCCCCGCCGCGACTGGGCCGAGCTGGGGACGCACCGCTTCCGCTACCGCACGCAGTGGCGGGCGCGGCTGGTGCGCCGGGACAAGGCCGTGTGGCGGCCGGAGCAGATTGTCCACGAGGCCCTGCCGAAGCTGGCGGGCGGACGCGTCCGCGCCTTCATCGAGCACCGCTTCGCCACGTCGGTGGAGTACCGCGCGCAGAAGGAGGACCGCTATGCCTTGCTGTGGGCCCTGCGCGCCCATGCCGAGCAGCGCGGCCTCAAGCCCGTGGGCGTGCAGCGCCTGGCGTCCTGGGCACGCGACTGTCTGCTGAAGGGCGCGCTGTGGCGCGGCGGCGCGGAGGCCTCCCGCCTGGCATGGGCGGTGGCGGGTTACCACGCCACGAAGTACGCGTACCTGCGCGAGCTGCGCCAGGGCCGCTACCCGGAGCTGGTGCGGCTCTACGCGGAAGGCCGCTACGACGCGCTGTTCGAGCGCGTGCGCGACGGCGCGCTGAGCTGACAGCCATGACCAAAGCGTGACGAAATGACCGCACCGCCATGGCCCTGGCGGTGCGCGGGCTCCCTACGGTGGCGTCCTCTCCCCGACGTCCTCCGAAAGGTCTGCTCGTGATGTCCCCTTCCCTTCTCCCCCGGCTGTCGATGTGGGCGGCTTGCTGCACCCTGGGTCTGCTCGGCGCGTGCACGAGCGTGAACACCGCCCCCGCTGCCGCGTCGCTGTCCGTGCGTGAGCTGAACATCGTCGACGAGCACGGACAGGCGCGCATCCGCATCGCGGCGCCCATGCCCGACCCCAAGGGCCTCAAGCGCGCGGTGAAGGCCTACGGCATCCAGTTCATGAATGCGTCCGGGCAGGAGGTCGGCGGACTCGGGATGCTCGACAGCATCGGCATCAACGCCCTCTGCTTCGACAGCGAGGAAGGCTACGAGGCGATGTGCATGGGGCTCATCCAGGGCAAGCCCAACATCACCTTCCGGCACGACTGGAAGGAGCGCATCGTCATCGGCGTGGAGGAGGGCGTGGCGAGCATCGTCCTGCATGATGCGAAGGGCACGCCCCACCTGAAGCTCGCGGTGGACAAGGACGGCGCCACCCGGGTCGAAGAGGTGAAGCCGGCCCCCGCGAGCAAGTAGCGCGCTGGGAGGAAGGCTCAGTCGTACTTCGGGATGCCGGGCTCGCTCCGCCCTTCCTCGGTCCACTTCTGGAGCGCGGGCAGCGCGAGCACCGCGTCGCGGTAGGCCGCGCTCACCGCGTCCAGCGCCACGTCGTAGGTGACGAAGCGGGTGACGACGGGCGCGTAGAAGGCGTCCGCGATGGAGAAGCGGCCGAAGAGGAAGGGCCCTCCCTGGCCGAAGCGCCCGCGACAGTCATTCCAGAGGGCCTGGACGCGGGCGATGTCCTCCGCCACACCGGGCGCACGGCCCTTGCCCGGGCTGCGCGCGCGCAGGTTCATGTTCATGTGCTGCCGGAGCGCGCCGAAACCGGAGTGCATCTCCGCGGTGACGGCGCGGGCCACCGCGCGAGCCGCCATGTCCTGGGGCCACAGCTGGGCCTGGGGGAAGGCCTCCGCGAGGTACTCACAGATGGCCAGCGAGTCCCAGATGGCCAGGTCGCCGTGCTGGAGCACCGGCACGCGCTTGCTGGGGGAGTACCGGGCAATCCGGTCCTCTGTGTCCGGAACAGCCAGCGGAATCACCACCTCCTGGAAGGGCTGTCCCGTGTGGGCCAGCGCGAGGTAGGGCCGCAGGGACCAGGATGAGTAGTTCTTCGAACCGACGACAAGTGTGAGCTGGGGCATGGGGCGGCCTCTATAACGCCGCTCGCCCAGGCCCGCCCGCGCTTGTGCGCGTCAGTTCGCCGCGCTCCGGCGCCCCCAGAAGGAGCGCATGCGCGACAGCAGCGGCGTCCGGCGGCGGTGCTCGGGCGGGTCGATGCGGTAGACGGCCACGGGCAACCGGATGTTCTTCATCTCGCCACGGCCCAGGCGAACCGGCGGTGAAGCCAGGCGGCCTTCCACCTGACGCGCCACCGTCTCGCTGACATAGAGCGTGCCGGGACGGGCCAGCGCCTCGATGCGCGCGGCCAGGTTGACGCCTTCTCCAAACACGTCACCGTCGCGGTGGACCACCATGCCCAGGTGGACACCCACGCGCAAGACGACACGGCGCTCGGCGGACACGTCTCCGTTGCGGGCATCCAGGACGCGCTGCAATTCCAGACCGAAGTCCACCGCCGCGGGGCCGCCCTCGAACTCCAGGAGGAAGCCATCCTCCAGCCGCTTCACCTCGCGCCCTCCATGGCGCGGCAACAACTCACGGACGAGCAGCGCATGCTCATCCCGCATGTCGTTCTGGAGCGATTCGTCACGCCATGAGAGCCCATCAGGGCCTTCAATGCCCGTGAAGAGAATCGCCGATAGTTTCCCGGGTTCTGGAGCCTCCACCACCATCGCGCATCTCCCCTTTCCCCCCGGCACTGTCAGCGATGCTACATCACACAGGGCCCCCGGTCCCAGCCGAGCCCCCCTCTCGGCTGGAACCGGGCCCTGGACGGCCGTCCGCCCCGGGGGGACGCGGCCGTACACCGTGGGTCCACCGGCGATGACAGGCTCCCCCCGAGGGCCCCTTGCCCTCCCTGTGCCCGCATACGCTCGGTGTTGGACATGACATGAACCGACGTGTCAGTCCTCATCAGGATACGTAAACCCTGACGCGCCGCACCAACGCCCTGCTGCGTCCTGTCCGGGCGTGTCGGGCCTCGAACTCAGCAGGTCGGGTTCGGTCCGAGTCCTGACAGGGCACGGCCCCACGGTCCCGCCAGGCTGGGGCGCCCGCGAGGCCATCCTGCTGGCCAGGAGGCTCGGCTGGTCGCCCGAGGGGCGAGGCACGTTCTGGATTCAGCCCGAGCACGGCCTCGAACTCGAGGCACTCTCGGTCATCGCACCTGACGCCTCCACGTAAGGAGGACGCTACTCCGCGCCAGCAGCGGGCACGGCGTGCGTTCCTGACGCCTCCACGCGTGGATCCGGCCGTGGCCACACGGCGAAGGCCACGGCGGCGACGAGCGCCACCATCATCGCCACCGTGAGCGGAGTCAGCTTCCGCTTCGGCTGGGCGGCGAGCACGCCTGGCGAGGCGGACTGGGCCACGCCCGTCTTCGAGCGCAGCAACACGGTTGACCCCACCGCGCCCGCGCCTGGCGAGGGCGGCCCATTCCGGGCAGCGACCGGCGCGGAGGGCCCCCCTGCCACGGGCGCCCGCGCGATGGGCGCGGGGACCACCTTCGGTGACGCGGCACCGGGCTGTGCGCCCCCTGCTGGCGGACGTACGGGTGGAGCGTCAGCGCGGCGCGGCAACGGAGCAGGCGCGAGGGGTTTCTCTGGAGGGGGTTCCCCATGCGTCCACTCGGGCCCTGGAGACGCCGCGGAGGGCGGCCTCGCCACGGGCGAACGGGCGATGGGCGCGGGCACGACGTCCGCGGGCGCCACGACGGGCCGAGGCGGGGGCGCCTCCATCTCCGGCAAGGGCATCGCCTCGGCGATGGTCGCGGCGTCGTGGGCCGGGGCCACCACGGGCGCCGGCGCGGCCAGGCTGACCGTCTCCGACTCCCGGAATGGCGGGTTCGCGTCCGGAGGATTCACGTCGACGTCTTCGTCCTCCGTCCCGCGTCCCGAGCGCCTGCCGGGCACCGTCTCCGGCTTCGACTCCGGAGCCAGCTCCACCGCGAGCCGCGGCGTGCTCAGCGGCGTGAGCATCGGCACCTCGCCCATCGTCTGGAGCGCGCGCCCCGTCAGCGCGAAGATGAAGCTGGCCACGTCCGGGAAGCGGTCCTCCGGGCGCTTCTCCAACGACTTCTCCACCGCCGCGATGACGTGGTCCGGCAGGTCCGGCACCAGCGCCTCCAGGGGCTCCGGCGGATCATAGACGATGCGGTAGATGAGCTCCGGAAGGTTGCCGTTGTCCCGGAACGGAAGCCGGCGCGCCAGCATCTCGTAGACGAGGCACCCGAAGGCGAAGATGTCCGTGCGCGGGTCCACCTCGCCGTTCTTCCCGGTGGCCTGCTCGGGCGCCATGTACTGCGGCGTGCCCAGGAGGATGCCGCCCTGCGTGTGCACGCTCTGCGAGTCGATGACCTTGGAGATGCCGAAGTCGAGCAACTTCACATGCTCCATCATCACGCCGCCCACCTCGGTGGGCACGAGGAACACGTTGCCCGGCTTGAGGTCGCGGTGGACGATGCCCGCGCGGTGCGCGGCCTGGAGCGCCGAGCCCATCTGCCGCGCGCAGGAGAACACCTCCTCCAGCGTCATCGGGCCCTTGCGCAGCCTGCGCGACAGCGGCATGCCGCGCAGGCACTCCATCACCATGTAGGGTGAGCCATCCTCGAGGCTGTCGAAGTCGAGCACCTCGACGATGTTGGGGTGCCCCAGCTTCGAGGCAATCTCCGCCTCGCGCCGGAAGCGCACGAAGGCCTCGGCCCCCATGCCCGCGTCGTGGCGCAGCACCTTGATGGCCACCTGCCGTCCGCGCAGCCGCAGGTGGTTGGCCAGGAAGACGGTCCCCATGCCACCTCGGCCGAGGACGCCTGCAATCTCATAGGTCTCCCTCAGCACCGTGCCGAGGGGAATGTCATTGGGTTTGGAGGGAGCCATGAGTAACCGGTTTTCAGCTTTGAACCGGATTCTATCCTGCTCCCTCTGACATGCCTTGGCCACTGCGGCCAAGGCGTTCAGAAAGCCCAAATCCAATCCACAAGACCTCTCAGGTCTTGAGAACCGCGACTACTTCGCGGGAACGACTGCGGCGTCGCTGGCCGTGCGCAGCTCGTCTACCACGCGCCTGGCCCCGTAGACGTGCTCCAGCCCCGCCAGGATGCCCTCTCCGTGCACGGCGACCGCGCGGTTCGTCTCAGGAACGTACGCATAGCGGCCCCCCAGCGAGTGCAGGTTCCCATCGAAGATGAGCCCCACCACGCGCCCGTCGCGGTCCACCAGGGGCGAGCCGGAGTTGCCGCCGATGATGTCGTTGGTGGTGGCCACGTCGAACGGCGTCTGGGGCGGCACCTTGCCGCGCGCCTTCAACCAGGTGTCCGGGAGCTTGTACGGCTCCTTGCCGGTGTGCCGCTCATACGCGCCGCCAAAGGTGGTGAGCGCGGCCACGGGGCGGCCATTCTCATCCCAGCCCTTCACCTGCCCGGGGTTGAGGCGGAGGGTGAAGGTGGCGTCCGGATAACCGGAGGTGCCGTACACCGCGAGGTGCGCCTTGGCGATGCGCTCGCCATTGCGCTTGAGCACCGCCTCCACGGTGTCCTCGTAGCGCTTGCGCGCCGCGCGGGCCTCCGCGTCCACCTTGCGCGCGAAGAGAATCATCGGGTCCTTGGAGGCCTCCACCGCAGCCTTGCCGCCCTTGAGCAGCGCGGCGCGCACCTTCACGTCCCGCAGCTTCGTGCCACGCACCAGGGTGCGCGCCAGGTCGGCGGGCGCCTCGCGTCCGAGCACCAACTTGACGAAGGCGTCATCCGCCCCCAGCGTCTCGCGCACGCGGGTGAGGCCGAACGTCAGCAGCGCCTGGTCCAGCTCGGGGGTAACCGGCGCGTCGCGCAGGAGCTGCTGCTCCAGCGTGGGGAGCTGGGACTGGGTGTACTCGCGCAGCCGCTCCGCGTTGGGCCGCTCCTTCTCCTCGGCCACGCGCACCAGGTGCCGGGCCATGCGGAAGAGCTCGGAGGGATAGGCGTCCCCGGCCTCCTTCATGCGGTAGTCGGGCAGCATGCGGCGGTACGCATCCAGCGCCTGGGTGATTTCGTCCCACGCGCCGTCGGTGGCGGCCTTCACCTGCGCGTTGGCGTCCACCTTCTGGCGCAGCGCCGCCTCGTCCTGACGCTTGCCGGCCAGCAGCGCCGGGTCCGCCAGCGACTGGTGCCGCCCGCGCAGCGCCTTCAGCCCGTTCTCCACGCCGCGCAGCATGGAGCGCGTGGTGCGGTAGCGCTCCGCCGCCCCCCCGGCGTACTCGCGCAGCATGCCGCGCAGCTCGGCGAGCTGGAGCAACGTGTACGGCAGGTTGACGTCGCGCTGGAACTCCAGCTCGGCGACGGTCGCCTTGCGCTCGGTGCCACCCGGGTGGCCGGAGACGAAGACGAGGTCACCCTCCTTCGCGCCCTGCTTCGCCCACGGCAGGAAGTGCGGGCTCTTCGCGGGCGCATTGTCCTGCCACACGCGCAAGAAGGCCGCGTCGAAGCCGAAGCGCGGGAAGTTGAAGTTGTCCGGGTCACCGCCAAAGGCGGCCATGGAGAACTCGGGCGCGAAGACGAGCCGCACGTCCTGGAAGCGACGGTACTTGTACAGGTGATACTTGCCGCCGTTGAAAAGCGTCACCACGTCACAGCGCACGTCTCCGGACGTGGCGCAGGCGGCCTCCACCGCGGCCGTCTCCTTCTTCAACGCGGTGTTGAAAGCCGCGCCCGTGAGGCCCTTCGTCGCCGCGTTCATCCGCTCGGTGACGTCCGTCATCTCCACCAGCTGGTTGGCCTCCACCTTCGGGCAGCGCAGCTCCTGCGCGGCGCTCGACGCGTAGAAGCCCTTGGCCAGCAGGTCCTTCTTCGGCGAGGACAGGTCCTCGATGCAGCCGCGGATGCAGTGGTGATTGGTCATCACCAGGCCCTCTGGCGACACGAAGCTGGCGGAGCAGCCGCCTGCCAGTCGCACCGAGCCGAGCCGGACGTGGTCCAGCCACGCCTGCGTGGGCGTGAAGCCGTAGGCCTTGTTCACCGTGTCGGAGGGAAAGGCGTCGTAGGTCCACATTCCCTCGTCCGCCGAGGCGGGGAGGGACAGGAGCAGGCCGAGTGCGAGCAGTCTGCGATCCACGTGCGGGCGTCCTTCTGTCATGACTGGGAGTGGGGGTTGCCGGTTCTGGACTTGACGGCCGGCGCGCGTCAACCCCCGAGCGGAGGATGCATTCCCCACGGGTATCATGCGCCGCGTCAGATATGGTGGAGGCAATGCCAGGCAAGCATCGCGTCTACCTCGTCCCCGGTTTCTTCGGCTTCATCAACCTGGGCGAGCTCATCTACTTCGGCCACGCCCTGGACTATCTGAAGGACGAGTTGGCCCGCAGGCAGGTGGAGGCGGAGGTCATCATCGTCCTCTCCCACCCCACGGCCTCCATCCGCACGCGCACCGCGGACCTGCTCAAGGCCGTGCAGGAGACGGCGTCCGGAGACGACGGCCCCATCCACCTCATCGGCCACTCGACGGGCGGGTTGGACTCGCGCCTGTTCGTCAGCCCCGGCGCGCAGGTGGCGGAGGGCGTGGACCTGGAGTCCTTCGCCAGGCGCGTGCGCACCGTGACGTCCGTATCCACGCCGCACGCGGGCACGCCGCTGGCCACCTTCTTCATGGGCCTGTTCGGGCAGCGCATCCTCAAGCTGCTGTCGCTCTTCACCGTCTACGTGCTGCGCTTCGGCAGGCTGCCGCTGCGCGTGGTGTTCCGCTTCGGACACCTGCTGGCGCGAGCGGATGACCAGCTCGGGTGGAAGCCCACGCTGCTGGACCAGCTCTATGACCAGCTCCTGGGTGACTTCTCCTCGGAGCGCCGTGACGCGGTGTCGAAGTTCCTCAGCGACGTGGGCAACGACACCTCGCTGATTCCGCAGCTCACGCCGGAGGGCATCGACCTGTTCAATGCCAGCACGCTGGACCGGCCCGGCGTGCGGTATGGCTCGGTGGTGACGCAGGCGCGCCCGCCGTCGCTGCGCACGCGCATGGCGGCGGGGCTGGACCCCTACGCGCAGCTCACGCACACCATCTACGCGCTGACATACGGGCAGACGCAGCGGATGCCGCTCACGGCGCTGCCGCTGCACACGCCCGCGCAGACGGCGGCGCTGGTGCAGGCCTATGGCGCGATGCCCGGCCCCACGGCGTGTGACGGCATCGTCCCCACGCGCTCGCAGGTGTATGGCCGGGTGCTGGCCGCGGTGCGCGCGGACCACCTGGATGCGATTGGCCACTTCGACCAGCCCGCGCACCAACCGCCGCACGTGGATTGGCTCATCTCCGGCTCCGGCTTCCGCAGGCCCCAGTTCGAGTCGACGTGGAAGAGCATCGTCGACTTCCTGCTGGAGGACGAGCGCCCTGTCTTCACGGGGCCGTGACGACCGCGAAGACCTCCGCGTCCGGCAGGGTCAGTAGACGCCAATCAGGTGAATCTGCACGCGCGGATTCCCAAGGTATTCCTCCAGCCGCCATCGGCTGCGCATGCCGTCATCACGGATGCCCAGGCCGCCTCCGGGCTTCGGCGCCTCCGCGCTGGCGAGCGCGTCCCGGAGCTGGGACACGGCCCAGGAGTCGAATTTCGGGTCGCCGGAGCCTTCGAGCACCTTGAGGTCGAGCAGCTTCCCGTCGCGCGCCTGCCAGACCTCGACGATGGCCGCGAGCGCGAGCACCGGCGTGGTGACGTCCACCATGTACATGTTGGCCGCGCGTCCAGCCTCGACAGCCGCTTGCATGCGATTGCGCTGCTCCAACCGGTGGTCCCGGGGCTCGGCGACAATGGGACTGCCTGTCTTTCCGAAGCGCGCAATGGCATCCACTTGCTCGCGCTTCATTCGTGAGCCCAACACCTTCAGGTCCGGGGGTGGCGGGTTCACCAACTGCTTCGCGAAGCCTTCCCGCAACTTCGCGAAGTAGGGATGCGTGGCGCCGCTCGACGCGCGCGCCGTGGCGGCGGCGTCCTGGGCCCAGCCGTCCACACGCACCCGGGCCTCCTCGGCCTGCCGGACCGCCAGCGCCTTCGGGTCGGGGCCTTCGCCAGGGCGGAGCGTCCGTCCCGTCGAAGGGGGGCCGCCGCGCAGCATGCCGCCTCCCAGCAGGCCCTGTGGCTCCAGGTTGGGACGCTGCTGTGGGTGAGGGACGTCGCGAGGGACGTCTTGCGCCAGGGCTGGCGGCGGCTCGCTGGGGCCCGCTGGAGCGGCATCGGACGGAGGTGCCTCGGATGTGTCGGGGGCCTTCGTCGTGGTGGGGCGCGGACGCTCCGCGTGACGAGGCGGGTCCTCCTTCTTCGGAGGCAGGCGCGGGGGCGCTTCGTCAGGAGGCGGCTGGCGGGGCTCCGGCGCTGGCGGCTCGGGGGGAGGCGTCACGTCCTGGTAAACGACCTCCATCTCGACGGCACGTGGTTCCACGCGGCGCTGGCGGTCGTTGGGCTCGCTGCCTGACAGCGCCACGAAGAGCGCGACGTGCAGGAGCCCCGACACCAGGAGCATGAAAATCAGTTGAGCGCGCCGCGACACGGCGGACAGCTTGCCTCGACGGGTCACCACAGTGAAGCAGCTCCTTTTGACGGGTGCCCGGAGCTGACTCCTGCCTGCCAGCTACTCGCCTTCACCTCCCCTCAACGCTGGCGGTCCCGAACTTCAGTGCCGTCGCCGCCTGGTCCCAGCACAAGGGGGCAGCCCTACGCCGCCTCAGGCCTTCTTCATCACCGCCAGGAAGCGGGCATCCGCGATGTGCGTGCCCTCGAAGTCCTCCAGGCGAACGGGAATCCACTCCTGGGCCTTGTCCCCCTTCTGCCGGAGCGCCGCGTCCAGGGTGTTGAAAACCTCGGGAGACGGCTCGCAGATGGCGCGCACGCCGCCCTTCGCCTTCGCCTTGAATGACACCTGGAGTTCGTTCACCAGCGCCAGGTAGCGGCCGGGCGGAAAGCGGCGGAAGAGCCACACGCCCATGGTCAGCTCCATCACCGTCACCTGCACGCCCAGGTACACGCTGCCCACGTGGTTGCGCGTGCGCCGCTTCAGCGGCACGGACACCTGGGCCCGGGCATCCGATGCGTCCTCTACCCGGACGCCCATCACCGAGGACAGCGGGATGATGTTCTTCACCGCCACCGTCAGCAGCGCATTCGCCGCGCTGGGAGACACCTGGCGCAGCCGTTCCACGAGGTCGAGAGCAAGCATGGTCCGCCCATCATACCGACCGCGAGCCCGGCCGCCTGCCCCCCAGGCATCACGCATGGGCTGGCAATCCCGGAAGGAATCCCCACCTTGGAATGACCTTCTGGAGGAACCGCGCACCATGAACTTCCCAAGCCATGTGAATCTCCCCACCGACGCACGTGAGGAGCTCATCGATTCCCTCAACACCCTGCTTGCCGACGCCATCGACCTGCATTGGCAAATCAAACAAGCGCACTGGAACATCCGCGGCCGGCACTTCTACAGCCGCCACGAGCTGTTCGACGACCTGGCCAAGCACGTCCGCAAGCAGGCCGACGAGTTCGCCGAGCGCGCGGGCACGCTGGGCGGCTACGCCGAGGGCACCATCCGGCTGGCGGCCAAGAACAGCGAGCTGCCCGAATACGACCTGAAGGCCGTGGACGGTGACGACCACCTCAAGGCCCTGGTGGACCGCTTCGCCCGCTACGGGGCCAGCATCCGCACCGGCATCCACCGCTCCGACGAGCTAAACGACCCCGTCACCTCCGACCTGCTCACCCAGACGCTGGGCGAGGTCGAGCTGGACCTGTGGTTCCTGGAGAGCCACCTGCACGGCGAGCCCCGCGCGGGGGCGCGCCGCGGCGGGGACGTCCGGCCCCAGGACGCCTCCAGCCCCCCGTCCAACGCCTGAACGGAGCGTTGACCACCGGAAGGCCCCCGCGCGCCTGCTCAAGAGCAAGCGCGCGGGCGGGCTCCAGCGTATAGAAGGCGTCCTTTCGCGATGGAGGACGCCTTTTGACTTCACAGACGCGCATGGATGGGAAGGTGTGCCTCATCACCGGGGCCACCGGCGGCATCGGCCTGGAGGCCGCCAAGGCGCTCGCGCGCATGGGCGCCACGGTGGTGCTGGTGGGCCGGGACGCGGGCCGCACCGAGGCGGCCGTGGCCGCCGTGAAGGAGGCCGCCCCCAGCGCCCAGGTGGACTGGCTCCGCGCCGACCTCACCTCCCTGAAATCCGTGCGGGAGCTGGCGCAGACCTTCCGCGACCGCTACCCGCGCCTGGACGTGCTGCTCAACAACGCGGGGCTCATCATCGACCGGCGGCAGGTGACGGAGGACGGGCTGGAGGCCACCATGGCCACCAACCACTTCGCGCCCTTCCTCCTGACGAACCTGCTGCTGGACGTGATGAAGGCCACCGGCCCGGCCCGCATCATCAACGTCTCGTCCGATGCCCACGCCGCGGGCAAGCTCGACTTCGATGACCTGCAGAGCGAGCGGAGCTTCATCGGCTTCCGCGTGTACGGCACGTCGAAGCTGGCCAACATCCTGTTCACCCGCGCGCTGGCAAAGCGGCTGGAGGGCACGCAGGTGACGACCAACGCCCTGCACCCGGGCGTGGTGCGCACGGGCTTCGGTCACAACACCCAGGGATTCTTCCGCCACATCGTCAAGCTGGGCGCGGCGTTCATGATTTCGGCGGAGAAAGGAGCGCGGACGTCCGTGTATCTGGCGTCCTCGCCCGAAGTGGAGGCAGTGTCCGGGCAGTACTTCTACAAATGCCGTCCGAAGAAGCCGTCCTCCGCCGCGCGGAACGACGCGCTCGCCGAGCGGCTCTGGCAGGTGAGCGAGCAGCTCACAGGAGTCAAGGGATGATCGACCTCTACACGTTCGCGACGCCCAACGGGCAGAAGGTATCCATCGCCCTGGAGGAGCTGGGCCTCCAGTACAAGACGCACGTGGTGGACATCACCAAGGGCGAGCAGTTCAAGCCCGAGTTCCTGGACATCAACCCCAACAACAAGATTCCGGCCATCGTCGACCACGCGACGCAGGACCACCGTCCGATCAAGGTCTTCGAGTCCGGCGCCATCCTCATCTACCTGGCGGAGAAGACGGGCCAGCTGCTGCCCTCCAACCAGCGCGGCCGGGCGGAAGTGATGGAGTGGCTGATGTTCCAGATGGGCGGCGTGGGCCCCATGTTCGGCCAGCTCTACCACTTCGCCCGCTTCGCCCCCAAGAAGGTCCCCTACGGCATCGAGCGCTATCATGCCGAGTCCCGGCGGCTCGTCGGCGTGCTCGACGGGAAGCTGGGCTCCGGGGATTACGTCGCGGGCCGCTACTCCATCGCGGACATCGCGCTGTATCCCTGGGTGGCCGGCGCCCGCGCGAGCTTCCCCGAGCTGTTCCGGGGGAGCAGCAACGTCGTGCAGTGGCTCCACCGCGTGGGCAGCCGGCCCGCCGTGGAGCGCGGCATGAAGGTCCCCCAGCTCAAGTAGTCCCACGCAGCTTCCCGGAAGCGTGGTGGCTGGATGGCCGCCGCGCTTCCATGTGTTCTCCCCCGTCATGGCCACGCTCGAACAGCTCCGATTCGACAACACCTATGCCCGCCTGCCCGCTGGGTTCGGCGCGCGCGTCCACCCCAGTCCCTTTCCAGACGCGAAGCTGGTGAGCGTCAACCCCGCCGCCCTGAAGCTCCTGGACCTGACGCCCGAGGAAGCGCGGCGGCCGGAGTTCGTCGCGGCGATGGGGGGTGCAAAGCCTCTGCCGGGGATGGAGCCCTTCGCCATGGTGTACGCGGGGCACCAGTTCGGCGTGTACGTGCCCCGGCTGGGCGACGGCCGCGCCCTGCTGCTGGGCGAGGTCCGCGACGCCGCCGGGGCGAAGTGGGACTTGCACCTCAAGGGCGGCGGGCCCACGCCCTTCTCGCGCGGGGGTGACGGACGCGCGGTGCTGCGCTCCACCATTCGCGAATACCTGTGCGGCGAGGCCATGCACGGCCTGGGCATCCCCACCACGCGGGGCCTGGGCATCCTTGGCAGCCAGGCCCCGGTGTACCGCGAGGCGGTGGAGACGGGCGCCATGCTGGTGCGCATGGCGCCATCGCACGTGCGCTTCGGCACCTTCGAGTTCTTCCACTACACCGAGCAGACCGAGCACGTGGCGACGCTGGCCGACCACGTCATCACCGAGCACTTCCCCCACCTGGCGGGCCAGGAAGGCCGCTACGCGCGCTTCTACACGGAGGTGGTGGAGCGCACGGCGCGGCTGATTGCGCAGTGGCAGGCGGTGGGCTTCGCGCACGGGGTGATGAACACGGACAACATGTCCATCCTGGGCCTCACGCTGGACTACGGACCCTTCGGCTTCCTGGACGACTTCGAGCCGGGCTTCATCTGCAATCACTCCGACGACCGGGGCCGCTACGCATTCGACCAGCAGCCGCGCATCGGCCTGTGGAACCTCGCGTGTCTGGGCGAAGCGCTGCTCACCCTCATCTCGGAGGATGAGGCCCGCGCGGCGCTGGCCACCTACCAGCCCGCCTACAACGCGCACTACGTGGACCGGATGCGCGCGAAGCTGGGCCTGCGAGAGACGCGCGACGAGGACCGCGAGCTGGTGAGCGACCTGTTCGCCCGCATGGCCGAGGCCCACGTGGACTACACGCGCTTCTTCCGCGCGCTGGGCCACTTCGCCTCGACGGACGGCGCGGACACACATTCAGTACGTGACATGTTCCCCGCCCCCGAGGGCTTCGATGCCTGGGCCGGGCGCTACCGGGCGCGGCTGGCCGCCGAGGGCAGCGTGGACGCAGAGCGCCACGCGCGCATGACGCGGGTGAACCCCAAGTACGTGCTGCGCAACTGGGTGGCGCAGGAGGCCATCTCCCGCGCGGAGGCCGGGGACTTCTCGCTCGTGGACCAGCTGCTCGGCGTGCTGTCGGACCCGTTCGCCGAACACCCCGACGCGGAGGCCTACGCGGCGGCGCCTCCCACCTGGGGCCGGCACCTGGCGGTGAGCTGCAGCTCCTGAGGCCGCCCCACGGGCGAAGGTTGAAGAAGCGAAGATTCCGCCCGGCCACGGTTGCCGGAACACGCGGCAGGCGCAACCTTTGCTGTCTATGGTGACGGACCTCACCCGGTTGCCCCTGCGAGGGAAACAAGGCGCCTTTCACGTCATCGTCGAGTCTCCCCGAGGCTCCACGCTGAAGCTCAAGTACGACACGGCGCTCAGGGCCTTCAGCCTCTCACGGCCGCTTCCCAGGGGCCTGAGCTATCCCTTCGACTGGGGCTTCATCCCCTCCACCCAGGGGCCGGATGGGGACCCGCTGGATGCGATGGTGTACTGGGACGACGCGAGCTTTCCCGGCGTGGTGCTGCCCTGCCGTGCGCTCGGCGTGCTCCAGGTGGAGCAGAACACGGGCGACGGCGGACGCGAGCGCAATGACCGCATCCTCGCCGTTCCCATCAGCCCGTCCCGCGCCGGACACCTGACGGACTATCAGCAACTGTCACAGCGCGAACGAGAGGAGTTGGAGCACTTCTTCCTCGCCGCCGTGCGCTTCGAGGACAAGGACGCGCGCATCCTGGGCTGGGAGGGGCCGGAGGGTGTCGAGCGGATGCTCCGCCAACACGCACGCACGGAGGAATAGATGGCTCAACCCACGCCCATCCGAGGACTCGGGCCCGACAGCCGCCTGGGAGACGCCGCGCGCCGCATCCTCGCGGGCCGGCTCGCGGACGTTCGCAAACCGGAGGCCGGCTTCCAGGACGCCGTGGATGACGAGTCCGTCCATGACATGCGCGTGGCCACCCGGCGGCTTCGCGCCGCCCTCAATGTATTCCGCTCCCTGGGCGGCATGAAGAAACTGGAGCGCGACGTGAAGCGCATCCAGGACGCGCTGGGGGGCGTTCGGGACGTGCACGTCCAGTCCGCGTGGATGGAGAGCGTGGCCCGGAATGTGAGCAAGAAGCCCCAGGTGCGCGCCGGCATCCTGACCCTGCGCAAGAAGCGGCTGTCCGAGCTGGCGACGCACGAGACGCGCCTGCACGCGGAGCTGGAGCGCTGGGTGGACAGGACGGTGCCGCGGCTCTTGCGCAGGATGGACGGGCTCGATGACGGGCACCGCTTCGCCGGCCGCCGCGTCCGGGACGAGCTGCGCCAACGCCTCAAGCGCGTGCAGAAGCGAATCGACACGTACGTGGACTCGGCCGACGCGGCGTCCGCCCACGAGCTGCGCAAGGAGCTGAAGCGGCTGCGCTACGAGCTGGAGATCTTCCAGCCGGCCGTCCGCCGCACCCTGGACGCGCTGCTGGAGATGCTCGTGCCGCTCCAGGACGGCCTGGGCGAGCTGCACGACGCCGACGTGCGCCTGGAGCTGTTCGAGCGGCTGGCCGCGGAGTCGGCGCCGCGCGAGCGCAAGTCCGCGCGGGCCCTGCTCCCCCTGGTCCGGGAGGAGCGAACGAAACGCGCGGCGGAGATTGCCCGCGAGGTCCAGCGGTGGCGCACGGAAGAGATTCCCAAGCGCTTGCGCCGCATGTTGACCTGAGGTCACAGCGCGTGTGTCGGGTTTCCCCAACGTCGCGCGCTATTGCGCATTCCGTTACATGTAATTGAAGGGCATGGCGACGGAGAGCGTATGGATGAGTTGCTCGGTCTCCGCATAGGGCCTGCGCGTGAAGACGTTGAGGTAGCCCACCTCCACGGAGGAGTGGTCCCCGTACTTCCAGCCCGCGCCAACGAACACGCGGTTCATGTCGAAGCCGGCGCTGGGGCCATTCGCCACCGAGCTGAGGTGGTAGAAGACCTCATCCCAGACAATCAACGACAGCCGCCCCTCCGCGGCCACGGGGTGCGCACCGCGCAGCATGACGCGGCCCCGGTGGGAGACCTCCGTCGTTCCGGGCAGGAAGCGCTGCTCCAGGCGGGCGCGGAGCGTGCCCCGGACCTGGCCGAACTTCGGCGTGTAGAGGAACTGCTGGAAGAGCCGGCTTTCGCCCTGACGCAAGGCCGGGTCGCCCTCCCAGCGCCACAATGGAAACCAGCCCTGCCCCAGCCACAGCGACATGTCCTGGGCCAACCGTACGCCTCCCGCCGAGCGGAGGATGCCGCGGGCGTCGTCCTTGCCGAAGCGCGGCTGGGCTTCCAGGTAATAGAGGAGGTGTTCCCCGATGCCACCCTGCACCGACACCGTGTACCAGAGCTGGGCTTCCGCACGGACGGGCCGGGCCTCCACGGTGCGAAAGGGGATGACGAGCAACAGACCGATGAGGGGGAGCCAGGTCGCCGTGCGCATGATGCTCATGCCTAGAGCACGACACGTGCACTGGCTCAACTGGACAACGCGCGAGTGCGGTCTGACCGACGATGCCGCGGCCGCTTCGCACACCCCGAGGCTGGAATGACGTGTCCGCCATTCACCGTGAGGAAGGACGGACGGCCCAGGCAGGCTACTGCGTGGGCTGCTGGGAGCCCGGGGTGGACTGGCCACGCTCCGGAGCAGCCGGCGCAATGGGCTGGACCTGGGAGGTCACCTCGATGCGCACCGCATGGGGCGCGGGCGCCACGGCCATTGGCTGCTGTGTCTGCTGGCGAAGCTGCTCGACCTGCTGACGAGCCTGCTGATTCTGCTGCTGGGCGCTCTGCTGGGCCTGCGACACCTGGCCGTTCACCGCAGACTGCTCACTTGCCTGCCCTTGGTTCCCCCGGTCGCGTTCTTCACACGCCGTCCCCAGCGTCAGCGCCGCAGCGCCCGCCAACAGCCATCCCGCGCGAAATCTCATTGGCTGCCTCCCGTCTACATGCACGTCCCAGAAGAAAGATGGCGAGCGGCGTCCTCGCGCCACCCCACATCCGCTCCAGGCGTCCGCCCTCCCGGCCGCCCTCCTCCCACTGGTTGGTGCACGAAGCGCTACCCATGGATGGGGTTTAACGGTAAGGGGCGCCCCCCATGCGTGCGTGCGGACTCGATTTCGGAACCAGCAACACCGCCGCGGCCCTGCCTGACGGCACGGTGCTGTCCCTGCAACCCCATACCTCGGAGGCCCGTCTCTTCCGCTCCGTCCTCTTCTTCCCGGACGACGAGCAGGACATCTACGCCGGCGCCAGCGCCATCCAGCGCTACCTGGAGGACAACACCGGACGCTTCATCCAGTCCGTGAAGTCCTTCCTCCACTCCAGCTCCTTCCGCGCCACCCAGGTGAAGGGGCGCACCTACACCATCGAGGAGCTGGTGGCCGTGCTGCTGCGCCGCGTGCGGGACGCCGCCGCGAGCTCCATGGGTGGCGCGCCCGAAGCCGTCGTGCTCGGCCGGCCCGCCGTCTTCACGCCGGACCCGGAGGCGGATGCCCTGGCCCAGCAGCGCCTGCTGCGCGCCGCGGAGCTCGCGGGCTTCCAGCACGTCCAGTTCCTCATCGAGCCCATCGCCGCGGCGCTCGCCTATGAGGCGCAGCTCACTCGCGACGAGCTCGTGCTGGTGGCGGACTTCGGCGCCGGCACCACCGACCTCACCCTGATGCGCCTGGGCCCCAGCCGCCGCGGCAACCCGGACCGCCGCCAGGACGTGGTGGGCTCCACGGGCGTGCGCATCGGTGGTGACCGCTTCGACGCGGAAATCATGCGCCACAAGCTGCTGCCCCGCTTCGGCGCCGGCTCCACCTACCAGGTGCGCGGTTTCAGCGACAAGCGGCTGCCCATTCCCCAGCACATCATGGCCAAGCTGCTCACCTGGCACGAGATGTCCTTCATCCGGGAGAAGTCGACCCAGGAGCTGCTGGAGACCATGCTCAACACGAGCGACCGCAAGGCCGAAATCCAGGCCCTGTACGACCTCGTCATGGACAACCTGGGCTACCGCCTGTTCCGCGCCATTGAAGCGGCCAAGGTGCGCCTGTCCCAGGAAGACACGGCCACGGTGGACTTCGAGGAAGCCCGCATCACCCTCCACGAGCCCATCACCCGCGAGGAGTTCGACACCTTCAGCCAGCCCCTGCTGAACGAGCTGGACCAGTGCACCGCGGGCCTGCTGGAGAAGCACGCGGAGGCGCAGGACATCGACGCGGTGTTCCTCACCGGCGGCTCGTCGCAGATTCCCGCGGTGCGCCAGCTCTACGTGCGCCGCTTCGGCGAGGGGCGCGTGCGCACGGCGGATGCCTTCACCTCCGTGGCCGAAGGGCTCGGGCGCGCCGCGGCGCACCTGTCCGTCTGAGCCGGACGTCCGGGGCTGGGCCTATGGGCCCACGTCCACGGTGCGGCTGAGCCACCCCACCCGTCTCTTATACCCATCTCC
>NZ_JAAEAH010000059.1 GCF_010998615.1 Myxococcus sp. CA023 | reverse complement strand
CCCCCCTCCTTCTTCGTCCCACCCCTGGTTGGGGGCCCTGGCCCTGGCCCTGGTGCTCGCACTGTCCGGCTGCTCCGCCTTCTCCCGTGCGGTGAAGGAGGGAGACGCCGCCAGCCAGGAACAGAAGTGGGCGGAGGCGGAGGCGGCCTATCTGCGCGCGCTGGCAGCGGACCCGGAGGCCTCCGAGGTCAAGGTGAAGCTGGGCAAGGTGCGCCAGGCCTGGAGTGAGGTGGTGCTGGAGGATGCGCGCGCCGTGCATGCCTCCGGGGACCTGGATGGCGCGATGAAGCGCCTGGTGCGCGCGCTGGAACTCAACGCGGACAACGCTTCGGCGCGGGAGCTGCTCGGCGCCACCCTGGATGCGCGCGTGGCGGCGGGCAACGTGGCGTTGAAGGCGGAGCGGTTGCAGGACGCGCGCACGGAGTTCGACGCGGTGCTGTCGGTGGCGCCGGACCACGCGGCCGCCAAGCGGGGCGTGGACGGCGTGCAGGTGGCCTGGGCGCGGCGCTGGTTCGGCACGGGTGAGGGTCTGGAGAAGGCCGGCAAGCTGGGCAACGCGCTGGTGGCCTACGTCCGCGCGGACCAGGAGCGCGTGGGCGCCACCGCGGCGCGGGAGCGGGCCGAGGCCGTGCGCCAGAAGCTGCGCGACGAGGTGGCCTTCCTGGTGGTGGCCTCGCCGGTGGAGGACCGGGCCGGAGCGCCGGACGTGGCGCAGCGGCTGGCGGCCGGCCGGCTGGCGGCGATGCTGCCCACGCAGTTGCCCCTGCGCGTGGTGACGGAGGCCCCGGCGGGCCGCGAAGGCGTGACGCTGGATTTGTCACTGGAGCGGGTGCTGCCGCTGCAGGTGGTGGAGGAGTCGCAGCGCACGCAGCGCTACCTCGCCGGAAATCGCTCCGTGCCCAACCCGCGCCGCGGCGGCTTCGAGACCCAGCTCCTGAAGGCCGAGCGCACCCTGGAGGACGTGGAGCGCAAGCAGGCCGCCGCGCTGCGGGAGTACCTGCGCATGCAGGCGGAGCTGTCCATGGTGCGCGTGGCCGCGGAGCGCTGCCGCGAGCGGGAGCGCCGCCAGTGCCGCGAGGCCCTGCAGGATTGCGGCGAGGCCGCGCGCGAGGTCAGCGGCCCGGGGCAGTTCCCCAGCGAGTGCAACCCCTCACGCTGCGACAACAAGGCGTGCGTCGCCGAGGAGGTGCTGCTGGTGGCCAAGGCCGCCGCGTCCCTGCAGAAGGAGAAGGCGCTGGAGGAGGCGCTGGACAAGTCCGAGGGCCAGCGCACGCAGGTGCAGCGCCACCGCGACGCCACCTTCCGCGAGCCCATCACCGTGGAGGAGCCCATGTATTCGGACTTCGTGTTCGACGTGCAGCTCCACCGGCTCACCGTGACGGCCTCCGTCACCGCGGTGATGCGGGACCTCATCAAGGAGCAGCAGGTGCCCGCGCCCAACACGCAGGACTACGCGGTGATGCACGAGGACATGGCGCACAAGGGCTACGACCGGTACGGCGTGCTCGCGGACCCGGTGCAGCTGCGCAACGAATTGGAGCTGCGCGTGGAGGTGGGCGACAAGGCGGTGTCGGACGTTGCCCGCCGCGTGAAGGAGCGCTTCGACGCCTACCGCGGCAAGCGCGTGGAGGATGCCCGCCGCGGCATGGTCCGCCCCGGTGCCGAGGACGTGGTGGAGACCGCCGTGCGCGCGCTCCTGCTCACCGCGGACGCGCCGCCGCAGGACATCCTCCAGCCGCTGGGCCGTGCGCGCGGCCTGAATCGTCCGGAGAGCCTGGTGGGATTGTAGGGCTTCCGCTGGCACCGTCTTTTTCTGGGACGGGCGAATGTGGGCGGTCGGTGAAAGGTGTCTTGTTTCAGGACGGTCCGTCTGAATTTTGGTCAGCCATTCTTCTATGGGTAAACCCTTAGAAGCACTGTCATTTCACGGTGAGGTGTAAAGCCTGTTTACGAATGGTCGGGGGGCCTTGGAGTCCCGGTACACCGCGTTGAGCGGGGAGCCATCAGAAATCCTGAATGACGGCGATGGCTTGGATGCTGGCATGGCGGCTGCTTAATCAGCTGCGAACCACTCATCCCAACAAGGATGTCCATGTCACAGTCCAAGTTCGTCGGCGCCCTCACGGGCCTGGCGCTGCTCGCCGGTTGCGGCGGTAGCGATGGCACCACCCCCGCCTCCGAGGAGACGCTCGGTCAGGGGATGTCGTGGGAGGAGTTCCTCTCTCTCGTGTACCAGGAGCCCGACACGGGCATCTTCATCGCCGACGGTGACACGACGTTCGCGACCGAGAAGCACCTGCGCGAGTTCTATGACAACAACGTCAAGAACGGGCAGCTCATCGTCCACCGCGTGGGCGGGGCGGACGCGAAGTGGAACGACACGCAGAAGCTGAACCTCACCTACTGCGTGAGCACCTCGTTCGGTAACAACTACCAGACGGTGGTCAACGCCATGGCCAGCGCGACGGCCGCGTGGGAGGCCGCCGGCTACGTGAAGTTCGTCCACGTGAGCGCGCAGGACTCCAACTGCACCGCCTCCAACAACAACGTGCTGTTCGACGTGCGCCCCATCAACGTGAATGGCCAGTACATCGCCCGCGCGTTCTTCCCGGGTGACGCGCGCTCCAGCCGCAACGTCCTCTTCGACAACAGCGCCTTCGGCCCCATGGGCGTCTGGACGCTGGCGGGCGTGACGCGCCACGAGCTGGGCCACGTGCTTGGCTTCCGTCATGAGCACACCCGGCCCGAGGCCCGTACGTGCTTCGAGGACAACAACTGGCGCGAGCTGACGGCCTACGACGGCGCGTCCGTCATGCACTACCCGCACTGCAACGGCACGCAGACGGGTGACCTCGTGCTGACGACGAAGGACGTCCAGGGCATCCAGGCGCTCTACGGCACGCCGAACGGTGAGCCGCCCCCGCCGCCCCCGCCGCCGCCGGAAGGCGTTCCCACCACGGAGACCCGCTCGGGCTCGGTGGCTGCGAATGCGAACGTCAACTACGGTCCCTTCACCATCGTCCCCCGCTCGACCTTCAAGGTCGTGATGACGGGTACGGGTACGGGTGACCCGGACCTCTACGTCCGCTTCGGCTCGGCGCCCACCACGACGGAGTACAACTGCCGTCCGTACCTCGCCGGCGCCAACGAGACCTGCGAGATCGAGGTCCCGGAAGGCGTGACCAGCGCGTACATCATGGTGCGTGGCTACTCGGCCGCCAACTTCAGCCTGACCATCAACTACCTGGCGCCCCTGGGCGGTGGTAACGGCACGCCCACCAGCGAGACGCGCTCTGGCTCCGTGACCTCGGGTGGCAGCCAGAACTACGGCGCCTTCAGCGTGAAGGCCGGCACCAACTTCAAGGTCGTGATGACGGGCTCGGGTGACCCGGACCTCTACGTCCGCTTTGGCTCGGCCCCCACCACGAGCGCGTACAACTGCCGTCCGTACCTCAGCGGCGCTTCCGAGACGTGCGACATCGCCGTGCCCGCGGGCCAGACCACCGCGTACATCATGGTGCGTGGCTACACGGCCGCTACGTTCAACCTGGCCATCAACTACACCAAGCCGTAGTCCAGGTTTCGGCGTGAAGTGAACGACGGGCGGTCTTCCCCCACGGGAAGGCCGCCCGTTTCTTTTCCGCATGTCGCTGGAGTCCGACGCGGCGGGCTGAGACGCTGCGGCCGCCATGGGGAACGTCATCGGGCTGTTGGGGGCGTGTATGGTGCTGGGCGTCCTGGCCCGGCACAGTGGGAAGTTCCCGGAGGGCTCCGCCGGGGCGTTCAACACCTTCGTGCTGTACGTGGCGCTGCCTGCGCTGGTGCTGCGGGCCATGCACCAGTTGGTGTTCGTGCCGGAGCTCCTGGTCGCCGCCTCGGTGCCGTGGCTCTACTACCTGGGCGCGGGGCCGTTCTTCCGACTGCTGGGGCCCCGGCTGGGGCTGTCGAAGCCGTCCATCATGGCGTTGGTGCTGACGGCGGGGCTGGGCAACACCGCCTTCGTGGGGCTGCCCATGGCGGAGGCGCTGCTGGGTGCCAAGGGTCTGCCGGTGGCGGTGGTGGTGGATCAGCTCGGCTCCTTCCTGGTGCTGTCCTCGCTGGCCACGGTGGCGGCGGCCCGGGCGGGCGCGGATACGCCGCTGTCCCTGCGCCAGCTCGCGCGCAAGGTGGCCACCTTCCCCCCGTTCCTGGCGCTGGTGGTGGCGTTGGTGACGCGGCCTTGGGCCTATCCGGTCTGGCTGGATGGCGTGCTGGAGCGGCTGGGCTCGCTGCTGACGCCGCTGGCGCTGTTCGCCATTGGCCTGCAGCTGCGCCTGTCGGGCATCAAGCCTCGGCTGCCCGCGGTGGCCCTGGGGCTGTCGTACAAGTTGCTGCTGGTGCCGGCGCTGACGGCCGCGGGCCTGCTGGCCTTGCCAGGGCTGGCGCCCACGGTGGTGCAGGCCACGCTGCTGCAGGCGGCCATGGGCCCCATGGTGAGCGCGGCCATCCTCGCGGCCGAGCATGACCTGGACCCGGACCTGGCGGTGTTGATGGTGGGAGTGGGCGTTCCGCTGTCCTTCGCGACGGCGCCACTGATGTTGATGCTGGCGCGCTGACGCCCGCCCGGCTGCCCTGCGGCCTACCACGCGGCCGGACCGCTGTCGTCCCGGCATCGCGCTCCTATTTTGGGCGCATGGCTGAGCAACCACCGAAGGCCTCGGGCGCGCCCGGGGGAGACCCACGGCGGATGGAGGTTCGGCGGCCGGTCGCCGAACTGGGCGCACGGGCCTATGCCATCCAATTGTTGTCTGACGCGCGAATCCCGTTCCTCGTCGGCGGCGCCTACGCGTTCGCCCACTACACGGGCATCTATCGCGACACGAAGGATCTGGACCTTTTCATCCGCAAGGACGACGCGGACCGCGCATTGGAAGTGCTCGCGCGCAATGGCTGGAGCACGCAGAGCAACGTCCACGGCTGGCTGCACAAGGCCTTCTGGGACGACTTCCTCGTCGACCTCATCTTCGCGTCCGGCAACGGCATCACCGTCGTTGACGACGGCTGGTTCGAGCACGCGGTCCGCGCCCGGCTGCTGAACTGCGCGTGCAACGTGCCTCCTGCGGAGGAAATCTATTGGAGCAAGGCCTTCGTCCTGGAGCGCGAGCGCTTCGACGGGCACGAACTCACGCACCTGCTCCTGAAGACGGGGCGCACGTTCGACTGGCCGCGGCTGCTGGCGCGCTTCGACCGGTACTGGGAGGTGCTGCTCGCGCACCTGATGTTCTTCCGCTTCGCGTACCCCGCGGACCGCGACATCGTCCCGGAGTGGGTGATGCGCGAGCTGCTCTCCCGCGCCAACAGCTCGCTGGCGGAGGGCAACTGGGACTCGACGCTGTGCCGGGGCCGGCTGTTGTCGCAGGTCAGCTACCAAGTGGACGTCGACGAGTGGGGCTACGAGGACGGCCGCGCCTGGGATGAAGCCGAGCGCAGGCGCGAGCGCGAGCCCGAAGCGGTGCCCGCCGCGAGCGGTACGTACGGCGGCCATTGAGCCACGGACCCCGCGCTCGCTTCCCGGGACCTTTCGGGTCCCGGCGTGAGCGCGCCAGGTCCACGGGCCCTGCCACGGCTTCGGCGGAGCCTCACCTTCGGGCAGAGGACCCGCCGAAAGCAGGTGTCATGTGTCGCGGAGCGAAACAGGGCCACGTGGTGTCATCGGAATCCTGGGCGTGTTGTGTCTGACGCTCGCGCCCTCCTCGCGGGCACAGGTCACCGTCACCGGACAGGGAGGACCGCTGCGGCTCGAAGCGGGCGCTCAGTCGGTGGCGCTGTCCCTGGAGGAGGGCGGCGTCGTGCGGGGGCCCGGCATCGAGCTGCGTCAGCGCGGCGCCGCGCTGGTGGGACAGGTGCGTGGCAGTGACGTGGATGTCGGCTGGGCCAGCGGAAACCTGCTCGGACGCGTGGGGGAGGGCACCGTCGACCTCCGCGTCCTCGAAAGGACGCCAGAGCCGGGCCTGCGTCTGGAGGGAGACTTCGCCAGCCAGCCGTCGAGCCTCGTCATCGCGCCCTTTGCCATCGCTGGCGCCATGGGCGGATGCAACTACACGCTGTCCGTGACGGGAGAAGGGTATTCGGGCTGGCGCACCTGCCAGCCTGGGACGACGCTCCAGCCGGGCCCCGTCTCCCTGTCCCTGCCCGAGGAAGTGCTGCGCCTCGGACAGGGCGAGAAGGCTGCCCTGCTGGCGCTGTTGCTGTCGGAGACGATGTTGCCGCCGTGAGGCGGCGCGTGCTCAGGCGAGCACGGTGGTGGCGAAGGACAGCTCCACGCCGTTGTCACGCACGCGCATGCTGGGCTTGGACAGCCAGTGGCACCGCGGGCAATAACTGTGCGCACCCGCCTGAGAGGCACGCACAGTCACCTCTCCACCGCAGAGCACGCAGCCGTCGGGGAGGACGAATTCGGCGAACCGCTCGCCGGTGTTGCTCTCGAATTGAGTCATGCTTCTGAGTTAACGCAGGAATCGCGCGGCACAAGGCGACCTGAGGTGTCCCCCGGTCGGGCATGGCCCAGCGGGCAGGCGGGCGGCCGAGCCCTCCTGCATTCCTTACAGGCCCGCCGCGCTTTGATGGGTGGCCGACACCGCAACCCGGTGAAGTCGCGTGTGCGCCCTGGCACGGGGATTTCAAGGGCCCGGGGCATGGATGCACAGGGTGAGGGTGGCGGCATGGGTGGGGTGCTGCGGGTGGAGCTCCTCCATGACCGGCGAGGCTGGGGGGTGGAGGTGGAAACGTGGGCTGGGGCCGTGCGCCGATACCGGTATGGCAGCGAGGCCCAGGCCCGCTTCTTCGCCGCGGTGTTCGAAATGGGCCCCCGCGTGCTGCCGCCGGTGAGCACCGGGCGCCGCAAGCGGACCCGCCGGGCGGCCTGAGGCTCCGCGTCTTCCCTCTACCCTCGCGGGCTGCTTTCGGAGAGGCTACGGGCCATGAGTGACGCACCCAAGCCCTTCCTTCACCGACCCAACCGCCAGCTCATCACCAAGGAGCCGGACCCCGCGGGCCGTTGGTCCAAGCAGTTCCCGGACATGATTGGCTACGCCAGCCAGGGCGGCGGCAAGGTGCCGGCCGACTACGGCTGGAACACCAACCCCAAGCAGTGGCAGGAGGAGATGACGTCGGAGTCGCTGGCGGCGCGCTACGACGAGCTGCGCATCCTCCCGCCGAAGCCCGCCGCCCCGGCGCTGCCCGAGGGCGCGAAGCCCGAAGGCACCAAGCCGTAGCCTCGCGCTTCAGCTGAAGGGCAGGGCCGCCAGCCGCTCCTGGAATCGGGTGAGCAGCTCCCGCGCCCCTGCCTCCTCCAGTCCGTCGCCCGCCTCCTGTCGCGCCTTGCGCAGGAAGGCGTCGAAGGGCGGCGAGCGGCCCTGGAGCGCGCCCGCCGCCTCCACGGCCTCCGCCAGCACGCGCTCCGCGCCCCGCGAGCCCAGCGACAGGTGCATGTCCGCCTGCTCCAGCTTCATGCCGCAGGTGGCCCACACCGCGCGGTCATGGACGACGAGCCAAGTGCGCGTCACCTCCTCCATCTGCTCATCCAGCGCCGTGAGGTAGGGCTCCACCAGCCCCGGCAGCGCGTCCGGCGCCAGCTCCGCCTGGGTGGCCATGTCCAGCAGCCGCGCGCGCAGCTCCAGCACCTGGTGCTTCTGCGGCGTGCGCAGCGCCAC
The DNA here is from genome assembly GCF_010998615.1 of Myxococcus sp. CA023. Classification (GTDB taxonomy): domain Bacteria; phylum Myxococcota; class Myxococcia; order Myxococcales; family Myxococcaceae; genus Myxococcus. The sequence continues at coordinate 54,253 of NZ_JAAEAH010000059.1, read as the reverse complement.
TGACGCGGGAAGGGACACGAATGCGGCCAGACTCTCCGCCACCTGCCGCGCCAGCGCGGGGCGCGCGCGGGGCTCTGCCTTCGCCGCGCGCTCCAGCCGGCCTTGCAGGGAGCGGCGCAGGTCCGCCGCCGCCGCGCGCAGCGCCGCCCGTGCGCCCAACTGGTGGGCGTAGCCGGGCACCACCTCTTCGCGGCGCACGTCGGCAAAGGCGGAGGCGGTGAGGTACACGAGGTCGCCAATGCGCACGCGGAAGTCGGCGCGGAAGGCCTGCAGCTCGGCCATCAGCGTCCAGCGGTCGCTCACCACCTCCGGGCGGCGCATCTGCTGTCCCAGCTCCGCCACACGCCGGGCCAGCCGGTCCGCGATGGCGTGCAGCACCGCCTCCACCTCCTGCGCCAGCCGCTCATCCGAGCTGGCCGGCGGCGGGGCCCAGCCACCGTCGCCGAGCCCGACCGGGCGCGTGGGGGGCGGGAACTCCTGGTGGACGGCGCTGACGAGCTGGTTGACGCCCACCAGTGTGTCGCCAATGGCCGGCGCCATCGTCTCCCACAGCGACAGGTCCGCGCCGCCGTCCGCTTCCACCGACGTGGGCTCGTACTTCGCGATGCTCAGGTGTCCCAGTCGGTCGATGGCCACCGCCGCCGCGCGGTGCACGCGCTCCATCCGGTCCGCGAGATGCCGGTCGGTCAGCGCTTCCAGGAGCGATTCCAGGCGCGCGGGGAGCGCGTCCTGGGGCGGGCGGGATTTGGGCTTGGGCGCTGGCAAGGAGCGGCGACCCTAGCGCACCGTCTTGAGCCACGCGAAGAACGGGGGGACTCGTCAGGGCCTCGGCTTCCCGGCATAGAGTGGAGGGAAGGGGAGAACCGATGACAATCCGCTTCCGGCGCCGCCGGCTGCTGGGGGGAGGACTGGCTGCGTTGCTCGTGGGGGGCGCGGTAGCCTTTGCCTTCTGGGACGTCTGCCTTTCCGCCTGGGTCCTGCGAGGAGTGAAGGTGCCGAGCTGTCCGGACGGACAGTTCCGCCAGGTGGTGGAGGTCCATGGCTCCGGCCTGGCGCGTGGCGACACGGGCCAGGTGGTGGTCGTGACGCATGCGCTGGCGCCGCACCCGGAATCCGGCGAGATGATGAAGGCCCCAGTGACGAAGGGCACGGCCGCCGTGTTCCTGGTGGACGGGGAGGGGAAGGAGACGCAGCTTCCGCTGTCGAAGGGGACAGAGTGGATGCGCACCATGGGCGACCGGGGGCTGTCGGCCCGCGTAGTGCTGCCGGAGGTGCCGGACGGTGACTACAAGCTCCGGGCCCGCGTCATCTCGCCGCTGGGCACGGACACCGTGGACGCGCCGCTGCCGCTGTATGCCAATGCCCTGGCGCATGTGTTGACGGACCGGCCCCTGTACGAGCCGGGCCACGAGGTCCTCTTCCGCGCGGTGGTGCTGAGGGCCAAGGACCTGGCGCCGCTGGATGGGCGGCCGGGGACGTGGGTGGTGCGGGATTCCACCGGCGAAGTGGTGCTGGAGGAGCGCGCGCCGGCCGGGCCCTGGGGTGTGGTGGCCGGGCGCTTCCCGCTGGACCGGGGCGCGCCGCAAGGGACGTGGAGAGTGAATTGGGTGAGCGGCGGGGCGCAGGCGTCGGCGTCCTTCGAGGTGAAGCCTTTCACCCTGCCGCGCTTCCGCGTGGAGGCGCGCAGCGCCCGGCCCTTCTGGCGCGCGGACGAGGTGCCGGTGGTGGATGGGCAGGTGACGTATGCCTCGGGCGCGCCGGTGGCCGACGTCGAGGTGGGCCTGACGTGGGACATCCACGGTGACTGGCCCGCGCCCGCGGAGTGGCATGCGGGAGGCCTGCCGAACCGCGCGCGCACGGACGCCGCGGGGCGTTTCCGCCTGTCGCTGCCGCGCGTGCCCATGGACCTGCGCGGACAGGCCCAGTTGGTGGCGCGTCTGGTGGCGCGGGACGCGGCGGGAGACCGCATCGAAGGCGGCGTGTCGCTGCTGCTGTCCGAGGACGCGCTGCAGGTGTCGGCGGTGACGGAGGTGGAGGGTGGACTGGCGCCGGGGTTCAACAACCGCGTCTACGTGCGCGCGACGACGGCCGCGGGGCAGGTGCTGCCGGGCACGGAGCTGACGGTGAAGCGCGCATGGGATCCGCGGGACGAAGGCGTGCGCGCGATGACGGACGAGGACGGCGTGGCCGTCTTCCAGCTCGACCCCGGACCTCCCGTCAACGTCGTGGTGCCGCCCATGCCCGTGCGCCCGCCGCCGCCCGAGCCCACGGTGAGGCTGGGCCAGACGCGCAACCTGCTGGCACCGGAGACGGAGGCCTCGCTCGAGGACCTGCTCGCGCTGGAGAAGGGGTTGGCCGCGCTCGAACCCTGTGCGCGCTTCGTGACGCGTGAGGATGGAGAGATGGAAGTCGCGCTCGGCCTGCGCGTGAGTGCTTCGGGCGCGGTGCTGGACGTGGTGACTGGGGAGGAGGGCGCACTGCCCGCCTGCGTGGCCTCGGCGTTGCGCACCCGCGTGCTGCCCGCCGGGCGTGAGCGGGTCTTCCAGGTGAGCCTGGCCATCATGGACCCGGGCCTGCCGGAGTTGGAAGTAGAGGTGGAGGCGGCCATTGGCGCGCCTGAGACGCTGGTGGCCGCGCTGTCCGACGCGGCCCTCGATGCGCGCACGTGTCTGCCGCGGGACCTGGGAATGGAAGCCCCGCTGCCCGCGGCGTTGAGCTGGCGGCTGGGGAAGCGGGGCCTGGAGTCGCTGACGTGGGTGACGCTGCCGAAGCAGTCGAACGCGCTGGCCGCGTCCGCCCTGCCCTGCATCCAGGAACGCTTCGCGCGCGTCCGGCTGCCCGAGGCCAAGTATCGGCAGAACGCCCTGGGCGTGGGGCACCTCACCGCCCGTCCGTCGGGGGAGAAGGGGCGCCAGGCCGTTTCCCAGGCCACCACCTTCCTGGGCTACGAGCTGAAGGTGAGCGGCACACAGGGGGGAGAGGCCGTGGGCGAAACGAAGCTGGTGCTGCGTCCAGCGGAGGTGCCACCCACGCGCCTGCGTGCCACGCCGGTGCTGGCGCGCGGTGGCGAGGAGGTCCGCATCGAGCTGATGCGCGGTCCCCAGTTCGAGGGCCCGCTGCCCGAGACCCTGGTGCTCCAGGCGGGCAACCAACGAATGGAAGAGAAGGTGGACAAGGCGACGCGCTCGGTTCGCTTCAAGCTGCCCGAGGACTTCGAGGGCTGGGCGATGACGTACTGGGAGGGCGCGCAGGGGCGGGTGTACGTGGCGCCGCGCGCGCAGCTCTCCGTGGAGGTGACGCCGGACAAGCAGCACTACGCTCCCGGCGAGCTGGCCCGGCTCCAATTGCAGACGCGGGTGGATGGCCAGGACGGTCCGGCGGCGGTGGGCCTCTTCGGCGTGGATGAGACGCTGGCTCAGCTGGCGCCGCTGCCTGGGCCGGACGCGCTGGGGCAGCTGCGGCCCGTGCCGACGGTGGCCTCGCCGGCCTTCGGTGTCCTGGACGGCCAGGCGCTGGCCATGGGCCGCATCCGCGGGGCCAACGCGGCGTCGGCGGCGGTGCTGCGGGTGAGCGATGTGCCTCGGCGCGAGCACACGGAGCCCCGCGTGACGGTGAACGCGGTGACGGCCTTCGAGCCGGAGTCGGAGCTGACCGAACCCTTCTACGCCGTGCTGGCGGAGCTGCACGCGCAGGTGCGCGCCTGGGAGGAGAAGGCGCCGCAAGGGCAGACGCTGGACCCGGCGGGCATGGCCCGGCTGTGGGAGGGCGCGCTGGCGGCGTGTGAGAAGCGCGGCGACAAGGTGACGGATGCCTTTGGCCGCCGGTTGAAGCTGTCGCGGCTGCCCGTGGACCTGCTGGCCCTCACCGACCCGCGGGCGGTGGTGTCCAGCGGCACGCGGCTGCCGGAGGACGTGGAGAACTGGAACGCTTGGGTTGCCCGGGAGGCGCCATGAATCGCTCGTTCTTCGCCGGGGTGGGCTGCTCCCTGGCGAGCCTGGTGGGGCTGGTCATGTTCGTGGCGCTCTTCGGTGACAACGTGCGGCGCCTGTTCGGCTCATCCGCTGACGCGCTGGCGGGTGCGTCCGCGCCCCAGGCGTCGAAGAGTCTCCGCTCCTTTGGTGAGAACTCCGAGTACGACGAGGTGCAAGCGGTGATGGCCCCCCCGCCGGTCATGGCGGCGCCGCAGGTGGAGATGGAAGTAGAAGGGGGGATGCTCGGGTTCTCGAGCGCGCTCCGCAATTCCCGCTCCGTCGTGGTCAGGGACGACGCACGGAAGGGCGGAGGCGGCGCGGGCGAGGACGCCACGCCCAGCCGTGCCTGGTTCCCGGAGACGTTCCTCTTCGAGCCCCTGGTGGTGACGGACGCGTCCGGTGCGGCGACGGTGCCGGTGCGCGTGCCGGACCGCCTCACGCAGTGGCGGGTGCTGGCGCTGGCGCACTCGCGCTCGGGCGCGCAGTCCGGCACGGTGACGTCCTTCACGGGCACGCTGCCCACGTACGTGGATCCGGTGCTGCCGGCCTTCCTGCGCGCGGGCGACGCCGTGCGGATGCCGGTGCAGGTGATGAACACCACGGACGCGGCGGTGGAGGCGCCCTTGAAGGTGGAGGTGCCGGGCGCGCTGGTGGAGGGCGGCAGCCGCACCGTGCGCGTTCCGGCGCGCGGCAGCGTGGTGGAGTACGTGACGGTGCGGGTGTCCACGCCGGGGCAGGTGGCGGTGCGCGCGGCGCTGGGCGCCACCGACGCGGTGGTGCGGGACTTCCCCGTGTGGTCCACGGGGCGGCCGGTGGTGGAGACGCGCGGTGGCACGCTGGCGGCGCCGCGCTCGCTGTCGCTCACCGGGGCCGTGGACGCGCAGCCGGGAAGCGAGCGCGTCCGGGTGCGGGTGTTCCCCGGCGGGCTGGGCGTGCTGCGCTCGGAGTTGCTGAACGCGAGCGCGCGCGAGGACGCGGCCGGCGTGGGCTATTCGCTGCTGCTGACGGGCCGCGCGCCGGAGCTCCTGACCGCCCTGGGCGAGACGCGGTCCGCGGAGGCGCTGAAGGCGCTGAGCACGCCCGGGCAGCGGCTGAAGGCGCCCGTGCCTCCGGAGTCCGGCGAGGTGGACGTGGAGTCGGTACGGGCGGGGTTGATGAGGGCGACCCAGCGCGCGCTGCGGTGGAGCCGGGCGCCGGACGTGGCCACGGCGGCGCTGCTGGCGGAGGGCGCGCTGGCGCATCCGGACAACCCCGTGCTGGCCCGTCTGGGCGAGCGGCTGGCCGCGCAGGTGGCGGCGGCGCAGCTTCCGGACGGCACCTGTCAGGGCGGCAACGGCTGGACGCTCCAGCGGTTGTTGGTGGCCACCGCGGACTGCACGCGCGCGGTGAACGCGGCGGCGGTGACGCCGGAGGGCAAGCGCCGCGCGGCCTTCTTCACCGCGCGGGCCTCGGGTGCGCTGGAGCGCAACCGGGCGCACGTCAAGGATGGCTACACCGCGGCGGCGCTGCTGGCGAGCGGCGCGGTGACGGGCTCGCTGCGGGACTCACTGCGTGAGCAGGTGCGGGACGCCGTTCAGCGGCGCGACGAGGGCGCCGCGTTCCTGCCCGTGGAGGAGGGCGTGGTGGACGCCGCGGGCGGCACGCCGACGGAGGCCGAGGCCACCGCGCTGGCCGTGCTGGCCCTGGAGGGCGACGCGAAGGCACCCGTGGCGGACCTGGGCGCCGCGTTGCTCGCCAGCTACGAGCCGGTGACTGGCTGGGGCAACGGGCGCGCCAACCGCCTGGCGTTGCAGGCCGTGGTGGCCCTCTTCCGTGAGCCGCTGCCCGCCCAGGTGCGGGTGGTGCTGGAGCGGGACGGCCAGGTCATCACCGAGGGAACCTTCGACGCCAAGGCCCTGCGTGAGGTGCTTTCCTTGGAGGCGGCGGCTCCGGGCTCTGGCGGCGCGCATACCTGGACGGTGCGCGCGGAGCCCGCGGTGCCCGGGTTGGGCTTCGCGCTGGCGTTGAGCGCCGCGGTGCCATGGACGCAGCAGGCACAGGCCGGGCTGGAGTTGTCCGTGCAGGTGCCCTCGGACGCGAAGGTGGGGCAGCCGTCGGAGGTGACGCTCCAGGCATCCACGCCGTCGGGCCTGCCGCTGGTGATTCGCCACGGGCTGCCCGCGGGCGTGCAGGTGGACACCGCCAGCCTGGAGGCGCTCGTGCGCGAAGGGAAGGTCGCGTCCTGGCAGAGCGAGGATGGCGCGGTGACGCTGCGGCTTCATCCCCGAGGGCCGGGCGAGCCCTTCCAGGCGCGCTTCCGCGTCATCCCGACGCTGGCGGGCACGCTCCAGGGAGGCGCGTCGTCGCTGATGGCCCTGTCGCGCCCTGACCTGGTGTCCTACGTACCCCCCGCTACGTGGGCCGTACGCTGAGGAGAAATCGCTGTCACTTCCTGCCCCCCGGGCCACTGCCCTGGTGCTGGGGGGCGCGTTATGTGTCGACTCGTGGTGACTTCACGGGCCTCCAATAAATGTAGTCCGCGCTCCCAACTGGGCACTCACGCAGGGGATGCACAGATTTCCCAGCAGCAACACGGAGTCGCAACCGCTCCCAGGGTTGTTTCGTCGTGGGTGGCAAGCATGGAGCTCGACGGTGCGGAGAGGGACGAGCTACAGCGGGCGCTGACCAGCGCGTTTGCCTCGGTGGAGCACCTTCGCCGGGTCGTGGCCGCCACCTGCCGCAGGGATTTGGAAGCGCTGGGCGTCTCCGGTGGGCTGCGTGAGCGCGTCTTCACGCTCATCCACATGGCGGAGGCGGAGGGCTGGCTGCGCGAGCTGATTCGCGGCGCCTACCAGTCCCTGCCCCGGCACCCTCGCCTCCAACGCTTCGTGCAGGTGTACCTCGCGTCCGTCCAGCGCAGCATCCCCCGTGTTGGACTGGAGCGCATCTTCGGCAGCGGCCGGGCGGACGTCGAGCGTGAGCACTGGCGCAAGCGCCTGACCTCCATCGAGCGGCAGGTGTGCCGCGTGGAGCCGGAGGTGGGCGCGGCGCTGGGCACCGGCTTCCTGGTGTCCCCCAACGTCGTGCTCACCAATTTCCACGTCATCGAGAACAGGCTGCTGGAGTCGCTGCGGGTGCGCTTCGGCCGCAAGGTCCTCCAGGACGGGACGCTGCTACATCCGGGGACGGTGTACCGCGTGACTCGCTGTCTGGCGCGCAGTCCTTACAGCCCCGCGGACCTGATGCACCCGCGTCCGCGCGATGCGACGTCGGGCGAGCTGGACTATGCCTTCCTCGAGGTGGCGGGTGTCCCCGGCGAGGACCTGGTCGACGGGGAACCCCGAGGCTGGCTGGAGCTGCCCGATTCGCGGGAGTCCTTCGCGCCCGGCAGCCTGGTGCTCATCGTTCAGCACCCGGCGGGCCAGCCGATGAGCGTCGCGCTCGATGAGTTCCTGGGCGTCAATCCGGGCCGCACACGCGTGGTGTACCGCGCGTGTACGGGGCCGGGCTCCTCGGGGGCACCCTGCTTCACCCAGGACCTGCGGCTGGCCGCGCTGCATCACAGCGGTGGGCCCCGCGTCCCGTCCGCGTCGGTGGGACACAACGAGGGCATCCCCATCGACACCATCCGCGGCAGCCTGTCCGGGAGCGTGTTGAGCCAGCTGGGGTGGGGATAGGGCGCGAAGTGGAGGCATGGGGGGCGCCTGATACAGTCAGTGAATGCGCTCCGCTGGCACCCGTCCCGCCGTCACCCACTCCGCGTGGGGGCTCGTGCGTCTTCCGGCCCTGCTCCTGTTGCTCGTCCTTCCCTGGGGGGCCGGCGCTGAGCCCTCGCTGCGCGTGGCGGGTGCCTCCGCCAGCAACGAGGTGAAGCTGCGGACCGCGTCGGAGGACTTCCGGCACGTGCTGCGCGTGGATTTGCTGAGCGCGCCGGAGGTGGTCGGCGACGTGGCCGTGGCCGTGGCCGGCGGCGTGGCGAGAGGTGTGGACGGCGAGCTGCCCGGCGGCGTGACGGTGCTGGTGGATCCGCTCCAGGCCCAGGACGGCGTGCAGGTGGCGTTGCAGGCCGTGGTGAAGGAAGCAGAGGCCGGGAGCGCCACGGTGCCCATCTCCACGCGGCGCCCCATCCACGTCGAGCTGTCCGGGCGCCTGCCCGTCACGGGTGACTACACGGGCCACGTGGTGCTGGTGCACGCGCAAGGGCGGGAGACCACCGCGCTCATCGTCACGCGCGTGCAGGCGGTGCCCGCGGTGCAGTTCATCGCCACGTCGCCAGCCGTGACGTCCGCGGGCTGGGGCTGGGGCTCCATCGACGCCACCGTGCGGCTGCCGTTCAAGGAGACGGCGGGTGTGGGCGGTGTCGTGTCGGTGCCCCAGTTGCTGCAACTGCAGCGCAAGGCGCCGGACATGGACTCGGCCCTCATCCAGCCGCGCTTCCAGAGCGTGCGCTTTGCGCTGGAGGGCGGGAAGCCGGATGGCGGCAACCTGGATGTCACGTCGGTGGACGGCGGCATTCCCGTGAGCGCGCATGGGAGCGGCGCGCTGCTCTTGAACTTGCAGGGCCTGGAAGGTCCGGGCGAGTACACCGGCACCGTGCGCCTGTCCGTGCGCTCGGGCATGCCGGTGGAGCAGCCCTTCACCTTGTGGGTGAGCTCGCCCTGGTTGTGGGGCGCGTTGCTCATCGCGGCGGGGGCCGTGTCGTCGTTCGGCGTGCGCCTGTACTCGCAGCGCATCCGCCCCCGGACGCTGCGTTTGCAGCGAGTCATGGAGCTGCACCGCCGGCTCCAGGTCGTGGTGAGCGGGCAGGGGGCTCGGGCGCGGGAGGTGGGGCAGGTGATGCTGAGCCAGGTGGACGGGCTCGCGTCGGAGATTCGCCGGCCGGTGCGAGGCATCCGCGTGCGCGACGGGGACCTGACCGCGCTGGAGCCTCGTCTACGGCTGTATGGCGCGTGGTGTGACACGTCACGCAAGCTGGACGCGCTCCCGGCCGAGCTGCGTCCGGAGCAGGCGAGCCAGTTGCTGGCGGAAGTGGAAGGCGCGCTGCGCGCGGAGGACACCGCCACCGCGCGCCTGGACAGCCTCGCCGCCAAGGTGCGGGAGCTGGACGTGGACGGACTGGCGCGCGCCGGGCTGGAGGCGCGGTTGCAGGACATCGACCGGCAGGCGCGGACGCTGGTGGAGCAGCACGGTGAGGATTCGCTGGGCTTCCGGCTCAAGTATGAACTGCTGTCCCTGCTGTCGACCGTGCGGGAGGAGCTGGCGCGCGGCGCGCTGGACGCAGCACGGCGCCAGTTGGAGTTCGCTCGCCGCTCGTACTTCGACATCCTCTGCGAGGAGCTGTCCGTGGCCCTGGCGTCCCGAACGCCGCCGCGAGGCTTCACGGAGGAGGAGTGGGAGGCCCTCACCCGGCAGGTGAAGACATTGCTGGAGCGGGCCCGCGAGCGCGCGAACACCAGCGTGGATGATGCCGTCCGCATGTACCAGGGCGCGCATGCCGCCTATGTGCGCCAGCTCATCGTGGAGCTGCGCGGCGCGGTGGACGAGGCGCGGCAAGTCAGCGAGTCGGAGGCGCAGACGCAGGCGCTCGAGGAGGTGGAGGCGCTCCTGCGCGAAGCCATGGGCCTGCTGGTGGCGGAGTCGTCGCACGAGGCCGCGGGGAAGTACGGCGAGGCGCGCGTCCGGTTCGTCTCCGCCAGCCAGTCCCAGCGGATGGCGAAGAGCTTCCACCTGGAATCGCTCGCATCGGACGACGGGGGCGACGGGGCGCCCTCCGTGCCTCCTCCCACCGCGCCCAGCGGTGGAAGCATCCTCGCGCTGCCGGAGGCGCCCGCCGGAGGGGCGCCCGCGCTGGGCGACTTCGAGGGCATGCCGCTGCCGTCGCCACGTCACATGTGGCTGGTGGAGCTGGGCGTGCTGGCGCTGCTCACCACGGTGGCGGTGGCGCTGGGGCTTCAGTTGCTCAATGTCTTCTCGCCCACATGGGGCGGTTTCGGCGCGTGCATGACGGCCTTCCTCTGGGGCTTCGGCCTGCACCAGGTGGGCAACGCCTCCTTCGAGGGAATCACCGGGTTGCTGACGCGCGTGGAGCGGCCGGCCACGCCTCCGCCGGCCGTCTGAGCCGCGCGGATTATCGCTGCCGGTCCTGGATGGTCTTCGCGGCGATGCGGTCCACCACGCCCGGGGCCACCAGCTTGAGGAACTGGGCGACGCGGGCCTTGGTGGTCATCACCACCTCGCGCTCGCGGCGCTCCATGGCGCGCAGGATGATGGCCACGCAGGTGTCCACGTCCATGTTGCCCGCGCTCTCGTCGTGCTTGCTCTGCCGCACGGGCTGGCCGTCCGCGCCCAGCGCGCTGTCGCGGATGTTGGTGGCGACGAAGCCGGGGCACACCACCGTCACGTCCACGCCGGTGCCGCGCAGCTCGATGCGCAGCGAGTCGAAGAAGCCGTGCATGGCGTGCTTGCTGGCCGCGTAGCCGCTGCGGTTGGGCACGCCCGTCTTGCCCGTGAGGGACGACACGGCCACCACCAGTCCGCGCCGGGCCTTGAGGTGGGGCAGGGCGTGGTGGGTGCAATACACCGCGCCCAGGTAGTTGATGCGCATCAGCCGGTCGAAGAGGGACAGGTCCTTCACCTCGTCCACGCGCGCGTCCATCGTCACGCCCGCGTTGTTGACCAGCATGTCGACGCCGCCAAAGGCCTCCACCGCGCGCTCCACCAGGTGGCGGCAGGCCTCCGCGTCACCTACATCGGTGGGCACCACCACCGCGCGCCCGCCGGCCGACTCGCACCGGGCCTTCACCCGCTGGAGCGCTTCCTCGTTTCGCGCCGCCAGCACCAGGTTGGCGCCGCGTCCGGCCAGCACCACCGCCAGCGCCTCGCCAATGCCCGCCGAAGCGCCCGTGACGACCACCGTTTTTCCTCGCATGGCGCGCATTCTGGCCCTCCCCGCGAAAGGGGGCCCGGAAAAAATCCGACCACCAGGTGACACTTCAATTCGGCCCCGGTGTTCTGGTCGCGCCAACGTGTTTTGCGAGGGGAAAGACACCATGCCGTCCATCGCCGTTTTCGCCCAGGCCCACCCGGAGCAACTGGGGTGGCTCAGCAGCAAGCTGCTGGGGGTGACACTCACGTCCGCGGAGTGGGTACTGTGGGTGCTGGTGTGCCTGTCGGTGCTCTCCATCGCCATCATGCTGGAGCGCACGGTGTACTTCGCCCGTCACCGGCTGCCGGATTCGGAGGCGCTGGCGGTGCGGCTGTCGCGCGGTGAGCTGGACGCGGTGAAGGCCGCCATCCAGGGGCGTCAGGGCATGGAGGCCGCCATCCTGCGCGAAGGGCTGGCGTGCGCCGACCAGGGCGCGGACACGGTGGAGCAGGTGATTGCCTCCACGTTGTCGCGTGAGCGCCCGCGCTACGAGCGCTTCCTGTCGTATCTGGGCACGCTGGGAAACAACGCGCCGTTCATCGGTCTGTTCGGCACGGTGCTGGGCATCATCAAGGCCTTCAATGACCTGGGGAAGATGAACGCCCAGGGCGGCGGCGGGGCCATGCAGCAGACCGTCATGGCCGGCATCTCCGAAGCGCTCGTCGCCACGGCCGTGGGTCTGGCGGTGGCGATTCCGGCGGTGGTGGCCTTCAACGTCTTCAGCCGTCAGCTCAAGACGCTCACCAGCCGCGCCAACGCTTTGGGCCACGCGCTGGTGGGCAGTCTCCGCTCGGAGGCCCGTTAGGCCATGGCGGGCAGCGCGCAGGACAACGACGACGAAATCACCGGCATCAACGTCACCCCGCTGGTGGACGTGGTGCTGGTGCTGCTCATCATCTTCATGGTGACGGCCAACTTCATCGTCCGCGAGACGGTGGAGGTGGACCTGCCCCGAGCCGCCAACGGCGGTGAGACGGTGCAGGGCCTGGTCAACGTGGTGCTGGACAAGGAGGGCAAGTTCTTCTTCGACGGCACCGAGATGACCGAGAAGGAGCTGGAGGCGAAGGTCGCCGAGGCGGTGGCCAAGGACAAGGACACGCGCGCCATCATCAGCGCCGACCAGTCGCTGCCCTACGGCCGCGTCATGCGACTCATCGACGTGGTGAAGGGCCAGGGCATCGCGAAGTTCGCGCTCAACATCGAGAAGGACGTGGCCCCCGCGGCTGCGCCCGCAGCGCCCTGAAGCGAGGAATCAGCGCATGAGCCAGGCGGTCCTCGAAAATAGTCCCACGACGCCCACGCACGACCGCTCGCTCGCCGTGGTGGGCGCCTTTCTGCTCGTGTCGCTGGGGATTCACGTCGGCGGCTTCTGGGCGCTGGGTGAGGGCGACTCGCGCTCGCGCCCCGTGCCCAAGCGTCCCGTGGAGATGGTGATGGTGGAGGTGCAGAAGCCGCCCCCGCCGCCTCCCGAGACGCCGAAGCCGGAGGAGCCGCCCAAGCCGCCGCCTCCCAAGCCCAAGGCGGTGAAGCCGCCGCCGGTGAAGGTGGCCGAGGCCCCCAAGCCGCTGCCACCGCCGCCCGTGGACGCGCCGCCGCCGCCCAACGAGACGCCGCCGCCGTCAGCGAAGCCCGCGCCCCTGGTGGTGGGCCTGTCGATGTCCTCCACCACCAGCGCTGGCGGTTTCGCGGCGCCCGTGGGCAACACGCTCTACGGAAGGACGGGCCCCACGGCGAAGGCGCCCCAGGACGTGAAGGGGTACAGCGCGCCGAAGTACGCGCCCATCTACCAGGTGGACTCCGAGCCCACGGTGGCCTCCGAGGTGAAGATTCCCTATCCGGAGGAAGCGCGCCGCGCGGGCGTGGAGGGCACCGTCACGCTCTCCATCACCATCGACCACGAGGGTAAGGTGGTTGCGGTGAAGATTCTCAAGGGGCCCGGTTACGGCCTCAACGAGGCGGCGAGGGATGCCATCCGCCGCTTCCGCTTCAAGCCCGCCATCAAGGGCGGCGAGCCTGTCTCCACGGAGATGAAATACTCGTACACCTTCCTGCTCGATTGATGTCGCCACTCCCGCTGGGAGAGCGGCGGAGCCCGGGCGTGCCCGGCATGTCAGGGGTACCCATCCCCACGGGCATTGCCGGGATTCCACCTCGCCATCGCTCCGTCTCTCTTTCAGCGGGAGCGGCACCCCCCTCACCCGTATGCTTGGACACGCCATGTCCTCCACCCTGAAAGCCCGAGGCGCGCTCGTCGCGGCCTCGCTCCTGCTGGCGGCGCCCGTGCTCGCGCAGGCACCCCAGGCCGGCGCGCCTCCCACGGACGCGGCCACGCCACCTGCGGCGCAGGCCCAGCCCACCATCACCAAGCCTCCCGAACTGGTGCAGCAGGTGGAGGCGCAGTATCCGCCCGAGGCGCTCGCGCAGGGGCTCACCGCGTCCGTGCGGCTCATCATCACCATCGCGGATGACGGGTCCGTCGCCGAGGTGCTGCCCACCGAGCCGGTGGGCAACGGCTTCGACGAGGCGGCCATCGCGGCGGTGCGCCAGTTCCGCTTCTCGCCCGCCGAGGTCGACGGCGTGCCCGCGCCGGTGCAGGTGGAGTACGTCTACCACTTCACCCTCACCGCGCCGGAGCCGGAGGCGGGCGCCGAGGCCGTGGAGGCCGAGCAGCCCAAGGCCACGCTCACCGGCCAGCTCATCTCCCGCGGCAGCCGTTCGCGCGTGCCCAACGCCACCGTGCGCTGCGGCGACGACCCGGACGCGCCCGAGGTGATGTCCGACGAGGACGGCCGCTTCACGCTCGAGGTGCCCGCGGGCACTTGCGAGGTGCGCGTGGTGGCTACGGGCTTCCAGCTCTACCAGACGAAGGAGGAGCTGAAGGCGAACGAGACGACGGAGGTGAACTTCTACCTCGCGCCCTCGGGCGGCGGCCTGGAGACGGTGGTGCGCTCCGACCGGCCGAAGAAGGAGGTGGTGCGCCGCACCATCACCCGCGAGGAGGCGCAGAAGACGCCGGGCTCCTTCGGCGACCCCATCCGCGTCATCCAGTCGCTGCCGGGCGTGGCGCGCGCGCCCTTCATCTCCGGTGAGCTGCTGGTGCGTGGCTCGAACCCGGGCCAGACGTCGACGATGATGGACGGGGTCGAAATCCCCCTCCTGTTCCACCTGCTCGGCGGACCCTCGGTGGTCAACGCCGAGTTCATCGACCAGCTCGACTTCTTCCCGGGCGGCTACGGCAGCCAGTACGGCCGCGCGGTGGGCGGCATCGTCGAGGTGGGCACGCGCAAGGGCGCCTCGGACACGCTGCACGGCTCGGTGAAGGTGGACCTGCTGGACGCGGGCTTCTTCCTGGAGAGCCCGATTACGGACGGCATCAGCGTGGCCGCGGCCGCCCGCCGTTCGTACATCGACGCGATTCTGCCCGCCGTCCTGCCGGAGACGGAGGGGGGCACGCTCTCCGTGGTGCCGCGTTATTGGGACTACCAACTGCGCGTGGACTTCGGCGCGAAGCGCGGGACGCCCAACGACGACACGACCGTGACGGCGGGGGGCGCACGCAGCTCCGGCTACATCATGGCCTTCGGCAGTGATGACCAGCTCCGCGTGGTGTCCACCGGCCCCGAGACGGAACGGGACCTGGAGCTGGACACGCGCATGAACTTCCACCGGGTGAAGGGCGACTGGACCTACCGCAAGGGCGCGATGTGGTCCGTCTTCACGCCCTTCGTCGGCATGGACCGCAACAATATCGACTTCGGGCTCGCGCGGCAGGAGGGCAAGACGTACACGCTGGGCGCCCGCGAGGTGCTGGGCATCGAGCTGTCCTCCGCGCTCACCCTCCGCACGGGTCTGGACATCGTCTTCGAGCACGAGCGCTACGACGTGTCCTTCCCCGCGCCGGGCGGCATCGAGTACGTGCCCTTCCCCGGGGCCGAGCCGGTGGGCCAGCAGTTGGAGGAGCAGATTGCCCTGAACGCCTTCGACGGCGCGCTCTTCCTGGAAGCGGACTTGTTGGTGGGGCGCTTCACCTTCACGCCGGGCGTGCGCGGCAACCTCCAGACGGTGGGCAACACGCGGAACCTGGCGCTGGACCCGCGGCTGTGGGTCCGCTACGCGGCGACCTCACGCACCAACCTCAAGGGCTCGCTGGGCCTCTACAGCCAGCCGCCGGAGACGTTCCGCTTCATCCCCTTGCCCTACGGCAACCCGGACCTCGCCTACCAACGCGCGTTCCAGAGCAGCCTGGGCGTGGAGCACCGCATCACCGACGTGCTCAACGTGGACGTCACCGGCTTCTTCAACCGCCGCTTCAACAACATCGTGTCGCCCGGCCAGCTCGTCGCCAACGAGGGCGGCGGCGTCTTCACGCTGCCGTACTCCAACGACGGCATCGGCCGCGCGTATGGCGTGGAGGTGATGCTGAAGAAGGAGCGCGCCTCCGCGACGGACAAGTGGTCCGGCTGGCTCTCGTACACCTTCAGCCGCGCGGAGGACGGGCGCGTGGGGCCGCTGCCCCAGGGCGGAGGGGGCTTCGGTGGCGACAGCGTGCCGGACGACTCCGCCTATGGCCTCAGCCCCTGGGACCAGACGCACATCCTCACGATGGTGGCGGGCTATGTGCTGGGCAACGGCTGGGAGCTGGGGGGCCGCTTCCGCTACACCAGCGGCCGGCCCATGACGCCGCTGGCGAGCGGCCATGACGTCTACGACGCGGACCGCAACCGCTACAACGCGACGTTCGGTCCCTACTTCTCCGACCGCACGGGCGGCTTCCACCAGCTGGACGTGCGCGTGGACAAGAGCTGGCGGTTCCAGAGCTGGACGCTCACGGCCTACCTGGACGTGCAGAACCTCTACAACGCGAAGAACGTCGAGTTCGTCTTCAACGACTACCGGTTCCGTCGGGAGTACGAGGTGCCGGGCATCCCCATCCTCCCCGTGGTGGGTGTGAAAGGAAGCTTCTGAGATGAAGACCCTGCTCGAGTATGGCGGCCTGTTGCTGCTGCTGGGCGCCACCGCCTGTGTCGACGTCGAGGACCAGCCTTCGCGCGTCCACGACTTCCGAGTGCTCGGCCTCGCTACGGAGCCGCCGGAGTTCATGGCGTCCGCCTGCGAGCTCAACCCGGCGACGCTGGATGAACTCTCCGAGCCCGTGACATACCGCGCGCTGCTGGTGGACCCGGCGGGTGAGGGCCGTCCCATCCAGTACACGTTGTGGGCATGCGCGGACCCCGAGGACCGGACGTGCGCGAACGAATCCAACCGCGTGCTGCTCGCGGAGGGCACCACCGCGCCCGGTGAGCTGACGCTCAGCATCCAACCGGGCGCGGCCACGCTGGCGGATGAAACGCCGCTGCTGGAGCGGGTGCAGGAGCTGGACCCCTACCTGGGGCTGGGCGGCCTGCGCATGCCGCTGGTCCTCTTCACGCAGGCGGGTGAGGAGCGGGTGTACGCGCAGAAGCTGATGGTCTTCTGGTGCCCGGCCGTGGAGGGTATGCGGGCCAACGTGCAGCCGGTGATTCCGGGCCTGCGCGTGGACGACGTGGCCTGGGACGCGGAGGCGCCGCTGGAGCTGCGGGGCGCCGGGCCCTTCGTTGTGACGTCCGAGGACGTGGTGGCCTTGCAGGAGACGTACGTGGTGCCCGGGCTGCGGCTGGAGGCGGTGACGCTGCGGGAGAGCTGGGAGATTTCTTGGCACGCGACGCTGGGCGAGTTCTCGCCGCAGGAGACGGGTGGCTCGTCCTTCGGCGGGCAGGAAGGCCGGCACCGCACGGAGTGGGAGCCGCCAAAGGGCGCGCAGGCGCAAGAGGTGACGTTCTGGGCGGTGGTGCGGGACGGCCGGGGCGGCAGTTCCTGGTTGGTGCGGCGGGCGCTCTGGAGTCCGTGAGCCGGGCTCGCTCGTCGGCCTCCAGTCGAGATATGCCGAGGGGACTCGCTTGAGGCCGGGCCGGGCCTGACGCGTGGGGTGGAACGCGGATGATGAGACGCACCACTGCTGGGGAATGGGGCCGCCGGTGCGGTCTGCTGGCCGCGGCCTGCCTGGGCGTGTGGGCCACGGTGTCCGCCGCGGCCACGCCGCCCCCGGCGGAAGAGCCCCCGGTGACGCTGCGCCGCTTCGCGCTGCTCGTGGGCTCCAGCGAGGGCGGTGAGGGACGCGAGCGGCTGCGCTACGCGGGCTCGGATGCGCTGGCCATGTCCCGCGTGCTGGGGGAGTTGGGCGGCGTGGCGGTGGCGGACCGCGTGCTGCTGCTGGAGGCGGACCGGAAGGGCCTGCTGGGCGCGCTGGAGCGGATGCGGGTGCTGGTGGAGGCCGCGGCCGCAGACGGCGTTCGCAGCGAGCTGGTGCTCTACTACTCGGGCCACTCGGACGCGGAGGGGCTGCTGCCGCGCGGTGAGCGGCTGACCTACGCGGCGCTGAAGCAGGGGCTGGGCGCGGTGCCCGTGGACGTGCGCATCGCGATTCTGGACTCGTGCGGCTCCGGCGCGGTGACGCGCTTCAAGGGTGGGGTGCACCGGCCGGGCTTCCTCATGGACGCGGCGTCGCAGGTGCGGGGCCACGCGTACCTCGCCTCCAGCTCCGCGGATGAAGTGGCACAGGAGTCGGACACCATTGGCGCGTCCTTCTTCACGCACTTCCTGGTGACGGGCCTGCGCGGCGCGGCGGACGCCAGCGGCGACGGCCGCGTCACCCTGCATGAGGCCTACCAGTTCGCCTTCCATGAAACGCTGGCGCGCACGGAGCGCTCGCAGGGCGGTCCGCAGCACGCGGCCTATGACATCCAGCTAGCGGGCAGCGGCGACCTGGTGCTGACGGACCTGCGCACCTCGCGCGTGCGGCTCACGGTGGCGGAGGACGTGCAGGGCCGCCTCTTCGTGCGCGACTGGGGCAACCAGCTGGTCGCGGAGCTGCAGAAGCCCGCGGGTCGGCGCCTGGCGCTGGGGCTGGAGGCGGGGCGCTATCAGGTCGTGCTGGAGCGCCCCTCGCAGCGGTTCGAGGCGGAGTTGACGGTGTCGCCGAAGGGGGGCTCGGAGCTGCGCGCCGAGCACTTCGTTCCCATGACACTCACGCGCACGGCGGCGCGAGGCGGGACGGACATGCGGGCCGAGGCCCTGTCCACCGGCGAGCCGGTCGTCCTCGGCGACATGCCCTCCGTGCCCTTCAACCTGTCGCTGGTGCCGCCGCTGGCCACCACCTCGCTGTGGGGAGGCAGCGGGCGCAACCACCTGGCGCTGGGCGTGCTGGGCGTGCGCTCGATGCAGCTTCAGGGGTTGGGCGTGTCCGCCGGCGTGGGGTGGGTGGACGGGACGGTGGAGGGGTTCCAGGTGTCGGGCGTGGCGAACGTGGCGGGCGGGGAGATTTTCGGTCTCCAGACGGCGTTCGGCGGCAACCTCGCCTTCGGTGGCGGGACAGGCGGGCAGGTGTCCGCCGTCTTCAACATGGCCGAGCGGGACTTCACGGGCTTCCAGGTGAGCACCACGGCGAACCGCGCGGCGGCGCGCCTCCGTGGCGTGCAGGCGGCCGTGGGCATCAACCTGGCGGAGCGGCTCGCGGGCGCACAGGTGGGCCTCATCAACATCTCCGGGGACGTCGCGGGCGCGCAGGTGGGCCTCATCAACGTGGCGGCCGAGGTGCGCGGCGTGCAGCTGGGGTTCATCAACATCGCGGATGACGTGTCGGTGCCCATCGGCTTCTTGAGCATCGTGCGCAAGGGGCGCTTCGTGCTGGAGCTCTCCGCCGACGACGTCATGCCCCTGTCGGTGGGCATCAAGTATGGGAGCCGGACAGTCTATGTGCTGGCCACCACGGGCGTGGGGATTGGCGAGGACTCGCTGCGGACCTTCCTCAACATGGGCCTGGGCGTGCACGTCCCGCTGGATGCGGCGGACCGCTACTCGCTGGACGTGGACCTGTCGTACGGCAGCTGGCAGCCGAACTTCTATGGCTCGGGGCCCAAGAACACGCTGTTCCGGATGCGCGCCACGCTGGGGTGGGAGCTCAAGCGGCGCTTCGCGCTCTTCGGCGGTGTGTCCCTCAACGCGTACGACCCGTCCTCCCAGGACGAGGACCGCGACGTGAGCTGGCTGCCGCAATGGAAGCTGGGCCGCGGCCCCGGCGGCGTCCGGATGTGGCCCGGCCTGCTGCTGGGCGTGCGCATCTGAGGCGCATCCTCCAAGTTCAGCAGTAGTTCAGCGCAGCCAGGCCAACACCGCCTGCGGCGCGTCCACGTGGACGAAGTGCCCGGCCTCCGGCAGCGTCTCCACCGGGCAGCCCGCGGCCACCAGGCGCTCCACGTCCGCGTCGCTCACATACTTCGAGCGGCCACCCCGGAGGCAGCGCATCGGCGGCCCGTCCTTGCGCTCCACCGCTGTCCACAGGTCCGTGTCATTCACGCGCGAGTGCAGGCCCGCCAGCCCCTGCCGGTCGAAGCGCCAGCGTACGCCGCGCTCCTCCGTCACCAGGTTCATCAGCAGCCAGTCCGCCAGCGGCTCCGACAAGCCGCGGCCCGTGAGCTCCGCGCGCATCGCACGGCGGTTCTCCGCCTGGGCCGGTGCCTGGAGCAGGATGCCCAGCACCTTGCCACTCTCCGACAAGTCTCCCGGGACGGGCCCCGGGGCGATGTCCAGCAACGACACGCTCCGGACGGCCTCCGGGACATTGAGGCTCGCCGCGAGCGTCACCCTCCCTCCCAGCGAATGCCCCACCCAGTCGAACGGACCCTGGAACCCCTGCGCACGCGCCGTGTCCACCACGTCCCGGGCCATGCTGTAGAGGTCCGAGTTCGCCGGCAGGGCAGGGGACGTCCCATGCCCGGTGAGGTCCGGCAGGAGGATGCGCCGGCTCGGGTCCGCGGCGCTCCACGCCGTCGCCAGTGAGCGCAGATTGCGCCCCGTGCCCAGGAAGCCGTGCAGCATCACCGTGGGCACATCGCCCTCACCCACCAGGAAACTCTCGAGGACCATGCGATTCGTGCCTTTCTCTCCACCCCGTGCGCCTTGACGCGGGGCGGGCCGTGCCGCTTCATACCTTGAACGCCTTGCCTGACGAGGTCTTCCGCGTGCCTACCGTTTCCTTGCTGCTCTTCGTGCTCGCCTCCGCTCCCGCGAACACGGCCCCCGCCGACCCGAAGGCAGCCATCACCGCCGTGCTGGATGACTGGCACCAGGCCGCCGCCGCCGCGGACGAGGCGCGCTACTTCGGCCACTTCACCGACGACGCGGTGTACCTGGGAACCGACGCAACCGAGCGTTGGACCCGTGACGAATTCCGCGCCTGGGCGAAGCCGTACTTCTCCAAGGGCGAGGCCTGGAACTTCAAGGCGACGTCACGCCACATCTTCTTCTCGAAGGACGGCGCGGTGGCCTGGTTCGACGAGGCGTTGGATACGCCCAACCTGGGCCCCAGCCGCGGCAGCGGCGTGCTGGTGAAGGACGCCGGCACCTGGAAGATTGCCCAGTACAACCTCTCCATCCCCATCCCCAACGACGTGCTGCCGGAGGTGAAGCGGCGCATCGAGCGGCACCTGGTGCGGAGCCAGAAGCCGCCGAAGTCGACCACCGGCAGGCCGCCGGCGAAGGTGCCCGCGCCGCAGACGCCGCCCATCAAGGAGTGGGCGCCCGCTCAGGCGAACTAGCCTCCTCACAATCCGAACGGATACGTGTCGGGCGCGTCCTCCACTTCGTGCCCGGCATCCGTGTCCAACGGACGCAGCGCCCGCGTCTCGTCGTAGTGCAGCACCGCGTCGAACTGCGCGGGCAGGTTCGCGTGGAAGTAGTGGCTCCACCGCTCGGTGCGCGGCGCGTACACCACGCCGATGGCACGCTCCAGGCGGCGCTCGTGCAGGCCGCCCGCCGCTTCGCCCAGCTCGGCCATGCGCAGCAGGAACGCGGGCATGCCCACGTCGTGGAACAGGCGCTCGTAGCTGCCGGACATGGCGGGCTGGATGCGGCGTCGCAGGCCGGGCTCGCCCCATTCGTGCGCGGCGATGACCACGCCTGTGTACGTGGTGAAGCCCACGTT
This sequence comes from Myxococcus sp. CA023, assembly GCF_010998615.1. Taxonomy (GTDB): domain Bacteria; phylum Myxococcota; class Myxococcia; order Myxococcales; family Myxococcaceae; genus Myxococcus. The sequence continues at coordinate 33,360 of NZ_JAAEAH010000059.1, read as the reverse complement.
GTATGTGGCCGCGCCGTGCCGCTCGCGCAGGAGTTGGCCCACGTTGAGCTCTCCCTGGTCACCCAGCTGCGTGGCGCGGGCATCACCCAGGTGGGAGTTGTGCGCCCAGATGACCAACCGGGCCGGTGGACCGCTGCGTGACAGGTGCGCCGCGAGCGCGTCCACCGTGTCCGCCATGTGCGTGTCACGCAGGTTCCAGCCTTCGTGCTGGCCCGCATACACGGCGCGGTAGTACGCCTCCGCGTTGGCGACGAGCCGGGCGTTCTGCTCGGCGTGGAAGCGGGCGTCCGCGCCCTCGGGCCCTCGAGTCCTCCGCCGCTGCAGCTCCACGAACTGGGCCCAGACCTGCTCCTCGCACGAGTCCGCCTGCCCCGACGTGGTGGACTGGCCATAGACGTGGGGCTCGGGGCCGAAGTGGTCGAAGCAGGCGTAGCGCTCGCGGGCTCGCTGTGCGGCGTCCGGGTCCACCGTGTCCAACCAGGCCACCACCTCCCGCATGGAGTCGTGAAGGCTGTACAGGTCCATGCCGTAGAAGCCCGCTCGCTGCTCCGGAGGCACCGTGGCGTTGTGGGCACGCATCCAGGTGACCAACTCCTCCATCTCCCGGTTGCGCCACATCCACCGCGGGAATCGCTGGAAGTTGCCCAGGGCGCCAGCGGCCGTCGTGTCCTGCCCGTTACCCCGCACGAACGTGTCGACGCGCAGGGCGGTCGGCCAGTCGGCCTCCACCACCAGCGCGCGGAAACCCTGCTCGGCGATGAGGCGGCGGGTGAGGGTGGCGCGTGCCTGGTAGAACTCGTGTGTCCCGTGTGTGGCCTCGCCTAGCAGGACGAACCGCGCATCACCGATACTCTCGATGAGCGGGTCCAGGTCCGAAGCGCGGCCCGACACGGGGAGCGCGGCGGCTCGGATGCCCTCCAGCAGGGCGGCCGACACCTCCGGGGCGTCCTCCTCCATTGAACCCATGCCTCACAAGGTGGGGCGGACCTGGCGGAGTGCCCATCGTGCCTTTCCCTCAGCCCGGAGGGCGGACGGGAAGGCGCCCCCTCCGTTGCATTCACGGGGCCGCGTGCCAGCGCCCCATCGGGTCCCCAGCCTTCGCCAGGCATCGCAGTCCAGCTAGGCTCCCGCCTTCATGACTGGCCACGACGACATCACGGGGTGGATTGCCTGGGCGGGCGGATTCGTCGCCGCCATGTCGCTCGTCATCGTCATCGTGCGACTGGCGCGCCGGAAGCGTAGGCGCATCTGGACGCACGGGCAGCGCGCATGGGCCCGGCTGGTGAAAGCGGAGGCCGGCGTCCTGGACCGCAACCGCCAGCGCACCACTGTGATGACGTTTCAGGTCGACGGCGTGGACGGCGGAGCGCCCTGGATGCTGGTGCAGCAGCGGACCCTGAGCCCCGAGCACGGCCACCTGCTCGCGCCAGGAACGGAGCTGGAGGTGATCTACCTCCCAGAGTCTCAATACTCGGCCGTCGTCATTCCGAGGTTCGACGGTGAGGATTGGGAGTAATCCGCCCCCCGGCTCCCTGGCTTCGTCGGAGATGCATTGCGCGAGTGAATCGCTCCGGGCACAAGGCGCGCGGCGACCCGTTCCGGGCCGCCGTTCTCCGGAGGGGAAATGTCCCGCACGTGGAGCATGGTATCGGCCGTGTGGCTCGCGGCCTGTAGCGCGCAGGTTTCCGACGTAGATGAAGCGCAGGACGGGTCGCCACCACATGAAACGGTGAGCCGTCAGGAGTCATGGGAGGGGGAGCTGGAGGTCGTGGTGGTGGACCCGCCTTCGCCCGCCGCGTCGTGGGAAGAGTACTTCGTGAAGCAGGGGAACCAGCTCCGCCAGGTGCGCTTCGAACACGGCGCGCCGCCGGGACTTCGCAGCGGGCTCCAGGTGAAGGTGCGTGGGCGCGAGCAGGGCGGCCAGCTCATCGCCCAGGGCGTGGACGTGGACACCCATGCCGCGTCGTCGCTGAGCACGGCGAGCGCGTGTGGCGTCAGCGGCGTGCAGCGCAGCCTGGTCATCATGACGGAGTTCCCCGGCATGGCCCGGCCCGGCCTCACCCCGCAGGCGGTCCACGACGTGTTCTTCTCCACGACGCGCCGTTCGCTGGCGGATTACTGGAGCGAGGTGTCCGAGGGCCGCACCACCACCACGGGCGACGTGGTGAGCTGGTACACGCTGGACCGCGCCTATTCGTGCAGTGAAGGCGCGGCCATGCGTGAGGCCGCGGTGCGGGCGGCGGATGCGGACGTGGACTTCACGCAGTACGACCGCATCTTCATTGTCCACCCACGGCCGCAGGCGGGCTGTTCCTACGCCGGTCAGGCCACGGTGTCCTGTGGGCAGGTGCAGACGGCGGACGGTACCGTGACGGCCTCCACTTCGTGGCTCGTGGCGGAGTCCATGATGGTCCACGACAGTGCCGTGGAGTTGGTGACGCACGAGGCGGGGCACAACCTCACGTTGGGCCATGCGAGCTCGCGCGACTTCGGCGCGGAGGCCCTGGGCCTGCCGGGGGCGACGGGTGTCATCGACGAGTACGGGGATGTCTTCTCGACGATGGGACGGTGGAACCTGGGCCACTACGCGGCGCCGCAGAAGGCACGCATTGGCTGGCTGGACGCGTCCGCCGTGGCCGAAGTGGACGGCGTGGACGGCACCTTCACCCTCGCGCCCGTGGTCGCGTCGGGCGGGCTGAAGGCGCTCAAGGTGCGGCGGCGGCCTGGGGGCAATGACTGGCTGTGGTTGGAGTACCGCCAGCCCGTGGGGGGCTATGATGCGACGCTGGCGCCGCAGGTGTTCGGCGGCGCGCTCGTGCACTACGCGGATGCGACGACGCAGAGTGGCTCGCACCTGCTCGACTTCACGCCGCAGACGGCGTCGTGGACCGACCCGGCCCTGCTTCCGGGCACGACGTGGGACGACCCCTACAGCACCCTCTCCGTGACAGTGGACGCCGCGACGTCCGCGGGCCTCGTCGTGAGCATCGCGCACCGTCAATCCGCGTGCGTCCGCGCACCCCATGAGGTGCAGGTGACGTCCTTCGCCGCTACGTCCTGGCCCGGAGGCCGGCCGGAGTTCGAGGTCGTTCTCGTCAACCACGACTCGCCCGCGTGTTCTCCGTCCACCTTCCAGCTCGCCGCCATCCTTCCGCAGGGTTGGGGCTCCGACCGTCTGCCCGCGCAAGTCACTGTCGCCGCGTCCGCCTCGCTGTCATTGGGCCTCCAGGCGTACACGCCCTACAGCGTGGCGCTGGGGACGTACGCCGTGGGCCTGGCCGCCACGCGAGACGGCCATACGGTGCAGGGCACGGCGGACATCGACATCGTCGAGCGTTGTGTCCCCGCGCCGCCCACGGTGAGCCTGTCCCCGCAGACGGTGACGGCGGCGCCGGGCACGGACGTCACGTGGACGGTGGCCGTGACGAACAACGATGCCGGTGGCTGTGATTGGGTCTGGTACGACTTCTATTCCAGCCTGCCCTCGGGTTGGGACACCGCCTTCTCCGACTGGGGTGTGAATCTGCCCCCAGGTGGTGCCTTCACCTTCACGATGACCAAGTCCATTCCGCCGAGCGCACGTGGCGCCCATACGGTGGACCTGGACATCTTCAAGGATGACTACGGCCTCGTGTGGCACGGCACGACCACCGTGAATGTGGTCGAGCCACTGACGCGCTCAAGGTGATGTTGCGAGTCCGCTCGCGGCGGCTCATCACCGGCGCGAGCGGACGTGTGACTTCAGGATGCCCGGGCGCCAGTGCGCTGCCGCCACGCGCCGAGGATGTGCTCGGCCACTGCGTCCACGCCCACGTCCTTGGTGACCTGGGTGAAGATGAAGGGGCCTTCGCCGCGCATCTTCCGGGAGTCACGGTCCATGACCCCCAGGTCCGCGCCGACATACGGCGCCAGGTCCGTCTTGTTGATGACCAGCAGGTCGGACTGGGTGATGCCAGGGCCGCCCTTGCGCGGCACCTTGTCCCCGCCGGCCACGTCGATGACGTAGACGGTGTAGTCCGCCAGCTCGCGGCTGTACTGCGCCGCCAGGTTGTCGCCGCCGCTCTCGACGATGAGCAGCTCTGGCGCCAGCGCCTCCATCAATTGTTCCAGCGCCAGCAGGTTGTGGCTGATGTCCTCGCGGATGGCCGCGTGGGGGCAGCCGCCCGTCTCCACCGCCTTGATGCGCTCCGGGGACAGCGCCTGGTTGCGGACGAGGAACTCCGCGTCCTCCTGGGTGAAGATGTCGTTGGTGACGACACCCAGGCGGTGGCGTTCGCGCAGCTTGCGGCACAGCGCCAACACCAGCGCCGTCTTCCCGCTGCCCACCGGCCCGCCAATGCCAACCGTGAAGGCGCGTGCCTTGTAGTCGCGCCGCTGAGGCTCCTCGCGCTCGTGGTAGTGGCCCGGGTGGTCCCACTCCTCGTGCTCGTGGTCATGGTCGTCGTCGTGTCCGTGGCCGCGGTGGTCGTCGTGCATGTGCGCTTCACCTCACTCAGGACTGGAACAGCCTGGAATAGAGCCGGTCGTGCGTGGCGCCGAACAGGTCGAGCAGGGGAGACGGCTGTGCCAGCGCCTCCACCCCCAGCCCCGCGCACTGCGCCAGCACTTCGTCCAGCAGGGGCGTGGCCTGATGCTGGAGTTGGTGGGATTCGTGCGTGCCCGCGATGCCCAGCCGCACCGCCGCGGACAGCGCGCCCCTCAAGGAGAGGGACAGGAAGAGCTGCTGCGCGTCCTCCAGCGACACGTCCAACGCGTGCAGCACCGCGCCGAACACGGGCGCATGGTGGAAGCGCAGCCCGGCGGCGCGGGCCGCCTCGCGCACCGGTGTCACCGGCCGGGGAAAGATGCGCGCACAGGTGTCCAGGAAGGCCCGGCCCTGCGTGCGGCTGGCGCGGTTGGCCACGTGGCTGGAGAGGAACGCCTCCGCGCGCGCGTCCAGCGCGGGCAGCGACGTGGGCTCACGGTGCGCGGCGCTCAAGAGCGGCAGCGCGCCATGGCCCGTCTGCCACAGCAAGTCCCGGATGAAGCGCCGCAGCTCCGCGGGGCCTCGCACCTCGCCCAGTTGCACCGCGGCCTCCAGCCCTCCGGAGTGCGCGAAGCCTCCGGTGGGAAAACCGGAGTCCGCCAACTGGAGCACCCGCCACGTCGCGCCCATGCCTCACGCCCCTCTCAGAACAGCGAGTAGAGCTGGGCCAGGGGCAGGCGCTTCGCGGGCTCACCGCGAAGCAGCTCGCCATCCGCGCGGACCTCGTAGGTCTCCGGGTCCACGGTGAGGGTGGGCCTCGTGTCGTTGAGTTTCATGTCCTTCTTGCCCAGGTTGCGGCAGCCACTGACGGCGACCAGCCGCTTGGTGAGCCCCAGGTCCTTCACCGTGCCCTCGGCGAAGGCGCGGCCGGAGATGAAGGCCACGCTGGTGGCGCCCAGCGCCCGGCCTCGAGCGCCGAACATCGGCCGCATCATGTAGGGCTGCGGCGTGGGGATGGAGGCGTTGGCGTCCCCCATCTGCGCCCAGGCGATGAAGCCGCCCTTCACCACCAACTCCGGTTTGATGCCGAAGAAGGCCGGTTTCCACAGCACCAGGTCCGCCAGCTTGCCCACCTCCACCGAGCCCACCTCGTGGGACATGCCGTGGGCGATGGCGGGGTTGATGGTGTACTTCGCCACGTAGCGGCGGATGCGGAGGTTGTCGTTGTCGCCGCGCTCCTCTGGCAACCGGCCGCGCTGCTCGCGCATCTTGTGCGCCGTCTGCCACGTCCGGCAGATGACTTCGCCCACGCGGCCCATGGCCTGGCTGTCGGAGGCCATGATGCTGATGGCGCCCATGTCGTGGAGGATGTCCTCCGCGGCGATGGTTTCTCCCCGGATGCGGCTCTCCGCGAAGGCCACGTCCTCGGGAATCTCCGGGTCCAGGTGGTGACACACCATGAGCATGTCCAGATGCTCATCCAGCGTGTTCACCGTGTACGGGCGCGTGGGGTTCGTGGAGCTGGGCAGCACGTTGGGCTCGCCGCACACGCGGATGATGTCCGGAGCATGCCCGCCGCCCGCGCCCTCGGAGTGGTACGTATGGATGGTGCGGCCCTTGAACGCGGCCAGCGAGTCATCCACGTAGCCGGACTCATTCAGCGTGTCCGTGTGGATGGTGACCTGGATGTCCTCGCCCTCGGCCAGGGTGAGGCAGGTGTCGATGGCGGCCGGTGTGGTGCCCCAGTCCTCGTGCAGCTTCAGCCCGATGGCGCCCGCGCGAATCTGCTCCACCAGTCCCTGGGGCAGGGACGTGTTGCCCTTGCCGGTGAGACCGATGTTGAGCGGAATCGTGTCCGTGGCCTCCAGCATTCGCTGGAGGTTCCACGCGCCCGGCGTGCAGGTGGTGGCCTTGGTGCCCGTGGCGGGCCCGGTGCCGCCGCCCACCCAGGTGGTGACGCCGCTGGCCAGCGCTTCGTCCGCCTGCTGGGGACAAATGAAATGGATGTGCGTGTCCAGCGCGCCCGCGGTGACGAGGAGGCCTTCGCCGGCAATGGCTTCCGTGGTGACGCCCACCACCATGCCCGGTGTCACGCCCGCCATGACGTCCGGGTTGCCCGCCTTGCCGATGCCGGCGATGCGGCCGCCCTTGATGCCGATGTCCGCCTTGTAGATGCCCGTCCAGTCGAGGATGAGCGCGTTGGTGATGACGCAGTCGAGCGCGTCCGCGTCCCCCACGCCGGCCTGCTGGCCCATGCCCTCGCGCAGCACCTTGCCACCGCCGAACTTGCACTCGTCGCCGTAGACGGTGGCGTCGCGCTCCACCTCCGCCCAGAGCTCCGTGTCCCCCAGCCGCACCCGGTCTCCCGTGGTGGGGCCGAACATGTCCGCGTAGTGGCGGCGGTCCATCTTCCGGCTCATCCGCGCTCCTCCTCGTGACCGAAGCCCTGGGCGCGCACCGCGTCCAGCGCGCGCTCGCGGCCCTCCGGTGTCACCTTGCCGCTGCCCAGCGCGTTGCCGCCGCGCACCACCGCGTCACCAGCGATGGCGACCAGTGGCACCGTCTTGCGCTCACCCGGCTCGAAGCGCACCGCGGTGCCCGCGGGGATGTTCAGCCGGCGGCCGTAGGCCCGGGCCCGGTCGAACACCAGCGCGCGGTTTGTTTCGAAGAAGTGGTAGTGGCTGCCCACCTGGATGGGCCGGTCACCCCGGTGGGTGACGCTGACGGTGACGGTGTCTCGCCCGTCGTTGAGGATGACGTCGCCCGGCTGCACGCGCACTTCGCCGGGACGCCCTTCCTCCGTTCGCGCCGCCGCGCTGAAGCGCTCCAGCGGAGGAACGGGGAGGAAGCTGCCGTACAGTGCGAGCTCCAGGTTGCCGTGCTCGGCTACCACGGGGTGGTGCACCGTCACCAGCTTGGATCCGTCCGGGAAGGTGCCCTCCACCTGCACCTCCGCCAGCATCTCCGGCACGCCGTCCATCACCTGCGCGCGTCCGAGTAGCTGACGCCCCAGGTCCATCAGCTCGGCCACGCCGCGGCCGTCGCGGATGAACTCCAGGAGCTGCGTGGCGATGAGCGCCACCGCCTCCGGATAGTTCAGCCGCACCCCGCGCGCGAGGCGCTTCTGGGCGAGGAAGCCAGCTTGATGCAGCAGCAGCTTGTCGACATCGCGAGGGGAGAGGTGCACCCCGCCAGCCTAGAGCGTCGCGTCAATGGCTTCCAAGGCGGCCCCGTCAGACGCGGCGAGCCCAGGGGTCATCGCCCAACAGCGCCGGGAGGAAGGACAGCCACGCGTGTGTGGTGTGCAACATCGCCTCCACGGAGACGGCCGCGGCCCGGAGGAGCAGGCCGTCCTCGCCCAGGGGGCTGGCCGTGGGTACGAGCTCCGCGCGCGACGTCACTGGCAGCGCGGCGAGCTGGGCGGAGAGGGGCCCACGGGCCTCCGCGAGCTTGGGGCCCACCAGCAGCACGGTGGCCAATGCGTTGAAGCGGCCCAGGCGCTCGGGCAGCGCGCCGTGCCGTGGGTCCAAGAGCCAGCGCTCGTCCACGAGCGCACGGCCGCCGACGGAGACGCGCAGGGTGGAGTCGTAGTGGGCGAATGCCCACCGTTCACCACTGGCGCTGCGGCCGGAGGTGATGACGTCCGCGAGCACCAGCGAGGCGCCGGGCGCGAGCCGCACGTCCAGCGTCTGGGCATACCGGGCACCGGCGAAGCACGCGGTGGGGTCCGGGACGAAGGCCAGCAGCGCGCCTTCCTCCACGCGGGCGACCATGTCGTTCCGGCACCCCCGGGGCGAGCGGTAGACGCGGTTGGCACCCTGGCTGGCCAGCAGCGCCGTGGCACCCGCGGCCACGTCTACCTCCAGGGAGACCTGGTCGCCGTCCACCAGGCCTCCTCCGAAGGAGCTGGTGTAGGCCCAGGCCGCGTGGCCGTGGTTCCGGGGCGTGAGCAGCCGCAGCGGACTGTGCGCCAACGCGGTGCGCACGATGGTGCGTGGACCGGCGCGTTCGAAGGCGAGCCGCGCGCGCCCGGCCCTCTGGGGTTCAGCCACCGCCATCTGCTCGGGCGCCCTCACGGGGGCAAGCCTGCGGCAGATAGGGCCGGAGCACAACGCCAGGGACGTGGGCCACCCCCGGCCGCGCGGCCAGGACGATTGTCGTGAAAATATAGGTCACATGACCTAATTAAGGCTCCAAGCGGCGTGGATGACCCACGCCGGGTGGGTGGAGCGCGCAATGGTGGCTGAGGACAGTGTCGTTCTGGTGGGGGGCTACGGCGTGGTGGGGACGTGGCTCGCGCAGTTGTTGCGGGAGCGGCATCCGGACCTTCCGCTGGTCATCGCTGGCCGCCGCCGCGAGCCCGCGGAGGTGTTGGCCCGGCGGCTGGGGAACGCGGAAGCCGCGGTGCTGGATGTGACGGCGCCTGACCCGCTGGCGTGCCTGTCCGGACGGCCCAGGGCCGTGGTGTCGCTGGTCAATGACCCGGACGATGCGGTGCTGCGCTCGGCGGTCCGGGAAGGCGTGGCGGTGCTCGACATCACCCGCTGGACGTCGCGTGTGAAGTCGGCGGTGCTGCGGCTGTCGGGGACGCCCCCACGGGCACCCGTCCTGCTCAGCTCCGCGTGGATGGCGGGACTGGTGCCCAGGCTCGTCGCGGGCGCGTCGGAGCGGGTGGGAGGCGCCGAGCGCGTCGACGTGGGCATCCGCTTCGCCCTGGCGGACCAGGCGGGTCCGGACTCGGTGGAGTACATGGACCGGCTGGGGATGGCCTTCGACATCACGGAGGGCGGGAAGGAACGGCAGGTGTTGCCGCTGACGGATGGCCGCCGGGTGATGTTCCCGGATGGGCGGCCCACGCGTGTCTTCCGGCTCGACACGCCCGAGCAGGCCACGCTGCCGCTGGTGCTGGGCGCGCGCACGGTGTCGACGCGGCTGGGGTTCGATTCGGGCACCGTCACCTGGATGCTCGCGGCGCTCCAGCAGGTGGGGTTGCTCCGGCTGCTCCAGCATCCCCGCCTGACGTCCGTGCGGCGCGCGCTGATGGCCAGCAGCGGCACGGGCGGTGAGGCGGCGTGGGTGGCGGACGTGGAGGGCCCTCGCGGAGCGCTGCGCATCGAGGTGGTGGACCCGAAGGGACAGGCCCACCTCACGGCCGTGGGCGCGGTGTTGGGGACGGAGCGCTTGCTGGGATGGGATGGCGCGCCGCCTCCCGCCGCGGGCGTGTGGTTCCCGGAGCACGACGCGCGTCCGGAGCAGGCCCTGGCGGCGCTGCGCGGGTGCGGCGTCCAGGTCCGGTTCGAGGAACAACCGCGCCGGGAGGCGGCCTGATGCCACGCACCACGCGGGGGAAGCTGCCGTCGTCGAAGCCTCGCGAGGGGACCGCCGTCCACGCCAAGGGGACCGAGCGCGTGGCGTCCATCCTCGATGCGGCCACCGACACACTGGTGGAGGAGGGCCATTCGGGGCTCACGCTGCGCCGGGTGGCTCAGCGGGCGGGGCTCAGCGTGGGCAACCTCCAGTACTACTTCCCCGCGAAGCAGGACGTGGTGCGGGCGCTGCTCGCGCGCTACCTGGAAGCCGCCAGCCAACGGGTGCATGCGCGGGTGGAGGAAGGCGGCCGTGCGCCGGTGGAGCGGCTTCGTCGCGCGGTGGAGGCCCTGCTGGAGGACCAGGAGTCACCGCGCCATTGCCAGCTCTTCGCGGAGCTGTGGGCGCTCGCCGCACGGGATGAGATGGTCGCGGACGCGCTCGCTGTCTTCTATGCGGGCTTCCGGGCGGGCGTCGTGGCGCTGCTGCGTGAACTGGCGCCCGGGCTCAGCCCGTCACGCCTGGAGCGTCGCGCGGCGCTGGTGGTCGCATTCCTGGAGGGGCTGTCACTCTTCAGAGGCGGAGGTGCGCTCCGGAGGGCGTCGGTGCCGGGGTTGGAGCAGGAGCTGCGGGCCGTGCTGGAGGAAGCCCTGGCGGGCGTCCCCGCCGCCGGGAAGCTATGAGCCGCTCGGGCCGCCCTCGTCATCCACGACGAGCACCGACTTGAGCTTGTCCATGGCCAGCGGCGGTACGTCCGTGAAGGCCAGGCCGACTTCAAAGCGCGCCACCGCGTCCTTGGGAAGCTTGCGCGTCCAGGCCACACGCGCTTTGCACTCCAGCGAAGTGCCGTCGCGCAGGAACAGGTCCAGCTCCAACTCGGAGTCCTGGGTGTACTGTTCGTCGGAGTAGATGCGGATGCCCCCCAGGCTGGCGTCCAGCACCTGCTGCTTGTCCACGCGCCTCAGTCGTGCGGGCCGGGCATAGAGCGGCGCCTCGAGCCGAGGAAAGCGACGACGATCCGTGGGGGATTCATTCACGCTGGCGCTGTTCATGTTCCAGCCTTCTCCGGGGGGAAGTCCGGCCGGGCTCCCGGGCGACTGTGGCGAAGCATAGGGGATATGACGGGTTGGTACGAAATCCCAGGACCCAGCCAGCCCGCAGCGCACACACCCGACAGGTGTCTCGTTGGACCCGTGCCCAGGGCATCATGAAGCCGCATGAAAGGTGCTCCTTGGCTGCCTGGCGGGTGTAACAGGGCTCGCCACAGGAGCCGGGTTTCTGTGACGCCGCGCGCTACGTCACGTGCTCGTGAGCGGGGTGGCCGGTGAGCCCGCACCGAGCGACGGCGCCGTCCGCCACGCGCTGGCGCGCTGGGTGCAAACGCGGCTTCTGGGTCTTCACCGGAGACCCGGCAGTCGTCATCCCCCAACGAGAGGTTTTTCATCCATGAGCATCAAGCTGACGGGCCGCCTGATGGCGGCAGCACTCCTGAGTCTGACGGCCGCGGGTTGCCAGGGCGAGGAGTCGCAGACGGCCGAGGCTGACGCGCTTTCGGCCCAGGAAGCGCCCGTGAAGCAGCAGTGCGTTGAGACCTTCGCCGGCATCACGAACTGCGCCACGGGCAATGCGAAGCTCGCGCGCACGGAGAAGGGCCTCAACGTCACCGGCCTGGCGAAGGCCACCAACGACGGCGTCTCCAGCAACTTCGCCGCCGCGACGCAGTGGGAGCAGAAGGCCGTCTTCCAGGACCTGGCCAAGGCCGGACAGGGCTTCGCCCTGGCGGCGCGTGATGGCGACCAGGTGGTCAGCACCATCCAGGTCGGCATCGGCCGTGAGCCGGGCCAGGTGACGTTCCAGCCGCAGTTCACCGGCACGCCGGGCGGTTCGACCTACAGCGTGTACGTGTACAACGGCGGTCAGTTTCAGGGCCGGCACATCAACCGCGGCCTCTGGTTCCCGATGGATGCGTCCTGGTACGACATCCACATCGGTTTCACGCCCATCCACACGGGCTTCCGCAACCACATGACCTTCGGGTTCAATGCCCCCATCCCCACGGGCGCCTGCGTGTGGTCCTTCCGCAGCGCGACGCCGGGAGCTTTCACGTTCAACTTCGACGGCCGCGAGGTCAGCGGTGACCACGTCGAGTTCGTCGAGGAGCTGGGCGATGGCCACTACCCGTACACCAGCTTCTCGGCCATCGACCTGACGGCCGCCGCGAGCGCGCTGACCATCCACAGCGAGTCCATCATCCGCGGCAAGTAGTCCGCGGTCCGAAGCATCCACGCCGGGCGGGAGCCTCTCCCGTCCGGCGTGTCGTTTCCGCCGCGCTATGCCGCCAGCACGTCCTCGAAGGCGAGGATGCGGCGGAAGTCCGACGCCCGCCAGAAGGTGTTCCCCTGGGCGTGGAAGCGGCGCAGCTCCTCCCGTTCCGGCCAGGAGCGGTAGGGATGGCGCGCCCGGCTCACGTCGATGGGGCGCGCGTCCGGTGTCTCTCCTCGCTCCAGCGCCTCGATGTGCCGCTTGAGCAGGGCAATGCCCGCCGCGGTCGCCTTCGCCGTCAGCGCCAGGTGTGAATCGGTGGCCGTGCGGGTGAACGCGCTCTGGGCCAGCACGTCGCCCGCGTCGATGCGCGCGGTGGTGCGGTGGAGTGTCGTGCCAATCTCAGACACGCCGTTCAGCATGGCCTGGAAGACGGAGTCCACGCCGCGGAACTCCGGCAGCATCGATGGATGGATGTTCAAACAGCCATGGCGCGGCAAACTGAGCAGCGGCTCCCGGATGATTTGATCGCACATGCTGGTGAGGAACAACTCCACCCCGTGCCGCTCGAGCTCGCTCACCGTGGCCGCTCCGGAGAAGTCATCACTGATGACCAGCGGAATGCCATACGCCTGGGAGAGCGCCTGGAAGCTCATCAACCCCGAGGCGGGAATGCTGAAGGGCAGCGAGCCGCTCAGCCCGGCGAGTACGTTGTAGCCGGTGAAGCGCGGGCCAAACTGCTTCAGGAAGACAGGCAGCACCTGGGCCGGGGTGTAGCGTTTCTTCTGGAAGCGCAGGCCCCCCGCGGACAGGAGGATGCACGCGGGCGTCAGCCCTGCTCGCCGCACCAGGGTGTTGGCGAAGTACAGGGACATGACGGAGGGAATGCAGCCGTAGGCGAAGCGGAGCATGGTCAGGCGGCCTGGTCAGTGGGGGGCTGCGAGTCGTCGTCGAACGTGGAGACGCGGAACTTCCGCCGCTCCTGCGGCTGCTTCTCGCTCAGCAGCGCGGGCAGCAGGGGATTGAGCAGGGGCCGCAGCCACGCGGACTGGATGCGGGCGGCCATCGTCATGCCCTCCAGCTCCGCGCCCACCGTCTGCTTCACGAAGTAGCTGGTGAGGCCCAGGTCCACCACTCGGCATCCCGTGCGGGCCGCGTGCTCGATTTCCTTCCACATCATCAGGTAGTAGGCCGGCGTGCCTTCCGTCCGGGCGTAGTCCATGCCGATGCAGAAGGGGTTGTTGATGCCGCCCCCGGTGCCCGTGAGGATGAAGGCAATCAGGTGCCCGGCCGAATCCCGCAGCGTGAGGAAGCTGCTGGTGGTGGGCATCCGCTCCGCGATGGTCTCGAAGAAGGCCCGAGGGAACGGGTTGCGCTTGAACTCCGAGGCGCCCTCATGGACCTGGAGGTAGAGCGGGTAGCACTCGTCGATGAGGGGGCGGAAGTCCCGCACCCGCTCCACCTGGAAGCCCAGCGCCTCCGCGTCCTTCAGCTTCTTGCGCAGGTTCTGCCGCGACTTCTTCTTCAGCCGCTGGAAGTGGGCCTCGCTGCTCAGCCCGTCCAGCGTCACCATGGCCATGGGGTGGTTGGCCACCTGCTTGAAGCCCCGCTGGAGGAACCACGACTCCAGGCGCACGTCCTCGGGCAGGGCCTCCATGAAGTCGCGCACCAGCAGCAGCGCGGCGTTGCCACACACCTCGTCGCAAGCGGCGAGCAGCTCCCGCGCGAAGTCATGCTCGGACACGCGCTGCGCGTCGTACCACCAGTGCCGCTCCGCCGTTTCGAAGGTGCCGACCATGCCCAGGCCCAGCGACAGGAAGCCGGGCAGCACCTTGCGCACGCCTTTGGTCAGCGTGCCCACCTGCTCCGGCAGCAGCAGGCTCAAGTCCAGGCGCTCCTCGGTGATGACCGCCAGTCCGACGACGTCCGCGCCTTGCGACACGATGAGGTAGCCGAACTTCCGCTCCGGGAACGAGTCCTCCAGGCAGGAGAGAAACGCGGCGCTCTTGAAGGGGTGGCCCCGCGCCACCTTGTCGTCCCACAGCACCTGGGGCACGTCCTGGATGCGAGGGACGACTTTCGTGGTGATGCCCGCCTTCGCCGTCATTCGTCGCCCTCCGCGTCCAGCCGCTCGAAGTGGATGCCATGGCGGGCCAGGCCGTCGTCGTTCTCCTTCATGTCCCGGAACACGCGCTGCGAGCGGGGCAGGGGCGTGGGCGGGAAGAGCTCCGCGCCGAAGCGCTTCAGCAACTGGTCCAGCACCGGGTTGGTGTGGTGCACGGCCAGGTACAGCCGGTCCACCACCGCGCCGATGCTGGCCTTCACCGCGTAGCTCGTCTGTCCCAGCTGCACCACCGACTTGCCCTGGGACTCCAGCACCTCCACGATTTTGTAGATGCTGTTGAAGTACAGCGAGCCCTCGTCGCGGAGGCTGTAGTCCAGGCCCAGGTAGATGGGGTGGACCCACTCCGCGTCCTTGAGGAACAGCTCGAAGGACACCAGCTGCTCGCCCTTGAAGCACAGGAGCGCGAAGACGCGGTCGCCCAGGCGCTGGGGCAGCTGGGCGAAGAAGTCCACGCTGAGCGTCTCGAAGCGAATCTTCGAGCGGTTGAGGACCTGCAGGTACAGCGGGTGCATCTGCGCGGCGTAGCGTGAGAAGTCGGAGACGGTCTCCCAGCGCATGCCCGCCTCCTGGACGCGGGCCATGCGGTTGTTCATCAGGGAGCGGTACTTCTTGCGCAGCCGGTCCTTGAAGGTGCTCTTCCCCGGCTCGCCCAGGTACAGGTAGGTGGTGGCCGCGCTCTCCACGAAGTTGAAGCGCGGGGACAGCACGTCCTTCACCTCGGGCAGCTTCTGGGAGGTGAACTCCTTCATGAAGACCAGGCCCAGCTTCAGGTGCCGGGCGCGGGCAATCACCTCGCGGGAGATGGCGCGCAGCACGTCGTCACGCCGCGCCTTCGGCAGGTCCGCGCGCACGCCCAGCAAGTCCTTGCAGATGGCGATGGGCGTGCCGATGACGAACGCGTTCAGGAAGAGGAAGTCCGGGAACGCGCGGCGGACCTGGGACACCACCTTGTTGACGTTCTCCGGGGCGATGACCGTCAGCGACATCCGGAAGCGGAAGCAGGGGACGATGGCCACCACCGCGCCCTCGTTTCGGAGGACCAGGTAGTGGAACCGCACGTCCTCGATGCTGGCGGCCTCGGTGGCCTGGTGCAGTTCGAAGGACTGCATCACGTCGGTGGGCGGGAAGCAGGTGTGCCAGTCCTCCCGGCCGATGTCGTTGATGGAGCCGACCCAACGCACGTCGAGGGGGCGCGGGAAGGTGTGGAAGGCGGGAGCGCTTCCGGTGACGGGTGCGGACGCGGTCATGTCTTTCGGGTGGGTTGGGGACGTCGAAACAGGGGGCGGGGCTTTCAGGCGGCTATGGCGCCGGAGCCTCGGTTGGAGGTGTCAGCGCCTTCGTGGAACGCGGCGCGGAAGCGCAGCAGCCACGCGGCGCTGAGGACGGGGTGGAGCAGGATGGGGAGCGCGCTGACCAGCGGCACGCCCTCCATCAGCGCCAGGGCGGGACCCAGCAGCGCGATACCCGCCAGCCGCGCGAACTCCTGCCGCCATGCGAAGGCGCGCGAGTCCATCAGCGCGCCCAGGCTCCAGGTACCGAAGAGGACCAGCCCCAGCGTCACGGCGCGGGCCCCGGGGCTGAGCGTGTCCAGGTACCACGCCAGCAGCAGGATGCTGGCCGCCAGGCTGAAGAACTGTGTCACGCAGTAGGCGGTGACGGGCATGGGCAGGCGCGGGTCGTACTTCTTGAAGGTGGCGGAAGGGCCGTCATCCGGGTGGCCGGTGAAGCGCTCCTCGCGCAGCGACGGCGGGTTCCAGTCCGGCCCCTTGATGAAGCACAGCACCTTGTCGGCCAGCCGCGCGCAGGCGGCGGACTTCTGGAGCAGCTCCACGAAGTAGTGGAAGTGCGCGGTGAAGGGGTTCCACGAGCGCAGGCTGCTGCGCAGGCCGTAGACGGGAGGCTGGTCCTTCAGCTCCGGCTGGTAGGTGCGGAAAAGCAGGTCCCAGACGACGAGGATGTTGCCGTAGTTCTTGTCGATGTACGGCGTGTTGCGGCTGTGGTGGACCCGGTGCTGGGAGGGCGTGACGAGCACGTACTCCAGCCAGCCCAGCGGCGGGACGTAGGTGTTGTGGATTGCGTACTGGAAGATGAGCTGGATGCCGGTGATGCCCAGGAACACCTCCGGCGCGATGCCCAGCAGCGCCATGGGCACGAAGAAGGGCCACGTGGTCAGCTCACCCAGCGCGCTCTGCCGCACCGCGAGGCCGAAGTTCATGTCCTCGCCGGAGTGGTGGGCGACGTGGACGCCCCACATCCACGCCATGGTGTGGTGCATCCGGTGCGCCCAGTAATAGAAGAAGTCGTAGGCGAAGAAGGCCACCACCCACGTCCACGCGGAGTCGTTCGCCAGGCTGAAGAGGGCGTGGTGCTTGTAGACGTAGCCGTAGAAGACGAAGGTGGCGCCCGCGATGACCACGCTGCCCAGGACGGTGAGCAGGCTCATCGTCACGTTGGTGAGCAGGTCATTGAGCCGGTAGGCCGGCTTGCGCCGCAAGAGCCCCACCACCAGCTCGATGAGAATGGGAGCGAGGAACACAGGCAGGCCGTAGAGGAGCTGTTCCTTGAGGTCCATGGCGGGTCTTCCAGTGGCGTGGGTGGCGTAGGGCGCCGGCTCAGGTGCCGGTCTGCTGGAGCGGCGGCGCGTCCTGGAGGTTGAGTTTGCGGCTGCAGCGGTCCAGCGCGTCCAGGAAGCGGTCCAGGTCCGCCTGGGTGAGGTTGGCGCTGACGTTGATGCGCAGGCGCGTGCGGTTCTTGCTCACGGCGGGGTAGCCCACCGGGTTGACGTAGATGCCCTCCAGGTGGAGCAGCCGCGTCAGCTCGAACGTCTTCTCGTAGGCGGGCATCAGGATGGGGATGATGGGGGACTCGCTGTTCATGCAGTCCAGGCCCATGGCGCGGATGCCGGCGCGCAGGTAGTTCTCGTTGTGGTGCAGGCGCTCCTGGAGCTCGGGCTGCTCCTGGAGGATGCGGATGCCCTCCAGCAGGCCCGCGGCGATGGGCGGCGGCAGCGAGGCGGAGAAGATGTAGCCGTTGGAGCCGAAGCGCAGCAGGTCGATGGTGGCCTTGGCGCCGGCCGCGAAGCCTCCGATGCCCGGCAGGCCCTTGCTGAGGCTGCCGGTGAGCACGTCCACCTGCGACTGGAGCCCGAAATAGGCCGGGGTGCCGCGGCCGTTGGGGCCCATGGCGGCGGTGGCGTGCGCATCATCCACGAGGACGAAGGCGTTGTAGCTCTCCGCGAGCGCCACGATGCCCGGCAGGTCCGCCACGTCGCCGTCCATGCTGAAGACGCCGTCGGTGATGATGAACTTGCGCTGCTCGTACGGCAGCTTTTTCAGCGTGGACTCGATGCTGCGCAGGCTCTTGTGCCGGTAGGTGCGGATGTCCGTGCCGGACAGCTTCAGCCCGTCGATGATGGACTGGTGGTTGAGCATGTCCGACAGCACCACGTCGCCCTCGCCGCACAGCGCGGACAGCACCGACAGGTTCGCCGCGTAGCCGCTGCTGTAGGTGACGCAGTCCTCGAAGCCCAGGAACTCCGCCAGCGCGCGCTCCAGCTCCAGGTGCAGCTCACACGTCCCGTTGAGCAGACGCACGCCGCTGACCGTCGTCCCGTAGCGGCGCAGCGCCGCCTCCGCCGCGGCCACCACGCGCGGGTGCCCGTTCAGCCCGGAGTAGTTGTAGGAGCCGAAGTGGAGGACGTCCCGAGGCCCCTCCGCGTCCAGCCTCACATCCCTGCGCGTCGGACTGAAGCTGACGCGCGCCTCCCGGCCTGGCATCCCGTGAAACACCCGCCCAATGACGTCACAGTGATGGTTGTCCACGTAGTAATGGACCGCCTTCTGGACTTCCTGGAGCCGGGCTGAGCCCACGGCGAGATCACGGTTCTTCTCGGGAAAGGCATTGCGGGTTGGGTCCATGACGGTGGCTTCCTGGTGCGCGTCTGGCGGGCACTTCCGTCCGCCGGACAGACGCGTCCCGCCCTCCGCGCCACTCAAGCCGCGGATACGAGCGTACGAATCCTGACCGGCGGTCCGGAAGGAGGGGCCGCTGTTCGTGGAGAGGTCTCCAGCGCAGTTGTGACGATGTGTGGGTTCTGGGCAGCCACGCCGCTGAGCATTCCTGAGGATGCTCGATACGGTCCCCCCGTTCGTGGCGAATCACAAATATCGAGCAATGGACAGCGTGTCAATGGATAGCCAGATTTTTATGTAAATAGCGGATTCTTTGCCTGGGCCATCCTTCCACTTCCTTTGGCGCGCTCAACCCATGGCGTGTGCCGGGCGCGTCTGTCGAAAAGAAAGGAGGAGCGGGCGTGTCGGGCACGCCCGCTCCCCGGGCTTCCATGCGTCAGTCGGGTCGCGGGATGGGTTTACGGAGCTTCGGCCGGGACGGTGCACGTCCACTGGCCGTTGTGCATGCACTGGCAGTTGCCGATGGGCATGTCTTCGATGCAGCACTTCCGCTTGGAGCCGCTGGGGGAGCATGCGAGGCCGAGGACGTTCACGCACGCCTCTCGCGACAGGCTGCAGTCGAGCGGCGGCGGGGGCGTGGTGGGGCAGTACTGGTAGTTGCCGTCACACTGGACGTAGTTGTCGTTGGACGCGGAGCAGGTCGTGCCCCAACACGAGAGCGACGGGCCCGTCGCACACTCCGTCGAACAGGAGACGAGGGCGTTCGACTCCTGCCCCAGCTCCTCCCGCGGCTCCACGGCTTCAACGCCACCACAGGCCACCAGGGTGGATACGGCGAGCGCCGCCAGGACAGCAAAGGTCTGCTTCATGGGTGGTTCTCCTTGGGTGAGGGCTACTGGTTGCAACAGACGGAGTCAGCGCTGCCCAGGGCCGCGCGGAGGTTGAGAGGAATTGAAACATTTTGCGTTACAGTCGCGCCATGGCATTGCGAATGATTCGCGGATGCCGTGTGGCTTTGCCGTATAATTGCGTCGCGACGGTTGAGGGGTGGGGCGGAGTGGCCCCTGTCGGTGTAGAGAAGACGCATGCCTCCCCCGCTAGAGAATGGTGCCCGCCGAGGGGCCCAGGTCCGCTGCCCGGCCTGCACGCGCTTCCACGCGCCGGGCCTCCTGTGCCCTCGGTGCGACTGCGGCCCGGTTCCTCCGGAGCGGTACGGCGCCGCGCGGATGCTCGTGCACGCGGGGGTGGACCGGTATGCGCTGGCGGACCGGGTGTTGCTCCTCCCCACCTCGATGGCGGAGCGGTTGGAGTCGCGCTACGCGAGGATGTGGGCCCATGTGCGGCGCCTGCTCGTCGACGTGCGGCGCTACGAGCAAGCGTTGTTGCTCCGGGGCTTCGAGGAGGAGGTCGAGGACCGGTGGGCCCAGCGGCTTCCCTGGCACGTGCCCGAGGAGGAGTCCGCCGCCGAGCCGGAGGAGGGGCTGCACACAGCCGTTCCCGCGCTGGAGGCACGGTGGCTCTCCGCGCTGGTGGACGTCCACGAAGGGACGCCTTCGCGCGCGGCGCTCGACATGGTGCTGACGTGTCTGGAGGATGACGGCCGCTTCGGCTGCGAGGCGGCGCTGGCGCTCACCCGGTGGCGGGTGTGGTCACGCGCGCGCAGGTCCCGGGTGGCCACCGAGCGCATCGCGCGGCTCGCTCGCGCCGCCTTCGCCCGGTTTCCGGAGCAGGGGGCGCGCGCCGCCGTGGCGTGGATGCGGGCCACCGGGCAGGCGCCGGACGCGGACCTGCTGCTCGCGCTGCGTGAGGGCCTGCGCCATCCGGACGCGGACGTGCGCTTCGAATGCGCGCTCTGCTTGCAGGACGAGGACGGCCTCCTCGCGGCCGTGGAGTCCACGGACCTGGCGCGGGCCGCGGAGGCGCGTCGGTCGTTGGCGGCGCGGGGCTCCGTGCGATTGCTGGAGCGGATGGCGTCGCGGGGAGACGCGGACTTCGCGCTCGACGTGTTGCGGCGGTTGCCCGCTCAGGCGCCTCCGGGGGCGCTGAGTGCGTTGCTCGCCGTGTCCCACCGGGTGGAGGGCGGACTGGCGGAGGCGCTGCATGGCTGGGCCCGTGGCCGGCCTTTCGCGGCGTTGCCGCCGGAGGAACGAGCGTTGTGGGTGGACTGGGCGCTCGCGCGGCTGGCGCGGCTCTCCGCGGCGGATGCTCTTCGTTTCCTCGAGTGGGCCGCCGCCGCGCGGGACGCGGACCGCGTGGCGGAGACGCGCGCCTTCGTCTCCGCGGTGTCCGAGTCCCTTGCGCGAGAGCCACCATCGCTTCGCGCCAGCCGCTTCCAGGACGCGGCCTTCTCCCGGTTCCTTACGCTCGCTGACGAGGAGGATGCACTCCGGTTGAACACGTGGAGTCGCGAGGCGCCGTGCACGGAGCCGTTGTTGGAGGCGGTGCTGTCACTGCCCTCTCGGCTGCGGTGGGGCGATGCGTTCGCTCCCGGCCAGGGCGCGCGTTTGCTGATGGCGCTCTGGACGGGGGAGGGCCGCGAACGCCTGCTGGCGCCGCTGGCGAAGGTGGTGCGCGGGTGGAATGGCGACAGTCAGCAGGCCGTGTTCATCGACGTCGTGTGGCGGCGTTTCCAGCAGCACCCGGACGAGCGCACAGACTTGTTGGCCACCTTCACGCCGTGGAGGGCGGCACTCTGGGAACGGCAGCAGGCGGCGGAGCCCGACGCGGTGGTGTGCTTCCAGACGTGGTGGCCGGTGGAGGACCCGGAGCAGCTGCCGGAGTGTGTGGATGCGCTGGTCCGTCAGTCGCCCCCGGAGGACCTATCGCGCCGCCTCGAACCGGTGTGGAAGGCGGCGGAGGTCCGGGTGGATGCGTGGCCGCGTGCCACGTCGCTCGCGGTGTCATACGCGGCGGCGGTGTTGTCGGGGACCGTGAGGCGGGACGTCGACGCGCTCGACCCGGACGCGGAGCGCTTCCTGGCCTGGTTCCCCAGCTTCCGGGAGCGTGTCGTCGCCGCGTCACCTACGTCGAGCGAGCGGAGCTACTCCCACGACTTCCTGGAGGACATCGAGGTCGATGTCCGGTTGATTCGGGAGCACCTCGAGCGGAAGCGGCAGCGGGAGGACCAGGCGCGCGAGGCGGAGCTCCGGCGCATGGTGGAGGCGTCCCGCCAGCGGGACTTGGAGCGCCAGCGGGAGTTGATGGCACGTCAGGTGGATGCGCCACCGCCCATGCATGACGTGGAGGTCGCGCCGCTGCGCACGCCGCTGGTGCTGCTGAATCCGCGTGGGCCGGTGCAGCCGCTCGACCTGGAGGTGTGCTTCCCGGAGGCCCGGCTGCGCACGCTGCTGGACTACACGCGGCTGTTGAAGGTCATCAGCGCGAACAACGACGTGATGGCGGTGTTCGAGGCGCACGGCCTGTCGGTGGCCACCTGGACGTCGGAGGCCACCGCGTGGGGGACGCTGCTGGTGCGGCGCCCGGAGTTGGCCCTGCGCTTCGGGGAGTTGTTCCAGGGCCCTTGGGGCTGACGGGGCGGCGGTCCTCGGCGCCTCAGAGCGCGCCGTTGGGCGTGAGGAGCACCTTGCCGGCGCGCCCACCTTCCATGGCGCGCGTCAGGGCCTCCTGAATGGACTCCAGGGAGAAGGTTCCCTCCACCGGAACGTGGAGTGTGCCCTCCGCCACCTGCTTCGCGAGCCGGGCGAAGAGGGCGCCCTGCTCCTCGCGCGGCGTCTTCTTCATCCACGTCACCAGCCAGAAGCCGCGCAGGGTGATGTCCTTGAAGATGGTGGCGGCGGCTGACAACCGAGGGCCCTTGCCGCTCATCACGCCGTAGTTCACCACCACGCCGCCGCGCGTGAGCACGTCACCCAGGCGCCGGGTGGACTCACCGCCGACGGCGTCGATGGCCAGCCGGACCTTGGCGCCGCCCGTCACCTCGCGCACGCGCTCCGGCAGTTCATCCGAGTCCAGCAGCACGGCGTCCGCGCCCAGCGCGGTGAGCTCCGGCGCCAGTTCTTCACGCCGCACCACGTTCAGCGTCTTGAAGCCAGCCTGCTTCGCCAGGGGGATGATGGAGCGGCCCACCGCCGAGTTGGCGGCGTTCTGTATCACCCACTCGCCGGGCTGCAGCGCGACGAAGTCCCGCAGCAGCAGGTCCGCGGTCGGAGGATTGATGAACAGCATGGCGGCCTGCCGTAGGTCGGTTCCCGGTGGCACCCGCAGGAGCGAGTCCGCGGGAGCGACCAATTGGGTGCACCAGGTGCCCGTGCCCAGCGGGAGAAATACGACGTCACCCACCTTCACGGCGCTGGAGTCCTGGACCTCGACGACGCGGCCGACGCCTTCGTTGCCGGGCACCGCGGGGAGCTTCGGGAGCTGTCCGTACTGGCCGCTGAGCGTGAGGATGTCGGAGGGATTGATGGGTGTGGCCAGCACGTCAATCCGGGCCTCGCCCGGCTTCAGCGCCACGTCCGGCTGCTCCACGACTTCCACCACCTTCAGTGGCTGTCCGAAGGCTGAGAACCGCACTGCTTTCATGGGACGCTCCATGCTTCGTGTGGGAGTGTGGGGCGCACCCTAGCGGCCTTCGAGGGGCGCGCCGAGCATCCAAGCAGTCGCCGTGCCCCACCGCCTTGCCTTCCGGGGGCGGGGCGCCTGTCCATCGCTGGACGCGGGCTCCGCGTGGGCGGGGACAGGCGGACAGGCGGGGCTCGCCAGTTGCGTCCACGCTGCCCACTTTCCGCAGCGGGCAACGGGACGGCGAGGAGGTCGATGGTGAGCAACGCGCACGGGGAGTTGTCCCTGGCCCCGCCAGCAGGCGCTGTGGGAGCAGCGGCGCCGCAGCGGGTCCTGAAGCGGTGGATGGTGGTGGGGCTTCGGCCCGTCTTCGCGCTGGCGGGTGTGGGCACACTGGCGTTGCTGGTCCACAAGGCCGGGCCCCGCGAACTGGGCGCCGTGTTGTCCGGCGCAGCGCCCTGGCTGCCGTGGGTGGTGTTGCTGGAGTTGGGGCGGCAGTGCATGGACGGGCTGGCCACGCGGCGTGCCTATGGCCCGGGAGCGGGGCGCGTGCCCTGGCGCGTCCTGGCCCGCGCGCAGCTCATCGGTACCGCGGTGTCCAGCATGGCCCCGGCGGGCCGCGCCGCGGCGGAGGCCACCAAGGCGGCCCTGCTGAGTCCCTACATGGGCGGGGGAACCGCCACCGCGGCGGCGGCGACCTCGCAGGCGGCGTCCCTGGCGGCGGGAGGCTTCATCTCGTTCCCCTGCGCCCTGGCGTCCTACCTGCTGACGGGCATGTCCCTCTTCACGATGCTCATGCTGGCGCATGGCGTGTTGCTGGTGCTGCTGTCGGTGGGCGTGCGCGCGTGCATGCGCGCGAAGCGGCCCGGTGCGTGGCTGGTGTGTCGCTTCAGCCGCTGGGCGCTCCATGCGGAGCAGTTCAAGGCCTCGGCGCGGTGTGGCTCGTTGCTGCCGTGGTCGCCCATGCTGGCGTTCTTGTGCAGCCGGCTGTTCCAGGTGGCGCAGTACGGCGTGCTGACCTACGCGGTGGGCATCGACACCTCACTGGTGCAGGCGTTCTTCGCCCAGGGCCTCTACCTGTGCGCGCTGGCGGTGGGCTCGCTGGTACCAGGGCAGGTGGGCGTGAGTGACGGCGCCTTCGCGCTGGCGGCGGGCGTGCTGGACACCACGGCCGCGCGCGCCATGTCGGTGGCGCTACTGGGGCACCTGGTGCAGCTGCTGTTCGTGCTGGTGGGGGCGCTCATCCCGCTGGTGTGGCGGATTCGGGCGCCGCTGCCCGTAGCACCCGCACCGGCGTGCCGCTGAAGGCGGCGTTGCCGCAGAGCGCGTCCACGGTCTGCGCGTCCGTGAGGTCGTTGTGGCTGGCGCCCGCGTGGGCGGTGGCCACGGCGAGCCAGGTGCCCTGGCGGCCATGTCCGTAACCGTGGGGCAGGCTCACCACGCCGGGCATCACCTCGTCCGTCACGTGGATGGGCACCGTCACCGTGCCCACGCGCGAGGTGACGGTGGCCTCCATGCCGTCGGCGAGCGCCCGCCGGGCCGCGTCCTCCGGGTGCATCATCAACGTGCAGCGCGGCTTGCCCTTCAGCAGGCCCGGTACGTTGTGCATCCAGGAGTTGTTGTCGCGCAGGTGCCGCCGGCCGATGAGCAGCAGCTCGCCACTGTGCTGCTCGGGGACGGTGTCCTGGGGGAAGGCTGCTTGCAGGCGTCGCACGTCCGCCACCAGCAGCTCCGGCGCCAGGTGGATGCGGCGGTCCTTCGTCTGGAGACGCCGGGGCAGGCAGGACTGGAGCGGCCCCAGGTCGATGCCGTGGGGCGACTGGCGCAGCTTCTCCAGGGTGAGGCCCTGCTTCGCCGGGTGGACGCGCGCGCCGTAAGGCCCCAGCCGCAGGCCCAGGTCCAGCACCCGCTCCGGACCCAGACGGGACAGGGCCTGGTACTTGAGCGTGGCGCGCACGGAGGGGCGGCCCTTGCGCAGCGTCAGCAGCCGGTGCTGGAGGGCGAGCAGAATCTGCCAGTCCTGGCGGCTGTCCGGCCCGGGCTCGAAGAGGGCGGGCGAGTACTTCGCGGTGTTGCGCACCGCCAGCGCGTGGAAGGCGATGTCGTAGTGGCTGCGCTCCAGCGGTGACACCGGCGGGAGGATGAGGTGTGCGTGGCGCGTCGTCTCGTTGAGGTACGGGTCGATGCTCACCATGAAGTCCAGGCCCGCGAGCGCCTGTTCCATCCGAGCGCCATCAGGCGTGGACAGCGCGGGGTTGCCCGCGACGGTGAGCAGCGCGCGGACGCGGCCTGGGCCTGGCGTGAGCATCTCCTCCGCCATCGCCGCCGTGGGCAACTCCCCCGCGAACTCGGGGAGCCCTCGCACGCGGCTCTTCCAGCGGCCGAAGCCGCCGCGGCCCACCGCCAGGGCCCGGGGGCCTCCGACGACGTCGAACGCGGGCAGGGTGAACATGGCGCCGCCGCGCCGGTCCAGGTTGCCGCTCACCACGTTGAGCACGGTGATGAGCCATTGGCAGAGCGCGCCGAAGGCCTGGGTGGACACGCCCATGCGGCCGTAACACACGGCGGCTCGCGCGGAGAGGAAGTCCCGGGCGATGCGGCGCAGGGTGTGCGCGGGCACGCCCGTGTGCGGTGAGACCTTCTCCGGAGGGAAGTCCCGGGCCAGTGCACACACGGTCTCCAGGCCATCGGTGAAGGCATCCAGCGGCCCCAGGCGTGGCGCGTGCTCCACCACCGCCACGTGCAGCAGGGCGAGCAGCGCGAGCGCATCGGTCCCCGGCCGGATGAAGACGTGCGTGTCGGCGATGGCCGCCGTCTCCGTGCGGCGTGGGTCCATGACCACGATGCGGCCGCCGCGCTGCTGGATGGCACGCAGGCGGGCGCGCACGTCGGGCGCCGTCATCAAGCTGCCATTGGATGCCAGGGGATTGGCGCCCAGCACGAGCATGTAGCCGGTGTGGTCGATGTCGGGAATCGGCACCATCAACTGGTGGCCGAACATGAGGTAGGCGGTGAACTGGTGCGGCAGCTGGTCCACGGACGTCGCGGAGAAGCGGTTGCGCGAGCGCAGCGTGCGCACCAGCTCCGGGGCGAACAGCATGTTGCCCAGGTTGTGGACGTTCGGGTTGCCCAGGTACGAGCCAACCGCGTCACGGCCGTGCTCCCGCTGGATGGCATGCAGGCGGCGCGCGGTCTCATCCAGCGCGTCGTCCCAGGAGACGGACTCCCAACCGCTGGCGGTGCGGCGCATGGGGCCGCGCAGCCGGTCCGGGTCCTGGTGCAGGTCCTCCAGCGCCAGGGCCTTGGGACAGACGTGGCCCCGGCTGAAGGGGTCCTCCGCGTCACCCCGGATGGAGGTGATGCGTCCGGCGTCCAGCTCGATGCGCAGGCCGCACATGGCCTCGCAGAGGTTGCAGGTGCGGAAGTGGACCTGGGGACCCGGGGCGGCGCTCATTCGCGGAACTGTAGCGCGCGGCGGAGGGCCGTCCGCCCGGCGGCGCAGGTCGCGCTTCCATCCGTCTGGGTTCAGACGATGGGCTTCCTGGCGGACTGCACGATTTCAGCGGCACACGTGCGAGAGGCCCGTGAAAGGATGGCGTCCCAGGAGGGCAGCACATGCACCGCGTGTATCCGTTCGTCGTCTCCCTGGGGCTCTCGCTCGCGCCGCTCGCCGCCCATGCCACGGCGCCGGCTGTGCCCGCGGCCGAGGTGAAGGCACCGACCATCCAGTTCAAGCAGGTGAACGCCCGCGTGGGGTACCAGGAGGAATTGGACAACGCCGTGGACATGCGGCTGGCGCTCGACCTGCGCGCTTCGGACATGGACAAGCCGATGTCGGTGGCGATGTCGGTGACCTCGTCCAGCCGCCACACGGTGACGGTGCTGGCCGCGAAGGGGAAGGTCATCTCCAAGGTGAAGATGGCGTTCGACGACGTGGGCGAGGTGGCCGAGCAGCAGGGCAAGGTCCAGCGCAAGGCGAGCCCCATCAGCCGGAAGACGTACCTGGCGGAGTGGAAGAAGGACCGCGTGGTCATCACGAACGCGGCGGGCAAGCCGGTGCCCAAGGAGGAAGCAGACGAGGTGGCGAAGCACCTGCCGGAGCTCGGCAAGCCCGACCGGATGGAGGCCGCCTTTCCGAAGAATCCGCTGGCGGTGGGCGCCACCCTGGATGGCTTCTCCGATACGCTCGCGAAGCAAATCGTGGACGAGCAGGGCGATAACACCCGTGTCACCCAGGCGCGCGCACGGTTGGTCGAAGTGCGTCAGGACCCGCGCGGCGCCGTGGGCATCTTCGACGTGGCGATGACGGTGTTACGCCAGGAAACCAATGCACCGTTCCTGCTGACCATTCCGCTGCAAGGGCAGATGTCCGTCCTCGCGGAGGGCATCCAGTTGCTGGAGCTCACCTTGTCCGGGCCGGTGAAGGTGGAGCTGACCGACGACGCCGTCGAGCAGGGCTTCGAGGCGCGCGGCGAGGGCGCGATGCGGCTGCGGCTCATGGGCCGGAAGGCTGACGCCGCGCGTTAGGCTGATGGCCCGGCAGGCCGTCTGCTGTGCGCGAAGGCGCGGAGGCGTGACAGACGGCTGACAGAGTTTTGGGAGGCTGCGCGGTTAGAGGGTTCTGAATGTATCTGCACGCGCTCGGCCACTTCCATCCTCCCAACCTTCTGACCAACGCCTTCTTCGAGGAGCTGGGGCTGGAGACCAGCGATGCGTGGATTGTGGAGCGCGTGGGCATCCGCACGCGGCACACGGTGCTGCCGCTGGACTACCTGCGGGAGACGCGCAACCGCGACGTGCGCGCGGCGCAGGAGGCGGCGCTCTTCAGCAACGCGGAGACAGGACGCCGCGCGGCGCTGATGGCGCTGGAGCGCGCGGGGCTGAAGCCGTCTGACATCGGGCTGGTGGTGGCGGGCGGATGCAGTCCGGACGAGTGCATTCCCGCCGAGTCCAACCGGGTGGCGCAGCTGCTGAACATCAATGCGCCGGCGGTGGACCTGCAGAGCGCTTGCTCGTCCTTCTGCATGCAGCTGCACTTCCTGGCGGGCATGCGGCCGGAGCGGATGCCGGACTACGTGCTGGTGGTCAACATGGACAACTCCACGCGCGTGGTGGACTACACGGACCGCTCCAGCGCGGTGCTGTGGGGAGACGGCGCGTCCGCGGCCATCCTGTCGCCGCGCGTGCCGGGGCGCTGGCACCTCACGGAGACGCTGCTGGCCGGAGACCCCTCGGGCGCGGACAAGGTGCGCGTGCCGCGCATGGGGCACTTCACCCAGAACGGCGGCGAGGTGCAGAAGTTCGCCATCCGCCGCGCGGGGGAGACGTTCCAGGCACTGCGCACGCGCTTCATGGGCCGTCACCCGGACCAGGGCGCGGGGGCCGTCACCTTCATCGGGCACCAGGCCAACCTGCGCATGCTGGAGGCCGTGCAGCGGCGGTGTGAGGTGCCGGATGCGCGGCACTTCTTTAACGTGCACACCCGAGGGAACACCGGCGCCGCGGGCGCGCCCAGCGTCCTGAGCGAGCACTGGGACGACCCCGCCGTGGGAGACGCGGTGGTGCTGAGCGTCGTGGGCAGCGGCCTGACATGGGCCGGTGCCCTGCTGGAGCGTACGCCGGCGCGGTGAGCCGCTGCGTCGTGGCCCCTCGCGGTTAAGTGCCCGACGTTGAGCCACCAGGACCTGTCGCCGTCCACTGCCGTACAACGTTGCCCTGCCGGGCGTTGGCGGTGCCGGGCATCGTGTGCAGCGTATGTCCTGTCGGATTCAGTGGGGTCCGGGGTCGGGGGGCGGGCGCATGGGTACTCGAGCGTGGGGTGGGAATCTGCGGTGTCTCGTGGCGGGCATGCTGCTCGTCGCGGGCGCCGCGCAGGCGGGACAGAAGCAGGTCGGCGGCGTGCACATGCCGGTGTCGCTGAACCTCAAGGGGCGCACCGTCGAACTCGCCCACATGGAGCTGCACAAGCAACTCTTCTTCAAGGTCTACGTCTGGAGCCTCTACATGGAGGACCGGCCACGCTCCACGCACGAGGCCATCAACTCCAACTCCGTGAAGCGGCTCCACTTCCACTTCCTGCGCAACATCTCCAGGGATCAGCTCGTGGGCAGCTTCCGGGACGGGTTGGAGCACAGCCCCGCCCTGAGTCAGGGGCCGCTGGCGAACCACCTGCGCATCATGCTCGCGTCGCTGAAGGACGTGCAGAAGGGCGAGGACCTCATCATCACCTACACCCCGGGTGTCGGGCTCGAAGTCGGAGGAGACGCCTCCGGTGGCGTCTACATCCCCGGCAAGCACTTCGCGGACGCACTCTTCTCCGTCTGGCTCAACTCTCATCCTATTTTTCCGCGCTGACTGACGCGCCTGGCTGGCCGTCAGTCATTCATTCGTTTCAGCTCAAAATATGTGCGAGGTTCTTCCTGACCCGGAGCACCACCAGCGATAGGCTGGCGCTTCATTCACAGGTGTCAGGAGGACACGTACATATGCGGAAACCGTTGGTTCTGGCTGCACTCGTCGCGCTCTCCACCACGGGCTGCGTTTCGCAGGGGAAGTTCGACGCCAAGGCGCTCGAGGCGGAGAACTTCGCCAAGGGCCTCAACGACGAGAAGGGTGCTCGCGAGGCCGCCGAAGCCAAGGTGAAGGCGCTGGAAGAGAAGATCGCCGAGCTGGAGCAGGAGCGGGAGGCGCTGAACACCCGCCTGGGCACCGCTGAGTCCCGCCTCACCGCGGGCGCCGCGGAGCGCCGCGCGCTGGAGGAGAAGAACTCTCAGCTGGCCGCCCTCAACGACGAGCTGGCGCGCAACACGAAGAAGCTGGCCCAGGCGAAGGAGGAGCTGGAGAAGCGCAGCTCCGAGTACGAAAACCTGGCCCAGAGCCTCAAGCAGGAGATTTCCGACGGCAAGATTGAGCTGTCCGAGCTCAAGGGCAAGATGACCGTCCAGCTCAAGGACAAGATTCTCTTCGCCTCCGGCTCCGCCCGGGTCGGCAAGGAAGGCGAGGAGGCGCTGAAGAAGATCGCCGACGCGCTCAAGACGGTGCAGGGGAAGATCATCCGCGTGGAAGGCCACACGGACGACGTCCCGACCGGCGGCGGTCAGTTCCCGTCCAACTGGGAGCTGAGCCTGGCGCGCGCCATGGCGGTGGTCCGTTCACTCCAGAACGCTGGCGTGGACCCGACGTTCCTCTCCGCCGCGGGCTACGGGCAGTACCAGCCCATCGCGGCCAACGATTCGGCGGAGAATCGCAGTCTGAACCGCCGCATCGAAATCGTGCTCGCGCCGAAGTAGGCGCCGCACTAGGAGGGGCGCGGGAGTCCCGCGCCCCTCATGAAAATCCTTCTCGCCGTCCTCTGCCTCCTCGCCGCCACTGGCGCCGCCGCTCAGCAGGACGCGGGCGTCACGGATGCCGACGCCGGCGCGCCCCAGGGCGTGCTGACGAAGCCCCCCGCGCTGATGCGCCAGGTGGAGGCCGTCTATCCGCCGGAAGCCGCTGCCCAGCAGCTCGAGGGCACGGTGGTGATGTGGGTCGACATCTCGGAGACGGGCGCCGTCTCCAACGTCGAGGTGTCCCAGCCCGCCGGCCACGGCTTCGACGAGGCCGCCGTGGAGGCGGTCCGCCAGTTCCAGTTCGAGCCCGCCGAGGTGGACGATGTCCCCGCGCCGGTGCGCATCGAATACGCCTACCAGTTCGTCTTCCGTCCACCGCCGCCAGAGGGTGAGGACGCCGCCGCCGTGGAGCTCGAGGCCCCGGTGAACTTCAGCGGCCGGGCGCTGGAGCGGGGCACGCGGGACGCGCTCGTGGGCGCGGAGGTGGTGCTGCCCGCGCTGGATCGCTCCACCGTCACCGACGAGGAAGGCCGCTTCTCCTTCCGCGGCATCCCGCTGGGCACGCACGAGGTGCTGGTGGTGCAGAGCGGCTACGAGCGCTTCCGCACCGAGGAGACCTTCACGGAAGGCCAGGAGACGCGCGCCACGTACTACGTGCGCAAGCGCATCTTCGGCGCGTTCGAGACGGTGGTGCGCAGCGAGCGCGAGCGCAAGGAGGTGACGCAGACGACGCTCCAACTGGCCGAGGTGCAGCGCGTCCCCGGCACCCAGGGCGACACGCTGAAGGTGGTGCAGAACCTGCCCGGCGTGGCGCGCCCCGCCTTCAACGGTGGCCAGCTCGTCATCCGCGGTACGGGCCCGCAGGAGTCCGGCGTCTTCCTCGACGGGCAGCGGATTCCGCTGCTCTACCACTTCGGCGGCCTCACCTCCGTCTACAACTCGGAGCTGCTGGAGGCGGTGGACTACCTGCCCGGCAACTTCTCCGCGTACTACGGAGACATCACCGGCGGCGTCATCAACGTGCGAAGCCGTGAGCCGCGCACGGATCGGCTCCACGCCACCGTGGGCGTCAGCCTCATCGAATCCAACGCGGTGGTGGAGGGGCCCATCACCGACACGCTGAGCTTCGCGGTGGCGGGACGGCGTTCGTACATCGACCTGGTGCTGGGCCTGGTGCCACAGGGCGACAACGGCCCCAGCCTCCAGGTGGCGCCGCGTTACTACGACGCGCAGCTCAAGCTGGTGTGGAAGCCGAAGTCGCGCCACACCTTCACGCTGCAGGGACTCACCTCCAGAGACAGGCTGGGGCTCGTCTTCGACCGGCCGGCGGATGACGACCCCACCGTCACCGGTGGGCTGAACGTCACCACCGGCTTCAACCAACTGCGCCTGCGGCACCGGTACCGCGCGGACGCGCTCACCCTGGACACGCACGGCCTGGTGGGCAACACGCTGGTCCAGTTCGGCATCGGCGACCGCGGCCTGCGCATCGCCTCCACGGACCTGAACCTGCGCTCCACCGTGGAGTACGCCTTCGGGGAGGCGCTCACGCTGGCGGGCGGCATCGACGTGGTGAGCAACTTCGCCCGCGTCACCGCGCGCATCCAGGGCCTCTCCCGCGAGGGGGAGCCGCCCACGCCCACCGTCACCGATGACGTGCTCACCGCGGACGGCGACTTCCTCCAGTACTTCCCCTCCACCTGGGTGGAGGCGCGCTGGCGCCCCGTGCCGCGCCTGCTGCTGGTGCCGGGCCTGCGCGCGGAGAGCTACGTCTTCACCGACCAGACGGAGGCCCGCCGCACCTTCAACCCGCGTCTGGCGGTCCGCTACGGCCTGACGGACACGCTGACGCTCAAGGGCGGCGCGGGCGTCTACCACGGGCCTCCCGTGCAAGATGAGCCGAGCGTGGCCTTCGGCAACCCGGACCTGCGTGCGAAGCGGTCGCTCCAGTACAGCGTGGGCGCGGAGTGGCAGGCGCGGCCGGAGTGGTTCGTGGGCGGCGAGGTCTTCTACAACGACCTGGACGGGCTCATCGTCCGCTCCAACGCCACGGTGGTGCGCAACGGCCAGCGGGTGCCCGAGCGCCTGAGCAACGGCGGCGTGGGGCGCATCTACGGACTGGAGGTGCTGGTGCGCCGCGCGCTGACGGACCGGCTCTTCGGCTGGGTCTCCTACACGCTCAGCCGCAGCGAGCGCCGGGACGCGCCGGGCGTGGGCTGGCGCCTCTTCGACAATGACCAGACGCACGTGCTGACAGCGATTGCGTCCTACAAGCTGCCGGCGGGCTGGGAGGTGGGCGCGCGCATGCGCTTCGCTTCGGGCAACCCCACGACGCCGGTGGTGGGCTCGGTGCGCGACGACGGGTCGGATGTCTTCATCCCGCTCTACGCGGCGGTGAACTCGCGCAGGCTGCCGTCCTTCAACCAGCTGGACATCCGCGTGGACAAGAACTTCGCCTTCGAGAAGTGGGCGCTCAACGTCTACCTGGACCTGACGAACGCGTACAACAACCCGGCGGTGGAAGGCATCGCCTACAACTACAACTACACCCAAAGCGCTTTCTTTGAAGGACTGCCCATCCTTCCCATCATCGGCGCCCGGGGGAGCTTCTGAGCATGCGTTCCATCCTCCCCGCGCTCGTGGTGCTGCTGCTCGCTGGCTGCGGGCCCGACTTCGAGCTTCAGAGTGAAATCCGGCGCGTGCGCGTGCTGGCCATCCAGGCGGAGCCCGCCGAGCTGGTGGTGGACCCGGATGCCTCCTCGCTGCCCGGGCCCATGACGTTCAACGCGCTGGCGGTGACGCCGGACGCGCGACCCGTCACCGTCCGCTACGCGCTGTGCCGCTTCACTGGCAATCCCTATGACGGGCGGTGCCCGGGGGACGACAGCGTGCCGTTGCCGGACGGCGAGCTGTCGCTTTCGGACCCGAACGTGCAGGCGGTGTTGCTGGAGGCGCTGGCCGCGGGCAATCCGGGTGGCGGTGGAACGCTGGACCCCGAGGATCCGGCGCTGCGCGAGGCGCTGGCCCGGGGCATTCCGCTCTTCATCGGTTACGAGGCCACGGACGGCAGCGGCACACCGGAGGGCACGGAGCGCGGCGTGCGCCGGGTGACGTTACGGGCCACCACCACGCCCAACCAGAACCCGGTGGTGTCGGACGTCCTGTGGGACGGCGCGCCGCTCACCGGCCCGCTGCCTGTGTCGCGCGAGGTGACCTTCACGCCGGTGCTGGCCGAGGGCAGCGTCGAAATCGAAGAGACGGACGAAGGCCCGCGCCCCGAGCAGGTCTTCTTCAGTTGGTTCGCCACCGGCGATGGCGAGGTGAAGGAGTTCCGCTCCCAGGAGCCCGTGGAAGGCCGGCCGGGTGACCCGACGTCGGCGTACGACACCCCCGCCACGCCCCAGCGCGTCACCTTCTGGGTGGTGGCGCGGGATGGGCGGGGCG
>NZ_JAAEAH010000058.1 GCF_010998615.1 Myxococcus sp. CA023 | reverse complement strand
CCGCCCTCCCAGCGCTGGCGTTGCGAGCGGCTCTGCTTCTCCCCGGACACCATCTCCCCCAGCACCTCCGCCTCCCAGACGTAGTGCACGCGGAAGTCGTTCTGGGCCAGGCGGATGCCGTACTCCAAATCCTCCACCACGCTGAAGGCGTCATGCGGCACCTTGGCCAGCGCGTGGTGTGTGAAGCACATGCCGTTGCCGCGCAGGCCGCACGACACGCCCAGCGTCTCCCTGCCCTGCGAGCGCACCTTGTGGAACATGCCCAGGGCAATGGTCATCAGCCGCGTGCGCCAGGACGCCGTGGGGTTCATCACCCCGTAGTGCGCCTGCATGGCGTGCGCCCCTTCGACTCCGGCCTTCGAACCCTCGACACCCTCGATGCGCTTCGCGAAGGCGGTCAGCAGGTTGGGCGACACCACCGTGTCCGCGTCCACCACCACCACCGCCTCGGCGAAGCCGTCCTGCTGGCTGAACTCGAAGGCATGAGCCAGCGCGTAGCCCTTGCCCCGCTTCGTCGTGTCCTGCCGCTCCAGGACGAAGGCGCCGGCCTCGCGCGCCTTCTGCGCCGTCGCGTCGGAACAGTTGTCCGCCACCACGATGATGCGCCGCAGGTGCGCCGGGTAGTCCACCTCGGACAGGTTCTTCACCGTCCGGGCGATGCCCAGCTCCTCGTTGTGGGAGGGGATGATGATGTCGAACTTCCGCGGCCCGATGCGCGTCGCCGGCGGCTGGGGCCGATAGGAGAGCAGCGTCAGGGTCAGCAGATAGCCACACGCCACCGCCACGGGAAGCTGCGCCACGCACAGCGCCACGTCCAGCCACGTCCACGATGTCACGACATGCACCCCCGAGCGCGCTGTTCAGCGCCGCTCCAACTCCGCCAGCACGGGTAGCTTCAGAATCCGCTCGACCTGCCACTTCTCCAGAATGCGCCGGCGGATGATGTCCAGCGCCAGCGCCGCGAAGATGCCCATGCCGATTCCGCCCACCACGCCCGCGGCGACGATGAGCTGCACCTTCGGCTTGGACGGCCGCTCCGGGAAGGTGGGCGGCGACAGCACGCTGAAGCGGTGCTTCATGGACGCGCGGGAAATCTCCAGCTCCGTGCGCGCCTGGTCCAACCGCCGCATTTTCTCCTGGTGTCGCATCACCAGCATGCGCACCCGGTCCGCCGCCACCGACACCTCCGGGTCATCCGACGTGGCCGGCCCGCCGAACGTCGCGCCGCCCAAGGCCGCCGTCGCCAGCCCGGACTCCAGCTCACCCGGGTCACCGCCGTTGCGCACGTACTCGTTGATGAGCTCCGTCATCTCCGAGCGCAGCGCAATCAACTGCGGCGAATCCTCCTGGAGCGAGGAGATACGCTGCTCCAGGTCGGTGATGATGGGGTGCTGCGGCGAATAGATGACGCGCTGCTCGGACAGCTGGTTGCGCAGCTCCGTCAGCCGCCGCGAGCGGAAGTCCTCCACGTCGCCAATGGCCCGGCGCTTCGTCTGAATCATGAAGCGCATCTGCGCCAGCAGGTGGTCGGTGTTGATGCCCAGCGCGGCGTTGGACGCGGCCGTGGGGCCTCCCCGGCGGCCCTTCTTCTCCTCTTCCTTCTTCCGCCGCGCCTCCACGCGCTTCACCGCCGCGTTGAGCTGGCCAATGGCCTGCTGGATGCCCTCGGCCTCGTCCACCACCTGCTTCTCCAGGATGGTGATGGCCTCTTGCACCGCGCCCATCTCCGCCGCCTGGCGCATGTCGAGGAAGTTCTGCTGCGCCTCCTGCACGATGTTGAGCGCCAGCTGCGGGTCGCTCCACTCCACGCCGATGGAGACGGTGCCCGTGCCGCCCTCCACGCCGACAATCATCGCCTGCTCGAGCATGGCGGTGAGCGCGTCGCGCTTGTCCTCGTCCGACATGGGCTTGGGCGGCTTGCGCAGCACCTTCTCCTTCAGCCGGCTCAAGGGCGAGCGCTGCAGCTCCCAGTACTCCACCAGCTTCGCCTGCGCGACGATGGACCTGAGGTTGTCGTGCTTCATCACCATCTCCCACGCGGCGCGCGTGGGCTGGTCTGCGTCCACGGGGATGGAGCGCCCGGGGTTGGCCAGCGAGGAGATGATGAAGTTGCGCTGCGTCAGCATCCGCGTCTCCACGCGGTACTTGCGCGGCATGATTTTGCTGACGCCCATCGCCAGGGCGGACACCGTGCCCATCACCACCAGGGCGAGGAACCAGTGCCGCAACACCGCGTTCTTCAAATAGAAGACCGCGTCGATGACGAAGCCCCAGTCGATGAGGTCCGCGGGCGCGTTCGTCTCCGGGCGCTCCGGAGTGAACGCGGGCTGCTGCGGCACCAACTGGGGGCGCGGCCCGGGAGCCCCGGGCGCGGGGACCGTCACGGCGTCCTCCTGGCCCCAGTGCTCTTGAGGAGCGACTGCACCCGCCGGGTGAACTCCTCCTGGGTGAAGGGCTTGCCCAGGTAGCCGTTGGCGCCGGCCTCCTCGGCGTGCGCCTTGTCCTCCGGCAAGTCCCGGGCGCTCACCACCAGCACCGGCACGTCCGCCATCGTCGCCGAGCGGCGGATGTGCTCGCAGAGGTCATAGCCGGAGATGTCCGGCAGCGTCAGGTCCAGACACACGAGGTCGGGACGCGCGGCCGTCTCCAGGTGCTTGAGCGCGGCGCGGCCACTGGGCAGCTCCACAACCTCCTTGAACCCCATGTCCCGCAGGTAGTCGCCCAGCATCTTCCGGAAGAAGGGGGCGTCCTCCACCAAGAGGACCGTGTGCAGGTCGGACTCCATCCGTCGTCAACCTTTCTGAAACTCGCTCAGCCGAACCCGAGCCGTGGCACCCAGACGAGGACGCCATACGTGTATGCCGCGTTGAAGAGGACGAACCAGAGGATGGCCTTCTTCAGCCCCCGCATCGGATGCGGATCCCTCGCCGCCTTGGCTGGCAGGGCGATGGTGAGGATGAGGACGGACATCAAGATGAGCTTCGCCATGGCGCCAGCCCTTAGAGAATACCAGTTTGTCGCACGGACAGGCCCAGCGTTGCCGCCCACGTCAGCCGAGCCGCCGGCAGTTCGGGCGAGCGGCTCCACGTCCCTCGGATGTCGGTATCCACGGACACCCACCGTGTGAGAATCCAGGAACCAGTGAAGCCTCCGGAAAGGATGCTGTCCCCACTACTTCCGCCCACGGCCGCGGCGCCGCCGCCAATGGCGGACACGCGCACGCGAGGCCCCAGGGCCCAGGTCCCCGTCAGCGTCAGGTCCGCCCGGGGGTAGACGCGCGCCGTGAGCCGGTCCGTGAAGGGGACGAGCCGCAGGTCCGCCCGGCCGTTGAAGTCCGCGGTGCGCGAGGGAATCCGGTGGCTCACCCCGACATTCAAGTTGGGGAGCAGCTCCGTCCGGGGCGCGTCCAGCGGGCCGGGCTCGGGCTCGCCTTCGCCGGGGGGCACGGGGATGGAGTGCACCATGCTCACGCCCGCTCCGGCCTCCAGGGAGGTGCGCCTGTCCACCCGGTGCCCCCAGGCCTCTCGCAGCGTGACGATGGTGTTGTTCGCCCCGGTGGAGAAGCGCGCGTAGTTGAACGCCACGGAGGTGGTGATGGCGCTCAGGGGGGACAGCGCATGGCTGAGGGACACGTCCGCGCGCGGGCCATACTGCATGGGCACCGCTTCGCGGGCGGGCCCGTCCAGGCCGCCGCTGATGGAGAAGCCGCCGGAGCCGGTGAGGTTCCACCGCCGCCCCAGCCAGCCGGTGTCCGCCGTCAGCGTCGTCGCGGAGGAGAGGAAGTAGACGGTGTCCGCCTGGGGCAGGGGCTGCAGGGGCCCGCCGCTTCCGGGGGGCCGCAGCGGCCCGTCGGGGTCCGTGCCCGGTGTGCCGCCGGGCAGGGAGCCCAGGTCCGTGGTGAGGAGGTTGACGCTGCCCAGCACCAGCTCCTCCGACAGGCGCAGGGACAGGCCGCGCTCGGGACGCCACAGGCCGGCCAGGCGGCCCATGTGCTGGATTTCGGTGCGCGCGCGGGCGGTGACTTCGCGCAGGCTGATGCGCGGGGCGTACTCCACCTGGAGCGCGGTGTTGCCGTCGCGAATCTCCAGGCCCAGGAGCGGGGTGACGTCGGTGTCGCCCGCGACACGGGGGGCCTCGGGGGCGGGGTCCTCATTGGAGCGCAGGCGCGAGTCGACGCGCGCGGCCGTGGCGTAGCTGACGGAGGCGGAGGACACCTCCAGCATCGCGACGGTGAGGACCGTCCCCAGCACGGGTTATTCCACCACCACCACGTCACCGGGGCGCAGGCGGAAGGTGGGCGCGCGCCCTTCGGCGTGGATGAGGTCGTCGTAGCGGAAGCGGATGCGCTCGGGCGCGGCGCCCTCTTCCTGGCGCATGACGAAGATGCGGTCCTTGTGGGCGTACTCGGTGAAGCCGCCCGCGCCGGCCAGGGCCTGCAGCAGGCTGGCGCCCGGGTCGATTTCCAGCGGACCGATGCGGTTGACCTCGCCCACCATGGTCACCTTGATGGGGCGCGCCATCTCCAGCGCGACGGTGACGACGGGGTGGTTGATGTAGTCCTTCAGCCGCGTCTGGATTTGCTGCGACAGCAAGGCCGGGGTGTGGCCGGCGGCCTCCACGTCGTCCAGGAAGAGCAGGCTGATGCGGCCGTCCTCGCGCACGCGGGCCTGCGTGGTGAGCGACTCCTGGTTCCACACGCGGATGTTGAGCAAGTCGCCCGCGGCGATGCGATACGCCGAGTCCACCGGGGGCGGCTTCTCCTGGTAGTCATCCACCCAGGTGTACTTGCCCAGGCCCCGGCAAGCGGGCGCCAGCAGCAGCAGCGCGGCGCAGGCGGCGAACGAGCGCCAGGGACGGCGCGGGGCGGAAGGCAGCTGGCGGTGCATGGACGGCATGAGCGGCGGAACTCTCCTCACGGGGTGGGCGCGGCTTCGGGCGCGGGGTTTCCACGGCGGCGGGCGATGCGCACCACCTGGAGCACCTCGCCGGGGCGCACCGCGCCGGTGGCCAGCACCGCGACGATGTACAGCACGGCTTCCACGGTGATGCGCACCCACGGGTTCAGGAAGGCCAGCAGCGTCTGGTCCAGCACGGCGATGGCCGCGCAGATGACGGCCGTCTTGGCCATCATGGACACCAAACGCGCGTCGAAGGCCGCCTTGCCCATGCGCCCCAGCAGGCTGATGGTGACGCAGATTTCCATGAGCAGCATGGACAGCGCCGTGCCCGCCGCGCCGCCGCCGTTGCCCAGCGCCGAAAGCATCAGCGGAATCAGCAGCAGGTTGAGGAGGGGGATCAGCACCACGCTGCCAATGACGCTGGTGATGGTCACCCACCACTCGCGGTTCGTCATGGTCAGCCACAGGCCGGCGTTCATCGTCACGAAGGCCAGCACGAACAGCGGCGACATCAGCCGCAGCGGCATGGCGGATTCGGAGAACGCGCCGCCCATCAGCCCCACCCACAGCGGAGCGCCCAGGACGATGAGCATCATCATGGGCACGGTGACGGCCAGCGTGCCCTCCAGCGAGCGGCGCGTCAGATTCGTCAGCTCCGCCTCGGAGCGCTCGGCCGCGCGGGACGCCAGCGGCATCAGCACCCAGCCGAACACCGGGTTGAGGAAGAAGGTGAGGCCCGCGATGTTCCACGCCGCGCCGTACCAGCCCACCTCTTCGTGGCTGGAGACCATGCCCAGAATCATCACGTCCAGGCGCCCGTTGGCCGCCAGCGCCGCGCCGGTGATGAAGAAGGGCAGGCTGGCCTTGAGCACCTTCAGCGTGGCCGGCACGTCCACCTTGAAGGTGAGGCCCATGTGCTCGCGTGCCAGGTACCAGCCCACGCCCAGCTTCACCGCCTCGGACGCCACCAGCGGCACCGCCAGCCACGGCAGCGGCAGGCCCGCCACGGCGACGGCCAGCAGGCCTCCGCCCCACACCAGCTTGGTGACGATGTTGGAGACGGACAGCCCCGCCACCTTGCCCTTGGCGTGCAGCAGCGCGGCCACGGAGGCGTTGATGATGATGAGCGACTGGGCCAGCGCGAAGACGTAGACGAGCTGGCGCACCTCGGGCGGCTCATCGAAGTGGGCCATCACCAACGCCATGGCGCCCATCAGCACCGCGGTGAGGCCCAGCCGCAGCAGCAGCGTGCTGCCGAAGAAGTCGCTGGCGTGCTCGGGCCGGCGCGTCACCTCCTTGCGGATGTACATCTCCAGGCCCAGGTGGGTGGCGATGAAGAAGACGGCGGAGAAGCTGTCGGCGTAGTTGAAGCGCCCGAAGCTCTCCGGTCCCAGGTGGGCCGGCAGCAGGAAGCGCACGCCCATGGCGATGGCGTACGTGGCCAGCAGCGAGCCACCGAGCTGGAGCCCATTGCGCACCGCGCCCATCGCCTCATGCGAGCGCTCGCGCTCGCCCGCGTCCTGCGAAATGGAATGGCTGGGACTGTTCACGGTGGGAGCGTGCGGACCCGGCGCCGGCCAGGACTGCCCGGGTGCATAGAAAACGAGCGGGGGCGGCACGTCAATGCCGCCCCCGCAAAGGTTGGGTTGCCTGAAGGCTTGCTAGCTGGCGCCGCGGCCCGTGAGCACCACCGGCACCGTCTGGAGCAGCAGGCGCAGGTCGCTCGTCAGGCTCCAGTGGTCGATGTACTGCATGTCCAGGTACATCCACTCCTCGAAGGAGATCTGGTTCCGTCCTGACACCTGCCAGATGCAGGTGAGTCCCGGACGCACCGACAGGCGGCGGCGCTGCCACGTCTCGTACTTGGCCACTTCGGTGGGCACCGGCGGGCGCGGCCCGACGATGCTCATCTCCCCGCGCAGCACGTTGATGAACTGGGGCAGCTCATCAATGGAGAACTTGCGGATGAAGCGGCCGATGCCGGTGATGCGCGGGTCGTGCTTCATCTTGAAGACGGGGCCCGTCTGCTCGTTGAGCGCGGCCAGCTTCTCCTTCAGCTCCTCGGCGTTCACCACCATGGAGCGGAACTTCAGCATGTAGAAGGGCTTGCCGTTCTGCCCCACGCGAAGCTGCTTGAAGAAGATGGGGCCCTTGGAGGTGAACTTCACCGCCAGCGCCACCATGCCCAGGAGCGGCAGGAGCGCCCACAGCGCCGCCGCGGACACGCAGATGTCGAACAGGCGCTTCATCGCCATCTGGTGCGGCTTGGGGCTCACCGCCGCGAAGTGCAGGAAGCCGTCCGCCACCGCGCGGCGCTCCACCGGGCGGGCGCGGTCCAGGCGGAAGCTGTGCGCGGGCAGCGCGAAGGGCACGCCGAAGCGCTCGGCCAGCTTGATGGCCGCCTGCATGGACTCGCCCTGCTTCAGCGTGTTGCCGGCGATGTACACCTCATCCACCGCGGTGTTGCGGAGGATGCGCTCCAGGTCGTCCACCGAACCCATGATAGGGCCGGGCAGCTCGCCCACGGCGCCGTTGTCGTCGTGGAAGCGCACGTAGCCCAGAATCTGCCGGCGGCCACGGTTGGCCAGGTCCTCGCCGGTGTAGCGGCCCATGGCGCCCGTGCCCACGATGAGCACCGCGTCCATGGGGCGCTCCTGCGAGGCCACCGGGCGGAAGACGAACAGGCGGAGGAGCAGCGTCACCGGCCAGAAGATGAACAGCAGCGGGCCCACCACCGGCGACGTCACCACCGTCGGCACCGCCACACTGCCCAGCGTCAGCACCGTCACCACCGCCAGCGTCGTCACAGACACCAGCGCCACGTGGTCCAGCTTGCTGCGCTCGGCGAAGCGCGAGTCGTACAGGCACAGCGCGGTGCCCGTCACAATCCACACCACCCACGCCGCGAGCACCAGCCCAGACACCTTCCAACCGGACTCCGCCGACAGCTGTCCGCTCAGCCACGCCGAGCCCACCAGCACCGACGACAGCAGCACGAGGTCCACCGTGAGGTTCAGCTTCGCCGCGAACCCCGGGGCCAGCTTGGGCGGCCCCTGCACCTCTTCAATTGCTTGTCCCTGAGCGTTGGCCGACCCAGGAGCACCGACCACCGCCGCACTTGCCGTTGCGCCGCTCATCGTGTCCACCCCCCTCTGCTCACTTTCGTGCAGTTGAAGCAGAGGTCGCCGTTGAGGCTAGAAATGTTTAAGTCGGAAGGAAACCTGTTTTGCCCGATATCGCGGCGCGGTGCAACCCCTGCCGCGTCAGTAAGACGTGGCAGCGTGTGAAATCTTGTGACCGCCCTACCCAGGTTCGAGCTCACCGAGCATCACCAACACATTGTGGTTCACCGCGGCTGCCCGCGTTTCCTTCGTCACGGTTTCTTTGCATTAACGATGCCGGTCTGACGCGAAGGCACGGATGATGCCAGGAGCCGGGTGCTCCCGGGAAGGGCGACAGGAGTTTCAAGGGGTTACGCCTGTAACAGGCGTTCGGGCCCGGTGTAGACGTTGAAGCGCTCGTCCCGGACGAACGCGGCCAGCGTCATGCCAGAACGCAGGGCCAGGTCCACTGCGAGGGAGCTGGCGGCGGAGACGCCCGCGACGATGGGAATCCGGGCCATGGCGGCTTTCTGGATGATCTCAAAGCTGACGCGTCCACTGACGGCGAGCACTGCGGGCTGACGCGTCAGCGGGAGGCGGGAGGCCCCCGTGCCCCGCACGAGGCCGGCCAGCACCAGGGTGCCCACCGCCTTGTCCACGGCGTTGTGACGGCCCACGTCCTCATGGGCGGCCATGAGGTGGCCGTCGGCGTCGAGCACGGCGGCGGCGTGGACGCCTCCGGTGCGGGCGAAGTTGCGCTGCACGTCGCGCAGGCGCTCGGTGGCGCGGGCCACGGCGTCGGGGTGGAGCACCGGGCCGGGCGGCAGGGGCGGGCACACGGCGAGCAGGTCATCCACGCTGCGTCGGCCGCACACGCCACAGGCGGAGGTGGTGAGGGTGCCCCGGCGGGCGGTGCTCACGCGCTCCACGTCGAGGAAGGCGCCGGGGGCGGGGGTGACTTCGATGACGTTGCCGAAGCCCTCCTGGCCTGGCCGTCCGCAGTGTGCCAGCCCGCCCAGGTCGTCCACGCTCTGGAGGATGCCCTCGGCGAAGAGGAAGCCGGTGGCCAACTCGCGGTCATGTCCGGGCGTGCGCATGGTGGTGGCCACCGAGTCTCCGCTGACGCGAATCTCCAGAGGCTCCTCCACCGCGATGTCGTCCTCCTGGGCCGGGAGCAGCGCGGCGCCGTTCCACCGCTGGATGAAGCGGCGCGTGACGCCGCGGGCATCCACGGGGGGCAGGGGGGCGGGGCGGCTCGGGCGCAGGTGGGCCAGGATGAGGTCCGCCACGGCGCGCACGTCGTCGGG
The DNA here is from genome assembly GCF_010998615.1 of Myxococcus sp. CA023. GTDB lineage: Bacteria > Myxococcota > Myxococcia > Myxococcales > Myxococcaceae > Myxococcus. Next base: position 56,741 of record NZ_JAAEAH010000058.1, on the reverse strand, counting down.
GTGCAGCACGCGCAGGCCGGGTGGGAAGTCCGTGGGGAGCGCGGGCTCGGAGGAGAGCACCGCGAGGACCTCCGGGCGCGAGGGCGCCAGCGGCGGGCCCAGACCCTCCCGCCATACCTCCAGCTTGGGGAGGGGGCCGTCCTTCCAGCCTTCGACGAGCACCAGCTCCACGGCGCCCGCGTAGCGCTCGAGCAGCGATGGAAGCGCGTCCGAGAGGGCGGTGGCCGTCGTGAGCTGGACGCCCGCGGGCGTGGCGAAGCCGGTGAGCACGGCGCCCGCGTCCTGGTAGCGGGCGGTGTCGCTGCCGGGCCGGTGCAGCGGATGGGCATCGGAGGAGTGCTTCACCACGGCCACGCGCAGGCCTCGCGTGGCGAGCTCGGGAACGAGCCGGGTGAGCAGCGTCGTCTTGCCGGCGCCGGACCAGCCCACCACGCTGAGCGCGGGCACGCGGCTCATGCCAGTGCGCCCACGGGTGTGAAGGTGGGCCGGTCGAAGAGCTCGACGTCGACGAGGTCGTCTTCGGCGAATTCCGCGCGGCCTGGTGGGAGGAGGGCCCAGCCCTCTCCGTGGACGTTCTGGAGGATCTGCCCGGCGCCCTGGGGGCGGAGCACGGCGCGCGGCGCGAGGCCGCCCCGGGCTTCCAGGGTGGTGGTGATGAGGTAGGTGAGGCCCGCTTGCTTGTGGCGTGCTTCGGAGAGGTGGGCGCGGACGCGGCGGCGCGTCTCCAACACACCTTGGTGTTTTAGAAGGAGCGGGCGCGCGAACTGGTCGAACGCCACGGTGGCCGCGCCGGGATTGCCGGGCAGCACGACGACGGCGGTGTCACCCAGCCGGGCCACGGCCACGGGCTTGCCGGGCTTGAGCGCGACGCCGTCCACGAAGAAGCGGGCGCCGAGCGCGGCGAGCACGCGTTTCACCAGGTCCTTGTCACCCACGGAGGCGCCTCCGGTGGTGATGAGGACATCCACCTGCGGGGCCAGTCGGGAGAGCGCATCGCGCAGGGCGCGCTCGTCATCGCGGGCGCGGGCGAGCTGGCGGACATTCGCGCCGGCCTCGTGGGCGAGCGCGGCCACGAGGACGAGGTTGCTCTCGTACACCTGGTGGGGCAGGGCTGGAGTGCCAGGAGGGACGAGCTCATCGCCGGTGGCGAGCACGGCGATGCGCGGCGCGGAGCGCACCCAGACGTCCGTGTCGCCCATGGACGCGAGCACACCGAGCACGGCGGCGCCCATGCGCTGGCCCGCGTCGAAGAGGGGTGTGCCGGTGAGGACTTCCTCTCCGGCGCGGCGGATGTCGTTGCCGGGCGGCACGGTGATGAAGATGTCCACGCAGGCGCCGTCTTCGGCGGCGCGAGTGGCCTCCTGTCGGACGACGGCGTCGGCGCCGGGGGGCAGAGGTGCGCCGGTGAAGACGCGCGCGGCTTCTCCGGGCCGGAGGGGCGTGGAGGGGAGGGCGCCGGCGAAGACCGTGCTGGTGACGCGCAGGCGCGCGGGCCGGTCGCGGGAGGCGCCCTGGGTCTCCTCGGCGCGCACGGCCCAGCCGTCCATGGCGGAGTTGTCACAGCCGGGCAGCGAGCGAGACGCCGTGACAGGGCTGGCGAGGAACCGGCCCTGGGCATTAAGGAGCGGCACGCGCTCCGGCGCCGCCGGGGCGATGGCGTCGAGCGCGGCCTGCCGGGCGGAGTCGAGGGGCGTGAGGGGCATGGAAACGCCGCAGCCTATGACGTGGAGCGCCCGCTGTGTCCACGGAGGCAAGGGACGCTTCGTTTGGGGGCGTGCGTGGGCGGACAGATAAAGTGGCCGCGGCAGGCGCGCGAACGGGGCACGAGCATGGAGCGGATCCGCACGGAGTTCCCGGAGGTGACGCTGGCCATCCTCTCGGGAGGGCAGGGCCGGCGCCTGTCTGGCGTGCCCAAGGGGCTGTTGGAAGTGGAGGGGCGCACGGTCCTGGAGCGGCTCCTGGCGCTGGCCCCGTGCTTCGAGGACGTCTTGCTGGTGGCTAACGTGCCTGGGCCCTATGCGCGCTTTGGGGTGCGCACGGTGGCGGACGTGGTGCCAGGCAAGGGAGCGCCTGGCGGTGTCCATGCGGCGCTGGTGGCCGCGCGCACGCCCTGGGTGGTGGCGGTGGCGTGCGACATGCCGTTCATCACGACGGAGGTCCTGCGGGTGTTGCTGGGCGCGCGGGACGACGGCGTGGACGCGGTGTGCTTCGAGGTGCGGGGCAGGCTGGAGCCGTTGCTCGCAGCGTACCGGTCGGCGCTGGCACCGGCGTGGGGGACGACACTGGCGACGGATCCTTCGATGCGGGAGCTGTTGTCCGGAGTGCGCACGCGGCTGTTGTCCGAGGCCGTGCTGCGCGCGGTGGATCCGTCACTCCGGTCCGTGGCGAACGTGAACACCCCCGAGGACCTGGCGCGCTACGGCGTGGCGCTGCCGTCGTGGCGGGGGTGAGGGGAGTGTGTCTCCGCGAGGAAGGCGCTCAAGAAAGGGATTGGGACCGCCCAGAGATATACTGACAGGCTGTGCGACCCTCCCTGTGCGTATGGCTTCTGGTGCTTGCCTTGTTCTGGGGTGGTTGCGCCACCGCCTCGAATGCACCTCTCCAAAGCGGAGGGGCTGATGCGGAAACGGAGTGTCGCTCGCCCGATGAAGACAGGTGCGTCGCACTCCTGTGCCAGGGGGACGCATGTGGCTTCTACCTCTGTGAGGACATGCCCGGTGCGGTGTCGGTGGCCCTTCCTCGAGGGGCCGTCATGGTCTTCCCCAACTGGAATGGCGCGCCCGAGCGGATCATCCCTCCGTCACGCCAGCTCACGCCCGGGCGCTGGGAAAAGCATCACATCTTTCCCCAGGCAGAAGACCTCTCGATGTGGTTCGGAATTCGAGGCGTCAAGATCCACGACTACACCATGCCGATTCCGCGTGACGTCCATCGGCGCATTCACGGCGGAGACGGACGCGGTGGCGCGTGGAACCAGGCCTGGCGCGACTTCAAGGCGGCAAAGCCGGGCGCCAGCCCCACGGACATCTACAAGTTCGCGGGGGAACTCATACATCGCTTCCAACTCATGGGCGGTCCGATTCAGCCCTACTATTCGCGCCCGGGAGTGTGAGGACGGATGAGCCGTTTCTTCTGGATGCACGAGGACAAGGCCGCGGCGGCAAAGTACGGAGGGGAGATCAACGCCTGGCACAAGCTGTCGCTCCCTGGCGTGAGCTGCGGCACTTGCGGCGAGACATGGGCCCATACGGGACACGAGTATCCGTGCGTCAACCTGGCTCAACTGCCAGAGCGCAACGAGTTCGCGCGTCCCAGGCCCGAGCCCTTCCCTGAATTCGCGCGTCTCCGTGAGCTGGTCCGGCCTCTGGTTCCTCCAGGTGCCGAACTGCCGCCCGGTACGGGCTTCGGTCCCCTGGTCGGACGTGCCACGGGCGTATTCGGTCCCATTGCCTGGGTATGGGGGCAGAAGCTGCTCGTGCAGCGCGACGCCCTGTCGCGGCTGCATTCCGAGGGCGTACAAGGCCTCCAGGCCTGCCCGACGCAGCTGCGCTTCCGGCAGAAAGACCCGCCAGAACTGCTGGAGCTACAGATTGAGCCCCACGGCAGGCTGCATCCGGACTGCATCCCGCCCGATGAGCCGCCACCGTGCGTGACCTGTGGCCGCTTCGGCCTGACGCGGCCGGATGCACCCATTCTCGACGCGGCCTCCCTCCCCACGGGCCTGGACCTGTTCCGGGTCGGGAACTTCTCCACGATGATTGTCGGCACGGAGCGCTTCATGGATGCGGTGCGCCGACTGGACCTGGATGGCATCACCTTCCAAGCGCTGCCCGCGCACTGACGGACGACCCGCCAAGACTCGAGCCTAAGCAAGCAACCAGGCAGCACCTCCTGCGTCACCATGACTCATGGACCGCGGCGGCCGGGAATGGGAAACAGGCGGGGGAGAACCTCATGCTGAAGACCCCTCTTGGACGTTTCCGTGCCGTGGCCCTCGCGGAGGGCCTGTCCGTCATCGCGCTCTTCTTCATCGCCATGCCCTTGAAGTACGCCGCGGGCATGCCGCAGGCCGTGAAGTTCACCGGCTGGGTCCACGGCCTGCTCTTCGTGCTCTACCTCTTCGCGCTCATGGAGGCGGCCATCACCTACCGCTGGTCCTTCGTCCGCGTGGTGGGCGGCGTCTTCGCGTCGCTGCTTCCCTTCGGCACCTTCGTCTTCGAAGCGCGCCTGCGCCGTGAAGCGGCCGAGCCGGCCGTCGAGCCCGCACCCTGAGTCACGTCGCGCATCGGACGTGACAGGTGGGACGCTCCGCACCGAGGCCGCCCGGAGTTCGCGCGGGCGGTCAAGCTGTGCCAGCATCCCGCGCGTTCTCCGACGGGAGGTCAGCATGGAGCGCGGCAAATGGGACACGCCAGAGGATGTGGAGCGCGAGCTGAGCTCGCGGCTCGCGCTCGTGGAAGCGTCCGAGGGCATTCGCGGTATGCACTTCGCGGCCGTCCTCGACACCGTGCGCTTCCTCGGCGGTGAGCAGGCGGTGGCTCCCATCCAGCAGGGCGGTGACTACCCCGCCGACCTGGACACCACCGAGCTCTACCCCGTCCCGCCCTTCATGCGCGTGTTCTTCTCCGCGGCCCGGCTGCTGGCACCACAGCTCGGCGGCGTCGAGGAGGCCATGCGGCAGCTCGGCGTCCAGGGCACGCTGGCCTTCATCAACTCCATGTTCGGCGCCGAGGTCCGGCAGCAGGTGGGCGGCGAGCCCAAGCGCCTCGTGGAGATGCTCCCCGAGGCCTACCGCATGGCCATCAACTTCGGAGAGCTGCAGGTGGCGTGGACGGGCCCGCGCTCGGGCCGCATCCACATGCGCCGCATCTTCACCCCCGTCGCGTACAACGAGGGCATGCTCGAAGGCGCGCTGCTGGCCGTGGGCGCCCAGGACATCCAGGTGCGCGGCGGACAGACGTCCCTGCTGGACAGCGAGTACACGCTGTCCTGGGACTCGTGAGCTGCTGCGTGTCGCGGATGCGGTAGGCCGCAGTGCGTGCCGCGGTTTCTCGCCTCGCGAGAATGGGCCACTGCCAGTGCTCGTCCGTACACATCTGCTGGACGAATCGTGGTGAGCCCTCTGTCACGCGGCTGATCCACGCATGACATCGACGCGACTGTTCACAACCATGACGAAATAAATGATGTTCCTCCGCGCCCATTGGCTAGAAGTGGGCGCCGAGCGCCCGGACATGTGCACCGGGCCTACGCAACGGAGGGACGTCTCATGAAGGCAAACAACTGGAAGAACCTGGCCGCAGTGGCGGGCGTCATGGTGTCGGTGAGCGCCGGCGCTCAGGAGTCGTCGGGGAGCTTCGGTTCGGAGGGGCAGTTCGTCATCAGCACGGATGCCTCCGCGAACATGGGTTACTCCACGCAGGGCAGCGGCATCGGCTACATCTTCCTGGAGCCCGGCGCGGACTACTTCCTCAAGAAGAACCTGTCCGTCGGTAGCGGCCTCCAGGTCCGCGCGCTCTTCGGCAGCGGTGACACGATTGCCGCCTTCGGCCTGAACGCGCGCGTCGGTTACAACATCCCGCTCTCCGACCGCATCTCCGTGTGGCCCAAGGGCCAGGTGTCGCTGTACATCGGCGACGACATCCTGCCCTTCGCCAACTCGGCGCTCCCCGCCAACGTGACCGTCATCCTGGAAGGCTACGCGCCCTTCCTCTTCCACGTGACGCCGCACTTCTTCGTGGGCGGTGGCCCGCGCCTGGCCTTCGGCCTGGGCGATGACGTGGAGGTGAACTTCAGCGTCGCCTCCACCATCGGCGGCTACTTCTAGTCTCCGCCCCGCCGCGTCCCTCGAGGACGTGGACGTGCGTGTGGTGCATCAGGGGCCTCGGACGAGGTGGGACGCTGCTCCCACCGCGTGCCGGGGCCCGCTTCATTTCCAGCCAATGGCCCGGGCCGCCGCCGCCGCCGTCAGTGGCTCCGCTGCTGACCGGGGCCGCCCTCTCGCGACAGGTTCTGCGCGGTGCCCACCAGCGCGAGGTGGCTGAAGGCCTGCGGGAAGTTGCCAACCATCTTGTGGGCCACCGGGTCGTATTCCTCGGACAGCAGGCCCACGTCGTTGCACAGGCCCAGCAGGCGCTCGAACAGCTCGCGCGCCTCGCCCTTGCGGCCCATCAGCGCCAGCGCGTCCGCCAGCCAGAAGCTGCACGCCAGGAAGACGCCTTCGCCCGGAGGGAGGCCGTCCCGTGTCTCGTGCGTGTGATAGCGGCGCACCAGCCCGTCGTGGCACAGCTCGCGGCGGATGGCCTCCACGGTGCCGCGCACGCGGACGTCGTCGGGCGGGAGGAAGCCCACCATGGGAATCAACAGCAGGCTGGCGTCCAGGGCCTGGCTGCCAAAGGCCTGGGTGAAGGTGTTGCGGCGCGCGTCGTAGCCCCGCGCGCAGATGTCCGCGTGCATCTGCGCCCGCAGCGCCTTCCAGTGCTCCACCAGCGCGCCGCGCATGCCGCGCAGGTTCGCCGTCCTCACCATCCGGTCCATGGCCACCCAGGCCATGACCTTGGAGTGGGTGAACTGCTGTCGCCCGCCGCGCACCTCCCAGATGCCCTCGTCGGGCTGGTCCCAGTTGCGCTCCACGAAGCGCAGCAGGTGCACGCTCACGTCCCAGGCCTCGGCGTCCGAACAGACGCCGTGACGGAGCGCGTGGTAGAGGCAGTCGGCAATCTCGCCGAAGACGTCCAACTGGAGCTGGCCCACGGCGGCGTTGCCGATGCGCACCGGGCGCGAGCCCGCGAAGCCCGGCAGCCACGGCAGCTCCAACTCGGTGACGCGGCGCTCTCCGGCCACGCCGTAGAGGATTTGGAGCTCATCGGGCTCTCCGGCCACCGCGCGCAGCAGCCAGTCCCGCCAGGCCTGGGCTTCCTGGGTGTAGCCGGCGTCCAGCAGGGTCAGCAGCGTCAGCGTGGCATCCCGCAGCCAGCAGTAGCGGTAGTCCCAGTTGCGCACGCCGCCCATCCGCTCCGGCAGGGACGTGGTGGGCGCGGCGACCACGCCGCCGGTGGGGGAGTAGGTGAGCGCCTTGAGGGTGATGAGCGAGCGCATCACCTGCGTGCGCCAGGGGCTCTCATGGATGCAGCGGAACGCCCAGGCGCGCCACCACCGCTCCGTGTCCGCGCGCGTGAGGAAGGGGTCCGGCGGCTGACGGGGCGGAGGCAGGTGCGAAGGATGCCAGGACAGGACGAAGGCCAGGCGCTGCCCTTCCGGCACGGAGACGTCCGCGAGCACATGGCTGTGCTCCAAACGCAGCGGCAGCTCCGTGGACAGGTAGAGCGCGTCCGGGCCGGCCTTGGTGCTGACACCTCCCGGAATCAGGCGGGCCCAGGGCGTGCGGTCGCCGTAGCCGAAGCAGGGGGCGAACTCCAGGTGGAGCGGCACCTGTCCGGTGCGGGCCTCCACGATGCGAATCAACTGCGGCGTGTCCTCGCGCAGCGGCATGAAGTCGCACAGGCGCACGGTGCCGGCGTCGGTGTGGAACTCCGTCTCCAGTACCAGCGTGTCGCGCACGTAGCGGCGGTGCACGCGCCGCACGGGCACGGTGGGGGCGATGCGCCAGAAACCATGCCGCTGCTCACCCAGCAGCGCCGCGAAGCACGCGTCCGAGTCGAAGCGCGGCCAGCACAGCCAGTCGATGGTGCCGTCATTCGCCACCAGCGCGGCGCTGTGCGTGTCTCCAATGAGGGCATGGGCTTCGATGGGCAGCGCCATGCGGGAAAGCTAGGGACGCCTCCCGCGGCGTGTCCCTCCAGGAGCACCCGGAGCGGCGGGCCGTCCACGGCCCCCGCGGATGGCGGGGGAGGGGGCAGCCGCCCGCTCGCGGCGCATCGACGCCATGCGACAAGACATGGGGCCTGAGCAGGGAATGCCGCGGCGCGCGATTCGCCCCGGGTATGGGGTTGCCCGGACATGACTGTCCATGCGGGCCGGCCGTTCTCGATTGGCGTTGGTCCTCCGCGCGGGGTTCCCGAGGGTGTGCGCGGTCTGGTGTTTCATCCGCATGTTTCACCCGCATGCGGGCCTCGCGGCGGCCCCGCACGCCAGGCGGGGAGGCGCGTACTGCTCCTACCCACGTACCAGGTTGCGCAGAAGGAAGGTCAGATTGGCGGGGCGCTCGGCCAGCCGGCGCATGAAGTACGGGTACCAGTGCCGTCCGTACGGCACGTAGATGCGCACCGGGTGACCCTCCCTCACGAGTCGCTCCTGCAAGTCCCTGCGGATGCCGTACAGCATCTGGAACTCGAAGGCGCCGCGCGGCAGTCCGCGCTTCGCCGCGTGGTCCAGTGTCGCTTTAATCATCCGTTCATCGTGCGTGGCGATGCCGTGATACACGCCGCTGTCCAGCAGCACCCGCATGGTGCGAACGAAGCTGGCATCCACGTCCCGTTTGTCTGGGAAGGCCACGTCGGGCTTCTCCAGATAGGCACCCTTGCATAGACGGATGCGGATGCGCTGTGCGCACAGCGCCTTCGCGTCCTGCTCCGTGCGCCGCAAGGCGCTTTGCAACACGGCGCCGACATGGGGCTCGCCGAACTCCGCGCGCAGCTGTCGCACGATGTCCAACGTCACCTGCGTCACCGAGCTGTCCTCCATGTCGATGCGCACGAAGGAGTCGCGGGCCGCGGCCTCGGCCACCACCGTGCGCGCGTTCTCCAGGGCCAGGGCTTCATCGAACAGCAGCCCACACTGGGTGAGCTTCATCGACACGTTGGCTCGCACGCCTACCGCGTCGATGCGTGCCAGCAGCCGCTGGTACTGGCGCACCTCCTCCCGCGTCTCCTCGGGCGTCTGGACGGCCTCGTTGAGGTGGTCGAACGACGCCATGAGCCCGCGCGCGGACAGCGCCTTCACGGCGTCCACGGCCTCCTCCAGCGTCTCTCCGGCGATGAAGCGCGAGGCCAGCCGCCGGAAGGGGCGCAGGCGCATGGCGGCGCCTTCCAGGCCAGGGCGGCGGGCCAGGAACAGCAGGGCGGAACGGGACAGGTGGGTGGCGTCGGTGGTCATGGTGTGGGTGGCGGCTCAGTCCAGGTGCTGCCGGAGGAAGTCCCCGGCCAGCGTGTTGAAGGCATCGGGGTGGATCATGTAGGGCAGGTGGCTGGCGCCCCGGATGAGCGCCAGCCGGGCTCCGGGGATGTGCCGGGCCTCGCGCACGATTTCGGCCCGGCCCTCCGGCGGCAACCGCTGGCCTCCCAGCACCCGGGCCACGGTGGGCGCCAGCAGGTACGCCAGGGGCCGGGGCGCGCGCACCAGGGTGGACAGCGTCAGCGCGTCCGTCAGTGGCTCCATGGGCGCGAAGGAACGGCCACTGGCCCCCAGCCCCGGAAGACACACCACGGTGCGTGATTCGTCCGTGTTGCCCTCTGGAAAGGTGAACAGGCGTACCGGTGTGCCTCGCACGGGACGTCGTTCACAAGGCAGGTGGGCATCGCCCTGCTGGATGTCGTCCGCATCGGGACGAGCGGCGGGCCGTGGGGGTGTCCCCCCGGGCGGGATGACAGGGTTTCAAGCATGGGAATGCCTCGTCCGACCCGTGAGTCCGCCCGAAGCGCCGTCATGGCGTTCTCCCGCGTCCCCGCCACGCCGCCCAGCCATGGCAACACCGTGCGGATCAACGGGATGCGGAAGAATCCCCGTTCCGTCAGGCCCAATGGATAGCGGCCGGTGCCCTGGTGGATCAGATGAAAGAAGGCAGGTGTCTCGTAACCCCAGACGCCGTGGTTCCCCACCAGCAGCACCGGGCCTTTCAATGGCAGGTGCTCGCAGCCCAGCAGCCGCACCCGATGGTACAGGGCCGACAGCCCCGCGCCCTGCTCGGCGAGGCGGAATACGGCCCGGCGCAGGCTGGCGAGCGGGGCATCCATGGTGGAAAAACATGGGGATGCGTGGCGTCCCCAGCAGGCGGCGCCCTCCTCCTGGCCGCCGGGCAGCCGGGCGCCCCTGAGACGGCGGTGGCCCTGACAGTGGGGGTTCGTAGGAGTTTGAGTAATGTCAGCTCGCAGGCATACTCAGGTTGTCTGCTTCCAGGTGCATGCCGAACGTTCCGGCATGGGCAGCCCGTTCGACATCCTCATCGACCAGCATCGGGAACTGGAAGAGCGTCTCGAGCGTCTGGCATCGGGTGTGGAACCCGATGAGCTGAGGGGATTGACGGCGGAGCTGCTGGCATTGCTGAGGCTTCACTCACGACTGGAGGAGCGTTGCCTCTACCCGGTGATGGCACGGGTGGAGGGCCGCGAGTCTTGTCGTGAGCAGACGGAAGACCATCTCACGATGCGTGAGCTGATGGCTGAGCTGGAAGAGCTGCCCTCGGGCCATCCCGAGTGGCAGGCGCGTCTGTTGACGCTGGAAGACCTGGCGGTGGCTCATTTCCAAGAAGAGGAGAATGCACGACTGCCCCAGCTCATGATTGCCCTGGATTCCCTGTCGTTGGACGACCTGCGTCGTGATTTATCGGCCACTTGGGACGAGCTGCTGTCACGCCCCCAGGTGTTCCAGGTGGCGGGGGAGGCCCCCCTGCTGGAGTCCCTGCACTGGGACGGCTAGGCCACGGTTGCCGCCGGGAAACAGGTGAGACCTGCGACAACGGGGCGAATGGTCCGTTGCTCAGTCACAACTTTTATCTCTTCCTTTAGACAAAACCATTTTTGGAAGGTAAGGGTATGGGCAGCATCACAAGCATCGAGCATCAGCCCCCCCTAGTACTGCATTACTCTTGTCGTTCCCCAGGTGAGGATTCAACGAATGTCCGTGGATAAAGCGTTTCGCGACATGATCCGCAATGAAATCGAGGTCCAGCTCAAGCCGCTGCGTGACGTGGTCGCGCGGCTGGAGGAGGGCACGGCGGACTTGGACGCGCTCCGCAACGTGGCCGAGCGCCTGGCCCCGCTGGCCGAGGTCGTCGGGCCCCTGTTCGGCGCCCAGATTCCCGCGGCCGCCAAGGCCGGCCGTCGTGGCCCGGGTCGTCCTCCCGCGGCTCGCAGCGTCGTGACGGCGGCTCCCGCGGCAGCGGGTGGCAAGCGTCGTGGCCGCAAGCCGGCGGCGGCGGGTCCTGACGGCTCGCGCGCGTGCGCCATCATCGGCTGCGGCAAGCCCAGCCGCACCAAGGGCTACTGCGCGGCCCACTACCAGAAGCTCCGCATGCTGGAGAAGACCAACCGCCGCCCGAGCGACTGGAAGGACTACGCCGACCCGGACAGCGTGGACGACATCAAGCTGCCGCGTGGACGCGCCGCGTCCAAGGCGTTGGCGGCTGCCGCTCAGGCTGGGCACGCAGGCTAGCCAGCGGCACGCTGCCCCGGCCCGGGCAGAGAGTGACCGCGCCCCCGCCATTCCGCTCTGTTGTCGGGAGAGGAATCGGGGTCCGCCCATGCGGGAGAGACTTGCCCGTGGGGGCTTGCACGAGCATGAATGCCCGGGCCCATGAACAAACGCGATTTGGAGCCTGGAATCATCACCGACCTGGCCGGAAGGACCACGTACGGTGATTATCTGCAGCTCGACCGACTCTTGTCGGCCCAGGTGACGCGCTCGCAGCCGCCTCACCACGACGAGCTGTTGTTCATCATCCAGCATCAGACGAGCGAGCTGTGGATGAAGCTGCTCATCCACGAGCTGGGCGCCTGCATCCGTTACGTGCAGGCGGACCGGCTGGAGCCGTCGTTCAAGATTTTCGCGCGCGTGGCGCACATCCAACGGATGCTCTTCGAGCAGTGGAGCGTGTTGGAGACGCTCACGCCGAACGAGTACCTGGAGTTCCGCGACACGCTGGGCAGCTCCTCTGGCTTCCAGAGCTTCCAGTACCGTGCGGTGGAGTTCCTGCTGGGCAACAAGGACGCGCAGGCGTTGATGCCCTTCCGCCACGTCCCCGCCATCCACGGCGAGTTGGAGCGGCTGTTCGAATCCCCCAGCCTGTATGACGAGTTCCTGCGCCACCTGTCGCGCATGGGACATCCGGTGCCGCAGAGCCACGTGCAGCGTGACTGGCGCAAGCCCTACGAGAAGAGCCCGGAGGTGGTGGAGGTGTTCCGGCGCATCTACCAGGACGCCGAGGCGCACTGGGATGCGTATGAGATGTGCGAGAAGCTGGTGGACACCGAGGAGCGTTTCCAGCTCTGGCGCTACCGCCACATGATGACGGTGATGCGCATCATCGGCTTCAAGCAGGGCACGGGGGGCTCCTCGGGTGTGGGCTTCCTGCGCAAGGCGTTGGACCTGCGCTTCTTCCCGGAGCTGTGGGACGTGCGCACGGAGCTGACGCCGCCTCCTCCGCGTCACCGGCCCTGAACGTTCGCTCGGCTGAAGACAGTCCAGCGCCTCCCGGGGCCGTCCATTCCGGTACGGCTCCGCGGAGGGAATGACGACTGTCTGGCATGCCAGGGGGGCCGGCCACGGATTGTCATGGGCGCGGGTTAGGCTTCACGCACCATGGACGCTGCCGAACCGCTGCTCTTCGACAAGGCGTACGTCCTCTGCTACCGGACCTTCGACATCGCGGAGGAGCTGGACCTGGAGCGCGCGCGCCGGGTGCTCACGGAGGACTCGCGCCGGCTCAAGCTGTCACGGGAGAACAGTCAGTACATCCAGCTGCCCAACCCGCCGCTGGCCTATGAGCTGGGCCGCCGGCCCCTGGCACTGCGGGACGGCCCCGTCACGGTGGATGTCACCGCGCGCCTGTTCGACCATGGCGCCGTGTCCATCATCCTGCAGGTGCCAGTCGTTCCGGGCACCTCGTTGGAAGCGCTCACGCGGATGGCGGACGAGCTCTATGACAGCCAGTCGTTGGAGGCCCTGGCGTTGGAGTTGGTGGAAGGTGTGCGCCGCACCATCGCCCCCGCCGCGCAGGCGCCCCATTTGTGGGAGCAGAACGAGAGCTACACCGTCATCTTCGCCGAGCACATCCGTGGCAATCCCACCGCGGAGGAGTTGGTGACGCGCGCGGACCTGGCCCGGCTGCTCCTGGGCGAAAGCGGCACGGTGCCGCTGTCTCCGCGTGAGAGCGAATCCGTACTCCAGTCGCGCTTCAGCTACACCATCCACGACCTGGTCGTCATCGACTGGAACAGCGCCTTCGTCTACGAGCCGTCCGGCTCGCGAGACATCCCCGACCTGCTGGAAATCGCCAACGCGCAGTTGTTGGAGTTCCGCTACTACGATGAGCGGTTGGACGCGCACATCACCCGCATCCACGAGAAGGTGCAGGCCGCGCGGCATGGCTGGGCCACGTTGTTCCGCAGTCCCTACCGCACCCTGGCCCGGCAGACGCTCTCCACGCTGGTGGACCTCAACGAGTTCATCGAGCGCGTGGACAACAGTCTCAAAATCATCGGCGACTTCTACCTGGCCAAGGTCTACGAGAGCGCAGTGCGCCGCATGCGCATCCCGCCGTGGCAGGCCGCCGTCACCCGCAAGCAGCAGTTGCTGGCCCAGACGTATGGCCTGCTCAAGGGTGATGTGGACATCGACCGCTCCCACACGTTGGAGGCCGTCATCGTTCTGCTCATCGTGCTGGAAATCTTCTTCGCCTTCTTCCGCGTCTACGAGCACTGAGGCACCCACGGGGAACCCCGTACTTCAGGGCAACGCGCTGTGCGGTTTCCACGCTTCGTCCGGCATGGGAGAATGAGGCTTCGAGGCAGGGAGCCATGCGTCCGTGCCGGGGGGAGTGGGGCATGAATGTGCCCGGAAAATCAGTGGGAGCCGCGGTGGACCGCATGTCGCGGGCCCTGGAGCGGCTGTCCGCAGCACCGCCGGTGGTGGCGGTGCTGGAGGAATTGCTTTGCCAGGCGTCCGTCACGCTGGGGGCTTCGGGTGCCTTCCTGTGCTGGTGGGGCGGGACGGGCGACTTGAGCACGCTCACCACTCCCGGCGTGGACGCGGAGGCGACCGCCATCTGCGCGCAGCGGCTGCTGGCCCAGGCGCCCGCGCCGGGTGAGCCGCGCCTGCCCTGGGTGGTGGAGGACGTGTCGCAAGACGCGCTGCTGGCCTCCGAGCCGGACGCCCTGCGGCGGCTGGGGGCCACGGCCTTGATGTCCCAACCGCTCTACTTCGCTTCCGGCCTGGGCGCCGCCGGTGTGCTGGGCGTGCTCTTTCGCGAGGCGTGGCGGCCACAGGAGGAGGAGCTGCGGCGCTTCGGCCTCTCGGTGAAGCTGGCGGCGCTGGCGCTGGAGCGCGAGCGCATGGCGGAGACGCTGCGCCAGTCCGTGCTGTCCGCGCGAGCGGAGGTGGAGGAGTCGGAGGTGCTGCGGCTGCGCCGCTTCCAGGCGGTGACGGAGGCCTTGGGCCGCGCGCTGTCCTCGGACGAGGTGGCGCGCGTGGTGCTGGAGCAGGGGCTTCCCGCGGTGGGCGCGGGCGTGGGCCTGGTGCACCTGGCGGAGCCGGACGGGACGCTGGCGTTGAAGGCCGCGCTGGGCGTGTCCAACGCGCAGCGGGAGGCGCTCCGGGTGCCACCCTGGCGAAGCAGCGATATGCCGGGGCACGGCGCGGGGGCGCCGGTGTGGCTGGAGACGCCCGCCGCGGCGCGGGACGTGGTGCCCGCGCTGGGGGCCCTGCGCGCACTGGTGCTGCTGCCCTTGCACGTGGAAGGGCATGCCTTCGGCACGTTGTGCCTCGGCTTCCCGGAGGCGCGGCGTTTCTCGGCGCTGGAGCGGGCGTCCATCACCGGCCTGGGGCACGAGTGTGGCCAGGCGCTGGAACGCGCGCGGCTGTACGCGCGGGAGCGCACCGCGCGGCTCCAGGCGGAGGCGGCGGGGCAGCGCCTGCGGCTCCTGGCGGACGCGAGCGCGCTCGTGTCGGCGTCGCTGGACTGGGAGGAGACGGTGGCGGGCGTGGCGCGGCTGGCGCTGGGGCACTTCGCGGATGGCTGCGCGGTGGACTCGTACGAGGACGGCGTGGTGCGGCGGCTGGCCGTGCTCTATGAGAATCCGCAATCGGCGCCGCGCGGGTTGGAGCTCCTGCGCTTCGCTCCGCAGGAAGGCAGCCCCACGTTGCTGGCGGAGGTGCTCGCCTCGGGGCGCCCGTGGATGATGGCGCGCCCCACCGCGGAGCCCGGGGACACAAGTACGGCTGCGGCGCGGCTGTACGCGGCGGCGCGCGAGCTGGGCGTGGGCTCGCTCATCCTGACGCCGCTGGTGGCGCGGCAGCGCACGCTGGGGGTGCTCACCTTCATGCGGAGCGAGACGTCCGCGCCCTTCGACATCCCGGACCTGTCCCTGGCCGAGGAGCTGGCGGGGCGCGCGGCGCTGGCCATCGACAACGCGGACCTGTTCCGCAAGGCGCGCGCGGCGGAGGAGGAGAGCCGGCGCGGGGCGGCGCGGCTCCACGTCCTGGTGCAGGTCAGCCACCTCATCGCGGAGGCGGGGTTGGACCTGTCCATGGTGCTGGAGGTGCTGGTGCGCAAGGTGTCGGAGGCGCTCGGAGACGCGTGCGTGCTCCAACTGCTCTCCGAGGACAAGACGCGTTTGGAGCTGGTGACGGTGCACCATCCCAACGCGGAGGCCCGCGCGCTGCTGGACGCATCCATGCGGCGCTGCCCGGGGCGGGTGGGAGAAGGGTTGTCGGGCCGGGTGGCGGCGACGGGGCAGCCGCTCTTCGTCCCGCGCCTTCTGGCCGAGGACCTGCGCGATGAGCGCGTGCCGGAGGGCATGCCCTTCCTCCAGCACTACGGGCCCCACAGCGTCATCGTCGTCCCGCTGGGCGTGCGCGGCCGGGTGCTGGGCACGCTGGGGGTGATGCGCGAGGCGCAGGGCCGCGAGTATTCGGTGGAGGAGCGCGCGCTGCTGGAGAGCCTGGCGGCGCGCGCGGCCTTGGCCATTGAAGACGCGCGGCGATACGGCGCGGCCACGCAGGCGGTGAAGGCGCGGGACGAGCTGCTGTCGGTGGCGGGGCACGAGCTGAAGTCGCCGCTGAACGCGCTCCAGCTCCAGATTCACCTGCTGGCGCGCATGGCCCGCGAGGCGATGGCCGTGGACGGGCTGGCGGAGCGCGCGGAGCGGGCGGCGAAGGCGGGCCAGCGGCTGGGGCTGCTCATCGATGACCTGCTGGACGTCTCGCGCCTCAGCTCGGGGCGGCTGGGGCTGAAGCGTGAAGAGGTGGACCTGGCGGCGCTGACGCGCGAGCTGGTGGGCCGCATGTCCGAGGAGCTGGCGCTGGCGGGCAACGAGGTCCGGCTGCTGCTGGACAGGCCGGTGTCGGGGCAGTGGGACCGGCTGCGCCTGGAGCAGGTGCTGGTGAACCTGCTCACCAACGCGGCGAAGTACGGCGCGGGCCGGCCGGTGACGGTGGAGGTGGAGGCGGTGGGCCCGGTGGCGCGGCTGTCCGTGCGCGACGAGGGCATCGGCGTGTCGCCGGAGGAGCAGGAGCGCATCTTCGAGCAGTTCGAGCGCTCCGCGTCGGTGCAGCACTTCAAGGGACTGGGCCTGGGCTTGTGGATTACCAAGCGCATCGTCGAGGCCCACGGCGGCTGCATCCGCCTGGCGAGCGAGACGGGCAAGGGCTCCACCTTCACCGTGGAGCTGCCCTTGCCGGCTTGAGCGCCTGGACAGCTCGCACTCGCTGCGCTCTGGTTCCGCGGATGATGAAGACGCGCGCACTCCACCGACTGGCCTTGCTCGCCGCCGCCGTGCTGGCCGTGGCCGCCCCGGGCTGCCGGCACGCGCCCCCGCTCGACCCGGGCCTGGACGCGGATGGCGACGGCGTCCTCAATGGGGAGGATGCCTGCCCCACCGTGCGCGGGCTCGCGCGGCTCCAGGGCTGCCCCGCGAAGGACACGGACGGCGACGGCGTGGAGGACGCGTTGGACAAGTGCCCGCGTCACGCCGGGCCCGCGTCGCGGGAGGGCTGCCCCATCCGCGACTCGGACGAGGACGGCGTGGAGGACGCGAAGGACGCCTGCCCGCGGGTGTTCGGCCTGCTGGAGCGGCAGGGCTGCCCCGTCGACGACCCGGACCGCGACGGGGTGGAGGGCGCGGCGGACACGTGCCCGGACGAGCCCGGGCCCGCCTCGCGCGAGGGGTGCCCCATCCGTGACGCGGACGGGGATGGCGTGCCGGATGAAGAGGACGCCTGTCCCGACGAGGAGGGACTGCCCTCGCTGCGCGGCTGCCCGGAGCGGGACGTGGATGGCGACGGCGTGGCGGACCACCGGGACAATTGCCCGCGTGAGCGGGGCGCGGTGGACAACCAGGGTTGCCCGGCGGCGCGCAAGCAGCGCGTCGTCATCCGCCCGGACCGGCTGGAGCTGTTGGAGCGCATCACCTTCGCGCCCGGCACCGCCGCCCTCCAGCCGCGCGTCCAGCCGGCGCTCGACAACGTGGCCGAAGTCCTGCTGGTGCACCCGCGGCTGGGGGTCATCGCCATCGAGGGCCACACGGACAACCGCGGGGACCCGGACGTGCAGCGGGAGGTGACGCTGGCGCGCGCGGAGGCGGTGCGGGACTACCTGGTGGAGCGGGGTGTCCCGCCGGATCGGCTGGAGGCGTGGGGTTTCGGCCCGGACAAGCCCGTCGAGTCGAATGAGACCGCCCAGGGACGCGAGGCCAACCGCCGTCTGGACCTCCGGGTGGTGGCGCCGCGCGGGCGCCCGTAAGTCCCGGACTCCCCGTGGGTGGGGGGTGTGAGGTACACTCACCCACCATGAGTGCTTCCAGCCCCTTGTTTGGTGATTTGCTGCTCAAGCTGGGGATTGTCTCGCCCAGTCAGGTGCAGGAGGCGCTCGCCCTCCAGGCCCTTACCGGGCAGCGCGTGGGGGAAGCCCTCATCTCCCTGGGCTACGTCACGCGAGAGCAGATTCAGGACGCGCTGGGAGAGGCGCTCGGGCTGCACCAGGACAAGAGCCCCCTGCAGCCCGCGCTGGGCGAGCTGCTGGTGGGGCTCAAGTACGTGACGCTGGCGCAGCTCGACGAGGCGCTCGCGCGCCAGCGCCGTGACGGCCGCAAGCTGGGCGAAATCCTGGTGGAGCTGGGCCACTGCACCTACAAGCAAATCTACGAGGCGCTGGGGCTGCAGAACCGCATCGCCGGGCGGCAGGACCTGCCGCGCCCCTCCTCTGACGGCCGTCGCCGCGTGGTGGTGGTGGACGACAGCCCGCTGGCCTGCGCCTTCGTGCAGGAGGGCCTGGTGGCGCTGGGCTACGAAGTCCTCTGCTTCCAGGACCCGTTCGAGGCCCTGGAGAGCATGGGCCGTCTCCAGCCCGTCATCGTCCTCAGCGATTTGGAGATGCCCGGCCTGGACGGCGTGGAGCTGTGCCGCCGCCTGAAGGAAGGCCCCAGCCACGCGGTGCCCGCCATCATCCTCACCGCCAACGACGTGGAGGCCGAGCGCGTGCGCGGCCTGCGCGCTGGCGCGGATGACTACGTCAACAAGTCCGCGTCCATGGACGAGCTGGCCGCGCGCATCGAAAGCGTGGTGCGCCGCACCGGCGAAACGGAGCGCATGCGCAAGCTGTTCGCGCGCTACACGTCCGACGCGGTGGTGGAGGAAATCCTCAAGAGCGCGGACGCGGTGGTGCTCACCGGCGAGAAGCGCGAGGTGACGTTGCTGTTCGCGGACATCCGCAACTTCACCGGCCTGGCGGAGAGCCTGCCTCCAGAGCAGGTGGTGGGGGTGCTCAACCAGGTGCTCGGGCGGATGTCGGACGCGGTGCTCACCTGCGGCGGCACGCTGGACAAGTTCCTGGGCGACGGGCTGATGGCCGTCTTCGGCGCGCCGGTGGCCCGTCCGGATGACGCGCTGCGTGCGCTCCAGTCCGCAAAGATGATGATGGATGCGCTGACGGACCTGCGCATCGAGGCGGAGGCGGAGTGGGCGGCGGGCGGGCGAGAGGGCCAGCCGCTGGTGCTGGAGCTGGGCATCGGCATCAACTCGGGCGTGGTGGTGGCGGGCAACATCGGCAGCACGGTGCGCGCCGAGTACACCTGCATCGGTGACGCGGTGAACGTGGCCGCGCGGCTGTGCGCGCTGGCGGGCCCGGGGGAAATCCTGGTGGGGGAGCGCACCCGCGAGCTGGTGGACGCCAACGCGACGGCCTTCGAGGACCTGCCTCCCGTGCGGCTGAAGGGCAAGCAGCAGCCCGTTCCACTGTTCCGCGCCCTGTAACGGGTGAAGTCCACGCGCGCCTCGCGAGCGGAAAGCGGCTATAGGAAGGGGTCATGAACGCCTCGTCTGACGAGCCCCCTCCGTCCCGCCGCTCCCCCGTTTTGTTCGTGGGGCTCGTCTTCGGACTCGGGTTGGTGGTCGCCGTCCTGGTGGGCGCGCTGAGCGGCTCCAAGGCCGTGCACGCCGACCGCATCCACCAGGACTTCGCCGTGCTGGAGGAGGCCCTGGGCCGCTACCACGCGGACAAGGGCACCCTGCCGGAAGACGCGGACGTGGAGGACCTGCTGGTGCCCGCGTACCTGCCCTCCGTTCCGTTGGACCCGTGGGGCCGGCCGTACCGCTACACGAGCAACGGCACCGAGGTGTTCCTGTCCACCTTCGGCAAGAGCGGTGACCGGGGTGGTTCGGGCGAGGAGCAGGACCACACCAACCACGACGGGCACGCCGTGCCCCAGGTTGCGCCCGAGCGCACGTGACGTGCGGGCGGGCAGGCGCTGGGGTGTGCCCAGGCCCCGCGAGCCCGCGTGTGCGGTGTGCGCCGGGCCCTGGAGCGAGCCAGCGTAGGGCGGGTGCCCGCTTCCTGGCGTCGCCATGGCCACTGTTTCCTTCACGGGGAAGGGTCTTCCCGAACCTGGAGGGCAGCCATGGCCATCGTGTGCGTCACCAACCTGTCCCCTGAGTCCCTCGCGGCGGCCCACGTGGCGGCGGCCGTGGCGGGGCGGCTGCAAGAGCCGCTGCTGCTCCTGGGCGTCGCGGAGGGCGATGCCTTCCTCGACGACGGCACCGGCGCGCTGGCCCTCACCCAGCAGCGGTTGGAGGAGGAGGCCGCGCGGCTCGAAACGCTCGCGAGGGTGGTGCGCTACCGGCTGCAGGCGGGCACCTCCGCGGATGAAGTGCTGAGTGACGAGGAGTGCCGGCACGCGCGGTGGATTGTGGTGGCCGTGTCCGGCTGGCGCACCTCGGCGTGGCGGCGGGCCACGGTGCCCGAACGCCTGTCCCGCTACGGCTGCGCGCCGGTGCTGGCCGTGCGCAGCGACACCGCGCTGACCGACTGGGCGCGGGGCCGCAGGCGGCTGTTGGTGCTGGTGGGCGTGGACCCCGGCTCCTCCACCACGGGCGCCGCGGTGTCCTTCCTGCGCGAGCTGCGCCGGGTGGGGCCGTGTGACGTGCTGGCCACCTACGTGTGCTCGCCCATGGACGAGCGGGAGCGGCTGGGCATCCACAGCCCCGTGCATGTGGAGTTGCTGGAGCCGGCGCTGCAGGGCATGGAGGCGCTGGACCCCATCGTGGAGCGCGTGCTGCAACGCGAGGTGCGCGAGCAGGTGGGGGACCTGATGGGCGAGGGCAGCGTGGAAGTGGTGCTGGAGCCCGGTTTCGGCCGTCCGGCGGACCACCTGATGCACGTGGCGCACACGCGCGGCGTGGACCTGATGGTGGTGGGCACGCACCAGCGCAGCGGGGTGAAGCGGCTGTGGCATGGCTCGGTGTCCGCGGGCGTGCTGCGGCACGCGGCGCAGTCCGTGGTGTGTGTGCCCCCCCTGGTGCAGGCCCGGCGCGAGGACCGCCCACCGCGAAGCGTGCTGGTGCCCGTGGACTTCTCCGAGGCCTGCACCAAGGCCATCTCCCATGCGCGCACGCTGGTGGGGCCCGGGGGCCGGGTGCACCTGCTGCACGTCCATCGCCGCAAGCTGGAGGACCGCGGCTTCGCGGACCACTACGGCGTGCTGCCCGAGCCCGCCAGGGACAGGGACCAGGTGCTCCAGCGGCTATGGGAGCTGGTGCCGCGCGACGAAACCGCCCAGACGGTGCGTTGGAGCGTGGAGGGGGTGACGGGCGAGGACGTGACGCTGGCCATCTGCCAGGCCACGGAGCGCGAAGGGGTGGACCTGGTGTGCGTGGGGACGTCCCTGGAGCCCTCGCGCCTGCGGGACGCCCTGGAGGGCGAGGTGGCCCATGAGCTGGTGACGCGTTGCCGCCGGCCCGTCATGGTGGTGCCCTCCGCCTGAGGCAGGTGTTTCAGACGGGGGATACCTGTCATCACATGAAAGGATTGTCAGGTGGTGCCGGCTCCGACGTGCCCGGCAGGGCACGTCTGCATTAGAATCTAGAAATCACGCATTTCCAGACGCAGGGGGGCCGCCGGTGACACCGCAAGGTTATCGTGAAGTGGAGCTCGTCTGTAACCGTTCCTCGCTGCTCCTCCATGGCGGTACGGAAGAGGAGCGGCGCTGCTGGGCGCAGGAAGCCGCGCGCAACTTCAACGTGGAGCTGGTGGAGGTGCGGCAGGCGGCCGAACTGCCGCAAGCGCTCCGGCAGCCCAACGGGGTGGTGTTCATCCCGGACGTGGCGAAGCTGGGGCGGGACGCGCAGTTCATCCTGCTGCAGTGCCTGCGGATGCAAGAGGAACGGCCGAAACTGGTGCTGGGCGTCTCCGGCTCGGCGGACGCGGCGCTGGCGCGCGGCACGCTGCGCGAGGACCTGCACTACCGTCTGCACAAGGCCCAGGTGGACTTGCAGAAGGACGGGTTGCGGGACGTGTTGAAGCGCCGCTGGGCGCAGCAGGCTGAACAGCTCGCGCTGAAGGCCGCCGCGGCCCGCGCCGCCGAGGAAGCGGCCCGCGAGGCGGCCATTGCCCGGCGTCCGGGCACGGTGACGCGCATCGCTCCCAAGCAGAAGAAGGTGAGCGGCGGCGCTCGAACGAAGGCCGTGTCCAGGAACGCCGCCCGCTGAAGCCGCGCCTCAGTGCCGGTGCTTCTGCCCGCGCTTCGCCTTGGTGGCGGGGCGCGCCTTCTTCGCGGTGCCGCGCTTGGCGGCGGCGGCCTGTCCGGGCACGGACTTGCGGCCCACCTGATTGTTCGCTCCCGCCGCGGAGGCCGTCTTGATGGACGGTGACTTGCGGCGCGCCGGGGCCTTCGTGGGCTTGCCACTCTCGATGACGCCGCGGGCTTCCTTGGCCGCGCGCCGCGTCCCCGCCGCCGTCTTCACGCGGCCGCGGGCGGGGGTGCCCCGAATCTTGGACTGGAGGTTGGCCACTCCCCGGGCCGTCACCACCGCGGTGCCCAGGAGGACCCGCGCGCCGCGCGTGCCGGCCTGGACGGCCACCTCTTTCACCCTGTCCACCAGCCCCCGCTTGGAAATCGCCATGGCGCGCCTCGTCTCTGTGCCTGTCCTTCGCTGCCGCCAAAGGTAGTCACGGGCACACGGGCGTGAAGCCGTCCCCCCTCTCTCTCCCGCGCTCTGGCTCCGGCCATTCCAAGGTGGGCGGGAATGTGTGAAGCGGGGAAACTGGGCTAGAGTCCGGCGCACTGTCCCATTTCCTTCTCGGAGCAAGAGCATGTCCCAGGAAAACACCGGAAAGCCGAAGCGCGGCCTGAAGCGACCCATCGAGGTCGTTCGCGCGGAGCTTCTCAAGGATCCGGAGACGAAGAAGATCGCCGAGGCCGTGAGCATGAAGCTCGAGGACTACGTGGAGCTGGTCCTCAAGTACGCCCAGGACAAGGACAAGGAGGCCGAGGTCGCCGTCATCTCCGACGAGGAGCTGCGCCGCAACGGCTTCAACCCCCTCTCCTCCGAGGAGGCCGCCAACATCCTCATCAAGGGCATGAAGGGCGAGCTGCCCGGCTCACCCCCGGACTTCGAGGCCTCCAAGTTCACCCAGGACAAGGCCTCCACCGCCGGCAAGCCGTCCCTCACCTCGCCTCCCGTGGGCGGCGCCGCCCCCACCGGTCCGCAAGATCCAGCCGCCCGCCAGGAGCTGATGGATCAGCTCAAGAAGGGCAGCAGCGGCGGTAACCGTCCGTAATCCCTGGCACCACGGGCGGAGGCCGGCGGGGAAAATTCGACGAAAAAGGTGAGAGGAAACAATTCCCCACACGCACCGAGAATCCTCTCGAGTTTTCCTTCCGGCACAAATCTCCGCCTTCCGGGCATCTAGAATCCAAGGGGTACGATCATGGGCGCACTCAAGTCCGTTACGAACGTCATCAGCAAGGTCGCCAGCACGGTCAGCAAGATTGCCGGTGGCATCGCGAACATCGGCGGCAAGGCCATGGAGTTCCTCCAGAAGCCCCTGAGCTCGCTGGTGGACCCCATCGCCAAGTTCATCGGTGAGAAGGTCGGCAAGCTGCCCCTGGTCGGCAAGTTCCTGGGCCCCACGGCGGAGAACCTGGTGAAGCAGGGCGCCGCGTCCTTCCTGGGTGAGGGCACGCTGGGCAGCCTGGGCTTCCTGTCCAAGATTGCCCCCAAGGTGCAGGACATCACCAACATCGCGCAGGCGGTCAAGGGCGCGGCGGACAAGGTCGGCGCCTTCGCGGAGAACCCGCTGGGTCTGCAGAACTTCCAGAACATCATCGCGCAGAACCACGCCCGCTTCGTGGAGTGATGATCCGCGCCTCTGGCGCGAACTGGTAGCGCGCCCCAGGGCCGGCCTCCCGCGAAGCTGCGGGGCCGGCCCTTCGGCTTTGCGGGCGACGCGGCCCCCGCGCGGCGGCCCCCGCGCGGCGGCCCCCCCGCGCGGCGGCGCTCAGTGCCCTGTCTGGGCCAGGCGCCGGGTGTCGCGGATGAGGCGCTCGGTGGAGTCGCTGTCCGCGCTGTCGTAGTAGCCGCGAATCTGCCCGGCGTCGTCCACGAGCACGAAGTGCGTTCCGTGGAAGATGGAGAGCAGGTCGTCCTCGGGCGCGCCGGGCTCTCGGCCCATGCTGACCTTGAAGCCCTGGACGATTGTCTCCTTCAGCTGCTCGTAGTCGCCGGTGAGGAAGCTCCAGCGGGAGAAGTCCGCGCCGTGGCGCTCGCCATACTCGGTGAGCCGCTCCGGGGTGTCGTACTTCGGATCCACGGAGAACGACACCAACTGGAGCCCGGCGCCATGGGACGCGGTGGCGTCCTGCACGCCCACCATCTTCCGTGTGAAGGCCGGGCAGATGGTGGGGCAGCGCGTGAAGATGAAGTTGGCCACGAAGGGCTTGCCCCGGAGCTGCGTGCTCCCGAAGGGCTGACCGTCATGCCGGGTGAAGGTGAAGTCCGGCAGCGCGCCCAACTGGGGCAGGGGCCCACTGCTCTGGCCGCGGATCAGAATGGCCCCCATTGTGGCGGTGACGCCAAGCGCGGCCACGGCGACACCAGCCCAGAAGCCCGGGCGCTGCGTGAGACGGGCCCGAGGGGCGGGAAGGACGGAGTCAGCGGACATGGCCCCGGAGGTAACGGAACCCCCGGAGTCACACAAGCGTGGCCGCTGGGGTGCGACATCCTGGCTACTTGGGGGGATGATGTCACGAGTCTGTGACGACCCACCATCGTGTCACAATTCCGTGACTTCAGTGTTTTTGAATAAGTTTATGCATAAATAACTGGTCTTGCGGGGAAACATTCTCTCAGTCGTTACGAAAATGTAGGCACGTCGCCTCTCTGTTTTCAGGAGTCTGCCCCCCCGTGACGACCTACTCCGTTCGCCGTGGCGATACCCTCAGCGCGCTGGCCCAGCGCTTCAACACCTCCGTGTCGTCGCTCGCGAAGAGCAACGGCATCTCCAACCCGAACCTCATCTACGCGGGGCAGCAGCTCCGCATCCCGGACGGCTTCGACGCGCCTCGTGCTTCGGGCGGGGGCCGGGCGGCTTCCAGCTACACCGTGAAGTCGGGCGACACGCTCAGCGGCATCGCCGGCCGGTACGGCACGTCGGTGGGTGCGCTGGCCAAGGCCAACAACATCTCCAACCCGGACCGCATCTACGCGGGCCAGACGCTGACGATTCCGGGCGCGGGCGGCGCGGCGCCGAGCAGCCCGGCGCCTTCCTCGGGCGGCGGTTCGTACACTGTGAAGTCGGGCGACACGCTCAGCGGCATCGCCGGCCGGCATGGCACGACGGTGAGCGCGCTGGCCAATGCCAACAACATCTCCAACCCCAACCTCATCTACGCGGGCCAGCGGCTCACGATTCCGGGGGGGGGCGGCGCGTCGCCCACCCGGCCGACGCCGAACCAGCCGCCGGTGGGGGGCGTGGGTGGCCCGAAGCCGCCGACCGGTGGCTCCGCCGGCGTGACGGTGCAGCAGCTCCGGGCGGTGATGCCCAACCTGTCCCAGGCGACGGCGGAGCAGTACCTGCCCCACCTGAACCGGGCCATGGCGGAGGCGAACATCACCACGCCCATGCGCAAGGCGGCCTTCCTGGCGCAGCTCGCGCACGAGAGCGGCCAGCTCCGCTACATGGAGGAGATTGCCTCCGGCGCCGCCTACGAGGGCCGCAGGGACCTGGGCAACACCCAGCCGGGCGACGGCGTCCGCTACAAGGGCCGTGGCCCCATCCAGTTGACGGGCCGCGCCAACTACCGCGCCGCGGGCCAGGCGCTGGGCATCGACCTGGAGGGCAACCCCCAGCGCGCCAAGGACCCGGACGTCGCGTTCCGCATCGCCGGCTGGTACTGGTCGTCGCGCAACCTCAACACCTACGCGGACGCGGGCAACTTCCGCGAGGTCACCCGCCGCATCAACGGTGGCTACAACGGCATGGCGGACCGCGAGATGTACTACCGCCGCGCGCAGAACGTCTTCTGAGCCCGCGCTCCCAACGCGCGGTGCGGTGAAGCGGGGACCGTGGCCATGGAGGCCCCGGTCCCCGTCGCGTTTCGGGCGAGTCCCATTGGGGAGATGCCGCGTCCAGCCGGGGCGACCGCCGAACGCGCGTGGCCCTGGGAGGCGCCCTGGTGTGCCGGCTGCATTGGACAGGCCGTTCCCACCCGGAGCGCGTCCCATGCCTCGTATCGATTCGTCCGG
Source organism: Myxococcus sp. CA023 (assembly GCF_010998615.1). Taxonomy (GTDB): domain Bacteria; phylum Myxococcota; class Myxococcia; order Myxococcales; family Myxococcaceae; genus Myxococcus. The sequence continues at coordinate 30,833 of NZ_JAAEAH010000058.1, read as the reverse complement.
CAGTTCCTCGTTGTCCACCATCGACACCCCCACGGAGGCCGGAGCGGCGCCCCCGTCTCCGTCACGCGCCGCGGAGCCCCGCGCGCAGGCGTCCCCTCCGCGTAACGAGGTGCGCGCCTTCGACGGATCCGCCGCCAAGACGCCGGAGCCCTCGTCTCGCGGATCCACGCCTGCTGGTGCGGGCCCCGCCCGGTCCGCGGGGGAGATGGCCGTGCTGGGAGGCTGGTCGCGCCCGGACGGCTCGAAGGAGGCGCCCACGGACGTGCTCGAAGGCATCCGCGCGCGCCTGACGCGGAGCCTGGAGAACTGGACCGTCGGCGCCGATGACGTGCGGGCGGTGCACACCGCGCTGGGAAGTCTCCCGGCGGGCACGTACCGGGTCGCGCTGGAGCGCTTGCAACAAGAGGGGCTGCTGGGCGCATACGTGAAGGCGCAGGACGCGGGCTCGCGGCTCGCGTTCCTGGAGCAGGCGGAGTCGAAGGGCGTGCTCCATCGGCGCAACGGGGAGCCGGGCCCGGTGGGCCCTCTGGGCTACCCGGCGGTGCCGGACGTCTTCGTCAATGACCGGCGGCTGCCGGGGGCGATGCGTGACGCGGTGAACGCACACGCCATCGATGTGGGCGCGGGCTTCTACCGGGCGCACACCGAATACCTCGGCCGGTATGCCCGCGCGGTGGATGGGGCCCAGAGCCTCCAGGAACTGGGAGCGCTGGGACCGCCACGCGCCGCGCACCTGCCCGAATCCCTCCTAGGCCTCGAGTGGAAGGACCCGTCGCGGCGGGACTACGAGGCGGCCTGGAAGGCGGGCATCGGCCAGCCGAAGACGCTCAACCAGATGCTGCAACACGTCAGCGCCCGGCAGCGGGAGCTCTCTGGGGAGCGCGCCGGGGGCACGGTGCAGCTTCACGGCAAGGTGGGTGTCAGCAGCGAGAGCGCCCAGTGGAGCGCGAAGGCAGCGCTCGACACCCGGGGACACGGGGAACTGAAGGGGGACGTGGGCGTCTCCGCGCGCGCGGGCCCCGTGGGCGTCGAGCTGTCACACGACAGCTCGGGCGAGACGGAGGGGAAGGTCAAGGTGAGCCTGGGACTCGTGGAGCTCAGCCTGTCATCGGACGGCGAGCAGCGTGTCGCGGTGGGCGTCGGCTCGCTGTTCCAGGTGTACGCGACACTCAACGCGAAGAAAGCGGAGCTTGGGGGCGGCGTGTCAGCGAAGCTCAAGGCGGATGGGAGCCAGGCCAGCGCCGAGGCGGGCTTCTCCATGAAGGGCCTGACGGCGGAGTGGGCCCAGCAAGCCTTCGACCCCGGGCATCGGGGCGTCTTCCAACCGCCCGCCGAACTGGCATCCCGCACGGCCTGGGACGCGCTGCCTGAGTCCACGCGAGCGGCCTATGCGAAGGAGGGGTGGAATCGGGAGGCGTGGACCCGGGCCTTGCCGCGCTGAGGACCCGGACCTGGGCCGCGAGCCCAACGCTCAGGAAACCGCTTCCGGTGACTCGGGGGGCGGCAGGTGGCGAGCGGGTTCATCGGCCTGCTGCCGAGGCCACACCAGGTAGCAGGCGATCAGGGGGAGGTACCAGGGCGCGGCCACCCACAGCCACGGCACGTTCGTCGCCATCCGTGTCAGCATGAGGACGCCGCCGAACCAGAACAGGCCCTGAATCCCCAGGCCCAGGCTTCCGAGGTACTGGAGCGGGCGCGCCTTCGTCCAGGTTCCGAGGAGGGCCAGGAGCGCGGGCGCGATGACGGGCAGCAGGTACGGCGTCAGCAACGCACCCATATCGTCGAGCGTGCGGACTTCCGGGAGGGCCATCAGGATGAGCTGCAACACCAGGCAGAGGAGCGTGACGGCCGTCGCCAGGATGGGCGAGCGGAGGAGGCGCGACGTGGGGGTTTCCGTCGTCGGCAGCCCCCGCTCACTCCGGGCCCGCTCCAGGGCGTCCGGGGGGACCTCCAGCGCATACGGGTAGCCCAGCTCCAGCAGGGCCTCCACCGCCGCGGTGTGCACCGTGATGCCGGCGCTCCCCGTCAGGACACTGGCATCCCCCGGCAGCGTCATCAGGGACAGCAGGTAGTCCGTTCGCTCGCGCAGGGCCTCCGGGTCTCCAGCGGGACGCTGGGCAATCGCCGCGATGAGCGCGTCCACCTCCGAGGGGATGACGCCGGGCGAGCTCAGGGCGCGCCGCAGCGCGGCCAGCGAAGGGGTGGCAGGCAGTGGCGCCAGGGATTCCACAAGGGAATCGCTCGTCGGCTCGGCGGGGCGGGTATGCGTGGAGGTCATGGCCGCGGAGACGAGAGTCTACCACCGGGCCCTGTGGCGAGTCCCCCGCGCGGCCGTCCGGAGGGCGAGGGGCCGGGCCCTTCGGAGGGACATGTCCTCGAGGCGTGCGCACCCTTCCCCTGGGTGACTCTTTCACGAGGAGCGAGGCAGCGCATGGCGATGGAGCGAGCGCAGCGGTTCGTGGATGCACTGGCGAGGCTGGAGAAGGAGGGGGACCTGGAGACCCTCGTCTCCCTCTTCAGTGACGACGCACAGGTGAGCAACGTGGCCTCGCCGCAGGTCTTCTCCGGCCAGGAGGGCGCCCGGCGGTTCTGGCGTGAATACAAGGGCACCCTCCAGCGCGTGGAGTCCACCTTCCGCAACATGATTGAGGCCGGCTCACGCGTCGCGCTCGAGTGGGAGACGCAGGGCACCGCCCACAACGGCGCGGCGGTGGCTTATGAGGGCGTGTCCATCATCGAGTGGGATGGCGACCGGATCCGCCGTTTCTACGCGTACTTTGATCCGCACGCGCTCGGCCTGGAGCTGACCGCCGGCAGCGCGCCGCGCTCGGAAGTCCCCGCCACCACCCCCGCGTGAGGCGTGAGGCCGCCCCGCCTCGGGGCGTCAGGTTTCTCCCTGTGAAGTGAGCCGCCGGGCTCGCCAGCCCGGACGCGCCCTCCACCCCTGGCCGTTGCTCGACACTGAGCCGTGACCTTCAGGCACCTGCCGATTCCCAAGTGCGGACGCTACCGTCAGCCGCCGCGTCCCCGGACTGCCGACGCTGTTCGGACAGGGGGCCGCGGAAAATCATGCCGGTCCGCCGATTTTTAGGCGGTACCGTTCGACGCGGTGCGTTTCCCGGAAAGCCCGGCCGCGATAGCGTTCGCTCCGTCCTCGGAGGAGGTGGGTTGGTGATGGTGTGGCGGAGGACACGAGCTCGGATGACCGGTACTGACCCGGCAGTTTGCTTTGCGTCTACACGGAAAAGCCTGATGACCCGCTTTGCTGCCTTCTTCGTCGTCCTGTCGCTGATTGCCGCACCCCACACCGCCTGGGCCCAGCAGCGCCAGACCGAGTCCGCGAAAAAGACCCGGGCGGTGAAGTCTTCCACGAAGACGAAGGCCACGAAGACGAAGGCCGCGAAGCCGGCCAAGGCCACGTCGAAGCGCAAGCCCGTGAAGAAGGGCAAGAAGGCCGCGCCGGCCGTGGATTCGCGGGCCGTGGACGCCCCGGAGCTTCAGCCCGCCCAGCCCATGATGCAGGTGGAGCCCGCCAGGCTCCTGTCTCCGACGGACGACGCGCCCACCGTCCAGAAGAAATCCGGGGAGGCCCCGGCGGAAGGGGGCGACTCGCTGGACTTCGACCTGCTGGAGCCCGCCGAAGCCGCGGCCGCCGCGCAGGTGGACCCGGACCTGGAGAAGCGCATTGGCCGGCGCCGCACCATGCTCAAGCTGCACCAGGGCCTGGGCTTCGCGATGGCCGCCGGTCTGGTCGGCACCACGGTGGTGGGCCAGCTCCAGTTCAACGACTCGTTCCGCGGCGGCGGTGATGACCGCAACCTGCTGGGCCTGCACCGGGGGCTCGCCATCGGTACGTCGGCGCTGTTCGCCACCGTGGGTCTGCTGGGTGTGCTGGCGCCGGAACCCTTCGAGAAGGAGTTCCGGTGGGACACCATCACCGTCCACAAGATGTTCATGGCGCTCGCCACCGTCGGCATGGTGGCGCAGATCGTCCTCGGCATCATGGCCACGGACCGTTTTGGCCGGCTGTCCGAGACGGACATTGCCACCGCACATCAGATCTCCGGTTACGTGACGTTGGGCGCGGTGTCGGCCGGCGTCTTCACACTGTTCTTCTGAAGCGCATGCCTTTCGTAGTGGTTTCCTGGAGGTTGACGTGATTGCTCGACGAATCGCCCTGATCGCCACCCTGGTGCTCGCGCTGCCCGCAGTCGCGCAGTCGCAGGCCCGCACGTATAGTGTCAAGAAGGACGCCAGCTCGCTCACCTACAAGCTCAAGCACAAGCTGCATGAGGTGGTGGGCAAGGCGCCGCCCAGTGACGGCAAGGCCCGCCTGCTGCCGGACGGCACGCTCCAGGTGGCGGTGCGCGCCAACGTGAAGGACTTCGATTCGGGCAACGCCAACCGCGACGCGCACATGCTGGAGACGACGGACGCGGCCAGGTTTCCCATCATCGACTTCAAGGGCGTGGCCACCGGCGTGAAGCCGCCCACCAGCTTCCCGGCGAAGGTGCCGGTGAAGGTGAAGGGCCAGCTGACGTTCCACGGCGTGAAGAAGACCGTGGAGATTCCGATGACGGTGCTGTTCAAGTCGGAGAAGGAGGCGGTGGCCGAGGGCAGCTTCGACATCAGCCTGGATGCCTACAACGTCAACCGCCCGTCGCTGTTGATGGTGAAGGTGGACGACGTCCTGGTGCTGGAGCCCAAGCTGGTATTCGAGGTGGAGGGTACGTGAGTTCGACGCGACGAGGATTCCTCAAGGGCATTCTGGGAACAGGCGCGGCGAGCGCGGCGGCGACGACGCTGCCGGGCTGCGCGCCGGACATCAACCCCGCTCCGGTGACGGACGTCACGGCCAGCGAGCAGGGGACAGTGGACATCCTGGTGTCGCGCTATCCGGATTTGGAGCCCGTGGGCGGCGCGTTGACGGTGCGCGTCCCGGGTGAGCAGGTGCCGCTGCTGGTGGTGCACTCCAAGGACGACGGCGCGCCGGACGACTTCTCCGTGCTGTCGTCGCTGTGCACCCACGTGGGGTGCCCGCTGGGCTTCGACGGCAAGGACGTCATCTGCCCCTGCCACCTGTCGCGCTTCAGCGCCACGGATGGCTCGGTGCTCCAGCGGCCGGCCACCGTGCCGCTGCAGACGTTCTCGGCGGCGTACAACCCCAACACCGGTGTGCTGCGCATCAACCTGCGCGCGGGCCAGAGCGACTTCCCGTCCGCGGTGAACGGGCAGGTGGTGCTCCCGCTCAGCCAGTTCCCCCAGCTGCGTGACGTGGGCGGCTCGGTGACGGGGGTGCCGTCCGGGTACGGCAAGCGCATCTTCGTGTTCCGCTTGCAGGACGGTTCGCTGTCGGCGGTGGACTCCGTGTGCACCCACGCCTTCTGCGAGGTGAACTACCGGGAGCAGGAGGCGGACCTGTTCTGCGCCTGCCACGCGTCCATCTTCACGCGCGCCGGCGCGGTGACGCAGGGCCCGGCCACCCTTCCCCTCAAGAAGTTCACGGTGTCTGAGACGGGCGACTCCATAGTGCTGACCGGCGTGGCGTGAGCCATGCGCCGGGCGCGGGTGGGCCAGACATAGGGCCCGCCCGCACCCGAAGGGAACGCGGCATCGCTCAGCCGAGCCGGCTCCAGAAGGAGCGCTTGGAGGAGATGCGCTCCAGGGCTTGTTGCAGCTCCTCGTCGTGGTCGGCGCGCAGGGCGATGTCGCCCAGGGAGATGATGCCCACGACGCCGTCGTCGCGCTCCACCACGGGGATGCGGCGCAGCTGACGGCGTCCCATCAGCCTGATGACGTCATGGAGCGTGTCGTCCGGCGTGACGGCCTCCACGTCATCCGTCATCACGTCGCACGCGCGGAGTTGTTCCGGCGAGCGGCCCCCGGTGAAGGCGCGGACCACCAGGTCCCGGTCGGTGACGATGCCCACCAGCCGGCCCCGCTCGTCCACGATGGGGACGACGCCGCAGGACTCGTCCTTCATGATTCGCGCGATGTCCCGCAGCGGACTCTCCGGGCGCGCCGTGCGCACGGCGCGCGTCATCACCTCGCGGGCCAGCAGGGGCTCATGACGCCAGCGGCCGCGGCGGGCGCGGTCGTCCCGGCGGGAAGTGCTCGCCTCGGAGCGGCCCGCGATGGCGGTGTAGACCTGGGTGCTCGCTCCGTCACGCCGTGCGCCGGTGGACGAAGGCGCGCCTGTTCCAGCCCAGCGGTGGGTGCTCGCTTCGTCACGGGCTGAAGCGGGCGCCGCGCCTTCCCCTCGGTGGGTGCTCGCCTCGTCGCGGCCCGGGCCGAGGGAGGCGCTCCGGTCCATCCGGTAGCGGGGGCGCGCGTCTCCATGGCGCTCCTCGCCGTGCAAGCCGCGCTCACGGCCGTGGAAGCGTACGTCGCGGTAGGACTCCCCCTGTGGCGGCTGGGGGCGAGAGGGCTCGCCGCCACCGCCGCCGTAGCCGGTGCGGTCCCAGGACCGGTAGTCAGCGCGTTGGCGGGAGAACTCGACGTCCTGTTCCCCGGTGTCGTGCCGGGGGCCCCAGCCGGTGGCAGAGTGGCTGTCCCGGTCGTCCCGGCCGTAGGGGCCGCTGTCCTCCGGGGGCGTGCCGTACACGTCCTCGCGAGGCCCGTCGTCCACCTGGGTGCGCGGCAGGGCCATGCGCATCGTCGCCGCGCGGTGGTAGCGGCCCTGCCGGGTGGAGGCCTCCTCGTCGCGGGCGGGGTTCCAGCCGGTGAGGTCGGACTCGGCGCGCTCACGCGAGCCCGGAGGCGCCACGTCCGCCTCGCGGTGGGTTTCGTCCCTGCCGTTGTCCATGCTTCTGTGGGCCATGACTCTCCTCGGGCGAAGTCGGGTTCAAACTGCAACGCTGGTGGTGAGGCCGCGTGCCTCCAAGGTGCGAGCGTCCAGGCGAGCGGGTGCCTGTCCCGCCCTGGCGTTCCTCACCCCGCGGCCAGCGCGTCACCCAGGCGCACCAGTCCGCTGAATTCCTCCAACTCCGCGCCCGCGTCCGGCGCGGCCACCGCGAGCGTCCCCGAGGGAAGGTGCCGGGTGAGGCGGTCGAGCACGTCGCGGTGGGCCTGGGCCCGCGCCTGCTCCACCGAGGCCAGGCGGGACAGCGCCGCCACCGCGTGCTCCGCGTGACGGTCGCCTCCCGTGTGCTCCAGCAGTGCCTCCGGCGCCGCGAGCACGTCGTCATGGGCCCAGCTCCGGTTCAGCACGTAGCCCGCGAAGGGCAGGCCCCGCGCGGCCAGCGTCTCGCGGAACCAGGTGGCTTCGCGCAGGGAGGCGGGTTCGGGGGACGTCACCAGCAGGAAGGCCGCGTCCGGCGACGCCAACCGCTGGTACAGCCGCTCCGTGTGCAGCCGCATGCCGGAGAAGAGGCCTCCGAAGGCGCCGATGAAGCCGCGCATCTCCTGGGTGAAGCCCGCGCCGAAGATGCCCGCCAGGACGCGGTCCACCACCGCCTGCGCGCCGTGCCACAGCCGCCCGCCGTGCGCCCGCTTCTCCGGGCCGAACAGCGACACGATGCGTTCATCCAGGAAGCGCGCGAGCCGGCCAGGCGCGTCCAGGAAGTCCAGCGCGTGCCGGCTGGGGGGCGTGTCCAGCAGGATGAGCTCGTAACGGCCGTCCGTGAGGAAGTCGTCCAGGGCCTCGGCGGCGGCGTACTCCTGCACGCCCGCCACCAGCTCCGACAGGAAGCGGTAGAGGCGGTGGTCGACAATCGCCCGCGCCGCCTCGGGCGTGGGCGCCAGCCGGTGCACCATGCGCTCGAAGACGGCGCGCGGGTCCAGCATCCACACGTCGAGGAGGCCCGTGCCCCAGGGGCCGTCGGCGAAGAGGCGCTCGGGGGGAATCGACGTGGGTTCGGGGCCGCTCTCCTGCAGTCCCATGGTCTCCGCGAGCCTGCGCGCCGGGTCGATGGTGAGCACCAGCACCCGCCGTCCCGCGCGCGCGGCGGCCACGCCCAGGGCCGCCGCCGTCGTCGTCTTGCCCACGCCGCCCGCGCCACACAGGACAACGATGCGCTTGTCACGCAGCAGCCGGCGCAGGTCGCCCGCGCTCACGGTGTGAGCCCCTGTGACACGCGCCGGGGCCCACCGGCATGCGGTCCGTGGCTCACTGCAGGGCCTCCTGCCAGGGCGCGTGCTCCGGGGGAGGTGCGAAGCTCTCCGCCAGCGCCTCGACCAGCGCGGGGCCCGTGGCGTGGAGCTCCGGCAAGGTGAGCAGCGGCGCGCGCAGCGTGCGTGACAGCCGGGCGGAGGCAGCCCGGGCCCGCTCCAGCCGCTCCAACTCACGCCACCCCTGGTGTGGCCCGTGCGCGGCGAGCATCCGGCGCAGGGCGGCGCGGGACTCGGGCGTGAAGGGGTCCTCTGGCATCCGGTTGAGGACGGCCGCGGACAGCGGCAGCTCCAGACGGCGCAGCTCGGCGGCCACGGTGAGTGCCTCGCTGACGGGCAGCGGCTCCGGCAGGCTGGTGAGGACCACCGCGGTGCGTGCCGCATCCTGGAGGAAGTCGAGCCCCTCCCGCACGTCGCGTCCGATGGGGCCCCCGGGCATCAGGGACAGCACGCGCTGGGGAAGGGCGGCCAGCGCCAGCGCGTGTCCCGTGGCGGGCAGATCGACGACGGTCAGTGGGTGGACGAAGCGTCCATCCGGCCGGGTGCGCCGGAGCAGGGCCAGCAACTGGTACATCAGCCCCATCTCCCGGAGCGCGGGCCCTGCTTCCAGGAAGCGGCGCAGGGCGCGGGTGTGCAGCGCGGCGTCGGCCAGCCAGCGCGCGGGCAGGGCACGCTCCAGGAAGTGCCGGTGTCCTTCCGCTGCGGACAGCCGCACGAAGTGGAGCCCGGGACGCACCCGCGTCACCTGAGGCCCCGCCTGGCGCACCCCAACGCGCGCCGCCAGGGGCGAAGGCCCGTCCTCCTCCGGCGCCAGCTCCGCCAGCAGCACGGTGCGTCCCGTGCGCGCGGCGGCCACGGCCAGCGCCGCCGCCAGCGTCGTCTTCCCCACGCCGCCCTTGCCCGATACGAGCAGCGCACGCCTGTCCCAGAGGGCTTCGAGCACCGGCCACCGTCCTGTCGCAGCGCCCCAGGCCGCGCGCTGTTCCCAACACGGTGTGGAAGGCGACACGCCAGGACAACCGAGGCTCCGGTGCGGCCGTCCCAGGCACGCGGTCGCTCGCGTGCCCGGGTGGCGCTGGGACTACAGCGCCTCGATGACCTTCTTGATGCGCTCGAAGGCCCAGTCCAGCTCGGCCTGGGTGACGATGAGCGGCGGCGTGAGGCGGATGACGGAGTCGTGCGTCTCCTTGCAGAGCACGCCTTCCTTCATCAACGCCTCGCAGGCGGGCCGCGCGGAGATGTCCAGCGCCACGCCAATCATCAGCCCCCGTCCGCGCACCTCCACGATGTGGCGGTTCCTCAGCGTCTTCAGCATGGCCAGGAACGACTTGCCCAGCTCGGCGGAGCGCTCCACCAGGCGCTCGTCGCGCAGCACGTCCAGGGCGGTGCGCGCCACGGCGCAGCCCAGCGGATTGCCGCCGTAGGTGCTGCCGTGCTCGCCGGGACGGAGCACGCCCATGACCTCGTCATCCGCCATGACGGCGGACACCGGGTAGAAGCCGCCCGACAGCGCCTTGCCCACCACGATGACGTCCGGCCGCACGTCCTCGTGCTGGAAGGCGAACGTCTTCCCGGTGCGCCCCAGGCCCGTCTGGATTTCATCCACCATGAACAGCACGCGGTGCTGCTTGCAGAGCTCGGCCACCTGCTTCAGGTAGCCGTCGCGCGGAATCAGCACGCCGGCCTCCGCCTGGATGGGCTCCATCAGGATGGCGCAGGTGTTGGGGGTGATGGCGCGCCGCACCGCCTCCACGTCGTCGTAGGGCACCACGGTGAAGCCGGGGGTGAAGGGGCCGAAGCCCTGCCGGTAGCTCCGCACGGTGGAGAAGCTGATGAGGCTGATGGTGCGCCCGTGGAAGTTGTTCGCGAAGACGATGACCTCCGCCTTGTCCTCGGGGATGCCCTTGACGGTGTAGCCCCACTTGCGCGCCAGCTTGATGGCCGTCTCGCACGCCTCCGCGCCGGAGTTCATCGGCAGCGCGCGGCTCAATCCAGACAGCTCGCGCAGCGCCTTGTAGAGGTGGGGAAGCTGATCGTTGCGGAAGGCCCGTGACGTCAGCGTCACCTTCGCGGCCTGCTCGCGCAGCGTCTCCAGGATGCGCGGGTGACAGTGCCCCTGATTCACCGCCGAGTACGCGCTCAGGCAGTCCAGGTACTTGCGGCCCTCCACGTCATGAACCCAGCAGCCCTCGCCCCGTTCGATGACGAGGTCCAGCGGATGGTAGTTGTGCGCGCCATACCGCTCCTCCAGGTCGATGAAGTCTCGCGTGGAGAGGGCAGGGGCGACGTGCTCGGTGCTCATGGGACTCCCTGGGGTATCGGGTGGCGCGAAGCAGGACCATCGCTTTCGATGAAGTCCTTCGACGTGTCCACCCTCGCATGGTCCCAGGCGGTTGTTTCGTTGAGCACCGAGCACCGTACCCGAGCCGCCGCGCGCTGCGTCAGTGGACGGACCAGCGCTCCGCGATTTCCTCGCAGGCGAGCACCACGTCGCTCAGCCGCCGGATGTGCGCCCGCGGCGCGGTGAAGACCGTCCCCGCGAAGACATCCACCACCTGGATGAGGCGGTGGTCACACGGGCCCAGCGGGCACAGGTGCTGCTCTGTGAAGCGCTGGAGCAGCGTGCCGATGTACTGCCCCGACCGCTCATCCAGCGGCTGGTGCTTGGAGAAGTACAGCTTCATCAGGCCCACGCGCGCGTTGCCATGTCTGTCCATGCGCTGGAGCACGACCTCCGGCCGCACGCTGATGGTGACGCCCGCCACCTCCAGCACGGGAGGCTCCGCGCCCACCGCGCTGATGAGCGTCTCCTCCAAATCCAACCAGGGCACCAGGTCCGCGAAGCGCTCGAGCGCCTCCGAGCACAGCTGCAGCCGCTGCGCCTCGAACTCCGTCTGGGGCACGCTGCACGCGAAGCGGCGCTGGTGCTCACGGAGGATGGACAGGTCCATGCCCCGGCAGAGGAAGTCCGTAATCGCATGCGACGCCTCCGGGTAGCGCAGGTACTGCTGCTCCGGCGGGTGCTTCTGGTCGTGGATGATGCGCTTGCGACGCGCGGGCGTGGCGACGAGGTACTCGCCCAACTTGTTCACGGACACACGCGGCAGTTCACGGATTTCCGCCATGGAATCGCTCCCCCTGGGTGCTGGCGAATGAGCACACAGTACAGAGGGGGGCTGACATGCAATGGACGGCGTGAGTGCTTGAAATCAGGGAGGTGAGGGGCCGCTCGGGAAGCCATGGCCTCCAGAGCGGCCCGTCGTGAGGACTCACTCCCTCTGGGGTTCGCCCTCGGGGTAGGCGCTCCAGTAGGTGTCGGGCAATGGGTTGGTGCCGGCGTCGCTGCGCGGACCATCCCCGTCCCCAATCTCATCCAGGATGGCGCCGGGCGTGCGCTCCGTCGGGTCGATGGTGCGCATGCGATGCGTGCCTCCCGACGACTCGGCGGCGTCCGCCAGGTCGCGCTTCTCTTCGTTCTCTTCTGTCTCCGGAGCGTGTTGCCGCGGTTCCTCCGTACGGCCGTAGTAATCCTCGGGTGGCTGGATGCCCGGCTGTTGCTGCTTGTCGCGCTGAGCCATGATGGATTCCCTCCGCCCCACTACGTTCGTGACGGCACAGGCCAACGGCAACGGGCCAACGGGCCAACGGGCATGCACGCCAGGAAGGCGGGCCGGCGGACGGGATGGACGTCCCTGGTCAGGTGCGCCAAGACTGGCGGGATGGCCGAGCAATCCCAACAGACCCCGTCCGCCGTGGCCGGACCGTTGCTCCACCTGGGGTGTCAGTCCTGCGGCGCGCGTCTGGTGCTGGAGCCCGCGCTGCGGACCACGCGCTGTCCCTACTGCGCCGCGCCCGCCGTGGTGGAGCGTCCTCCGGTGCCCGGTGTGCCCGAGCCCGTCTTCGCGCTGGGCTTCGCGCTCACGCACATGGCGGCGAAGGAGCATGTGGCGCGGTGGTTGCGTTCGCGCAGTCGCTTCACGCGCTCCGGCATCCGCTCCGCCGCGCCGGGCGAGGTGCGAGGCGTGTACGTGCCCGCGTACCTCTACAGCGTGCTGGCGCAGGCGCGCTACCGCGCCTCCATTGGGGAGAACTACCAGGAGACGGAGACGTACACGACGACGGAGAACGGGAAGCGGGTGACGCGCACGCGCACCGTGACGCGCACGGAGTGGCGTTCGCTGGAAGGCGAGTTGGTCAGCTACGTGGCGGACGTGCTCGTCACCGCGTCCAAGGGGCTGGACAACGCGGAGCTGGAGGCGCTGGAGCCCTTCGACCTGCGCGGCCTGGCTCGCTACACCCCGGCGCTCATCTCCGGCTGGGTGGCGGAGGAGCCCTCGCTCACGCTGGCGCAGTGTCAGGAACTGGCCCGGAAGGAATCGGTGGAGCGCGTGGGCGGGCTGTTGTCGCGCTTCATGCCGGGGGACTCGTACCGGGGCCTGGAGCATCAGTCTCGGCTGGACTGGGAGGCGCTCGACGTGTGCCTGCTGCCCGTCTGGGTGCTGGCGGTGAAGTACGCGGAGGACGCGCCGCCGCTGCGGGTGCTCGTCAACGGGCAGACGGGGGCCGTCCATGGCGAGGCGCCCATCTCTTCGTGGAAGGTGCTGTCCGCCTTGGTGGCGCTGCTGGCGGTGCTGGCCGTGGGCTGGCTGCTCACGGGAGGTGGGCGATGAGCGCCGAAGCGGTGAGGGTGGAGCCCTGCCAGCGTTGTGACTGCGCGCTGGAGGCGGAGGACCTGCGTTGCCCCATCTGCGGGCTGACGGCGCCGCCTCCGCCGCGTGCCGCGGTGGAGCGCGCGCGGGCCCGCGTGGTGCGGTGTGACAGCTGCGGCGCGGCGGTGGAGTACTCCGTGGAGGCGAAGGCGCCCCGGTGTGACTACTGCGGCTCCGTCACCCATGTGGAGACGACGGCGGACCCGGTGGAGCAGGCGCAGCACTGGCTCCCCTTCACCGTGGACACGGAGGCCGCGCGCGGCGCGCTGATGGGCTTCCTGGGGCGGGGCGGCTTCTTCCGGCCGTCCGGGCTGGCACAGGAGGCCTCGCTGGAGTCGCTGCGTCCGGTGTGGTGGCCGGCGTGGATGTTCGACGCGGGCGTGGACGTGAGCTGGACGGCGGACTCGAACGCGGGCTCGCGGCGGTCGGACTGGGCGCCGCACGCGGGCCGGACGCGCTTCGATTTCGAGGGCATCCCGGTGCCGGCCTCGCGCGGGTTGAAGGTGCGGGAGTGCGAGGCGTTGGCGCCCTACTACCAGCGAGGCTCCGGTCAGGACACGCCCCATGGGCCGGAGGGCGCGCACGTCGAGCGCTTCGAGGCCACGCGCTCGGGCGCCCGGCGGAGCGTGCTGGAGGCGGTGGAGCGCCTGGCCAGCGAGCGCCTCCAGCAGGGCGTCATTCCGGGCAGTCGCTTCCGGAACATCCACGTCGCCGTGGCGCTGTTCAGCCTGCGCACCCAGCGGCTGGCCCTGCCCGTGTACGTGCTGGCTTACCGATACCGCGACAAGCCGTACCGGGTGCTGGTGCACGGGCAGGATGAGCAGGTGGTGTTGGGCGAGGCGCCCATCTCCCCGTTGCGCGTGGCGGCGGTCATCGTGGCGACGCTGCTGGTGCTGGTGGCCGTGTTGTACGGCGTGGGCGTGCTGTGAGCCCGCCGTGACGCCACGCGCGTCACGGTGTGTCGGGCTCCTCGGGCGTCGTGGCCTCTGGGGCCGTGTCAGAGGGCTCCGGTGGGGAAGGCGGCTGGGACGACGAGGAGGCCTCGGGGCGTGCCTCGTCCGGTGCCTCCGTGGCGGCGTGCCGCGCGTCCGCTGCGGGTTCCACCGTCTGGGTGATGCGCGCCTCCAGCGTCAGCTCGGCCACCTGTGACAATCGGACCGCGGACCCCGCGGCTTCGCCCAGGGGCGTCTCGGACGAGGGCTCTCCGGCCAGGGCCGCTTCCTCCACGGTCAGCCCTTCCGGATGCAGCCCGCCCTCGAGCAGCTCCGCCTGGTTGCGCCGGACCGTCGCCTCCACGGCGGCCTGCTCCACCTCCTGCGCGATGGCCAGACGACCCCGGTGGCCTCCCTGCGCATCCAGCCACGCGCGCAGCGCCTCCGCCATCTCCGCGCCCGTCTGGAACCGCTCCGAGGGATTCTGCTGCAGCGCCCGCAGCAGGATGAGCCGCAGGGGCTCGGCGACACCCGCTGCCAATCGCTCCACCTGCTCCGGGCCCACCTGGGCCATCCGCGCCGCCACTTCCTTCACGGGCATCCACGTAGGCCCTTGCGCGTGAAGCTCCAGCGGCTCCGACTCCAGCACGGGCGCCAGGTCATCCACCATCAACGGGTGCCGGCCCGTCAGCAGCTCCAGCAGCACCAGTCCCAGTGAGAACAGGTCCGACCGGGCATCCACCTTCCGTCGCCGCAGTGCCTCGGGCGAGGCGTAGGCGATGTCACCTTTCACCAGCTCCCGGCTCGTCACCTCGCGCCCGGAGAGCGACGAGGCCGCCACCGTGAAGTTGGTCAGCTTCACCTCGCCATGGACGCCCACGCGGATGTTCCGAGGGCTCACGTCCCGGTGGACGATGTGCAGCGGCCGGCTCCACTCATCCGTGAGGCCGTGCGCGTGGCTCAGCGCCTCCGCCACCTCCGCCGTCACGTGCGCCGCGAACTCCGCGGACAGGGGCCGCCGCCGCATGGCCGCCAGGTTCAGCACCGTGTCCAGCGAACGCCCTTCCACGTACTCCATCACCACGTGAGGCGCGCCGCGGTAGAGCTTCAGCAGCATCACCTTGGCGATGGCGGGATGGTTGAGCCGGAACGTGAGGTCCACCTCCTCCACCAGCCGTCGCCGCTCCACGAACGTGGCGGGGTTGCGCAGCCGCTTCACCACCACCGGGCCACTCAGGCCATTGCGGTAGCGGCGCTGCGCCAGCATCAGCAGTTCCCCCGTGGAGCGCATCTCCAGCTTGCGGACGAACTCGAACACCGTGCCGGCCACGGTGAACAGCACGCGTGGCCTGCGTGGACCTCCAGGAAGCTCCTCCGTCGTCGTGTCAGGCGTCATCATGGGCTCATGGACCTCTGAGGTTGAATGAAAGTGAATGGATTTCCCGGAGGGCCAGGCGCCCAGGCCCCTCCCAATGCATGGCGGGCCGGCTCAGCACCACGAGCGCAGCGTGGCCCAAAGCCGCTTCAGCGCGTCCCTCCACCGCCGCCACCCGGTGCTCGCGCGGACCTCCGTCAAAGCCCAGGGTGAGGCGGGCTCGGTGGGAGGCGCGAAGGACGCTGGCGGGCGCGCTCGCGCCGGGACACGCATCCAGCGGCGCAACTCGCGTGCTTCCTCGTCTCCGTCGAAGAACTCGAGAGCCTCCTCGGTGACGGCCTCCTCGGGAGCGAGGGGAGGAAACAGGTGCTCATCCCAGGCCGAGTCCGCACCCGCCAGCGCCGCGTCCAGCGCATCGAACAGGGCCGCTCCCGAAGGAGGCCGCCCCGCCGCGGAGGGCGACAGCAAGCGCGCCACGATGGTGTCCAACGCCTTCGGGACGCGTGGGTTGCGGACAGAGGGCAGGGGAAAGCCACCGGACTCGATGCTGGCCAGCAGGCCGGCGGGCGGCAGCTGCGCCGGATAGGGAAAGCTCCCGGTGAGCACCTCGTAGAGCACCAGCCCCAGCGAGTAGAGATCATCCGTGGGGGCGAACGCGTAACGCGAGCCCGCGGGCCGAGGCTGCGCCCAGAAGCGCAGGGCCTCCGGGCTGCGATAGCTGGGGGTGCCCGGCGGCAGGGTGTCCTCGGTCAGCACCGGCGAGCACGCATGGTCCCCCGAGCCGAAGTCCACCAGCACCGGCTGCCCGTCCGACGCGCGGATGATGATGTTGTTGCCCTTGATGTCGCGGTGGAGCACGCCCGCGCGGTGGATGGCATCCAGCGTGAGCGCCAGTTGCTGGAACACCTGCACCGCGCGCCGGGGCGTGGGCTGCGCGGCCAGGGCCCACTCGGACAGGGTGGGGCCCTCCACGTAACCCATGATGAGGACCAGGTGGCCATCGCGCGCATCCGGCCACCGCCGGTAGCCCAGCAGCTCCACGACGTTGGGGTGCTCCAGGCGCATGAGGACGTGGACCTCCTTCCAGGTCCGCGCGTCCGCCCCGGGCGAGTCCTCCTCCGAGGGGCCCTGGAGCGCGAACTTCAGCGCCACCTGCCGGCGCGTCTCGGATTCGGCCAGGAAGATGGCGCCAAAGCCCCCGGTGGCCAGCCGCCGGACGATGCGGAAGGCCCCCACCTCCTCCGACTCCTGGAGCATCAGCGGGTGCAGGTCCTCTCCCGGCATCACGGATGGACTCCCATAGGACCTTGGAGGTCCAATTCAGACGTGGTCCCTGCGGCTGTCATTGTGAGCGGCGTCATGATTCAACCTTGGAGGTCCATAGCATGACGTTTGCCCTTTGAGGTAGTGTCCTGACTTGGGAGGTAGGTTTCTGGGGAGGAGATGCAGCAGGGTGGCGGATGGAAACTTGCAGGACCCGGCGGGCGTGCAACCCTCGGCCGTCATGCGTGAGCCCGTCGACCACAAGCTGGCAGCCGTGCTGGGAGGTGCCGCGCGTGACGCCCGCCTGCGTCTGGGCCTCACCCAGGGCGACGTCGCCGAACGCATGGGCATGGCCATGGAGGTCTACAGCCGCCTGGAGCGCGGGAAGATGCTGCCCCGGACCCAGACGCTGCGCCGGCTGTGTGACGTGCTCCAGGTCTCCGCGGACACGCTGTTGGGCGTGGGCCGTCCCGACGGCGCGCCCGTCATGCCTCGCAAGCCGGTGAAGGAAGACCCGGTGGAGCTGCGCCGCATGACGCGCAAGTTGCGGGAGCTCGAACCCGGTCAGCTCCGCGCGGTGTCCCGGGTGGTGAACGCCGTCGTCACCGTGTTGCCTCAGCCGGTGGCTCCGGCACCCGCCACCCCAGCGAAGCCCGCCGCGCGTGCGGCGCGCAAGCGCCGGGCGACGGGCTAGCGCTCAGCGCCCTCCGCGCAGCACTTCCTCCACGGCCTGGGAGTGCTTCATGACGCCTGTTCCCGCGCCGCGTTCACGCTGGACACCTGGCAGGGCAGGCGCACCGTGAAGGTGGCGCCCTGGCCCAGCGTGCTTCGCACGTCGATGGTTCCCCCCATGGCCTGGACGTTCTGCCGCGTGACGTACAGCCCCAGTCCCAGTCCGCCGTAGTGTCGCTCGGAGACGGCGCGCTCGAACTTCTCGAAGATGCGGCCCGCCGCCTCGGGGGGAATACCAATGCCTTCGTCACGGACGCTGAGCCAGGCGTGCTCCGTCGTCCTGCCGACCTGTAGGTGGACGGGGTGACCCACGCCGTACTTGAGGGCGTTGGAGAGGAGGTTCGACACCGCTTGCTCCAGCCGCCCCCGGTCCCACTGGCCCACCACCTCGTCCAGCTCCGCCTGGATGGGCGTCCCGGTGCGCTGTGACTCACCCTCGAAGCGCGCGGCCACCTCTTGGACCAGCGCTCCCAGGTCCACCGGCTCCAGCGCCAGGCGCAGATGACCGCTGCTGATGAGCGTCACGTCCAGCAGCTCACCCACCAGCGTCGACAGCCGCTTCACCTGCCGCTGCATGACCTCCAGGTCCGCGGGCAGCCGCTCCAGCAGCTCCGGTCCGCGCCGCTCCCGGGTGGCCCGTGCCAGCGTCTGCAGCTTCAAGCTGAGCGGCGTCAGCGGCGTCTTGAGCTCGTGGCTGGCCACGGTGAGGAACTCGTCGCGCAGCCGGATGGCCTCGTCCATGGCGGTCAGCAGCCGCTCGCGCTCCTGTTCGGCCTGCTTCCGCTCGGAGATGTCGATGACGGAGCCGATGTAGCCCAGGAACTCGCCGTTCAGCCCGAAGCGGGGGCTGGCCGAGTCGATGGCCCACCGGTACTCACCATCCTTGCGCCGCAGCCGGTAGTCGAGCCGGAAGGGGCTGCGCCGCGCATTGGCGTCGAGGAACACCGCCCCTGAACGCTCGGAGTCGTCGGGATGCACGGCCTTGAGCCAGCCGAAGCCCAGGCCTTCTGCCTCCGTCTGTCCGGTGAACTCGTACCAGGTCCGGCTGAGGTAGATGCAGCGGCCGGTGGCGTCCGTCACCCACATCATCACCGGCGCGTGGTCCGCCATGTTCCGGAAGCGGGCCTCGCTCTCCTGGCGCGCCCGTTGGGACGCCTTCTGCGCGGTGACCTCCCGCATGGTGACGAAGACCCGGTTGCTCCGCTCCCTCGACGGCCGGGTCAAGGTGAGCATCACCTCGATGCGGCGGCCCCCCAGGGTCTGGAGCTCGGTCTCCAACTCCAGCCGCGTGCCGCCTTCCCAGAACAGGAGGAGCTCGGCGGTGACGGCCTTCGACGTCTGCGGAACGAAGACGCGGGACCGGGACAGGGACAAGGTGCGAAGCACCTCATCCCGGGTGCGCGCTTCGAGCAGGCGTACCGTGGCCTCGTTCACATCCACGACCTTCACCCGCTCCGCGGCCTCCTTCACGAACCCGGGATGAGCCGCGAGCCAGGCACGCAGGTCCTGGACGCCGGAGGCACGCAGGCCGTCGAGCGCGGCCAAAACGGCGCTGAAGTCCTCCTCCCAGAGGGAGACATCCGCTCCGTTGAACAGCTCCTGGTAGCGCGCGTCTCCGGCTGTCTCAGCCCCACCCAAATGTGTCTCCTCCGTACCCCGGCTCGGGCGGATTGAGTCAACAGCGCGGATGAGTCCGCCGCGTCACAAAGATTCTGGAGCCGCCAGGGGTCAACGAACAGGCGTCTTCCTGGCGGCTCACGGTCGAACGCCTTCCTGGGGAGCCGCTACGTCCGCCCGTCCGTCCGCCCGCCTTCCGCGCCGGACTCGCCAAGGCGCGCTGGTTCCCAGGCGCTTCGTCCCCGGCGCCCATGGAGCCCAGGGGGCGGGGCCAGGCTGCATCCCTGCTCTCAGGCCAATGACAGACGCATGCGTGCCGTCCGTGCGGGCTCGACGCGAGGTGGGTCGAGGGGGAGTCACTTGTCACGCGGACATGGGCTCACCTAGAAGGCCGCCCATGCTTCGCAAGCCTTTGCTCTCCTTGCTGCTCAGCGCGTCTGTCCTTTTCGCCGCGTGCTCCGACTCCGACGATGAACAACAGAAGCCGGCCCCGGCCGTGCTCATCATCGACCGGGAGTCGGTCGACTTCGGTGAGATGGATGTGGGCCAGACCTCCCCCGAGCACCTCTTCACCGTGCGCAATGCATCTCCGTCGGCGGTGGAGTCCGTGTCCGTCAAGGTGGAGGGCAGCGGGTTCACCATCGTCGCCAACACCTGCGAGCGCTTCCTCGACGCGGGCATGGAGTGCGAGGTGCGGGTGCGGTTCGCGCCCCGGCTGGCGGGGCCGAGCGAGGCCCGCCTCAAGGTGGAGGGCGCTCCCGACGTGGACAGCGCGGTCCTCAAGGGCATGGGCGTCGGCTATGTGGAGGTGTGGCGCCTGCCCGGTGGCGGAGAGCGCGTGGTGGTCGAGGGGGAAGGCTGGTCCTGCGGCGAGCCGTGCAAGGTACCGGTCCGCAAGGCGCAGGTGACCCTCCGGGCCGCGCCGGCGGGGATTCCGACCTGGGGCGGGGACTGCGCCGTGGTGGCGGGTGGCGGCTGCTCGCTCGTCATCAATGGGACGAAGCTCGTCTCCCTGGAGGCGTTCGAGTCCTTCCTGCGGTGGGGGGCGTGGGTGAGTTCCCATCCCCGGAGCGTGGCGGCCTCGGCCGATGGCGACATCGTCGTCCTGGAGGCCGGGCAGTTGACGCGGCTCAACAGCACCAGGCAGTTGCGCTGGTCGGTCCCCGCGAGCGGCGGAGTGAAGATGGTCTTGGATGGCGCGAGCAACGCCTACGTGGTGGACTCCTTCGGGCGGGTGACTCGGTACGGCACGGGCGGGCATGCGCAGTGGACCTCTTCAGAGGCCGCTGAGAATCCCAGTGGGCACGAACTCGCGGTGAGCGCCAACGGGCACGTCTACGTGCTGTTGAACCTGGGCAATCATGAGCTTGCGACTCAGCTCAAGCTCATCGCCCTCTCGTCGCAAGGGGCCGAGCGCTGGAGCCTGGTCTTCAATGAGGGCCAGTTCAACTACGCCTCTGGCCTGGCGGTGAATTCGCAGGGTGAGGTCTATCTGGCCGGCAGCGTGCACAACCGGGACGCGACGTCCGGGCAGTCGGTGTTCGTGAAGTCCTACTTGCGGAAGTACAGCGCCGAGGGCGCCATCCGGTGGGAGGCGCAGGACTCCGGGAACCTCTTCGCCGTCAATGCCGAGGGCGCGGCGAGCACCCTCGCCCCCAATGGGGGGCCCACCGGGGGCTTCACTCACCGGTGGATTGGCGCGAACGGGGTAACGCAGTGGAACGAGGTGATTTCCAACGTCCCGGGCGTCGTCACTCTGAAAACCTTCTCGTCCTCCGGCACGCTGCTCATCGGCGGGCATGAGCTCCTCGCGGGCGGAACGGGGATTGGCCGGGGCTGGTTCTCGGCGATGAACCTCACGACCCGCGCGCTCGGCCCGGTGACCTACGTCGAGGGGAGCACGGGGACGGGAGGCCCGGTCCGTATCAGCGGCCTCGCGCTTACCCCAGCGGGCCATGTCGTGGTGACCGGTGGCTTCAGCGCCATCAGGGACCAGGACGGGGGCTTCATCCGGGTGTACGACGCGCGCGTGCTCACGGGCGTGCCGTAGCGCCCTCACGGCGTGGGGGACCACGCCTCCATCCGCCACGAGGAACGGGTCCAGGCCCACCTCGGGTGGCCGGTAACGGACCGTTCCACGAGGCGTACGAATCCCTGGCGTTGTTGCGCCCGTTCCGGGCACTGCCGCCCTGGTAGAGTCCGGCCTCAGCCATGACGACCCTTCGCAAGGTGATGCTCGTTGACGATGAAGATGACATCCGCACCATCGGCAATCTCAGCCTCAGCCGTGTGGGGGGATGGCAGACGGTGCTCGCCGCGTCTGGCGCGGAGGCCCTGGAGAAGGCCCGCACGGAGAAGCCCGACCTCATCTTGCTGGACGTGATGATGCCGGGCATGGACGGGCCCACCACCTTCGGCCGGCTGCGTGCCGAGGCGTCCACGGCGCACACGCCCATCATCTTCATGACGGCGAAAATCCAGAAGCAGGAGGTCGCCCGCTACCTGGAGCTGGGCGCGCTGGGCGTCATCGGGAAGCCCTTCGACCCGATGACGTTGCCCCAGGAGATTCGCAAGCTGGTGCCAGGGTGAGCCAGGGGCTTCGCCTCTCCCGTCGCTCGGGCGTGTTGGCGGCGGGCGCGCTGCTGCTCTTGTGCGGCCTGTTCGCCATGGGCCGTCCGTGGGCCACCTCCGACAATGACCGCTACCGCAGCGCGCTGCGGCACCTGCGCGTGGCCAGCGGTGATTTGGAGATGGACGTGCTGCGCGAACGCATGGGCCTGCGCACGCTCCATGGCTCGGACCCGGAGGACTTCGCCGCGCTGCGGGCCCGCGCGGACGCGCTGCGACAGTTCCCCTCCTTCCTGTCCGCCATGGACCGGCGCACGATGAACACGGCGCTGGACCTGTTCGTCAGCGCGCTGGAGGAGAGCGCCGCGCTGCTGAAGCGAGCCCGCGCCGCGGACGCGCGGGGGGAGAAGGAAGAGGCGGACGCGGCCGTCCAGGCCCTGTTGGAGGGCACCGCCAGCACGCGGGCGGAGCGCCTCATCAACACGTACCTGGAGCTCTACGAGCGCACGCAGGCGCGCAACGAACGCTCGCGCATCATCTTCTTCATCGTCTCCCTGGCGCTGGTGGCCTACGTGCTGGTGGTGATGGTGCGGCTGTCGCGGGCCACCGCCGACCTGGCCGCGCTCAACACGGATTTGGAGCGGCGGGTGGAGGAGCGCACCAAGGCCTTGTCCGCCGCCAACGACGGGCTGCGCGCCAGCGAGGCACGCAAGGCCGCGATTCTGGAGGCCTCTCCGGACGGCATCCTGCTGCTGGATGGCGGCGGGGACTTGCTGGAGCTGAACCCCTCGGCGCAGAAGACCTTCCAGGTGGTCGCCGCGGACGTGGTGGGCCGCGACTTCCTCTCCGTGGCGCTTCCGGCGGAGCTGCCGGACGGTGCCCGCCAGAAGGTGCTGGCCGCGGGGCGGTACACCGCGTCGGGGCAGGCCACGCGGTTGGAGTCCCCGTGCCTGCGCAGGGATGGCAGCACCTTCCCCGCGGAGCTGACCATCGTCCGCGTGCCCGGAGAAGGTCCGCCTCGCTACACCGTCTTCGTGCGCGACATCACCGAGCGCAAGGCGGTGGAGCGGATGAAGAACGAGTTCATCTCCACCGTCAGCCATGAGCTGCGCACGCCGCTCACCTCCATCCGCGGCTCCCTGGGCCTGCTGGAGGGTGGCATCGTGGGCGACATTCCGCCCCAGGCGCTGGACATGGTGCGCATCGCCCGCACCAACACCGAACGCCTCATCCGCCTCATCAACGACATCCTCGACCTGGAGAAGATGGAGGCGGGCAAGCTGGAGCTGAAGGTCTCCACGCCGGAATGCGCGGATTTGGTGGAGTCCACCTTCGCGGGCGTCCGGGGCATGGCGGACGGCGCGGGTGTCTCGCTCCAGGCCGAGGTGACGGGCACGCCGCAGGTGAAGGCGGACCGGGACCGGTTGGTGCAGGTGCTCACCAACCTGGTGTCCAACGCGGTGAAGTTCTCCCCGCAGGGCGCGGGGGTGACGGTGCGCGTGGGGGAAGAGGCGGACGGGCGGGTGCGTTTCAGTGTGGTGGACCAGGGCCCCGGCATCTCCCAGGAGCAGCGTGCGCGCCTCTTCGGCCGCTTCCAGCAACTGGACAGTTCGGACACGCGCTCCAAGGGGGGCACGGGGCTGGGGCTGGCCATCTCGCAGGCCATCGTGGAGCAGCACGGCAGCCGCATCACCGTGGAGAGCGAGGAGGGCCGGGGCTCTACCTTCACCTTCACGCTGGAGTCGGCCCGGCCCGCGTCCGTCACGCCGCCGCCCGTCATCCCCGAGGACGCGTCCCGCCATGAGGTGCTGGTGACCACCGCGGACGCGGAGCTGGCGTCGCTGCTGGGCGGGCTCCTCGCGCACGAAGGCTACCGCGTGGTGCGCGCCACCAGCCTCATCGAGGCGGCGAAGCATCTGGACACGGCCCTGCCGGACGCGCTGGTGGTGGACATGCGGCTTCCGGAAGGGCACGCGCTGGACTGGGTGCGGCGCCTGCGCGAACAGCCGCGCACGCACGAGTTGCCCGTGTTGGCGCTGTCCGGCCGCTCGGAGGACGCGGAGGGCGTTCCGCACTGGGTGGACTGGATGCCCCGGCCCTTGGAAGAGTCTCGGCTGCTCAAGTCGCTGCGCTATGCCACACGGCAGCCGGGCCAGGCGCGCGTGCTGGTGGTGGATGACGACGCCAGCACCCGGCGCACGCTGTGCGCGCAGATGGAGCGGCTGGGCGTGCAGGTCTTCGAGGCGGCGGACGGCGAGAGCGCGGTGGAGCTCGCGCGCGAGACGACACCAGACCTCATCGTCCTGGACGTCGGCCTGCCGCGCCTGGACGGCTTCGAGGTCGTCGACATCCTCCGTCAGGGCAAGGGCCGCGCCACGCCGCTCATCGTCTTCACGGGCCGGGATTTGACGCGCATGGATGAGCGGCAGCTCACCCTGGGCATCACCCGGCACTTCACCAAGTCGCGCGCCTCGGAAGAGGAGCTGGTCTCCTCCGTGCGTGACCTCCTCAACGGCCTGCTGGCGAGAAAGGCACACCCCTCATGAGCAGCAGGACGCTCCTGTTCCTGGAGGACGACAAGGATTTGCAGTCCCTGGTGGGCACCTTCTTGCGTGAGAAGGGCTACCGCGTGGAGCCCGCGCGCAGCGCGGCGGAGGCGCAGGCCGTGCTCGCGCGCGTGCCGGTGGACGCCGCCATCGTGGACGGTCTGCTGCCGGGGATGACGGGCGCGGACTTCATTCGCGAGCTGCGCAAGACGCAGCCCAAGCTGCCCATCCTCTTCGCCTCGGCCTTCTGGAAGGACTTGAAGAGCCACGAGCTGCTCACGCGGCAGTTGGGCGTGGTGCGCATCATCCACAAGCCCTACAAGCCGGAGGAGCTGCTCGTCTGGGTGAACCAGCTCTTCCCCGCGCCGGCCCTGCCGCCACCGCCACCGCCCGAGGCGCTGGAGGAGGCGGAGGAAGTGGACGTGGAGGTGGACGACCTGGCCGCCAGCCTCGCGGCGCTCAACGCGGAGTACGGCACCCGGCTGAAGGAGAAGGTGGCGGCGCTGGAGGCGCTGCTCGTCCGCGGGCGTGGTGGTGACGCGGCGGCGCTGGAGGAGGCCTACACGGTTGTCCACAAGTTGCACGGCACCGCGGGCAGCTACGGCTTCGCGGAGGTGAGCATCCGGGCGGGCCAGTTGGAGGCGGTGCTGCTGCCGGCCCGGGCCGGTGCGCCCGTGGATGTGGCGGCGCTGGACGCTGCCTTCCGCACGTTGGCCGCCGCGGCCTCCGTTCCGGTGAAGCCCGCCGCCGCGCCGCCGCAATCCTCTGAAGGTGTGCTGCTGGTGGTGGACGAGGACGCGAAGCTGTTGGCCGACGCGGAGCGCATGGGTCGGCAGGTGGGCGTGGGCGTGGTGACGGCGCGCACGGCGGACGCGGCGTGTGAGGTGGCGCGGCGGCAGTGGGTGGATGGCGTGCTGGTCCACCTGGACCTGGGCGGTCCACTGGGCGGCCTGGCCGTGGCGCATGCGCTGCGTGCGGAGGAGAGCCTGCCCGTGCTGCCGCTGGCCGTCACGGGTGCCCGGGATGTGCTGGAGGAACGGGTGGCGGCGGCGCACGCGGGGGCGTCCCTCTTCCTTCCACGGCCCTTCACCGCGCGGGACTTCTCCGCCGCGGCCGAGCGCATGGTGGCGGCGCGCCGCCCGGAGCGCGCGCGGGTGATGGTGGTGGATGACGACCCGGACGCCATCGCCGCGCTGACGCAGGCCCTCGCCAGCGACCAGATTGAGGTGGTGGGGCTGAATGACGCGCACGGGTTGATGGAGGCGCTGGCGCAGCACCGGCCGGACCTGTTGCTGCTGGACGTGCAGATGCCGGGGCCCAGCGGCTTCGACCTGTGCCGGATTCTGCGCTCCACGCCGGAGTGGCAGGAGTTGCCGGTGCTGCTGATTACCGCGCACCTGGGGCTGGAGTTCCGGCTGGCGGCCTTCCAGGCGGGGGCGGATGACTACCTCTCCAAGCCGGTGCTGCGCGAGGAGCTGCGAGCGCGCGTGCAGGCCCGGTTGGAGCGCACGCGCCTGTCTCGCGAGCGGGCGGAGCGGGATGGACTGACGGGCCTGCTGCTGCGCCGGCCCTTCCTGGACGGGCTCCGCGCCCGGCTGGCCGAGTCACGGCGCCAGGGAAAGCCGCTGGCCTTGTGCTTCCTGGACGTGGACCACTTCAAGCAGGTGAATGACCGCTACGGCCACTTGGCGGGAGACCGCGTGTTGATGTGGTTGGGCCGGCTGCTGGGCGCGCGCTTCCGCCGCGAGGACGTGCGCGGCCGCTGGGGCGGCGAGGAGTTCGTGGTGGGGCTTTTGGGTGAGGGCGCGGGCAGCGCCTCGGAAATCCTCGCCCGCACCGCGGCGGAGCTGTCGGACATGACCTTCGACGGCGACACCGGCGAGCCCTTCCACGTCACCTTCAGCGCGGGCATCGCGGTGTCGCCAGGGGACGGCGACACGGTGGAGTCGCTGCTGCGGACCGCGGACGCGCGGCTCTTGCGCGCGAAGGAGAACGGCCGCAACCGCATCGAGGCCTGAGCCCCAGGGCTACGGCTCGTTGAAGATGAGCAGCCCGCGCGACGTGTCCACGACGTAGATGCGGCCGTCCCCCGGCACGCGGATGCCGATGGCGCCGTCGGTCAGCTTGTCTGTCCGGTTCGGGTCTGACTCGCGGAAGGTGTTGTAGTGCGCGATCTCGCGAGGCTGCGAGGGATTGGACACGTCCAATACGCGCACACCCTCATGGTAGTACGCGACGTACAGCCGCGTGCCCACCAGCAGCATGTTGTGGACGGAGGTGAGGCCGCGCAGGCGGTACTCACCAATCTTCACGATATTCGCCGGGTCGGTGACGTCCAGCACGCGGATATGGGAGCCCATCGTCTCGCCGCCCTCGAAGGCCACGGTGCGGCCATTGAAGGTACCCACCGCGTTGGCGTGGCTGAAGGCATGGGGATAGGTGTAGCGGCCGAGCAACTCCGGTGTCTCGTCGTCCAGTCCTGCGATGAGGAAGCCATCGTCGAGGTGGTTGATGTAGAGGCGCCCCTCATACGCGAAGGCGTCATGCGGATAGCCCGTACTTCTGGGATACGTGAAGCGGGTGAGGAGCTGAGGCTCCAGCGGTTGGGTGATGTCGAAGATGATCGTCTGCTTGTGGGATGGCGACATGGCATAGAGCCGATTTCCGTCCACGAAGAGGGTGTGCACGTCGACTGGGCCGCCACCGCTGGGGTGGTTGCGCACGAAGGCGGGCACCCGCGGGTCAGCCAGGTCGAACACGAGCAGGCCGTCGCGAGCGCTGCCGACGTAGAGCGCATTGTCTCGAGCCCACACGGCATTCCAGTAGTCGTTATGGCCGAATCGGATGACCGTCTGCTGGACGGGAATGTAGGGATTGCTCACGTTGAAGACGACGAGGCCGCCGCCGACTCCTCGCCGGTCGATGCCCACGACATAGGCGTGGCCATGGGTGACATACACGTCCACAGGCGTGTCCAGGCCCACGCGCATTTCGGACAGGAGCTGGAGGTTGGCGGACTCGGGCTCGCCCTCTCGCCACGTCATGCGCTCGGCGCGGAAGCTACCGCTATGGCGCAGGATGCTGTCTCGGCACCAGAGAACGCAGCCGGTGAGGCTCCGTGGACCCTGGGCGTGACAGCCGATGAACGTGTAGCGGTCTTGGAGCCTGGTTTGGCTCGTGGGTCCGGAGGACATGAAGAACCGCTCGCCATTCATGGTGGCTGCATGGGGCTTGCGCCCCATGACGGACATGGGCTGGCCCGAGGCATCGAACTGGAAACCACCGTTCTCCGGGAAGACTTGCACGGTGCCGGGCTGCACCTGGGTCTCGTACCGGATTTCCGCGCGGTAGATGGCGCCCTGCCGCTCCAGGCCCGCGAGCGAGCCGAAGTCACAGTCTGGCATCACCAGTGTCTCCGGCGCGTTGCACGCCGCCTGGGACGTCTGCGCGGGACAAGACTCGAAGGCCCCGGGGTCCACCCATTCCCCCAGCTCCGGAAGCACCTCCCAGGGGCCGTTATACGCCGGTGGCTCGGGAGGCGGCGTGGAGGGCGAGGGCTCCGACGAGGAGCAGGCGGACAACGACACGGAGCAAACGAGCGCCAGCAACGGGAGCAAGGCACGAACAGACATGAGGTGCAGCCTCTGGATGATGGGCGCCCGCATCGTTTCGCGGACGCCCTGTGTTCAGCATGGAGGTCATCGCGAGCGCCGCGAAGTGGCGCCCCCGGATGGCTCACGGCTCGTTGAAGATGAGCAGTCCGCGCGAGGTGTCGACGACGTAGACGTACCCATCCCCGGGCACGCGGATGCCGATGGCGCCCTCGAAGGCGCCGTCACTGCGATTCGGGTCGCGCTCCCGATACGTGTTGAAGTGCGCCACCTGCCGGGGCTGGGTGGGATTGGCCACGTCCAGCACCCGCAGGCCCTCGTGGTACCAGGCGACGTACAGCCGGTGGCCCTTGAGAATCATGTTGTGGATGGACGTGGTGTATCGCATGCGGAACTCGCCAATCTTCACGATGTTCGCTGGGTCGGAGACCTCCAGGACGCGCAGGTGTGAACCCGGGAACTCGCCGCCCTCGAAGGCGATGGTGCGGCCCGCGAAGGTGCCCACCGCGCTGTGGTGCGCGAAGCCACCGAACCCCGGATAGAAGTATTGCCCCAGGTGCTGCACGTTCTCCAGGTCGCTGACGTCCACGATGGAGTAACCGCCGGAGGCGTTGCTGATGTAGAGGCGGCCCTCGTACGCGAAGACGTCATGCGGCCCGCCCGAGGAGTACATCTCGGGCAGGGTGATGACCTGCCGCAGGACGGGCGCCAGCGGTGTGCTGACGTCGTAGACCCGGGTGTTGCCCACGGAGTCGGTGATGTCGGACGCATACAGCCGGTCCCCATCCACCAGGACGGTGTGCACGTTGGCGCGGCCGTTGCCAGGCAGGCTCATGACGAACTCCGGCGCCCCCGGGTCGGAGATGTCGAAGACGGAGACGCCGGTGATGGAGCTCGCGATGTACAGCGCGTCGCCCTTGGCCCACACGCCGTTCCAGAACGAGTCACCCGGTAGGCTGATGGAGGTCTTGAAGAAGGGGTGCGCCGGGTCGCTCACGTCGAAGACGGTGAGCCCGCCGAAGCGGCCGTACAGGTTGAAGGACACCACGTAGGCATGGCCGCGGGTGACGTAGACATCCGCCGGCGTGCCCAGCTCCACGAAGGACTCGGAGACGAGTTGCAGCCCACCGGAGGCCTCGGCTTCACCGCTCCGCTCCGCCCGCTCGGCCTCGAAGGTCCCCGGGGTCCAGGTGGAGCGCTGGGGCGTCTGCCGGCAGCTGACGTAGCAGCCGGTGATGAAGCCGGGCTGGGGCGTCTCGCAGCCGGCCACGGAGTAGACCCGCTCTCCGAGGACGGGGTGCGTCTGCCGGGCGGAGAGGAAGAACATGCCGCCGTCCGTCATCCGCGTGGTGAGGGGCATGCTCAGGAGCGTATCGGTGCCCCCGTCCGAGAAGAGCCGGAAGCCGGCGCTGCCCGGTGTGACGGACGTGCCGCCATCCGCCAGCGGCCGCGCTCCCCGCCCGTCGCCCACGTAGATGCCGTGTGGCTCCACCGCGGCGAGCTGGTCGGGGTTGCAGGACGACAGGTCGAAGTTCGCCGGGTCCGCGCATTCCTCGAGGGTGGGGTTGGTGGCGGTGAAACGGCACGCGGAGAACGCGCCCCGGTCAATCCAGTCACCCGGGTCGTCCAGCACGGTGTAACTCCCATCCCAGGGCGCCTCGGGACCCGCGTCCGTCCCGGCGTCCTCGGTGCCCGCGTCCTCGGAACCCGCGTCCGTGCCGGAGTCCGTGGGCTGCTGCCCCGCGTCGGGTACGGGCGGCGGCGGGTCGTCATCACAGCCCGTGGTGGCGGACAGCAGCAGGGTCAGGGCGGACAGTAAGGCCCGGCCCGAGCGAAGCGGGGACGTCATGTCGAAACCTCATGGGGCAATGCGAGGCACGGCGGGGATGGCCGTCCTGCACCTGCACGCAGGCATACGCCCGTCATGGCGTTCCCGATTCGAGATGATTGCCAGATGAATGCCAAAGGCCGGGCAATGCAGCGGTTGCTTGTTTTTTGGGCGGGAAATGGTCCTGACCTTGCGGGCGCGCGGCGCCCCGGCGCACGGCATGAATTGTCTTTCATTGCGGACGCGGCGGGGGTGCCACCTTTCGCCACCGCTCACGCGGCCAAGGTAGGGTGGGAGGCCACAGGAGGGTCGCGGTGGGAGGGAAACTGAGTCCGGGCATCTACCGGGTCCACAAGCCGGTGGGCGCCACGAGCTTCTCGGTGGTGCAGCGGTTCATGGAGGAGGCGAAGGCCGCGCAGCCGGGCAAGCGGATACCGGTGTGCCACGGAGGGACGCTGGACCCCTTCGCGGAAGGGTTGCTGCTGGTGCTGGTGGGGCAGGCGCCGCGCCTGTTCGAGCTGCTGCACGCCGTGCCCAAGGTCTACGAGGCGGAGGTCGTCTGGGGCACGGAGACGGACACGGGGGACCTGCACGGCCGGCCCGTCTTCCAGGGAGACACGGGGGCGCTGACGCCGGAAGGCCTGGACGCGGCGCTGGCGTCCTTCGTGGGCTGGCGGGAACAGGTGCCTCCGGCTACCAGCGCGAAGAAGGTGGGGGGCGAGCCCGCCTACCGGAAGGCGCACCGGGGAGAAGTCGTGGAACTGCCGCCCTCGCGCGTGTACCTGCACGCCGCGCGCTGGCTGTCCCATGACCTGCCGCGCGCCAGCCGCCTGTGGCTGAGCTGCCGTGGGGGCTACTACGTGCGCTCGCTGGCCCGCGACGTGGGGCGCGTGCTGGGCTGTGGGGCGCACCTGTCCACCCTGCGGCGCACGGCGATTGGCCCGTGGGAGGACCCGGGGCTGGGGCAACGGGTGTGGCTGCACGGACGCGATCTGTTGCCCTGGGCCCGCGTGCGGACGCTCACGGACGCGGAGGTGGGCGAGCTGCGCCGCGAGCGCCCCGTCCCCGCGAGCGGCCTCCAGCCGGCGGATTGGGCGCTGCCCCCCGGCTTCCCGGACCCGGTGGCGCCGGTGCGAGGCTTCCACCAGGGGCGCCTCGTCTTCCTGCTACGGGAGCGCGACGGCGCGCTGTGGAGCGAGTTGGAGCTGCGCGGAGGGCTGTAGGCCCGCGCGCGGGAAGCCCCGCCCCACCGTTGCCAAGGTGCCACGCGCTCCGCCCGGGATGGGCCGCCGGTGACAAGAGTCACCACCTGGGGGCTGTCCCGGTGATGACGGTTGTCACCGGTGATGACAGTTGTCACCACCCCGCACAGCCCCGTGAAAAGGCACCCGAATCCATAACCCACTGAAAAGACTTGGGACGTTCAGGTGGGCCCACCGGGCCCCGTGTGTGGCACGCCACACGCAATAGGACAGGACATCACGCTCCAGCACGGAGCGGGGCTCGAAGCACGGGGGGCCTGGCCGGGGGGCCAGGCGCTGGG
>NZ_JAAEAH010000057.1 GCF_010998615.1 Myxococcus sp. CA023 | reverse complement strand
GTACCCGTGGGCACGGGGCGAGGCGTCGGCAGGGGCGCCGAGCCAGCAGTGGGCCGGGGCGTGGGCGCCACGCCCGTGGGGCGCGGGGTAGGCGTGGGGCGCGGCGTAGGCGCCGGAGCGGCAGTGCCGGGCGTCGTTGCCGGGCGCCGGATGACTTCGACCGCGGGAATCACCCGCCGTGTCTTCCTGTCGTTCACAGTCGTACGTTACCTGATGCGAGTTTTCCGGGCATGCCCGGCTTCACGGCTGGAGGGATGCTGAAAGGTCGACCTTCCACCCGGACGGCTCACGGACCATCCGGACCTCGTGGGAGCTTTCTCCCGCGCGCACGAGCACTGTCGCGACGTCTCCCTCCTCCCGGACCAGCGAGACCTCCGTAACATCCGGAGGCGGAGGGACATTCGCGAAGAAGAGGGCCATGGGCTCCGGTTTTTCTTCACCCCCGGAGGCCTCTCCCACCACCTGTGCACGCTGCGCCAGCGCGTCCTGGGTGGGCTTGGACAGCGCGCCCCACGCCTGCTGCAGCTCCCCTCGCTTCACCAGCCGGTGGAAGGACGTGTAGGCGTCCTGCGGGGTGCCGAAGCGCGGCCGGTTGCAGCCACCCAGGCCGAGCAGCAGGACCAGCGCTACCAGCCAGGGCATCGTCGCGGAGAGACGCATGGGGACAGGGGTTTAGGTCAAAGCGCCGCCGGGGGAAAGCCCGAGGTTCGGACATGTCACGCGGCGTGCTGATGGACGCGATTGCGGCCTGCTCCCTTGGCCGCATAGAGGCTGGCGTCGGCAGCCCGCAGCAGCGCCTCCGCGCTCGGGAGGTCGCTCGACGGCACCGTGGCCACGCCCAATGACGCGGTCAGCCGCACGCACTGCGGCTTGCCACTCCCGCCCACATGCTCCAGCTCCAGGGCGGCGATGGCGTCGCGCACCCGCTCGCAGACCCGGAGCGCGTCCGCGGGGCCTGTCTCCGGGAGCAGGGCGATGAACTCCTCGCCGCCGTAACGCGCCAGCAGGTCCACTTCCCGCAGCCGCGCCCGCGCCGTCTGGGCCACGGCCTTCAGCACGTGGTCCCCGAAGGGGTGCCCGAAGCTGTCGTTGATGCGCTTGAAGTGGTCGATGTCCAGCATCACCAGGGACAGGGGCGCTCCATAACGCCGCGAGCGGGCGAACTCGTCGTTCAGCCGCTCTTCAAAGGCGCGCCGGTTCGACAGGCCGGTGAGTGCATCCGTGCGGGTGAGCGCCAGCAGCTCTTCGCGCCGCGCCGCCAGCTCCTTGTTGGCGCGGTCCAGCTCCCGGTTCTTCTCCACCAGCGCGTCCTGCAACGCCTTCAGCCGCAGCATGGACTTCACGCGGGCTGACAGCTCGAGCATGTCGAAGGGCTTCACCAGATAGTCATCCGCCCCCAGCTCCAGTCCCTCCACCTTTCCCGCGGCCTGCCGGGCCGTCATGAGAATCACGGGGATGAAGCCGAAGCCGTCCTCGCCCGCGTTCGCCTTGATGATGCGGCACACCTCCACGCCACCCAGTCCCGGCATCTCCACGTCCATGAGGATGAGGTCGGGGCGGGACTCCCGGATGGCGGACAGCGCCTGGGCGCCGTCATGGGCCTCGGCGAAGACGTAACCGTGAGGGGCCAGTCCGTCGCGCACGTGCCGGATATGCACCGGGTCATCGTCCACGAGGAGCACCGTGCGGCCACTGAGTTCCCCTGCGGGGGGGGCACGGCGGGCGACCTCCAACGTCCTCTTCCGTTCGCCATCCGCCATGAATGTCTCGCCCCCGGTGCAATCGTCCCGCGTGCGGTGCGGGGTTGCCCGCAATTCTCACTGCCCGCACCGGGGATGCAAGAGGCTCGGCGCGCGCCCGTGGCGCGACGTCAGGCAGGCTTCAGTAGCCGCGCCCGATACACGGGCTCCCCGCTGGCCAGGTAGCGGCGCTCACGCGTGGAGGGCACTTCCTCCGGGTCATAGGGATGGAAAACACCTGAACCCAGGGGGTTCTTGAAACCAGCGGATTCCAGGATGGCGAGCATCGTCACGCCGCGGTCCTGGACGTCGGTGCGCATGTCGAAGAGTCCACCCGGTGCGAGCTTGCCGTACAGCAGCTCGGCGAAGGCGGGCTGAATCACGGCGCGCTTGGCGTGGGAGCGCTTCCACCAGGGGTCGGGGAACTGGAGGTGGATGGCGGCGAGCGAATCGGGCGCGAAGATGCGGGGCACGATGAAGCGGGCATCGGATTCGATGACGCGCAGGTTGCGCAGGCCCGCCTTGTCCGCGCGGTCCTGGGTGTCGCGCGCGTACTTCTTGCGCCACTCGAAGGCGACGAAGCGCACCTCGGGGTGGCGGCGGCAGTACTCCAGGGCGTGGCCGCCCGCGCCGGAGCCGATTTCCAGCTCGAGCGGTCCGCTGAAGCCGAATTCGGCGTCCCAGTCCGGCGGGGTCTCCTGGGTGACGAACTTGAGGCCGACGGGCTCGGGGAGCAGGCGAGGACGGGACATGGGCGGGCGCCACCAACCACGGCGACGACGGGTTTGGCCAGGGAAAAACGCGAGGCCTGGAGTATACGGGAGCCCATGAAGGTCTTCCCTGCGGTGGCGGACGCGGGCCGGGCGCTGGCCGGACAGGCACTCGCGCTGGGCAACTTCGACGGTGTGCACGTGGGCCATCAGGCCCTCTTCGCGGAGGCGCGCCGCCACGGGCGGGCCGCCGCCTTCACCTTCAATCCTCATCCAGGCAAGGTGCTCCAGCCGGAGCTGGCGCCGAAGCTCATCACCCTGCTGCCGCGCAAGCTGGAGCTGTTCGAGGAGCTCGGGCTGGACGCCGCGGTGGTGCAACCCTTCTCGCGCGAATACGCGCGCACGCCGCCCGCGGACTTCGAGGCGGCGCTCTTCGACGCGCTCGGCGTCGCGCACGTCGTGGTGGGCAGCGACTTCACCTACGGCTCGGCCCGGCGTGGCACCGCGGAGACGCTGCGCGAGGCCGCGGCCCGGCGTGGAGCCACGGTGCACGTGGTTCCGCCCGTCACGGTGGATGGCGTGGTGGCGTCGTCATCGCGCGTTCGCGAGTACATCCTGGAGGGGCGCGTGTCCGCGGCGCGGCGGCTGCTGGGCCGTCCCTTCGACCTGGACGGCACGGTGGTGACGGGCGCGGGGCGGGGGCGGGGCATCGGCTTTCCCACCGCGAACGTGGACACGCAGAACGAGCTGCGCCCCGCACCGGGTGTCTATGCCATCCGCGTCCACCTGCCGGGCGAGTCAAAGGGCACCTGGCATGGCGGTGCGGCGAACATCGGTGTGAAGCCTACCTTTGGCGGCACGGAGGTGACGATCGAAGCGCACCTGCTCGACTTCACCGGTGACCTGTACGGCAAGGAGCTGCGCGTGCAGTTCCTCGACCGCCTGCGCCCCGAGCAGCGTTTCGGTTCGGTGGTGGAGCTGACGGGGCAGATCAAGCGTGACGTGGAGGCCGCGCGCGCCGTGATTGCGCGCGAGGAGAGCTGAGCAATTTTCCCGTGTCCGTTCAACGGTTTGTGACAGCAGGGGAGCAGGCGAGGGCGCCTTGACGCGCGCGCGCGGCTCCCCTCTAATTCGCAATCAGGAACCGTGCCATGGGGTGTGGAACACCCGGGCACCGCTCCAGCGTCTTTGAGCTCGGAGGCGGGCCCCCGCCCGCTTCTTTCTTCTTCAAGGAAGAGGCATCAACGAATGTCCGGTCGACTCGGTGAACTGCTGGTTCGCGAGAACCTCATCTCCGTGCAGCAGCTGCGCAAGGCCCAGGAAGAGCAGCAGAAGAACGGCACGCGCATCGGCACCGCGCTCGTCAAGACGGGCGCCATCGAGGAGTCGAAGCTGACCGACTTCCTCTCCAAGCAATATGGCGTGCCGGCCATCAACCTGAAGGACTTCGACGTCGAGCCGGACATCATCAAGCTGGTGCCGAAGGAAGTGGCGGAGAAGCACCTGGTGGTGCCCGTCAACCGCGCGGGCCCGTCGCTCATCGTGGCCATGTGCGACCCGTCCAACATCTTCGCGGTGGACGACCTGAAGTTCCTCACCGGCTACAACATCGAGACGGTGGTCGCCTCCGAGGTCTCCATCCGCGAGGCCATCGAGCGCTACTACGCGGAGAAGGGCCCGTCGCTGGAGGACATCGTCGGCGACGTCGGTGACGACATCGAGGTCACCAAGGAAGAGACGGAGAACATCGATGAGATGGCCAAGGCCGCGGACGACGCGCCCGTGGTCAAGCTGGTGAACCTCATCCTCATGGACGCCATCAAGAAGCGCGCGTCCGATATCCACGTCGAGCCCTACGAGAAGGACTTCCGCGTCCGCTTCCGCATCGACGGTGTGATGTACGAGGTGATGCGCCCGCCGATGAAGCTGCGCAACGCGATCACCTCGCGTTTGAAGATCATGGCCTCGCTGGACATCTCCGAGCGGCGCCTGCCGCAGGACGGCCGCATCAAGATCAAGATGGGCGGCGGCAAGGAGATGGACTTCCGCGTGAGCGTGTGTCCCACGCTCTTCGGCGAGAAGGTCGTGATGCGTCTGCTCGACAAGAGCAACCTCCAGCTCGACATGACGAAGCTGGGCTTCGACGCGCAGCCGCTGGCCTGGTTCAAGGAGGCCATCGACCGGCCCTACGGCATGGTGCTGGTGACGGGCCCCACGGGCTCGGGCAAGACGACGACGCTGTACTCGGCGCTCTCCAGCCTCAACGGCCTGGACACCAACATCTGCACCGCGGAGGACCCGGTCGAGTTCAACTTCGCCGGCATCAATCAGGTGCAGATGCATGACGACATCGGCCTGAACTTCGCCGCGGCGCTGCGCTCCTTCCTCCGCCAGGATCCGGACATCATCATGATTGGTGAGATCCGCGACTTCGAGACGGCGGAAATCGGCGTGAAGGCGGCGCTCACGGGCCACCTGGTGCTCTCCACGCTGCACACCAACGACGCCCCGGGCACGGTGAGCCGTCTGCTCAACATGGGCATCGAGCCGTTCCTCGTGACGGCCTCGCTGAACCTCATCCTCGCCCAGCGTCTGGCGCGCCGTCTGTGCCCGGCCTGCAAGAAGCCGGCGGAGAACGTGGACGAGCAGGCGCTCATCGACGCTGGTGTTCCGCCGGACAAGATTGGCACCTTCACGATGTACGAGAAGGTCGGCTGCCGCGACTGCAACGACCGTGGCTACCGCGGCCGCGTGGCCATCTACGAGGTCATGCCCTTCTGGGACGGCCTTAAGGAACTGGTCATCAACGGCGCCTCCGCCGCGGAGCTGAAGCAGGAGGCCATCCGCCTGGGCATGAGCAGCCTGCGCATGAGCGGTCTTCGCAAGATGATGGACGGCGCCACCACGTTGGAAGAGGTGGTGGGAAACACCGCCCCGGACCGCTTCTAGTCAACCTCCCCCACCGCACTCCCCCCGAAGGACATCCCCCCGTGGCCAACCTGCACCAGCTCCTCAAGGCGATGGTCGAGAAGGGCGCTTCCGACCTCCACGTCACCACCGGCTCTCCGCCGCAGCTTCGCGTCGACGGCGAGCTCGTTCCCTTGAAGACGGCGCCGCTGACTCCGGTGGAGACGAAGCAGCTCTGCTACTCCATCCTCACGGACGCCCAGAAGCACAAGTTCGAGGAGGACAACGAGCTGGACCTGTCCTTCGGCGTGAAGGGCCTGTCGCGCTTCCGCGCCAACATCTTCATGCAGCGTGGCGCGGTCGCCGCGGCGTTCCGGACCATTCCCTTCAAGATTTTGACGTTCCAGGAGCTGGGGCTGCCGCCGGTGGTGGCGGAGCTGGTGAAGAAGTCGCGCGGGCTCATCCTGGTGACGGGCCCTACGGGCTCGGGCAAGTCCACCACACTGGCCTCGATGATCGACAAGATCAACACCGAGCGTCATGAGCACATCATGACCATCGAGGACCCCATCGAGTATCTGCACCCGCACAAGAACTGCCTCGTGAATCAGCGCGAGGTGGGCGCGGACACGCGGAACTTCAAGACGGCCCTCAAGTACATCCTCCGACAGGACCCGGACATCGTGCTCGTCGGTGAGCTCCGCGACCTGGAGACCATCGAAGCGGCGCTCACCATCGCTGAGACGGGTCACATCTGCTACGCGACGCTACACACCAATAGCGCGGTGCAGACCATCAACCGCGTGCTGGACGTGTTCCCGCCGTACCAGCAGCCGCAGGTCCGCGCGCAGATGTCCTTTGTGCTGGAAGGCGTGATGAGCCAGGCGCTGGTGGCGAAGGCGGGCGGC
Organism: Myxococcus sp. CA023; assembly: GCF_010998615.1. Taxonomy (GTDB): domain Bacteria; phylum Myxococcota; class Myxococcia; order Myxococcales; family Myxococcaceae; genus Myxococcus. The sequence continues at coordinate 59,896 of NZ_JAAEAH010000057.1, read as the reverse complement.
CCCGGTCGTATCCTGGCGCTGGAGGTGATGGTGCCCAACCCCGCAATCCGGAACCTCATTCGAGAGGACAAGGTCCACCAGATCTACTCGTCCATGCAGGTCGGCCAGGCGAAGTTCGGCATGCAGACCTTCAACCAGGCCCTGGCGGCGCTGCTGCTGCGGCGGCTCATCACCCAGGACGAGGCCTTCGGGCGCTCTACTGATCCTGATGAACTGCGCAACATCCTGGCCACGGGCGGCGGGACCCTGCCCGGGATGCAGCGACCAGGCGGGGGAGCGGGTGGTCGTTAGTTCCGGGATTCGGAATTCAGCGGTTAGAGTGGCGCGGCACCCGCGGAGGTCCAGCTCATGGCAGCCCCAGCAGTGAAGTCGGCATCAACTCCCAAGAAGGTCACCGCCCAGTTCCTCTGGGAGGCGAAGACCAAGAGCGGGGAGTCGAAAAAGGGTGAGATGGAGGCGATGGACGTCGAGGCCGTCAACGCGCGCCTCAAGTCCCTCGGACTGAACCCCGTCAAGGTGCGCAGGAAGGGCCTGCTGGACGGGGACATCTCCATCCCCGGCCTGGGCGGCGTCGAAGGCAAGGACATCCTCGTCTTCACCCGTCAGTTCGCCACGATGATCGACGCCGGCCTTCCGCTGGTGCAGTGCCTCGACATCCTGGCCAGCCAGATGGACAACCCTTCCTTCAAGAAGGTGTTGTTCGCCATCAAGGGTAAGGTGGAGCAGGGTAGCACCTTCGCGGATGCGCTGAAGGAGCACCCCAAGGTCTTCGACGAACTCTACGTCCAGCTCTGCGCGGCAGGTGAGGTGGGCGGTATCCTCGACGCCATCCTCAACCGGCTCGCGGCGTACCGGGAAAAGAACGAGAAGCTCAAGTCCAAGGTCAAGAGCGCGATGACCTACCCGGTCATCGTCATCCTGGTGGCCATCGGCGTGACGGCGGTGCTGCTGCTGAAGGTGACGCCCGTCTTCGAGAAGATGTTCGCGGACTTCGGCTCGGAGCTGCCGGGGCCGACGCAGATGATCGTGAACTTCTCGCACATAGCGCAAGAGTACTTCTTCCATGCCGTTGGCTCGATTGCCGCGGTGGTGATGTCCTTCACGTGGAGCTACCGCCAGCCGCGTGGCCGGAAGTTCTGGGACAAGGTGTTCCTCTTCATGCCCGTCTTCGGCCCCGTGCTCCGCAAGGTGGCCGTAGCCCGGTTCACCCGCACGCTGGGCACCATGATCTCCTCGGGCGTGCCCATCCTGGACGCGCTGGACGTCACCGCGAAGACGGCCGGTAACCGCACGGTGGAAGACGCCATCATCTACGTCCGCGGGAAGATCGCCGAGGGCAAGAACATCGCGGGCCCCCTGGCCGAGACGAAGGTGTTCCCGTCGATGGTGGTGCAGATGATCGGCGTGGGTGAGGCGACGGGTGCCATGGACACCATGCTCAACAAGATCGCCGACTTCTACGATGACGAAGTGGACGCGGCCATCAACAGCCTCACGGCGATGATTGAGCCGGTCCTCATGGTGTTCCTCGGCGGCGTGGTCGGTGGCTTCCTCATCGGCATGTATCTGCCGATCTTCTCGCTTGCCGGCGCCATCCAGTAGGTCAGCAGCGGTGGGAGCGCGCCCGTCAGAGAGGGGCGCTTTTCGTTCGCGGCTCGTGTGGTTGGTGTTGTTCCGCACGGTCGCCGCGAGCCTCTCGCTCGTCATCACCCTGGCGCGGCTTCTCCTTCATCCTTCCCAGGGGCTGAATCACGCGGACACCCTGTCGCTCGCGGTCATCATCATCGCATACGTGTCGACGGTGGTGGTGGGGCTGCGGCTGCGCAAGGGGCAGGGGGGGCTCGGGGACGCCTGGGTGCAGGTCGTGGGCGACGTCGTCATCGCCACCGGCCTCGTGTACCTCAGCGGTGGCTCGGACTCGCCCCTGACGTTTCTCTACAGCCTGGCCGTCATCGGCGCGTCGGTCGTCCTGGACCGCCGAGGCGCGCTCTGGGCTGCTGCTGCGTCTGCCCTGTGTTTCGGGGCCTTGGTCATGGGCTCACGACTCCTGGACGGCGAGTCTGGTGGGCTGATGCCGCCCACGCGGGTGCTCTTCGTCCTGGGCAGCAACTCCCTGGCCCTGGGCCTCATCGCTGTACTGTCGGGCTATCTCTCACGTCAGCTCTCCGCGACAGGTGGCGCCCTGTCGGCTCGCGAGGCGGACCTCCAGCGGTTGGGGCGGCTTCAACAGCAGATTCTCTCCTCCATGCCCTCGGGGCTGGCGACGTGTGATGCGCAGCGCCGCGTGACGTATGTCAATCCCGCCGGTTGCGGAATCCTCCAGGTCGACCCCACTCAGGTCGCTGGCGTCGAAGTCGAAGCGCTTCTTCCTGGCGTTTCGGTCCTGGCGCCTCGATCTCCTCGCAGTGAATTGGTGGTGGGAAAGGGCGCGAAACGGCGCATCCTGGGGCTGTCGGTAACGCCACTGGAGGGTGAGCCCGGGGCCTTGCTCATGGTCTTCCAGGACCTCACCCAGCTCCGCCGGATGGAGGATGACCTGAAGAGGGCCGATCGGCTCGCCAGCCTGGGCGCACTCTCTGCGCAACTGGCGCACGAACTGCGCAACCCGCTGGCGTCCATGCGCGGCTCGGCGCAGTTGCTGGCCCAGGATGCACGGGATGACGTGGCCCAGAAGCTCACCAACATCTTGATGCGCGAGTCGGATCGTCTGGCACGGCTCGTCGAGGATTTCCTGCGCTTTGCTCGTCCCCCGGTGCCCAGCTTGCGGAGGGTTCCGCTTGCCTCGCTCGTGACGGAAACCATGGACATGCTCCGGGTGGACCCACTGGCACGTGACGTGCGGGTCGAAGTCACCGCGCCCGAGCCCCTCCCGGTCTCGGTTGACCCGGATCAGCTGCGGCAGGTGCTCATCAACCTCGTGCGCAACGGGTTCCTGGCCGCAGGCCCGCGCGGTGAGGTGAAGGTCGCGCTGACTCGGAGCGAGAATGAGGCGAGAATCCGCATCTGGGACTCGGGGGGGAGCATCACGGAGGAGATGATGGGGCACTTGTTCGAGCCGTTCTTCACCACACGCGATGGCGGCACGGGGCTGGGGTTGTCCACCGCGCACTCCATCATCCGGGCTCACGGCGGCTCCATCCGGGTGCGCTCGAACCGAGATGAGGGCACCGAGTTCGTGGTGGGGTTGCCGCTGTGACATCCGCACAGGGAGGGGACCTGGGGTCGCGCGGCCACATCCTGGTGGTCGATGACGAGCTGTCCATGCGTGAGTACCTCGAACTATTGCTTCAGCGGGAGGGGTACTCGGTGACGAGCGTGGCCGGTGTGAAGGCCGCATGTGATGTGCTGGCCCTGGACGGGGTGGACCTGGTCATCTCCGACTTGAAGCTGGGCACCGGCAGTGGCCTCGACGTCCTGCGGGCGGCTCGGGCCCGGCCGGCTTCTCCCGAGGTGGTGCTCATCACCGCCTATGGCACGCCCGCGGCCGCGGTCGAGGCGATGCGGGAAGGCGCGTACGACTACATCTGCAAGCCCTTCGACAACGAGGAGTTGCGGCTCCTGGTGCAGAAGGCGCTGGAGAAGCGGACGCTTCGTCAGGAGAACAGTGGGCTCAGGGCTCGGCTGTTTCCCGGCCTGGATGGCGCGGTGGGACAGAGCGAGCGCATGCAGGCGGTCTGGGCCTTGGTGGAGAAGGTCGCCTCTGGCCGCAGCACGGTGCTGGTGACGGGGGAGAGCGGGACGGGGAAGGAACTGGTGGCGCGGGCCATCCATATGCGAGGTAATCGAGCCGCGCGTCCCTTCCTGCCCTTCAACTGCGCGGCGTTGAACGAGGGGACGCTGGAGAGCGAGCTCTTCGGTCATGTGAAGGGGGCATTTACTGGTGCAACTACCGACCGCTCTGGCCTCCTGGTGGCCGCAGGCGACGGCACCGTCATGTTGGACGAGGTCGGGGAGATGCCGCTCGCGACGCAGGTGAAGCTGCTTCGTGTGCTCCAGGAGCGGAAGGTGAAGCCGGTCGGCAGCGCCGCGGAGATTCCCTTTCAGGCGCGTGTCATCGCGGCAACGAACCGGCGGCTCGAAGCCGAAGTAAAGGCCGGACGCTTTCGTGAGGACCTCTTCTACCGGCTCAACGTCATCACGTTGGAGCTGCCGCCGCTGCGCGAGCGTTCCGGCGACGTGTCGTTGCTGGCGAACTACTTCCTGTCCAGACTGTCGGAGGAGTTGGGGCGACCCGGTCTGCGTTTCTCCCCCGAGACACTGGGGCTATTGGAGCGCTATCCCTTCCCAGGCAACGTGCGGCAGCTGCAGAACATGGTGGAGCGGGCTGCGACCCTGTCGGATTCAGACCTCCTGGGGCCCTCCACGCTTCCACCCGCAGTGCGGGGTGATACAGACCCCGCCGTGCGTCCCGTGGAGGGCAGTGAGCCAGGGCTGGGGGCGGGCTTCAACCTGGAGCGGCATCTCGACGACAGCGAGCGGCGCTATCTCGTCGCGGCGATGAAGCAGGCCGGGGGCGTGAAGACCCGTGCTGCGGAGTTGCTGGGCCTTTCGTTCCGTTCATTCCGCTACCGGTTGGCCAAGCATGGGCTGACGGATGACTTGGAGCCCGGGAGCGCTTCGGATGCGTAGGCTGATCGACAGTTATCGTCAGCGTCACTGCCGAATTTTGTCAGCCCTGGACCGACCCTCGCGGAGGCGATTGCTCCAAGCCTTGAGAATTGGGGGGCTTGGCGCGCGCACCTGGGTTGGCATGCGTAGTGCTAAGCCCATCTGCGGGCGCAGTGCCCCCCGTTGCAACCTTCACTGAGGACCCCCATGCGCGTCTCGCGATTCAACCCCCGCAACCGTGGCTTCACGCTCATCGAGCTCATGATCGTGGTCGCCATCATCGGCATCCTGGCCGCCATCGCCATCCCGAACTTCATCAAGTTCCAGGCCCGCTCGAAGCAGTCCGAGGCGAAGACGAACCTCAAGGCGCTGTATACGGCTCAGAAGTCCTTCTTCTCTGAGAAGGACCGTTATTCTGAGTTCGCGAACGAGATTGGCTTCGCGCCGGAGCGTGGCAACCGTTACGGCTATCGCGTGTCGGTCGGTGGCGCGTGCGAGACTCGTGCTAACTCGACGCTGGGCGCCGCCGGTGGTGCGATTTCCTGCATTGAGAACGACTCGTTCCGGTTCGGCACGGGCTCCGTTATTAATGATCCGACCCCGGTCACTGCCACCTTCACTACGGACGTGCCTGACATGGCGGCGACCTTCGGCGTCCTTCCTGCCGTGGATGATTGCCCCAACTGCAACTTCTTCGCGGGCGCTCGCGGCAATGCGGACAACGAGGAGTCCTACGATGACTGGGTGATCGCCGGCTTCGAGGGCACTGGCAACGTGGGGCCTTGCTCTGAGTCCGGCAACGTCGCATCGGGGAGCCCGTACAACACCCGCAACGACGTCGCTTGCGACGGCACCGACGGTACTTGATCGAAGCTGAGCAGGGATGAGCGGTGGCCATGCCACTGTTCTTGGGGGGCCGCCTTCCTGTCGAGGAGGGTGGCCCTTCGCAATTTTGCAACCCAGGATGAAAATGCGGATCGTCGTGCTGTGTCTCGCTGCTTGCCTCATCGCGCTGCTGGCTGACAAGCCAGCGAAACCTCTGCGCACCAAGGACGGCCCCATTCTTCCCCGCAGGGAGTTGCTGGAGGTTGTTGGGGCAGGTCAGAAGCCGCTCCTGGCGGACTTCTACTGGCTCCAAGCCATCCAGCAGGTCGGCCGTGCGAATACGGATACCGAGTACAGGGACGTGTACTTCTACGCTGACCTGGCGACAGACCTCGATCCCAAGTTCAGGTATGTCTATGAATGGGGGGCCGTTACCACGCCCTTCAACCTGGGACGCGAGCAGTGGGTGAACACGGACCTGTCGTCCCGGCTGCTGAGCAAGGGACTGACCCAGTTCCCGGACGACCGCCGTTTCCTGTTCCAACTGGCCTATAACAAGATGACCTACGATGGGGACTACAAGGCGGCCGCTGACCTCCTCATGAAGTTATCGAAGTTCCCGGATACACCGCGATATCTGCCGCAGCTCGCGACTCGCCTGTATGCGCAGGCCGGGAGTTTTGACGCGGGCCTGCACATGGCGGAGATGCTACGCGACAGCGCTGAGGACGCCGAGTCGCGAGCCTTCTATGAACACCGCATCGAGGAACTCCTGCGTGAGCGTGTACTCACGCAAATTGATGACGCCATCAAGGCGTATCAGCAGAATCGCGGGGAGCGGCCCAAGTCAGTTTCTGTCCTGGTGAGGATGGGCTATTTGATGCAGATGCCCGTGGACCCTTTGGAGGGACAGTTCTTCATCGACAGGCGAGGCCGCGCACGCTCTACGTCGGGGCTCTACAGGTTGGAGATGTACGACCAGGCGAAGAAGGATGAGTTGAAGGAAGACCTCGCGGCGGGTGGGATTCAGCTTGATGAGATGGGGGAGGCGCCATGACAGCCCCAGCTGCGCATGATTCGAGTCTTCCTGTTTCCATCCGTGGATTGTCCAAGACCTACCGTGTGGGCTTCTTCCTCAACAATCAGGTCAAGGCTCTTCAGGGATTGGACCTGGAGATTGCGCCGGGCCAAGTCTATGGACTGCTGGGCCCCAACGGCGCCGGTAAGTCCACGACTATCAAGATCCTCATGGGCTTGGTGCGGGCGTCCCAGGGGCAGGCACTACTGTTTGGTGAGCCACCGGACCGACCGCATGTGCGGCGTCAGGTGGGATTCCTACCCGAAAACCCCTCGCTCTACGAGTACCTGACCGGGCGGGAGTTCGTAACATTGGCCGGACGCATCTTTGGACTGAGCGGCCATGACCTGGACCAGCGCGTGGAGCGAGTGCTCGGTGAAGTAGGCATGGGCCGGGCGTCCAACCTGCAGATTCGCCGCTACTCCAAGGGCATGGTCCAGCGTACGGCGCTGGCTCAGGCGCTCATCAGCGGGCCTCGCCTGCTGGTGTTGGACGAGCCTACGTCTGGTTTGGATCCGCTGGGGCGCAGGCAGATGCGTGACCTCATCCTGGCCGAGCGCCAGAAGGGAACGACCATTCTATTCTGTACGCACATCATCTCCGACGTGGAGTCGCTCTGTGACCGCGTGGTGGTGCTGGTGGGCGGACGGCGTGTCCAGGAAGGGAGTGTGCAGGAGTTGGTGTCCGCGAAAGCACCCTCCGTGGAGATGGTGGTGCACGGGCTTCCGCTGGAGCAGCTTCAGTCGCTGGGCTTCGCGTATGAGCAGGCGCAGCAACTGGACAGCCGTGTCCTGCTGAGAGTCCCGGATTCCGATTCGCACGGCCTGCTTCAATCCGTCATCAGCAAGGGCGGTCGCGTCAGCCGGGTGCAGCCCGCGCGGTTCTCCTTGGAGGACCTCTTCCTGGACGCGATGAAGCAAGCCGGTGGGCAGACGGTGGGCGGGGAGATTCAGTGATGGGTGCTTTCGCCGCCATGGCGTGGAACGGATTTCGCGAGGCACGTCGCAACCGGGTAACGGTGCTGGTTGCGGCCTTTGCGCTCCTGCTGCTCTTCGCGACCACGCTCATCACCGAGGTCACCGTCAGTACCTTTGACAGAGTGGTGACTGATTTTGGCCTCGGGGTGATGAGCCTGCTCCTGGTCTTCCTCGCCATCTATCTGTCGTCAGGGCTCATCAGCCGTGAAATCGAGCGGCGGACCATCTTCTTGATGGTGTCCAAGCCGCTGTCTCGGACCCGGTTCCTGCTAGCCCGGCTTGCGGGCAACATGCTCACCTTGGGTGTGCTGCTGCTGGCCATGACACTGCTGTTCTGGGTCGAACTCGTCCTGCACCGCTCACCCATCACCCAGCCTCAGATGGCTGCTCTCTGGGGGCTCTATCTGGAGCTCTTCGTCCTCACCAGCGCTGGTTTCCTGATGTCGACCTTCGCCAGCCAGCTCGTCTCCGCCCTGGTGACAACGGGGTTGTACTTCGCCGGCCATCTCTGCTCGGACATCTACAACCTCGGGGTGAAGTCGAAGGCCGAGTTCGTGCAGTGGATCAGCAAAGGCACCTACTACGCGCTGCCCAACCTGGAGCGGCTGAACTTCCGGCCGCGCGCCACCTATGCCATCGAGGTGACGGCGGCTGAGTTGGGGACGGCCACCCTCTACGCTTTGGGATGGGGAGCGCTGTTCTGCGTGCTCGCGGCGATTGTGTTCGAGCGGCGCGACTTCCGCTGAAGCTCGGGTAGGATGCGTCCCCTGTGACGCATTCCTCCCTGCCGGGATACTTGGGGCCCCTGTTCGCCGTGTTCCTGTTCGTGCTCGGCTTGTGCGTGGGCAGCTTCCTCAACGTCGTCATCGCCCGGGTTCCGCTGGACCAGAGCATCGTTCGCCCGCGTTCGCGCTGCCCCAGGTGCGGGCACGTCCTGGCCTGGTACGAGAACATCCCGCTGCTGTCCTGGCTGGCACTGCGGGCGCGTTGTCGCGGCTGTGCCGCGCCCATCTCCGTGCGCTACCCGATGGTGGAGCTGCTGACAGGGCTTCTCTACTTCGCTTGCCTGCGCCGCTTTGGCTGGACGTACGAGTTGGTTCCGGCGTTGGTACTCGTGTCGCTGCTGGTGCCGCTCGCCTTCATCGACCTGGACCACTGGATACTGCCGCTGTCCATGACGGTGTCGGGCATGCTGGCGGGGCTCGTCCTCTCGCTCCCACTGGGGATGGAGGCCTTCCGTGACGCGCTGATTGGCGCAGCAGTGGGTTTTCTTTCGTTCCGGCTGATGGAGTACGTGGGGTGGAGGGTGTTCCAGCGGGAAGCCCTGGGCGCGGGGGACAAGTACCTCGTTGCCATGCTGGGGGCGTTCCTGACGTGGCGCGCGCTGCTGGGGGTCCTCTTGTTCGCCTCCATGCAAGGGGCCGTGGTGGGCATCCTGATGCTGCTGCTGACGGGGCGGGCGGGGCCTCGTGCTGAGGGCGCCCAGGAGGAGCCCGAGGGGGAGCTTCCCCCGCTCACGATGACCTGGGAGTTCATGCAGCCAGGTCTCCCGCTCTGGAAGCGATTTTTGCTGGTCCCCTTGTGCATCCTGGTTCAGCCCATCCCCGACGCCCCTTTGGACGAGGCGGGAGAAGAGGAAGAATGGGTTCCCGAGCGCACCAGCATTCCCTTCGGGCCATGGCTGGCCCTCGCGGGGCTGGAGCTCCTGCTGCTGGGGCCCTGGCTGTCACGTGTCCTGCCCGCGGACATCGCCATGATGCTGGGCGGCCTGCCATGACGGGAGTGGGGATGCGATGAAGTGGCGGATTGCCAGCGTCGCGTTCCTGTTGGGCTCCCTGTCGTCGGGGCTCACCTGGTTGTCCGTGCAGCCAGTGCTCCTCCGTCTGCTGGACGCGCTCCGTCGCTGGGTGCCCGAAGGGAGCACGGAGGACGAGGCCCTGTCGCGGGTGCGAAGCATCCTTCCCTGGGTGTTGGGGCTGGACCTGGCTGCGTTGACGGTCCTCACCTACGTGGTGTTGGACCTGATGGTGGGACGCCCCCTGCGCCGCACGGAGGCAGCGGTCGAGCAATTCGGACGCTTGGAGTGGGAGCCGCACCTGGTTCCGACTCAGGGCGGTACGCTGGTATCCCGCATCCAACGCGCGCTGAATCGGATGGCGGAGGCACTCCGTGAGGAGCAGGCGCTCACGCGCGCACAGATGGCGTCACTTCGTGAGTCCAACGCTCAGTTGGCTCGTACTCAGACGGAGTTGGTGGCCTCGGAGCGGTTGGCGACAGTCGGACGCTTGGCGGCCGGCGTCGCGCACGAGGTGGGCAACCCCCTGGCAGGAATCCTCGGTTACGTGTCCTTGGCCCGGGCCAAGGCGGATACGCCCGAGCTGAAGGACTTCCTCGAGCGCATCGACCACGAGGTGCAGCGCATCGACCGCATCATCCGGGGCTTGTTGGACCTGGGGCGCCCCGGCACGGCCGCGCTGGGCCCGGTGGATACTGCCGCAGTGGTGGAGACCTGCGTGCGCCTGGTACGCGCCGCACCGGAGTTGACGGGGGTGACCGTGGAACTGGCGTTGGAGCCCGGGTTGCTCGCCAGGGCGGATCCCGGGCCGCTCTCGCAGATCGTCATCAACCTGCTGCTCAACGCTGCCCAGGCCATGGGGGGGCAGGGGCGCGTACGGGTTTCCACGCGGAGCGCGGCTGGCGAGGTCCGGTTGCTCGTGGAGGATTCTGGCACAGGCATCCCCGAGGACGTGATGCCACGCCTGTTCGAGCCCTTCTTCACGACCAAGGGGCGCGAAGGAACGGGACTGGGACTGGCGGTGTCGCAGAGGCTGGCGCAAGTTATGGGCGGGCGGCTCGAAGCGGAGAACGTCCCGGGCGGTGGAGCCCGCTTCACCGTGTGCTTGCCCGTACCCTGAGGAAAAGGAGTGGCCGTGCCGGTCAGGAGCTATCGGCCCCTTCTCGGGTGGGGGATGATACGCGTAGACGGCCATGCCCCTGTTCCGCACCATTCTCGTCGCCGATGATGAGCCTTCCATCCGGCACATCCTTACGTTGGTGCTTACCGGCCACGGCTATGAGGTGCGCGCGGTGGCCGATGGGGAGGACGCGCTGAAGGAGCTCGCCGCTCGTGACTACGACGTGCTCCTGTGTGACGTGCGCATGCCGAAGAAGGACGGACTCTCGGTCCTGCGTGAAGCGTTGGTGGAACACCCGGCGATCACCGCGGTGGTGATGAGCGCCTATGGCTCCCAGGAACAGGCACTCCAGGCCGTCGCCGCCGGCGCATTCGACTACGTCCAGAAACCCTTCAAGCCGGACGAAATCGTCTTCGTTCTCCGAAAGGCAGAGGAGCGGGAGCGGCTGGTCCGCGAGAACCGGCGGCTGAAGCGGGCCAACCTGCCTTCAACACCCGACGGGCACATTCTCGGAGAGAGCCCCGCGCTGCACGCACTGTTGCGTCAGGTGGCGCGGCTCGCACCGGTGGACACCACCGTCCTCATCAGTGGTGAGAGCGGCACGGGCAAGGAACTCATCGCGAGGGAGCTCCACGTGCGCAGTCCCCGCGCACCCATGTCGTTCGTGGCGGTCAACTGTGGCGCCATTCCTTCCGGGCTCATCGAGAGCGAGCTGTTCGGTCACGCGAAGGGCGCCTTCACGGACGCGCGCACCGCCAAGCGAGGCCTCTTCGCGGAGGCGGATGGGGGCACCCTCTTCCTGGATGAAGTAGGAGAGCTCCCTTTGGCTGCCCAGGTGAAGCTGCTGCGCGTTCTCCAAGAGGGGGAAATCCGTCCGGTAGGGGAGAACCGCGTCGAGAAGGTGAACGTGAGAGTGGTGGCTGCAACACTGCGCGACCTGTCCCGCCTGGTGGGGAAGGGGGAGTTCCGCGAGGACCTGTACTACCGCCTCAACGTGGTGAACCTTCGCGTCCCACCTCTGAGGGAGCGCCGTGAGGACGTTCCACTGCTGGCCCGGGCCTTCATCTCCCGCTTCAACCGCGAGTTGAACCGCGAGCCTCCCGTTGCGGGGCTCACCGCAGAGGCCGAAGCGCTTCTGCAGTCGTACGCGTGGCCGGGAAACGTTCGCGAACTGGAAAACGCCATGGAGCGTGCCGTATTGCTGGCGGACGAGCCGCTCATCCTCCCGGCGAACCTGCCCGAAAGGCTGTGGGCCACGCCCCCACCTGGGTCCCAGGGGGCGATGCCTCAAGGGGAGCAGGTGCTACAGGGTGATGGCGACCTGTCGCTCAAACGCGCCATCCGGGAGCTGGAGGAGACCTACATCCGGGCCGCCCTGCGGAAGACAAAGGGCAACCGCACGCGGGCCGCTGAGTTGCTGGACATCAGTCACCGGGCACTCCTCTACAAAATCAAGGAGTACGGCATCGATCCAGACGCGGAAGCGGAGCGTGGGTGAGCTGCGGGGTCGGTCTGGGACCTGGGCCCACCTGCCGACATTTGACGGAACGCGCCGGAGGCCGGAAAATCGGGCCTCCGCGACGGTGTTGAGGGGCCCGGCGCTGTAGGTGGTGCGAGGCTCCCGTTCGTCCGGAGGGCAGGCGGGTTCCAGGCACTTTTTAGGAGGGGTTGACGGCCAGTGCTACGCTGGCTGCCTCTCGACGGAGTCACGCATGGCGAAGGGCAAACTGGTACTCGGCCTGGATATCGGATCGACGTCCATCAAGATGATTCTCCTCAAGGAGCAGCGCAAGCGTGGCGAGGTCATCTACGCGCTGCAGAGCTTCGGGATGAAGCCACTGCCGCCAGAGGCCATCGTCGACGGCGCGCTGATGAACTCCACGGCCATCGTCCAGGCCGTACAGGACCTGATGTCCGAGCTGAAGGTGAAGGGCAAGGACGTGGCCATCGGCGTGTCCGGCCACTCGGTCATCATCAAGAAGATTCAGATGCCCCGCATGTCCCAGGACGAGCTCGAGGAGAGCATCCAGTGGGAGGCGGAGCAGTACATCCCGTTCGATGTGAAGGACGTGAACATCGATACGCAGATCCTGGATGGCGGCGGCAACGACGCCACGGGCCAGATGGACGTGCTGCTGGTGGCCGCCAAGAAGGACATGATCAACGACTACACCACGGTGGTCTCCGAGGCGGGCCTGGCTCCGGTGGTGGTGGACGTGGACGCCTTCGCCGTCCAGAACATGTTCTCCGTCAACTACGACGTGCCGGACCGCGAGACGGTGGTGCTCATCAACGCGGGCGCCTCGGTGGTGAACATCAACATCATCTCCAACGGCGCGACGGTGTTCACGCGCGACGTCACCATCGGTGGCAATCAGTTCACCGAGGAGATCCAGAAGCAGCTGAACGTCTCCTACGAGGAAGCCGAGGCGCTGAAGATTGGTGGCAACGGCGCGGACGCGGACGCCGTCGTGCCCCAGGACGTGGAGCGGGTGCTCTCCAGCGTGGCGGAACAGGTCGCGGGTGAAATCCAGCGCTCGCTCGACTTCTACGCGGGCACTGCCGCCGACTCGAACTTCAGCAAGGTCTACCTGTCGGGCGGCACGGCGAAGATTCCCGCGCTGTTCAAGACCATCGAAGCTCGTACGGGCGTGCCGGTGGAGATCCTCAACCCCTTCCGCAAGATTGAAGTGGACAACCGGAAGTTCGACCCCGCGTTCATCATGGACGTGGCGCCCATGGCCGCGGTGGCCGTGGGATTGGCGCTCCGGCGCCCGGGCGACAAGCTGGCCTGACCGGACCACCCACTGGAGACGACGCACATGATGATTCGCATCAACCTGCTGCCCGTCCGGGCGGTGAAGAAGCGCGAGATGGGCCGGCAGGTGCTGGTCCTCTTCGCGGTGGTCCTGATTGGTGCTGGGGTTGCCAACTATCTCTGGTACGACAACCGGGAGAGTGAGCTCGTGGCGCATCAGCAGAGCGTCGCGGCGGCCAAGGCCAAGATCGCCGAGCTCGAGAAGATCATCGGCGAGGTGAAGAACATCAACACCCGCAAGGCCGAGGTGGAGAAGAAGTTGGCCGTGCTGGATTCGCTGCGCAAGGGGCGCAACGGCCCCGTTCGCATGATGGACGCGCTCGCGTCCGCCACGCCGAAGAAGGTGTGGGTGAGGACCTTCGCTGAAAGCAACAACGCAGTGGCCATCGACGGTTCTGCGGTGAGCCACGATGAGGTCGCGGAGTTCATGCGGGGGCTCAACAGCGTTGTTTGGACGCCCAAGGGCATGGGCCGCCTGGTGGACCGGCGGCGAGAGACCAAGACCTCGCGAGTGGAATTGCTGACCGCGGAAGCGACCATCGAAGAGTTCCCGGATGCGCAGGTCACGCCATTCTTCACGAACATCGATTTGAAGAACGCCACGCAGACCAAGGCGACGCAGGCCGGTATGCCTGTGCTGGTCGATTTCAAGATCACACTGAAGTCCAACTACGCCATCTGAAGAAGGCCGCTCGCCATGGACAAGTACCTGGATCAATTCGTCAAGGCGCCACCGGCCATCAAGTTCGGTGGGTTGGCTGCCGCCGTCGTCATGCTCACTGCCGCCAACTTCTTCATGGTCATCCAGCCGACGGAACAGGCCATCGAGGCCACCATCGCCCAGCGCCGGAAGCTGGACATGGAACTGGCAGACAAGAGTGAGATCGCTCAGAACCTCAATGAGCGTCGGCGAGAGATGGACGTCCTCGAGCAGAAGCTCTCGGAGGCCCTGACCGAGTTGCCCGAGCAGCGTGACATCGAAGAGTTGCTCGCGCAGATCAACGACATCGGGAAGAAGAGCGGCCTGGAAATCGCCAGCGTGACGCCTGACAAGGAGTCCGTCGGGGGCGGGGAGTTCTTCGCGCGCATCCCCATCAAGATGACGGTGAGCGGCAACTACCACGAGATTGCCCTCTTCCTTCAGGAGATGGCGAACATGCGCCGCATCGTCAACGTCAACAACATCAAGCTCGATTCGGCTGCGCTCAAGAACGAGAAGGTCGTCCTCCAGAGCAGCTTCCTGGCCACGACGTTCCGGTTCGTGGACCAGAAGAGCGTTCCCGCAGCTGACGCGAAGACCAAGAACGTCAAGGCGAAGAAATAGAAACTTGATCCGCCCAAGAAGTAGGGCGACAAGGGGATTGAGGATGAAGACGTTCAAGGCCACCATGACCACCGCAATGCTCGCCTTGGCGCTTGCTGCCTGCGATGAGGCGCCCCCTCCGGCGCCCGCGGCCGCGAAGCCCAAGGTCGCAGCACCCGCGCCGGTGAAGGCCGTCACGCCGGAGGTCATGGCTCAGCAGCTTCCGGCGGCTACCTACACGTACAATCCGGTGGGAAAGCGTGACCCGTTCCGGAGCCCCATCGAAGACATTGGCCCGGTGAACCCGAACCCGGTCTCTGCTTGCAACGAGCCACTTTGCGCTTTCGATCTGGACCAGCTGAAGCTCGTGGCTGTCGTCACTGGGGATGCCAGTCCGATGGCGATGGTCGAGGACCCGGCAGGGCGTGGGCACATCGTGCGTCGTAACACCCGGATGGGGCGTCAGGGCGGCAAGGTGACGCAGATCCTCCGTGACTCGGTAACGGTGACAGAGGTGTTCTCGGGCAACGGCGAGATCATCAAGAATCCGGTGATGTTGCAGCTGAAGCCTGATGCGAAGCAGGACCCCGCCTACAACATGATGACGGGCAGGAACTTCGGAGAGTAGCGCCCTCCAAGGCGCTCCCGCGGGCGGTGGCCCGCTTCCAACTTGTTGAGGGGACGCATGCTCGAGGAGAGCGCTGTGACGAGGGGCAAGTGGATTTTGGCGACCGCGTGGGCGGTCGTTCTTGTGGGCGCCAGGGTGCATGGCGCCGAGCTGAATACGCTGCGGGGACTGGACGTGTCCCGCACGGGTTCGGGCACCCAAGTGGTGGTGACCGGCACCCGGCCACCCACCTTCACCGTATTCCGGCTGAGTGGGCCGGAGCGCCTGGTGGTGGACCTCTCGTCGGCGGATGCGACGGGGATCAAGGGCCACCACGATGGTTCGGGACCGGTTTCCGGGGTCGTTGCTTCCCAGTTCTCGGATGAGCGCGCGAGCGTGGGCCGGGTGCTGCTGGCGCTCGACAAAGCCTCCCAGTACGACGTTCGTGCGGACGGCAACCGGGTGGTCATCTCGGTGGACGGAGCATCCCAGGTTGTTTCCGCCGCTGCGGCGGAACAGCGCGCGGAGGCCCCGGCAAAGCCGAGCGTGAACTCCGTGGACGTGAAGCCGAGCGCTTCCATGGCGTCCGCTCCGTTGGAGACGAAGCGGGCCAATGCCGTGGTCGCGAAGGCGGCGCTGCCCGAGAACGTCGTGGCCGCGGAAGCAGATGAACGCGAGGTTGCGAACCCGGCTCAACGCATCACCGCCATGTCGTTTGCCAACGATACGCTTCGAATCCGGGCGGACGGCGAGATTGCCCGGTACGAGGTCCTCGAACTCGCAGATCCGCCTCGGCTCGCCGTGGACCTGTTTGGCGTGGGGCTGGCGACTCGTGCGCCGCGGGTGAACTCCGGCGCTCTGCGCGAGGTCCGCGTGGGCGCGCACTCCGACAAGGTGCGCCTGGTCCTCGACGTGCGCGGGACGATGCCTGCCTATCGCGTTGACCGCGCCAGCCGCGGCCTCGAGGTGGTGCTTGGTAGCGCGGTGGCGCGCAAGGCCGCTCCGGTGCCTGCTGCGGAGGAGGCTATTGCGTCCGTCGCGGAGGTCGAGCCGCTTCGCCCTGCTCCGGTGAAAGCCGAGTCCTCTTCCCTGGTAGAGGTGAAGGACCTCCGGTTCGAAGAGAGCAGCGCCGGCGGCCGTGTTGTGATGAAGCTGTCGGGTACCGCGGCGTGGAAGGTCGATCGGCCGGACCCTCGCAGCGCGGTGTTGACGCTGGACAGTGCCCGTCTGCCCAAGAAGCTCGAGAGGAGCCTCGACACCAGCGCGCTGGAGACGCCGGTGAAGATGATCAGCGCATTCAGCGTGCCGGGTGAGGGCAGCAAGGTGCGGCTGGTGGTCGCTGCCGACGGTGCCATCGAAGAGAAGGTCTCCCAGAGTGGGAGCACTCTGACGTGGCGCCTCGACGTGAAGGGTGTGAAGACGGAAGAGGTCGCGGTCGCTCAGCGGACTGCGGGCTTCACCACGGAGGCACCGGCATACGCCGCTGAAGGCGCACCGCAGCAAGCCCGCTACCGTGGGAAGCGCGTGTCCTTTGAGTTCAAGGACATCGACATCCAGAACCTCCTGCGTGTCATCGCCGAGATTTCGAAGAAGAACATCGTGGTCGCCGACGACGTGAGTGGCAAGGTGACCATCCGGCTGCGCAACGTTCCCTGGGACCAGGCCCTGGACCTCGTGCTGCGCACCAAGGCGCTTGGTAAGGAAGAGTTCGGAAACATCATCCGGATTGCTCCGCTCAAGACCTTGGAGGAGGAGGCCCGGTTGCGCCAGGAGCGCAAGAAGTCGCTCCAGCAGCAGGAAGACCTGATGGTCAACCTCATTCCCGTCAACTATGCGGTGGCCAGTGAGATGGCCGCTCGGGTGAAGGATGTGCTGAGCGAGCGTGGGTCGGTGACAGTGGATCAGCGGACCAACGTTCTCATCGTCAAGGACGTGCGCTCGAACACCGAGCGGGCTCGCTCACTGGTTCGGAGCCTGGATACGCAGACGCCACAGGTTCTCATCGAGAGCCGCATTGTGGAGGCGAACACCACCTTCAGCCGGTCCCTGGGCGTTCAGTGGGGTGGTCAGGCACGTGCGGGACAGGCCACGGGAAATGCCACGGGCCTGATCTTTCCCAATAATGTGGCGGTCACCGGTGGTGTGGCGGGTGCAGCGCCGGGTCTTCCTGATAACCCGAATTTCGCAGTGAACCTGCCGGTGGGCACCGGTCAGGGCATTGGTGGAGCCATGGGCTTCACGTTCGGTTCCGCGGGTGGTGCGCTTCAGTTGAACCTGCGCCTGTCTGCTGCGGAGAACGAAGGCACGGTGAAGACCATTTCCGCACCGAAGGTGACGACACTTGACAACAACACCGCGCGCATCAGCCAGGGGGTGTCCATTCCCTTCAGTCAGACGTCGGCGCAGGGTGTGAACACCACCTTCGTGGAAGCGCGTCTGTCGTTGGAGGTGACGCCTCACATCACCCAGGACGGAAGTGTCCTGATGTCCATTAACGCGTCCAACAATCAGCCTGACCCGTCCAGCACGGGAGCCAACGGTCAGCCTTCCATTCAGCGCAAGGAAGCCAACACCCAGGTGCTCGTGAAGGACGGAGACACGACGGTCATCGGTGGCATCTACGTTCGTCGAGGCGCAACGCAGGTCAATTCGGTGCCGTTCCTGTCTCGGATTCCGGTGCTGGGACTTCTCTTCAAGAACAACTCGGAGATCGACACCCGGCAGGAACTGCTCATTTTCATCACGCCCCGCATTCTCAACCGGCAGACCATCGCGCAGACCCTGTAAGGGTTCATTCGCCTCCTCGTGAAGGAGAACGTTCGCCCATGAAGAACTTCTATCTCGCGGTGCCGCTGGCTCTGGCCATGAGCGGCTGCGTCGACAATCCTCCGGATATCCAGATCTTCAACGCCTTCATTCCAGACGTCTCGTGCGCTGCGAACGTCACAGGGCCTTCCAGTGGTGGAGGCTCGTTGGACATCTCGACATCGCCGCGCTACCTGACGGCTCTTACCGTGAGAAGCGGAGTGTCATCGACGGAGGTAATCGTCGAAGAGGGACCCATCACGGGGGGGGGGGATGCAGCTGCTGTCTACGTGACACACGTCGAGTTGACGTATGAAACGCTAGGGACTGGACCGACGTTGGATCCCGACATCTACCCAAGCCATTTCGCGATTCCGTCGACTTCCTCGACGAACAGCGTTCTTGTCATCGACCTGCTGGGGGCCAACGCGCGCCAGGCACTGCTCAACCAGCTTGCGGTCGGCTCGGGTGTGTCGCTCAACGTGCGCGTCAAGCTGACTGGGAAGACTGTCACCGGCTCGAAGGCGGAGTCCAATGAGATTGCTTATCCTGTTAATGTCTTCTCCTCGGGCTTCACCTGCCCGGCAGGAACGCAGCTCAAGGCCACCGGGCCCTGCGGGCTTCCGGGTGGGCAGGATGGCTTCCCTCCCGAGTGCACCGAGCCCGAGGAAACGTAGTCCCAATGTCCGCCGGGGCCCTTGACCGGGCCCCGGCCGTCTTTCTAAGAGCCTCTACCCATGTCCTTCCGCACGCACCTCGAGTCGGTGGTCAACCAGGTCGATGGAGCCCTCGCGTGCAGCGTGATGGGCTTTGACGGCATCTCCGTCGACACCTTCCAGAAGGATGAGAGCGCCGAGCTGGACCTCAACGGCGCTTGGGTGGAGTACGCCAACCTCCTCACCCAGTTGCGCAACGCTGCGGAGACCCTCAAGACGGGCACCGTGAGCGAGGTCAGCGTCAACAGTGAGAAGGTGCTGACCGTGATGCGGCTGGTGTCACCGGACTACTTTCTGGTGCTCGCCCTTCACGCGGATGGCAACTTCGGCAAGGGCCGCTACGTGCTGCGCGTCACCGCACCCAAGGTGCGCGCCGAGCTCTAGTCGGACGCCCGGCCAGCAGTCATCCAGGCGACGCTTCCGCCGCTGCTTTCCCCTTCCATGGAAGGGGCGCATGGGCTAGACACCCCGGACTTTTCAAGCTTTCGCTGCTGCGAGTCTGTAAGGAGTCGGTCCCCATGGCCGGTGTCATCGATACGTCCGAGTTCCGCAAGGGTCTGAAGATTGAAATCGACGGTGAGCCGTTCGAAATCGTCGACTTCCAGCACGTCAAGCCCGGCAAGGGCTCCGCGTTCGTGCGCACCACGATTCGCAGCCTCCTGACGGGTCGCGTGCTCCAGCCCACGCTGAAGTCCGGCGAGAAGGTGGGCAAGCCCGACATCGAGGAGAAGGACATGCAGTACCTCTATGTCCAGGGCGAGGAGTTCTACTTCATGGACACCCGCAACTACGAGCAGACCTTCCTCGGTGAGAAGGTGCTCGGAGAGGCGAAGAACTTCCTGAAGGAGAACATCAACGTCAGCGTCCTCTTCTACAATGGCAAGGCCATTGGTGTGACGCTGCCGAACTCCGTGGACCTCAAGGTTACCCAGTGTGACCCGGGCATCCGCGGTGACACCGTCTCCGGCGCACTGAAGCCCGCCGTCCTGGAGACCGGCTACTCCGTTTACGTCCCGCTCTTCATCGAAGAGGGTGACGTGCTGAAGATCGATACGCGCGACGGCAAGTACCTGACGCGCGTGGCCACCAGGGGCTAGTACGCAGCTCGGCAGCGACGCCGGAGGGAAGGGGACGCGAGTTATGGCAACGAAGCGCAAGTCGACCCGGGCCCAGGCGCCCGCTCGGACGGAGGCCGCCTCGAGCGGTCCCGCTGACACGGGTGGCACGTCCCTGGACGTGGATGCCCTGCGGCAGATCGTGGAGATTCTCGAGTCCTCGGACGTCACGAGGCTGGTGTGGAAGCGCGGCGAGGAGAAGCTCTTCATCCGCCGCGGCCAGGGCCCCGAGACGACCATCGTCCACCACGCCGCGCCGGCTCCCGTCGCCGCGAGTGTCGGGGTGGAGTACACCGCCCCGGCCGTTCCTCGCGTTGCGGCTCCGCCGCCGGCCGCTGCTCCCGCCGCGCCGGCTCCGGCCGCCGAGAAGCCGGTGGAGAAGCCTGGCCACCAGGTGACGAGCCCCTTCGTGGGAACGTTCTACCGGACCCCCGCGCCGGACCAGCCTCCCTTCGTGGATGTGGGCTCCATCGTGAAGAAGGGCCAGGTGCTCTGCATCATCGAAGCGATGAAGCTGATGAACGAGATTGAGTCCGAGGTCTCCGGCCGGGTGGCGGAAATCCTCGTGGAGAACGGCCGGCCGGTGGAGTTCGGTCAGGCGCTGTTCCGCATCGAAGTGGCCTGAAGATGAGGCTGGCGCGCCGCCCGTATCCCACGGGCGAGCCGCTCCTCATGACGGCCCTGACGGAGACACCCACGTGTTCAAGAAGGTGCTGATCGCCAACCGCGGGGAAATTGCCCTGCGGGTCATCCGCGCCTGCCGGGAGTTGGGCATCGCCACGGTCGCGGTGCACTCCACGGCGGACGCCAACGCGCTCCATGTCCGCTTTGCAGACGAGGCGGTGTGCATCGGCCCGCCAGCGTCCAAGGAGAGCTACCTCAACGTCCCGCAGCTGCTGTCCGCCGCCGAAATCACCCGCGCGGACGCCATCCACCCGGGCTACGGCTTCCTGTCGGAGAACGCCGAGTTCGCGGAGGTCTGCGAGAACTGCAAGATTCGCTTCATTGGCCCCCGGCCGGAGATGCTCCGGCTGATGGGCAACAAGGTTCGCGCCCGCCAGGCCGCGCGCGAGGCGGGACTGCCGCTGCTTCCGGGCAGCCCCGGCACCGTGAAGGACCCGCGTGAGGCGGAGGCCTTCGCCCGCGAGATTGGCTTCCCCGTCATCCTCAAGGCGGCCGCCGGTGGCGGCGGCAAGGGGATGAAGATCGTCCGCGAGCCGGGCGCGCTGGCGCAGGCCTTCTCCACCGCCCAGGCGGAGGCCGTGGCGTCGTTCTCCAATGGCGACCTCTACATCGAGCGCTACGTGGAGAAGCCGCGCCACATCGAAATCCAGATCGTCGCGGACGAGCACGGCAACATCGTCCACCTCAACGAGCGTGAGTGCTCGGTGCAGCGCCGGCACCAGAAGCTCATTGAAGAGAGCCCGTCGCCGGCGCTGACGCCGGAGCTGCGCAAGCGCATGGGCGAGGTGTCCGTGAACGCCATGCGCAGGCTCGCGTACAACAACGTGGGCACCATCGAGTACCTGCTCGACGAGCGCGGCGAGTTCTACTTCATGGAGATGAACACGCGCATCCAGGTGGAGCACCCGGTGACGGAGCTCGTCACGGGCGTGGACCTGGTGAGCGAGCAGATCCGCCTGGCCTATGGGGAGCCCCTGCGCTTCAAGCAGGAGGACGTCCAGATTCGTGGCCACGCCATCGAGTGCCGGGTGAACGCCGAGGACCCGATTACCTTCGCCCCCTGGCCCGGGAAGATTACCGGCTACAGCGTGCCGGGCGGCTACGGGGTGCGCGTGGACTCGGGCGCCTACGAGAACTACACGGTGCTGCCGTACTACGACAGCCTCCTGTCGAAGCTCATCGTCCACGCGGAGGACCGGGCCACGGCCATCCGCCGCATGCAGCGCGCCCTGGGCGAATACGTCGTGGAAGGCATCCGCACCAACATCCCGTTCCACCGGGCCGCACTCGCGGAAGAGTCCTTCCAGGAGGGCAATTACGACACCCGGTTCGTGGAGCGATTGCTCGCGAGCGAGACGGGCTCCCGGCGGCTGAAGAAGGCCGTCGAGGAGACGCCGTAGCACCCATCCACGTGGTGTGGATTCCCGCTTGTCGGGCCGCCACGCGAGCAGGTGATCCGGCCCGGGGGGAGCCGGGCCGTTTCTTGACCCGCATCGGAGCTTTCCGTTAGCCTCCGACACTCCCCCTTGCTGAGGATGGAAACCCGCGAAGTTCAAGGGGTTTCGGCCTGCTGGAAGCCCACCGCTCGATGGACAAGAACAAGATCATCGAAGCCGCCGCGAAGCTCGTCGCGAAGGGCGCCTACGACAAAGCCATCAAGGAGTACCAGAAGGTCCTGGAGGTCGACCCGAAGGACATCCGGGTCCTCCAGAAGATGGGGGAGCTGTACCAGAAGAAGAACGACAACCCGCAGGCCGCCCATTTCTTCACCAAGGTCGCGGAGAGCTACTCGTCGGATGGCTTCTTCCTCAAGGCCGTCGCGCTCTACAAGCAGGTCCTCAAGCTCAATCCGAACCTGCTGGAGGTGAACCTCAAGCTGGCGGAGCTTCACCAGCAGCTCGGGCTGATGTCCGAGGCGATGGCGTACTTCCAGATTGTCGCCAACCACTACGACAAGGCGGGCGACACGAAGTCGTCGCTCGATACCTTGAAGAAGATGGTGGATCTCGACCCGGAGAACGTGGCGTCGAAGATCAAGCTGGCGGAGCTGTACGCGCGCGAGAACATGACGCGCGAGGCGGCCCAGGAGTTCAAGCGCGCCGCCGAGTACCTCAAGCGCAACAGCCGCGCGGATGACTGGCTCCGCGTGGCCGAGCGGCTGTCCGCGCTGGAGCCGGACAACCTTCCTCTGTCGAAGGAGCTGGCCACGTCGTACCTGCAGCGCGGCGACCAGAAGCGCGCGCTGGCGAAGCTGCAGGTGTGCTTCAAGGCCGATGGCCGCGACGTGGAGACGCTCACGCTGCTGGCGCAGGCGTTCCAGGGCCTGGGCCAGACGTCGAAGACCATCTCCGTCTACAAGGAGCTGGCCAAGATTCATCAGGAGCGCGGCCGCGTCACCGAGGCCGAGGCTGTCTGGACGCAGATTGAAGTGCTGGACCCCGAGGACCCGGACCTGGTCGCGCGCCGCGCGCCTGAGCCCGCTCCGGCGGCGCCCCAGCCCGCGGCGGCACCTCAGCCCGCCCCGCGCCCCGCGCCCCAGCCCGCGGCGGCGGCGCCCGTGGCACCTCCCGCTCCGGCGGGGATGGGGCGCGAGCAGCTCTCCAAGCTGCTCACGGAGACGGACGTCTACGTCAAGTACGGGCTCCACGACAAAGCGCTGGAGCACCTGCGCAAGATCTTCTCCGTCGAGCCGGAGAACCTCGACGCCCACGAGAAGGCGTATCAAATCTACGTCGCGTCCGGGAACATGGCCCAGGCGTCGGAGCAGCTGCTGAATGTGCTCCGCCTGTGTACGCGCACGGCCGACGTGCAGCGCGCGCAGCCGTACCTGGCCACCATCCTCCAGGAGAATCCCGCCCATCCCGAGGTGCCCGCGTTCCTGTCCGTGCTGCGCACGACGGGGCCCGTGGTCGCCGCGCCGACGGTGTCCGTGGTGGAGTCGGTGGGCGAGGACGCCATCCTGGTGGACTCCAGCGACGACGAGATTCTCGTCGCGCCGCCGCCGGAAGACGCGCTCCTGCACCCGCCCGGTGACGAGCTGGCGCTGACCACGCTGCCCTCGAGCGATTCGGACGAGGTCATCGAGGAGGACAGCGACTCCGCCGTCATCAGCGAAGAGGCGCTGGTGGGCGAGGCCATCACTTCGGGTGAGTTCGAGGTGTACGGCACGCCCGATCCGGAGGACCTGGCGGCGGCGTCGGTGGACGAGACGCTGGTGACGGACGACGACCAGCTGGTGCTGTCCGACGAGCCGGGCCTCAGCGTCACCGATGACGAGCCGCTCGTCGCCTCCAGCGATGATGACCTGGCTGCCGCGGCGGCGTACTCGCTCGACGACGAGTCGCTGGTGGACGACGGCGCCGCCACGTCCATGGAGGCGCTGTCGCTCGGGGACGACGACGAGCCGCAGCCCACGCAGATGCACGCGCCCACGCAGGCGCTGCTCGACGAGGCCTCGCCGGACACGCTCCAGGTTCCCACGCTGGACTCGCTGGACGTGCCCACGCTGGACGACGAGGCGCCTCCACCGCTGGACTTGGAGGATGTGCCCACGCGCGTGGGCGCCGCGCCGTTGACGGCCGCCGACCTGGACGAGGACCCGTTCGGGGCCCCCGCGCTGGGCGACCCGATGGAGTTCGAGGAGCCCACGGCCTCGCACGCCATCGTGGCGGTGGACGACGAGTCCTTCGTGGAGGACGCGCAGGACCTGTCCGCGGACGAGCTGTCCGAGCCGGTCGCCTACGAGGAGCCCGCGGTCGAGCCCGAGGCCGAGCCGGAAGTAGAGCCCGAGCCGGAAGTCGAGGCCGCCGCCGATGAAGAGGAGCCCGCGGCGGAGGAGTGCGACGAAGCGTCGTTCTTCCTCGACCAGGGGCTGCTGGAAGAGGCGCGCGAGATTCTCGAGACGGTGATGATTGCCTTCCCGGGCCACGCGCGCGCAGCCGAGCTGATGGAGCGGCTGGAGGCGGCGGAGGCGGGAGGCGGCGCGGAGCAGGAGGACGCGGCCGCGGAGCCGGCGCAGATTCCGAGCGTGCAGCCCGTCACGGACGGCTACGAGGACGCCGAGGAGACCACGGGCGAGCGCGACGCGTTCGACCTCGCGGCAGAGCTGGCCGGGGAGATCGACAACTTCGGCGATGACGCCGGGGCCTCGGCGCTGCCGGCGGAAGAGGACTTCCAGTACTCGGTGGAGGAGGTCTTCTCCGAGTTCAAGAAGAGCCTGGCCAAGGTGGTGAAGCCCGAGGACGTGGACACGCACTACGACCTGGGCATCGCGTACAAGGAAATGGGCCTGCTCGACGACGCGCTCCACGAGTTCGACGTGGCCCGCCAGGGCAGCGCGGGCGGCAAGCGCGAGCTGGACTGCATCACCATGATGGGCATGCTCCAACTGCTCCGCGGCGACGCGTCCGCTGCCGTGGAGGCCTTCCGCGAGGGTCTGGGCAACCCCCACGCCACTGGTGAGGCGGCCAAGGCGCTCGGCTTCGAGCTGGCGGTGGCCTACGAGGCCCAGGGGGAGGCGGGCAAGGCGCTCTTCCACTACCAGCGCGTGGCCGCGATGGACGGGAAGTACCGCGATGTCGCGGGGCACGTGTCCCGGCTTGCGGCTTCCGTGGAGCCGGTGGAGGATCCGCTTCCGACTCCTTCTGGCAATGGGGCCAAGGCCACCAGCAGTCCGCCCGCACCGGCGGGGGCCGCGGCGCCCACCACTCCGATATCAGCGGCTGGCGCGTCCAAGGCGCGCAAGGTCGGCTACCTGTAGTTGCACCCCGCGAGGTCCGGCGAGCCCATGACTACGTACCTGGACTTCTTCGAGCTGACCCAGGAGCCCTTCTCCAACGCTCCCGTCAGCCGCTTCTATTACAACTCGGCGCAGCACTCGCAGGCGCTCACCCGGCTGATGCACGCCGTGAGCTACATGAAGGGCCTGTCCATCCTCGTCGGTGACATCGGCGCGGGGAAGACGACGCTGGCCCGCCGCATGCTCGACTCGCTTCCGGAGTCCGAGTACGAGGCCGCGCTGCTCGTCATCATCCATTCCGGCATCACCGCCAACTGGCTGCTGCGCCGCATCGCGCTGCAACTGGGCGTGGAGAATCCGGCGCAGGAGAAGCTGGCGCTGCTGTCGCAGCTGTACCAGCGGCTGCTCCAAATCTACGAGTCCGGCAAGAAGGCCGTCGTCCTCATCGACGAGGCGCAGATGCTGGAGACTCGCGAGCTGATGGAGGAGTTCCGGGGGTTGCTCAACCTGGAAGTGCCGGAGCGCAAGCTCATCTCCTTCGTCTTCTTCGGCCTGCCGGAAATCGAAAAGAACCTGAAGCTGGACCCGCCGCTCGCGCAGCGCGTGGCCATGCGCTACCGGCTGGAGCCCTTCACCGCCGAGTCGACCGAGGCCTACGTCAAGCACCGCCTCCGGCTCGCGGGCTGCCCGCGCATGCCCTTCAGCCCGGAGGCGCTGCTGGCCGTACACCAGCACTCGTCTGGCTCGCCCCGCGTCATCAACACGCTGTGCGACAACGCGCTCTTCGAGGCCTTCCTCGCGCGCGAGCAGACGGTGTCCGCGGAGCTGGTGCATCGCATCGGGAAGAACCTGGGCCTGCTCGGGGTGAACACGCCCGCCGGGCAAGCGGCCGAGCGGCCGAGCGCTTCGGCGTCGACGCTCCCCAGGACGGCGAGCAGCAAGGTGGACCTCGCGGAGATCGACCGCTACCTCGAAGGGCTGGGTAAGCTGTAGCGGCTTTGTCCTCTCAGAGCCGCCACGGTGCGCGCAGGGCGCTGCTGTTGGTGCTCCTCGTCTTGTCGGGGAGCGTGCTCCTGTTGCGCATGCCGGAGACCTGGGAGGTGGCGTGCACGCTGGGCCGCCGGCACCTGCCAGACGTGCTGGGCCTGGACGTGGGGCTCGGCCGCTGCGAGTTGGACCCGCTGGGCTCCCGCGTGGTGGTGCACGGCTTCTCGCTGTTCCTCCCCGGCACGGATTCGCCGCTGGTGGCCGTGGACAGGGCGGAGGTGCAGCTCGGCTTCCTCCAGCCGCTTCAGGGCCGGCTGACGCTGGCCCAGGTGAAGGCATCCCGGCCGCGCGTGGCGCTGGATTTGTCGCAGCCCTCGTCGCCGTCGGAGCCCAAGTCCAACTTCTGCTTCCTGGAGCCGCTCGAGCACCTGCGCGTGGCGAAGCTCGACATCTCCGGCGCGGAGTTGCGCCTTGCGCTGCCTGAGGGCCGGCGCGTGGAGGTGGACGAACTGGACGTCCGCTGGGACGAACAGTGGGGCGTCATCGAGCTGGACGTGGAGGCCCGGCGCGGCCGGGTGCGCTTGGGCCCGGACGGACGTGAGCTGGCGCTGGGGCAGCTGGTCATCGCGGGCGCGTTGGACCCGGACGAGGCCCTTCTGGAGCTGGAGCGCGCCGAGGTGTCGCTGGACGACATCACCACCACGGTGTCCGGCCGCGTGGATTCGCTGTGCGCCCCGCGCCTGGCCTTGGACGCGCAGGTGTTCCTCCCGCTGCGCGCGCTCTACCAGGCGCGGCTGATTCCCAGCCCCGCGACGGGGCACCTCTGGTCGCGTGTGTCCATCGCCGGGAAGGTTGCGTCTCCCGCGGTGTCGCTGGAGCTGTCGGGCAACAGCCTGGGCTACGGGGACTTCGGCCCGACGAACCTGCACGCGCGCCTGTCGTACTCGGGTGAAGACGTCCGGCTGGAGGAACTCACCCTGCCCGTGGGCGCGGGCAAGGTGCGCGCGACGGGGCGGCTGGGGCTCACTCCGAACTTCCCGCTGGAGGTGTCGCTGACGACGGAGGACGCGTCGTTGGGCCGCATCCTGGACCGGGCGGGGGTGAAGGGCTCCTGGGTGGACTTCCCGGCCACGCTGGACGCGCGGCTGTCCGGCAACCTGCTGCCGCGCTTCTCCCTGTCGGGGCCGTTGGACCTGCGGACCGGGAAGTTCGTGCTGGCCACGCATGCGTTCGACACGCAGCCGAAGGGCGGACTCACGATTCTGGAGTTCGACAAGGCCCGCGCGCAGGCGCAGGTGAAGCTCCAGGGGGACCGCGTTGCCTTCAACCACGTCAACGCGGAGGTGGGCCACTCACGCGTGACGGGCGACGTCGTGCTCCTGCTGGCGGGCGGGTTGGGCCTGGACATCCACGGGCAGGGCGACGTGGACCTGGCGGACTTTGGCCACATCGCGGGCCTGCCCTGGGCCGGACGGGGCCACGCTACCTACGCGATTACCGGACCCGCGTCGGACGTGAAGGTGGAGGCCGGCCTGTCCTTCCGCGACTTCGAGTTCTGGAACCTGTCGCTGGGGGTGATGCAGGGGAAGCTGGCCTACAAGGACCACCTGCTCTCGTTCCCCGCCTTCTCCGGCCAGAAGGGGCGCACGCAGTACTACGGCAAGGCGGGCGTGTCCTTCGGGCGGCTGCTCAACCTGCGCCTGGAGGTGAACGTCCCGCAGGGGCGCAACGAGGACCTGGTGGACGTGGTGGCGGGCCTGAGTCCGTCGCTCGCGGTGATGCAGGGCACGCTGGGTGGAACGGCCACCGGCCGCGTGGAGGTGGACAGCCCCGTGGAGAAGCTGGAGGGTCTGGTGGCGTTCGACGTCAAGGACACCACCTACCTGGGGCGGCGCATGGGCGACGGCGCGGCGCGGCTGCGTTTCGTGGATGGCAAGGCGATGGTGTTGGAGCGCACCACCCTCACGGGGCCGCTGGGTCGCACCTGGGCGGAGGGGACCTTCACTTTCGCGGGGGGGCTGGACTACCGCTTTGGCGGAGACGGCCTGTCGCTGGCCGAGGCGGTGGACCCGGAGCTCGCCGAGCGCATGGGCATCCAGGGCACCATGGTGATGGACGGCGTCGTGTCGGGCACCGCCGACGTGCCGGTGGTGGACGTCACGCTGCGCGCGCCGCGCGTCACCTTCGCCGAGCGGAACCTGGGCGCCATGGACCTCACCGGGCGCATGGTGGGGAAGAACTTCGAGGTGTGGGGCCACCCCTTCCGGGACGCCACCGGCCGCATCCGCATGAAGGTGCAGGAGAACTGGCCCTATGAAGCCCAGGGCTCGTTCTCGTTGCCGGAGATTCGCCCGCTGCTGCCGGACGCGCCGCTGTGGGCGGGCGTCAGCGGGGCCCTGTCAGGCACGGTGAGCGCCAAGGGCCTGCTTTTGGAGCCCGCGGGCTCGCAGGTGAACGCCACCGTGGAGCGGCTGGTCCTCTCCCGCGACGACCTGCGCGGGGAGAACGCGGGCCCCATCGTGTTGGCGTACGCGGCCGGGCGGACGGATGTGCAGCTCTTCCGCTTCACGGGGCAGCACGTGGACCTGTCGATGGGCGGGTGGATGAGCCCGCGCGGCCTGAACGTGACGCTACGGGGCGGGTTGGACCTGCGCCTGCTGGAGTCGTTGATGCCGGCCATGGTGGAGCGCTCCTCCGGGCGCGTCACCGTGGACGCCGAGGCCTCCGGGACGCTGGAGAAGCCCTCCGTGGTGGGCTCCGCGGAGCTGTTCGACATGCGGCTGGCGCTGCGGGACTGGCCCGTCCAGGTGCGCAACATGGCCGGGCGCGTGGAGATGACGGGCCAGCGCGTGCTGGTGGAGCACCTGCAGGGCCAGCTCAACGAAGGCCGCGTGTCCGCGCGCGGCGACGTGCGGCTGGAGCGCTTCCTGCCGCAGCGGCTGGGTCTCACCATCCAACTGGACGAGGTTCCCTACCGGCTTACGGAGGACCTGCCCGCGACCTTCTCCGGCCTGCTCCAGGTGATTGGTCCGCCCAAGGGCTTCACCGTCACCGGTGGCATGGACATCGTGAAGATGCGCTACCAGAAGGCGCTGGACGTGGATGCGCTGCTGAAGACGATGCAGAAGCGCACCACCCACCTGGCGGCGGGCTTGTCCTCGTCGTCCGGTGAGCCTCCGAAGCCCTGGGTCATCTGGGACGTGAACGTCCACTTCGGCGACGTCCGCGTGGACAACAACCTGGCGAAGGCCCGCCTGCTGGGGGACGTGCGGTTGACGGGGACGGACCTGCGGCCGGGACTGCTGGGCCGGGTGGAACTGGCCGAGGGCAGCCAGGCCTTCTTCCGGAACAACCCCTTCACCATCAGTCAGGGGCAGCTCGAATTCCAGGACCCCACGCAAATCGACCCTGTCTTCGAGGTCCAGGCCCAGACGCAGGTGCGCGAGTACGTCGTGAAGCTGCACGCCTTCGGCAAGCCGTCGGACCCGCAGATTCTCCTCTCCTCGGAGCCGGCGCTGGTGGAGGGTGACATCGTCTCGCTCCTCACTCTGGGTTTCACCTCGTCAGACCAGGATACCGCGGCCTCGGCGAGCGCCGGCCTGGCGGCCGAGGCCCTCTTCAACGTGTCGGGCCTGGACCGGCAGCTCCAGCGCTTCCTGCCCAGCAATCCGGTGTTGAGGGATTTGTCCCTGCAGATTTCGACCACCTACAACGACGCCACCCGGCAAGCGGAGCCCACCGCGCAACTGGAGTCGAAGTTCCTGAGCGAGCAGCTTAAAATCGGTATGACGCAACCCGTGAGCGGGCGCGGCACGCGGGCGCGGGCCGAGTACCGTTTCGATGACCGACTCTCCGCACAGGCCCAGTGGGACAACGAGAACAACGAAGCCTCGTTTGGAAACCTCGGGCTCGAGCTGAAGCTGAGCTGGGAGGTCGAGTAGTCCGGGCCCTCGCGGTGCTGGCGCTGGTGCTCTGCGTCCTCATGCCGGGCGCGGCGCGCGCGCAGGCGGACGACGGTGGTGGCTTCGGCGCCGAAGTCATCGCCGTGGAGCTGCACCTGCCTGGAGGCGCGGACGCACAGGGCCTGAGCGACCTGGTGGTGGTGCGCAAGGGGCAGACGCTGACGCCGGGCGCGGTGCGGCGCTCGGTGGAGCGGCTGTGGGCCACGGGCCGCTTCACGGACGTGGTGGCGCGCACGGAGCAGGTGCGAGGCGGGGTGCGGCTGATGTTCCAGCTCACGCCCGTGTCGCGGCTGGCGCGGCTGCGCTTCGAAGGCAACTCCGTGCTGTCGGACGGGGAGCTGCTGGAGGCCAGCAGCTTGCTGGAGGGCGGGCCGCTGGATGCGGAGGAGTTGCAGGGCGCGGTGTCGTCCGTGCTCCAGGCGTATCAGCGCAAGGGCTACGACTCGGCGAGAGTCTCCGTGACACAGGAGTCGGTGACGGATGGCATCGCGGTGGTGCTCGCGGTGGACGAGGGGCTGCCCACGCGGGTGCGGCAGGTGACCTTCTCCGGCAGCCCTGGCCTGCCGCTGTCCCGGTTGCTGGAGGTGCTGGCGCTGCATCCGGGGCAGGTGTTCGACCGGGCGCGCCTGTCCAGCTCGCTGGAGGAGCTGCGCACCTTGCTTCGCGGCGAGGGCTACTGGCGCGCGCAGGTGGGCGCGCCGGCGGTGCTGGTGGAGGGCAGCTTCGCGTCGGTGGCGGTGCCCCTGATGGCGGGGCCTCGCTACGTGGTGCGCTTCCACGGCAATCGCCATTTCCCGGCCGGCGTGCTGGAGCGCGTGCTGGCACACGACATCTCGGAGCCTATGGACGAGGTCGTCGCTGGCCGGCTCGCGCGACGCATGGAGGTCTTCTACCGCTACCGCGGCTTCCACGACGTGCGCGTGCGGCCCCGCGAGGTGCTGCGTCCGGATGGTGAGGTGGCTGCGCTGGTGTTCGACGTGGAGGAGGGGCACCCGCTGCGCGTGGCCGACGTGCGCTTCCACGGCAACCGCGGGCTGCCGGTGGAGATGCTGCGCGCGCTGGTCGCGGAGCGGGTGCTGGCGGGCATGACGCGGCCGGAGCTGGACCAGCGCATGCTCGACGACCCGCTGAACACCGAGGGGCGTCACGGCCCGGAGCTCCCGGGCGTCGCGCCGCCACCGCCACCGTCCACTGTATACGTGGAGGATGCGTGGCTGGAGGCCGTGGAGGCCATGAACGAGGCCTACCGCGAGCAGGGCTTCCTCTCCGCGGTGGTGGCGTTCCGGGGCCTGACGGTGGATGTCGTGGGGCGCACGGCGGTCGCGGACTTCGACGTGGAGGAGGGCCCCCAGGCCCGCTTGGTGAAGGTGGACTTCGAGGGCGTGCCGCCGGGCCTGACGGCGTGGGTGATGGGCCGGCGCATGCGCGAGGGCGCGCCGCTGAGCTTCGACACGGTGGAGTCCTCGCGTCAGGCGCTGGAGCAGGAGTTGGGGCGGCAGGGCTACCTCTTCGCGCGCGTCACTACGGAGACGGGCGTGGGCGAGGACGGGACGCAGGCGACCGTCATCTTCCGCGCGGACGCGGGCCCGCAGGTGAAGGTCGGGAAGATCCTGGTGCAGGGCCTGACGCGCACGGACCCGGACCTGGTGCTGGCCAACCTCGCGGTGGAGGAGGGCAAGCCCGTCGCGCTGGATGAGCTGACGGAGGGCCAGCGCCGGTTGGCGCGCCTGGGCGTGTTCCGTCAGGTGGACATCGCGCTGGCGGACCCCACCCGGCGCGAGGATACCAAGGACGTGCTGGTGACGGTCCAGGAGCGGCCCCGGTTGGATGGCCAGGTGTCCGGCGGCTACTTCCTGGTGGACGGTCCCCGCATCACGCTCGACACGGCCTACCGCAACCTGGACGGGCTGGGTCTCAGCCTGCTGGCGCGCGGGAAGATCAACTACGCGGGCTGGAGCGCGGAGGCGCTGTCCCGCGACAGGCGCATCGCTTGTCAGCAGAGCGTGTCTGGAGGCGGTCCGGCTCCGGGCTGTGACGTGGAGCTCCAGGGGCTCAATGGCTTTGGGGGCCGGGGCAACCTCGCGCTGGCGCAGCCTCGGCTGTTCTTCCTGCTGCCGCTGCAGGTGGGGGCCCGTCTGGACCTCATTGGCGAGCGCGTGCACCGGCCTTCCTACGTGTCCTCGCGGTTCGCGGCGGCGGCCGCCATGGACTGGGCCGCGGCACCGTGGCTCAACCTGTCGCTGTCCTACGAAGTGGAGAACAACCGGCTGCGCTCGCGCGCGGGCGTGCTGGAGCTGCTCAACCGCGCCGACCGGGAGCGGCTGCGCTACCCATTCGGAGACTTCGCGCTGCATTCGTTGCGCCCCTCCGCCACGCTCGACTTCCGGGATGACCCGGCCAACCCGCGCCGGGGCGTGGTGTTCGTCTCCAGCGCGGAGTTCACCCGCGGTTTGAGCGTGCGTCCCACGGACGTGGCGGGCAACCGCGTGGATGCGTACCCCATCGACGGCGTGAAGCTGTCGGGCAGCCTCAGCGGCTACATCCCGCTGGGACGGCGGGCGAGCGTGGCGCTGTCCGCGCGCGCGGGCACCATCATCCCGTTGGAGGAGCAGGCGCAGGCCATTGGCTCGAAGCTGTTCTACCTGGGCGGCTCGTCCAGCCTGCGCGGCTTCCGTGAGGACGGTGTGCTGCCGGAGGACGTCCGCGGCGCGTTGCAGCAGCGGCTGCGTGACTGCCGTGCGCTGATTTCGCCGTCGGGGTGCTCCGCTGAGCTGAAGGCCGTGCTCGCCGGGCAGGTCCCCGCGAGCCAGGGTGGCGAGCTCTTCACCCTGGGCAAGGCGGAGCTGCGCCTGCCGGCCCTGTCTTCCGTGGACCTGGGGCTCTTCTTCGAGGCGGGCAACCTGTGGCTGGACCGGACGCAGTTCGACCCGGGCCGGCTGCGCTATACGGCGGGCGCGGGCCTGCGCTACGTGACGCCCGTGGGTCCGCTGGCCTTCGACGTGGGCTTCAACCTGGACCCGGACGAGTCGGTGAACGAGGCCACCACGCAGTTCCACTTCAGCATCGGGACGTTCTGAGGGAGGCGATGGTGCGCATGCGCTGGCCGCGGTGGACAGTGGTGGGCCTGGGGCTCCTGGTGGCGGCGGGATGCCGGACCACCTCCGCGTCCTCGCAGGGGCCGGCGCGGCCCAAGTGGATGCCTCCAGAGGGAACGTGCCCCCGGGGCGCCTTGCTGCAGATGGAGCGCCTGGGCCTGAAGCCCGGGGACAAGGTCCCCGTCATCGTGGATGCCATCCAGGACCACCCGGGTCCGGCGCGTTACAACTACAGCTTCGTGATTGCGCTGCCACGCGAGCAGGGAGAGCAGCAGCTTCCCGGCGCGCGCATCGGTGGCCGCCTGTACGTGACGAAGCACCGCGTCTTCGGCCGGTATGACCGCATCTTCCTGCCGGAGTCCGGGGCGATGTCGGTGCCCTTTTGCGGCATCCTCCTGGACTCGCGCTGGGGCAGGGACGGCGAGGGCCTGATTGCCTACCCGAGCCCGATGAAGGGCTTCTCCGTGGTGCAGGACAACACCGGCGTCATCCAGGTGGTGGACCGGTATCCCTGAGACGTGGAGTACAGTCTCCTCCGTGTTCTACGCGTGCGTGCGTGCGGTGGTGGCGCTGTGTCTCCGACTCTTCTATCGGGTGAAGGTGAATGCCCCGGCGCTGGAGCCGGACGGCCCGGTGCTCTTCGTGGGCAACCACCCCAACGGCCTCATCGACCCGGCGCTGGTGTTCATCCTCACGCGGCGCAAGGTGACCTTCCTGGCGAAGGCGCCGCTGTTCCGGATGCCCATCATCGGCTGGCTGCTGAAGGGGTTGGACGCGCTGCCGGTGTACCGGAAGCAGGATGACCCGGCGAAGATGGGCGGCAACGAGGGCACGCTGGATGCCGCGAAGGGCGCGCTGGTGCAGGGGCGCGCCATCACCATCTTCCCCGAGGGAAAGAGCCACTCCGAGCCCGGGCTCGCCGAGCTGAAGACGGGCGCGGCGCGCATCGCCTTGAGCGCGGCGAAGGCCGGGGCTCCGGTGCGCATCGTCCCCGTGGGGCTCACCTACGCGGAGAAGCACGTGTTCCGCAGCGAGGTGCTCATCGACGTGGGGCCCGCCATCGACGTGCAGGCCTTCCTGCCCGCGGACGCCGCGGAAGCCGATGCCGTCCGAGCCCTCACCGAGCGCATCGCCAGCGGGCTTCGCGCGGTGACGCTCAACCTGGAGCAGTGGGCGGACCTGCCGCTGGCGCAGCTGGCCGAGCAGCTCTTCGCCTTCAAGCAGGGTGGGGCGCTCGACGCGGAGCGCCTGCGACTGTGGGCGCGCGGCGTCCAGATGTTCCGCGCCCAGGAGCCGGAGCGCTTCGAGTCCCTGCGCGCGCAGCTCGCCGGCTTCCGGCACCGCATGGCGCTGGTGCAGGCGACGGGGCTGGAGGACCTGGCGCTCGTGTACCGGCCGGGGAACGTGGTGCCCTTCGTGGTGAAGAACGTGCTGGCGCTGGTGCTGGGCCTGCCGCTGTTCGCCCTGGGGCTGGGCCTGTTCTGGCTGCCCTACCAGTTGCCTCGGCTCGCCAGCCGAAACGCCGAGCTGGACGTGCAGGCCACGGTGAAGTTCCTCACCGCCTTCGTGGTGGCGTTGGTGTGGTGGGGCGGGCTGACAGCCGCCGCGGCGGTGTGGGGAAGCGCGCACCTGGCCGTGGCCGTCTTCCTCGCCGTGCCACCGCTGGCGCTGTTCACCCTCTACTTCGCCGAGCGCTGGGAGTCGCTCCAGCGCGACATCCGCGTATTCTTCACGCTGGGCAACCGCGTGCGCCTCAAGGGCTTGTTGCTCGCGGATGGCGAGCGGCTGGCCTTGGAGATGGAGCGCCTGGCCGACGAGTACCGGCCAAGGCTGGATGCCGCCGCTCAGCCCTGACGCGCGAGGGGCACTGCTTCACGGAACAGCCGGGCGCCCAGCAGCAGCGCGAAGCCGCCGAGGAGCACGGGCAGGGCATTCACCGCGATGGCGGTGTGCAGGCTGGATGCGTCCGCGATGGTGCCGATGAGCGTGGGCGAAATCGCGTCACCCAGCAGGTGGATGCACAGCACGTTCAGTCCCATGGCGAAGGCGCGGAACGCGGGCGGCACGCAGTTGACGATGGCAGCGTTGATGGGGCCGCTGTTGAGGAAGATAAGGAACTGCGCCAGGGCGATTGCCGCGAAGGTGGGGCCCACTGCCTTCAGGCTCACCGCCAGGTACATGCACGGGGCCGCCAGCATCAGGCCGATGCCGGACATCCACAGTCCGCCGCCCTCGCGCTTGCGGTCCAGCTTGTCGCCGAGCCAGCCGCCCGCCACCGTCCCCAGCAGGCCGGCCACCGCCGTAATCGCGCCGAAGATGAAGCCCGAGCTGTCCTGCGCCAGGCCGCGCTCGCGCACCAGGTACGTGGGCATCCAGAATCCCAGTCCGCCAATGGAGAACGTCATCAGCGTGTACCCGGCCGTCACCGCCCAGAAGGCCGAGTTTCGCGCCAGTCCCTTCAGGCCCACCATGAAGGGCAGCTTCGCCTGCGCGTCCGGCCCATCCATGGCGCCGCGCTGGGGCTCCGGCATGAAGAAGGCCATGGCGCCCAGAATCAGCCCGGGCACGCCCCCCGCGAAGAAGGCGACGTGCCACGAGTAGGCCTGCGTCAGCCACCCGCCCAGGCCGTAGCCCGCCGCGGCGCCCACGGGGATGGCGATGTAGAAGAACGCCAGCATCCGCGTGCGCTGCGTGCGTGGGTACAAGTCGGAGATGATGCTGGGCGCCACGGCGCCGTAGCCGGCCTCTCCGATGCCAATCACCGCGCGGGCCAGGAGCAACGCGCCGAACGAGGTGGCCAGCCCGCTGGCCCCGGTGGCCAGGCTCCAGAGAATCACGCCGCCCACCACCAGCAGCCTCCGTGGGTAGCGGTCCCCGAGGAACCCGCCCAACGGCGAGGCCAGCATGAACACCACGATGAACATGGTGCCCAGCAGGCCGGACTGCGTGTCGTTGATGCCGAATTCCTTCTGGATGTCTGGCAGCGCCACCGCGACGATGTAGCGGTCGAGGTAGTTGACCAGGTTGATGAGGGTGAGGATGAGCAGCGCATAACCCGCGTTGCTGGCGGGCACCGCGGACGCGGCCGGTGAGGCCGCGGGTTGGGCGTTCATGAAGAGGTGGCTCCGGCTCCAAAGCGGTGCGCGAGCAGGCCCCAGCGCAGGCCCCTATCACTGACGCGGCAGGCATCCAGTCCCAGCGCCTTCACCGATTCCAGCAAGATGAGGGCGCCCGCGGGGATGACGTCCGCGCGCTTGGGCTGCATGCCGGGCAGGGCGCGCCGCTCTTCCAACGGCATGGCGCACAGCCGGTCCGCCAGGGCGGACAGTTGGCCCACGGACAGCGTGCCGCCGTGGACCTGCTCCGCGACGTAAGGGTGGATGGCGTGCTGCACGGCGTACAGCGTCGTCACCGTGCCCGCGACGCCCACCAGGGCTGCGCCGGGCGGCGGGGCGGGGAGGGCGCGGAAGGTGTCGCGCAGGTGGGCTTCGACACGCGCGCGGTCCTCGGACGTCATCGGGTCCGCGCCGACGAAGCGCTCCGTCAGGCGCACCGCGCCCACGTCGAAGCTGTGGCGGAAGTCCACGTGGCCGCCACGGTTGCCGTAGATGAACTCCGTGGAGCCGCCGCCAATGTCGAGCACCAGCAGGGGGCCCGCCGCGTCCGACGCGAAGTCCGAGTGCACCGCGGCGAAGGACAGCTCCGCCTCCATGGCGCCGGAGATGATTTCCACTGTCACGTTCGCGCGCGCCTTCGCGGCGGCGAGGAACTCCGCGCCGTTCTCCGCGTCACGCGCGGCGCTGGTGGCGGATACGGCGATGCCTTCCGCGCCCAGCTCGCGCGCCTCGCGAGCGAAGGACTCCAGCACCTGGAGCGTCGCCTCCATGCCTTCAGCGGAGAGCTTGCGCGTCGCATCCACGCCCCTGCCCAGGCGGGTGATTTCCGCGCGCTCCCGCACGGCCTCGAAACGGCCCTCCGGGGTGCGCTCCGCGACGAGCAGGAGGACGGAGTTGCTGCCAATGTCGATGGTGGCGAAACGCGACATGCGCGGCAGCCTACTCAACGCAGCAGCGCTTCCAAAGCGTCGCCCAGGGCCTGGTAGTCGGCGGGGGTGTTGTAGAGCTGGGCGGAGAGACGCACATGCCGGTGCGGCGGACGGGGCCAGGGGGTGATTTGCGCCTCGATGCGGTATTCGTCGAACAGGCGCAGGTGGAGCGGGTCCACGTAGAGCGGGGGCTGGGGGACTTCGGGGAAGCCGTCCGGCAGCGTCACCGTGGCCATGCTGCCGACCATGTCCTCGGGGCAGGTGGGTTGGGTGCCCAGCCGCGCGCACAGCAGGTTCTGCGCCGCCAGCACCTTGGCCCGGTTCGAGGCCATGACCTCCGGCCAGCCGCCGGGAAGCAGCCCGCCCATGAAGCGAATCACCTCGGGCACGCAGAGCACGGCCGAAGGGTCGTGCGTCCCCGTCCAGTCGAAGTCCAACCGGAAGCGGGAACGGTCCGTCCGCCGGGAGTTGTGCCCATGGCTCACGGACAGGGGCTTGATGGCGGGCTGGAGGTCGCGCCGGACGTGGAGGAGCGCGGCGCCCTTGGGGGCGCACATCCACTTGTGGCAGTTGCCCGTGTAGTAGCCGGCGCCCAGCGTGCGCAGTGACAGCGGCAGCATGCCTGGCCCGTGCGCGCCATCCACCAGCGTCTCCACGCCGCGCTCGCGCAGGGCGGCGACGAGCTGCTCCAGCGGCATCACCAGGGCCGTCTGACTGGACACGTGGTCCACCAGGAACAGGCGTGTGCGCGGGGTGACGTGGG
The DNA here is from genome assembly GCF_010998615.1 of Myxococcus sp. CA023. Classification (GTDB taxonomy): domain Bacteria; phylum Myxococcota; class Myxococcia; order Myxococcales; family Myxococcaceae; genus Myxococcus. The sequence continues at coordinate 21,855 of NZ_JAAEAH010000057.1, read as the reverse complement.
GCATCACGGCGTCCACCACCGACTGCGCGGACGGCACCGGCCAGGGCAGCTTCGCCACCACCACCTTGGCGCCCCACTGCGACGCCACGAAGTCCAGCGCGTTGCGGCTGGCGTTGTACTCGTGGTCGGTGGTGAGCAGCTCGTCGCCAGGGGCGAAGCGCAGCGAGCGCAGCACCGTACTCACCCCCGCCGTCGCATTGGGGACGAAGCCCAGGTCGTCCGCGTCCGCGTCGAGGAAGGTGGCGAGCGCGGCGCGGGCGTCATCCAGCAGCGGCTCGATTTCGCGGTGGAGGAGGCGCACCGGCTCGGCTTCCAGGCGCGCGCGCAGCTCGGACTGTCGCTGGAGGACGGCTGTCGGACAGGCGCCGAACGAGCCGTGGTTCAGGAAGACGACCTCGGGGTCCAGGCTCCAGTGGCTGCGGAAGGGCACGCTCATGGGGGAGGACTCGACCCGAGCGCGCCCCGGCTGTCAACGGACGTCCCGGTGCCGGGCGCGGGGCGCTCGCTGGCGCCCCACAGGCCCAGGGGACGGCTACTGCGCCTGCGGCAGCGGCGACCAGTCCGGCGTCTGGTAGGTGCCCTTCTCGGCGCGCAGCGGCAGCTGGTTGTTGCCGTCCGCCGTCATGACGTAGAGCTGCGAGCCGCCGTTGCGCGTGGACGTGAAGACGATGAGCCGCCCGTTGGGAGAGAAGGCGGGCTCCTCGTTGCTGCCCTGGTCCTGCGTGAGGCGCGTCACCTTGCCCGTCTCCACGCTGACGGTGAAGAGGTCAAAGGCGTTGCGCTCGTCGCGAGCGGTGAAGACGATGAGGTCTCCGCGCGGCGACCAGTCCGGCGTCTGGTTGTAGTTGCCCTGGAAGGTGAGCCGGCGCACGCCCGTGCCATCCGCGTTCATGATGTAGACCTGCGGGCTGCCGCCCCGGTTGGACACGAAGGCGATGCGCTTGCCGTCCGGCGACCAGGAGGGGCTGGTGTTGAGCCCGTAGGGCGTGTCGGTGAGCGCGCGCGCGCCGCTGCCGTCCGCGTTGGCCACATACACCTGGGCGCTCTCGCCCTCCGCCAGCGAGTACGCGATGCGCTTGCCGTCCGGAGAGAAGGCCGCGCCGGTGGCCATCTGCTCGCCGGAGATGACGGCCTTCGCCTCACCGCCGGGGGACTGCACGTAGATGTCCGGGCGATTCTTGCGGTACGTGGTGAAGGCGACCTGCGAGCCATCCTGGCTCAGCGCGGGCAGGATGTTGATGCCGCCCTTGGTGAGCGCCCGGGCGTTGCCGCCGTCCCAGTCCGCCACGTACACGTCGCGGTTGGTGCCCGCCTTGCGCACGTAGGTGATGCGAGACAGGAAGGGGCTGGGCTCGCGAGTGAAGTGCCGGTAGAGCGCGTCCGCCAGGCGGTGCGCCAGCAGCGAGGCGTTGTCGGCGGGCGCGTCCTTGGACACCTTCAGGTCCTCGCGGCCGGTGCCCACGTTGAACAGGCGCAGCTCACCGCGCAGCACGCCACCGTCCTGTGCCAGCGACACCTTCACGAGCGCTTCGGCGCCCACGTCCGCCCAGCGGCTGAAGTTGATGCTGGCCGCGGCCATGCCTTCCTTCGCGTCCGCCGTGAAGCCCTTGCGGTCCAGCACCTGGAGGATGCCGGAGGCAGCCAGGTCGAAGCTGAAGGCCGAGTCGAAGGGCGCAACCAACGCCTTCGCGCCATCGTTCTGCGTCAGGGGCGCGGGCACCGCTACGGGCAGCGGGCGGAAGTTGGCGCCGGAGATTTCGATGGTGGGCGCCTGCGCGAGCGCGACGACGGGGAGGAGCAGCAGGGAGAGGAGCAGGGCTTTCATAGGGCGTTGAACACCAGGTTGACGCCGCTCTTCTGCAGGGCGTTCCGGAGATGGTCCGGTGGAGGAGAAAAGGGCGCGGCCTTGCGCACGGCCGTGACGACGGCCGAGTCGAAGAGGTCGTTCCCACTGGCCTTGGTGAGATTCACGTCCAGCACTTCACCCGTGCGGCCCAGGCGCACCGCCACCATGGCCTTGAGGTGCAGCCGCTCGGATTCGGGGATGGTGTCCGCCACGCTGTAGTGGCGGCGGACCTGCGACTGGAGCAGGCCGAAGTAGCGCTCGCCTTCCGCGGTGGCCGAGTCGCCGTCCGGGTCGCCGTCCTCGGCGCCTTCCGCCTCCTCGGGCTCGGCCGCCTTGGCCGTCTTGTCGAAGGCACCGAAGAGCCGCTTGCGACGGTCCTCGCCCGTCGTCTCGCCCTTCTGCGGCGTGGGCTTGGACGTGGAGGGTTCCGGCTGCACACCAGGAATGGGCACCGCCACCTTGGCGGGCGAGGGCTCCGGGGGTGGGGCCTCTGGAGCGGGCTTGGGCGCGTCCACCTTCTTGGGCGGCGGTGGCAGCTGCTCCTTGCGCGGCAGCAGCTTGGAGTCGCGCGGCTTGCCCAGGCGCACCAGCGTGGCGCGAATGGGCTTGGTGTCCAGGTCCACCTTGGGCGTGGCGGAGAAGCGCGCGTAGGCAATCGCCGCCACCAGCACCAGGATGTGCCCCACGACGGACACCACCACGAAGCGCGACAGCCGCGTGGAGCGCGTGACGAGCAGGCTGTGGCTTACCGCGGAGGGCGTCATGGGCTAGCGCTTCGCTTCCTTCGACTTGCCTTTGCCAGTGTTGGACGTTCGACCCGCGGTCGACGGGTCCGTGATCATGCCCACGTTGCCAATGCCCGCGCGCTGGGCCGCGGCCATGACCTCCACCACCACACCGTACGGCACGTCCCGGTCCGCGTGGAGATAGACTTCCTTGTCGGCCTGCGCCTTGGCGTTGGCGGCGAGCTTCTGCTCCAGCTCTTCCAGCGCCACTTCCGCGTCACCGATGTAGACCTTGCGCCCCGCGTCGATGGAGAGGACCAGTTTCTTCTCCGTGGCCTCCACCGGCGCGGCCTTGGTCTCCGGCAGGTTCACCTTCACGCCCTGCTGGATGAGGGGCGCCGTCACCATGAAGATGATGAGCAGCACCAACATCACGTCCACCATGGGCGTGACGTTGATTTCGCTCATGGTGGTGCGGCCACCGCCGCGGTTGCCTCCGCCCATTCCCATGGTGGCCCCCGGCTACCGGAAGAAGTGACGCTTGATGATGTTGAGGAAGTCCGCGGAGAAGTTCGACATCTCCGTGTCGAACACCTTGATGCGGCTGACGAACGAGTTGTAGGCGACCACCGCCGGAATCGCCGCGAACAGGCCCGCGGCGGTGGCGAAGAGCGCGTTGCCCACCGGCGCGGCCACCGTGGCCAGCGTCGCGTTGCCCTGCTCGGCAATCTGGTTGAACGCGCTCAGGATGCCGATGACGGTGCCGAACAGGCCCACGAAGGGCGACGCCGCGCCCACGGTGCCCAGGAAGGACACCCGGTTCTCCAACTCGGTGATTTGCGCCGTGGAGGCCCGGTGGAGCGCGCGCTCCACGTTCTCGATGCCGCCCAGCCGCTCGGCCAGCGCGCCTTCGGTGCCGCCCTCCTTGGCTTGCGCCAGCTTGGTCAGCTCTTCATAGCCGGCGCAGAAGACCTTCGACAGCGGCGAGCCGTCGAGCTTCTGGGCCGTCTGGTAGATGGCCTCCAGGCGCGAGGCCTTCCAGAAGGTGTCGAGGAAGGTGAGAGACTGTGCGCGAGCCTTGGCGAGCTGGGACGCCTTCATGGCGATGAGGGCCCAGGAGGCCACGGATACGCCCATCAGGAGCAGCAGGACTGCCAGCTCGATGAGGGAGGCGTCGCGGATGATCTCCACGTAGTTCATGGCGCCAAGCGCCAGGGGCAGGTGGGGCGTCATGGGGAGCAGCGCGTAACACTCCGATAAGACAGGGTCAAACAATGGGGAAACGGTTGCTTGCTTGAGCTGGATTGCCCAGGGCGGTGAATAATTCCCGCCGCCGCCCGTCGGATGGAGCAGAAGCGGGCCGAACACCTCACTGCCCCACCGACAGGTGCCCCATGAACTCCCGGTTGCTGGTCGCATTCCTCTGCTTGTTTGCGATCCTCCCTGGCTGTGTCGTCCATGAAGAGCCGTGCTGCGATGTGCCCCGCTACGAGGGGGACGTGACCTTCCGCTGGAGCTTCGGCGGTCAGCGCTGCGACGATGACCGCGCGGTCCATGGCGTCAACGTCATCATCCCCGGCGAGGTGCTGGCCAACGACGGCCGCTACAACTGCCAGGCGAACGGCTTCGACGGCATCGTCCTCCACCGATTCGCGCCGGGGACCTACTCGTTCCGCCTGGAAGGCGTCGGCTACGGCAATGAGTTGCTGTACGAGACCCATGGAACCTTCACCGTGGACGGCAACGTGACGGTGAACGTGGACCTGACCCCGGTGGGCGCTCCGCCGTCCTTCGCCTACCTGAGCTGGCTCTTCCCGCCGAACAGCTACAGCCCCAGCCCCAACTGCAACCAGGCGGGGATCACCCACGTCGAGGCGAGCGTGGATGGCGGTGACTGGGCGCGCTTCGAGTGCTGGGAAGGGCACGCCGCCAACCAGATCCGCACGCCGTACCTGGATCCGGGCTACCACGGGTTGGAGCTCGTCGCCGTCGATAGGAATGGCCTGCCCTGGTACTACTTCGGGGGCGACATCCTCACCCAGTTGGGGCAGCCGACCTCCCACACCGGGTCGATGTGGGCCATTGGCGGGGCCTCTGTCCGGTGGGAGCTGCGCTCGCGTTACGGGAACCGCCAGACCTGCTACGAGGCCGGCCTGCAGCGCGTGGGCATCAACTTCCGCGACCTCCACACCGGCGAACTGGTGTACGGCGACGTCGGTGACTGGCACGACTGCGTCGATGGCCCGAATGAAAGCTCGGTGGTCGTGTACCAGTTCCTGCGGCCCGGCCGTTACGTGGTGGAGATGTACGCCAGCGCTCGCGACGGTCGCGAGTACTTCTCGCCGAACAACTCGCCCGTCATCGACGTGGTCGCCCACCAGTTCCCGGGCCCGAACTCCTCGCTGCCGGTGTACCTCATCGAGGACTGAGCGCGGCAGGTGGGCTGGGCAGTGAGCGGAGGGCCGGGATGATGCATCCCGGCCCTTCGTGCGTTCAGCGGGGCTGCCGCTGGCGCTGGCATCAAACGTGATAGGGACACGCTCCATGCGGCAAGGCAGCCACAGTCCCATTGGTGTCTTCGATTCAGGCGTCGGCGGGCTCACCGTCCTCAAGGCCCTCATGTCCCGGCTCCCTCACGAGAGCACGGTGTACCTGGGGGACACCGCGCGAGTGCCCTACGGCACCAAGTCCGGCGAGGTGGTGACGCGCTACTCGCTGAAGAACGCGGAGTTCCTCCTGGAGCGCGGCATCAAGCTGCTGGTGGTGGCGTGCAACACCGCTTCGGCCGTGGCGCTGCCCGCGCTGGAGGCGGCGCTGCCGGTGCCGGTGGTGGGCGTCATCCTCCCCGGCGCGCGGGCGGCGCTGGCGCGCACGCAGGGGGGCGGGGTGGGTATCATCGGTACACCCGGCACCATCCGCTCGGGCGCCTACCAGCGTGCCCTTGAGTCCGCGGACCCACGGGTGCGGGCGAAGGCCCGCGCCTGTCCGCTCTTCGTGCCGCTGGCGGAAGAGGGGTGGACCACGGGCGACGTGCCCCTGCTGGTGGCGCGCGACTACCTGGCCGAGTTCACCCGCGACGGCGTGGACACCCTGGTGCTGGGCTGTACGCACTACCCGCTGCTCAAGGGCGTCATCGCGGAGGTGGTGGGGCCCCAGGTGGCGCTGGTGGACTCGGCGGAGGCCACCGCGGACGCCGTGGCCGCGCTGCTGTCGGAGCGGGACGGACTGGCGCCGGCGTCGCGAGGCACGCCGGAGCACGCGTACTACGTCACCGACGTGCCGGAGCGCTTCATGGAGGTGGGGGCCCGTTTCCTGGGCCGGCCCATCACCGCGGCGGAGCAGGTGGACCTGACCTTCTGACGGGTGACGCGGCGCGCTGACGACGGGTGCGCGCCGCGGACGCACGAACGCCCGCCGCGGCAGGCCGGGCGGGCGTTCTGGTACGGCGGAGGACTACGGGCGCGTGGAGGCGGGCTTCTCCTGCACGGTGGCCTGGGTGAGCAGCTCCTTGGCCGCTTGCACCACCGGGGCCTCGCTGCCACCCGCGGCGACCACCAGCGCGCGCGCCGCTTCCGCGCCGATGTCGTCCTGGCGCGGCAGCAGGCCCGTGGCCCAGGTGATGAGGCGCTCGGCGGTGGGGAAGAAGTGGACCATCGTCAGCGGCTTGTTCATCCAGCCCACGGTGATGCAGTAGTACTTGTTGTACGGCTTGGTGTGGTGGATGCGGTGGTGGTCGGGGGGCAGGATGAGGTGCACGCGCTGGAGGAAGCCGACGAGCGCGGGCGGCGAGTCCATGTGCGACCACTTGTGGAACTGGTTGGTCGCCATCACCCAGAAAATCATCGCGCCGAGGAAGGACGCGCAGAACACCCAGCCCGGGCCGCTCATGGGCAGGCACAGGGCCATGATGGCCACCGGTAGGGAGATGAGGCAGTTGTTGCCGTTGGTCTCCACGAAGTCGTGGCGGGTGATGGCCTTCTCGTCCACGTGGTGCTCGCGGAAGGGGCGGATGAGCGCCTTGCCCAGCAGCGGCATCTCCGTGGAGCCCCACGTGTCGCCCATCCAGTGGACGAAGCCGGAGACGAAGTCCGCGGCGAGGTAGCCCAGCAGCACCGCGCTGAGCAGCAGCCACGTGCCCGCATAGGGGTTGCCCCACAGCCGGTACACCAGCGCCACCTCCAGTGAGACGAAGGAGACGATGGCGGCAATCTCCATCGCGCGGATGGCGGGTGAGTACCCCTGGGCCAGCACCTGGGCGTCTTGCTGGCGCACCTTCTTTTCAATCTCTTGGGTCTTCATCCGGGCGTCCTCGCCGTTGGTGGGGGGGTCGAGAACCCCGTCCGTCAGCCTGTACGTATCCCAGCCGCTTTCAGCTTTTCAACGGAACTGCCGGGCAATCGCCATGGCCTGCACGGTTGGTGGGCCAGGGAGTCACTCGTGTGCGTGTGGCAGCACGAAGGACGCGAGCAGGTCACGCTTACCTTGTGTCGTGCGGATGCGGCTGCTACGGTCCGCGACCTCGGCGATGACGAAAACCTTCGAAAAAGCCGTCACCGGCTTCAATCACAACATCAAGCACAAGGGGAAGGTCTACCACGTCCAGACCGAGGACTCGGGCGTCAACAACCCCCACATCATCACCCACCTGTTCGTGGGCGGGAACATCCTCGCGTCGAAGAAGACGTCCTACGCGGACATCCTCAACGCGGAGAACCTCGCGGAGGTCGTGCGTGAGTTGATGGAGGAGCAGCACAAGGAGATGCTGCGCAACCTCATCAACGGGGTGTACGACAGCTACGAGTCCACCGCGCGCAGCTACCAGCCCGGTCAGCTCGCGGCGGATACGGACCCGGCGCAGGTGAAGTTGCAGCCCGGCCAGTCCATGGCGCAGCGGCCGCCTCCGCCTCCTCCTCCCGTGGTGGTCCCCGCACCCGTGGTGGTTCCTCCGGAGGTCGCCGCGGCGCGCGCCCTCAAGGAGAAGCCGAAGATCAACGAGATTGGCGTGGAGACGCTCTTCGGCGAGGACCTCATCTCGGAGAAGAGCCTCGACGAGGTCATCCTCAGCTACCTGGCGGGTGAGGGCGAGCAGTAGCCGCCCACGGGGTCTTCCGGATGTGGGCGCCTGGCGTGCCCGTCCGGACATGTCTCCAGGGGTTCGTACGGCCTGGGCGAGCGGGCAGGAGTCCCTCTCGCGGGGCGTGCGTGGGTGATGCCGCCCGGGCGTGGTAGGTTGGCGGCCTTCCGCCCGCCGCCATGATTCAGTTCTTCCACGTATACAAGGCGTATCCCGGCGACCCACCGGTGTTGTCGGACATCAACCTCAACGTGGAGAAGGGCGAGTTCGTGTTCCTCACGGGCCCTTCGGGCGCGGGGAAGACGACGCTGCTGAAGCTCATCTTCTGCGCGGAGAAGGCCACCAAGGGGCAGATTCTCGTGGGCGGCCGCAACATCGCCCGCATCCGTGAGTCCGCGGTGCCGTACCTGCGGCGCAACATCGGGGTGGTGTTCCAGGACTTCAAGCTGCTGCCGCACAGGACGGTGGAGGACAACGTGTCCTTCACGCTGGACGTGCTGGGTGTGCCCCGCGCGGAGGCGCGCGAGAAGGTGCGGCGCATGCTCAAGCTGGTGGGGCTGGAGCACAAGGCGGGCTCGTACCCCCTGCGCCTGTCGGGTGGAGAGCAGCAGCGCGTCGTCATCGCGCGGGCGCTCGTCAATGACCCCACCATCCTCCTGGCGGACGAGCCCACCGGCAACCTGGACCCGGCGCTCACCGTCGAAATCATGGACCTGCTCACGCAGGTCAACGTGCGCGGCACCACGGTGATGGTGGCCACGCACGACGCGACGCTGCTGTCGCGCTACCAGAAGCGCACCGTGCGCCTGGAGCGCGGGCAGATTGTGTCCGACGAGGACGGCGTCAAGGCGGCGCGCCGGATGGTGGTATGAGCGCGCTGTCGAAGGTGACGTACTTCTGCCGCTCGGCGGCGGTGGGGCTGAAGCACTCGCCCTTCGTGCACTTCATCGCGGTGACGACCATCGCCATCGCCTTGTTCTCCGCGGGCATGGCCCGGGGCGCGGCGCGGGTGCTGGACAACCTCCTGGCGTCGCTCGGCGGCGAGGTGGAGGTGACGGTGTACCTGTCGCCGGAACTGGACGCGGACGAGGTCCACGGGGTGCGTGCCCGCGTGCTGGCGCTCAGCGGGGGTGAGGTGACGCTGGTGTCGCCGGACGCCGCGCTCTCACGGCTGCGTGCGGAGCTGGGCGACCTGGGCGAGGCGCTGGCGGAGCTGCCGGAGAACCCGCTGCCGGTGTCGCTGGAGCTGCGCGTGCCGCCGGAGCGGCGCAACCCGGACGCGCTCCTGGCGTTGGCGAAGGCGTTGCGAGCGGCGCCTGGCGTGGCCGGCGTGGACTATGGTGAGGCGGCGGTGCAACGGCTGTCCGCCATCGCCCGGGCGCTGCGCTTCGGCTCACTGGTGGCCTTCGCGGTGGTGCTGGGCGCCACCGTGGTCATCGTGGCGGCGACGCTGCAGTTGGCCATCTATTCGCGGCGCGGCGAGATTGAAATCCAGAAGCTGGTGGGCGCCACGGACCGCTTCGTCAAGGCGCCCTTCCTGCTGGAGGGCCTGCTCCAGGGCGTGCTGGGCGCGGCGGTGGCGCTCTTCGGGCTATGGGCCTTCGGCCGGGTGCTCGGGCCCACGTTGGGCGCGCTCTTCGCCTTCCTGTTGGGGCCCGGCGTCGCGGCGCCGTGGGTGGAGCCCCGGCTGGCGCTGGAGCTGCTGTGCGCTGGCTGCGGCCTGGGACTGGGCGGCAGCTTCGTCGCCGTGGGGCGCTTCCTCCGCGTATGAGCCGGCGCCTCCTCCTGGCACTGGGGCTGTGGGCCTCGACGGCGGCGGCTCCGGCGACGGCGGCCGAGGAGGCCGAACAGGCCGCGGTGCGTGATCGGCTGAGCGCGCAGCGCGCGACGCTGGCGCTGGTGGAGGCGAAGAAGCTCTCCGTGCTGGAGGGCGTGGAGCTGATGCAGGAGATGGCCGCGTTCTCCCGCCGACGCGTGCGCTCGCTGGAAGGGGACCTGGCGGTGTTCCGCCGGCGCGTGCTGCTGGCGGAGCGCGAGCAGGCCGTGCTGGCCGAGGCGCTGAAGCTGCAACTGCGCCGGCTGTCTCCGCGCCTGCGCACGCTGTACCGCCTGATGCGCCGCCGCCCGCTGGAGGTGCTGCTGTCGGCCGAGGACTTCGCCGCGCTGGTGTGGCGCGCCCGGGCGCTGGAGGCCAGCATGTCCGGCGACCTGGAGCTGCTGCGCACCGTGCAGCGTGTGGCGCGGCTGCAGCGTCAGGCGACGCGCGAGCTGGAGCGGCTCCATGCGTCGCTCGCCGCGCGCATGGCCTTCCTCCAGGAGCAGGAGCGGCTGGCCCGCATGCAGCAGGAAGGGCTGGAGGAGGTGGTAGGCACGCTCGCGGGCGAGGCGGAGCTGGCCCGGCGCGCGGTGCGCGAGCTGGAGCAGGCCGACGCGGAGCTGACGCGCATGGTGCAGGACCTGAAGGAGCTGCCCGCGACGAGCGGCTTCGGCGCGCTGCGAGGCAGGCTCCCCCGGCCCGTGTCAGGCATCGTCGAGGTGGGCTTCGGCAAGGTCGTCAACCCGCGCTTCAACACCGTCACCGTCCAGAAGGGCCTGGACATCCGCGCCGCCGCGGGCACGCCGGTACGGGCCGTGGCCGAGGGCACCGTCGCCTATGCCGGCGCCCTGCGCGGCTACGGCAACCTGCTCATCCTGGACCACGGCGACGGCTACCACACCCTCATGGCCCACCTGTCCTCTATCACCCCCGAGCTGGGCGGCATGGTGCTTCCCGGAGACGTGGTGGGCGAGGTGGGGGACACTGGTTCTCTCAAGGGCGCCTACCTGTACTTCGAAGTGCGCAAGGGCGGGCAGGCGGTCGACCCCGCCCTGTGGCTGGCGCCCGGGCCCTGACGCGTTGCGGCAAGTTCGCGGACGCGTTGTTATTGTCGTGGGACCCTTCTGCGAGGAGCAGGCGAGCGCATGGACCTGATGGGCGGAATGCAAAAGGCGCTGCGGCACATGCTGGTGGCGCGTGGTGTCGAGTCCACGACAATGCAGGTCGGTGACCAGACGGTGCACCACTACGCGTTGACGGGGCAGGGCAAGGGGCCGCCAGTGGTGCTGGTGCACGGGCTGGGCGGCTCGGCGAACGGCTTTGGGCGCACGCTCTTCGGCATGGCGAAGCGCTTCTCCCGTGTGTACGCCCCGGACCTGCCGGGACACGGCTTCTCCGTGGAGTACTGCGGCGGAGAGGTGTGTGTGCGCAACCAGTTAGAGGTGCTGCGCGCCTACGTGGAAGAGGTGGTGAAGGCGCCGGCCTTCGTGGTGGGCAACTCGCTGGGGGGCGCCATGGCGGTGAACCTGGCGGCGGATCACCCCGAATGGGTCCGCGCGCTGGCGCTGGTGGCTCCCGCGGGCGCGCAGCTGCCGGAGGCGGAGAACACCGCGCTGCTCAACTCGTTCGTCGTGAAGTCCCCCGCGGAGGCGCGTGCCTTCACGCGGCGGTTGTTCCACCGTCCGCCCCTGCCCGCGCTGCTGTTCGCCTACGAGCTGCGGCACTTCTACGACACACCCACCGTACGGGCGCTGACCGCGGAGGCGCTGGCCACGCGCGCCTGCCTGGAGCCGGAGCAGGTGCGCAACCTGGCCATGCCGCTGCTGTTCCTGTGGGGCGGCAGTGAGCGGCTGCTGCCGTCGGAGACGCTGAACTGGTACCGCGCCCACCTGCCTGCCCATGCGCAGGTGCGCGTGGTGGATGGCTTCGGGCACGTGCCGCAGTTGGAGCGTCCGGACGAGCTGGTGTCGCACCTGGTGCGTTTCGCCGACTCGGCGGAGCTGTGAGGGCCAGGTAGACTGGTACGAGCCTTCCGGGGCCGCCCCGGGAAAGGACGTACCGACGTGACGGGTTCCTCCCAGCCATGGCGCGCGGCGCTGACCGCCTTCTTCCTCCTGAGTGCTCCGTGGGCGCATGCCGCGGAGCCGCCCAGGAAGGACGCGGGGACGGCGGGCCGCGCGGAGCAGGCCGAGCGCGACGACGCCACGTACCGGCAGCTGGAGGTGTTCGCGCGGGTGCTCTCCTACGTGGAGAACAACTACGTGGAGTCGCCGGACCGCCAGCGGCTCATCTACGGCGCCATCCAGGGCATGCTGGAGACGTTGGATCCGCACACGGTGTTCCTCCCGCCCGACGTGTACCGGGAGATGAAAATCGACACCTCGGGCGAGTGGGGCGGCCTGGGCATCGAAATCGCGCGCAATGGCGAGCGCATCGTGGTGGTGGCGCCCATCGACGACACCCCCGCGGCGCGCGCGGGCATCAAGGCCGGCGATGAGCTGGTCGGCATCGACGGTGAGCGGACCGAGGGCATGGACGTGGGGCGCGCGCTGCAGAAGATGCGCGGCCCGGCCGGCGGACGCGTGCTGCTGACCATCATGCGCGACGGCTTCAGCGCGCCGCGCGAAATCGCCATCATCCGGGACCACATCCGCATCGTGTCCGTGGAGGGCGCGCTGCATGGTGGCATCGGCCATGTGAAGGTGAAGAACTTCCAGGACCGCACCGACCTGTACCTCCGCAAGGAGCTGGACCGGCTGCGCGCGCTCAATGGCGGCAAGGAGCTGCGCGGGCTGGTGCTGGACCTGCGCAACAACCCGGGCGGGCTGCTGGACCAGGCGGTGGCGGTGAGCGACCGGTTCCTGCCGGGCAACCTGCCCATCGTTTCCACGCGAGGGCGGGATGGCCGAAACGCCACCGTGGAGCGCAGCAAGGACCGCGACACGGAGAAGGACTACCCCGTCGTGGTGCTGGTCAACGCGGGCAGCGCCTCCGCGTCCGAAATCGTGGCGGGCGCGCTCCAGGACCATGGCCGCGCAACCATCCTGGGCGCGCCTACCTTCGGCAAGGGCAGCGTCCAGACGGTCATCGAGTTGGAGGACGGCTCCGGGCTGAAGCTGACCATCGCGCGCTACTACACGCCCAAGGGCCGCAGCATCCAGGAGCGCGGCATCACCCCGGACTTCCTCGTCCCCGACGAGCCTGGAGGCAAGGTGCCGCGCGACGTGGTGCGGGAGAAGGACCTGCAGCGCCACTTTCGCGCCGAGCCGACGGCGGCGACCGAGCCCGCCGCGCCGGAGCCTCGAGGGCTGCCAGAGAATCTCAAGCCCTGGGACGTCACCGCGAAGCTGGAGGACCATCCCTTGAGGGTCGCCCTGGACTATCTCCACGGAATGGCATCCGCTCCCGCGCGCACTCCATCCCGGGCAGCGGGTCGTTGAGGACTCCTTCTCACTTGCATTTCGCCGTGCAGTCCGTTTGATGCGCAACGGGCAAAAGGTGAACGAGAGATGCGACCTTCGAATGTGCGAGCGGTTCATGCCGCGTTGAGTGGATGGCTGGTGGGACTGCTGGCCGTGGGACCCGCGGCGGCGCAGACGCCGGTGTCCTCGCGGCTGGTACCCCGGGCCTTGAGCGCGGCGACGGCGGATGCGCCGGCCGATGCGGCATCGGTCACCGTTGTGGCCATTGCGTTGGACGCGGCGGCCCGTGGCGACGCGGCCCGGCTGGCGCGCGAGGCGGAGCTGGCGGTGACGCGCTCGGGGCGGCTGAAGCTGGTGCGCCTATCGGACGCGCTGGACGCGGACGGGCAGCGCGAGCGCCAGGCCCGTGAGGCCGAGGCCGCCGAGGCGATGAAGGCGGGCCAACGCGCCTACGACGAGCTCGACACCGAGAAGGCGCTCGAGCACTTCGACAAGGCGGTGCGCGGCTACGAGGGCGCCGACCTCTCCCAGCGCTTCACCGAGCTGAGCCGCGCGCGGGTGATGAAGGCCGCGTCGCAGGTGGCCAACGGTGAGAACACCGCCGCGCAGTTGGAGATTCGCACCGCGCTGGCGCTGAACCCGGAGGCGCGCTTCTCGCCCAACTTCTTCCCACCGGAGGAGATGACCTTCGTGGAGAAGGAGCGCAAGGCGGTGCTCACCGGCTCCAAGGCCAGCCTGCGCGTGAGCACCGAGCCGGTACCGGCCCAGGTGTTCGTGGACGGCCAGTTCCGGGGCATCTCGCCGGTGGACGTCGCCGACCTTTCGGCCGCGGACCACTACGTGACGGTGGTGGCGCCGGGCTACGCGCTGACGCAGCGCCGGGAGCGCGACGGCGAGGTCAGCCTGACGCTGGCCCCCGTGGCGGCGCAGAAGGGCCTGCAGACGTTCACCGAGCAGGCGGCGCGCAAGCCGGAGAGCCCGGAGCGCGACGCGGCCCTGCGTGAGCTGGGAACGCTCGCGGGCGTGTCCCAGGTGCTGGCGCTCTTGGTGCGCGGTGGCGCCGGGACCGCGCCGCTGGAGGTGACGGGCCTGCGCCTGGACGTGTCGGATGGCCACAACCAGGCCTACGCGATGGGGACGGTGCCGCGCGGGGATGGGCTGGTGGATGGTTCGCAGGCGCTGCTGGCGCAGTTGGTGTCGGCGGATGCGCCGCGCCAGGGCGGAAAGCCGGTGACGCACTTCGCGGGTGGCGTCAGCAACACGCGCCGCACCGTGGGCTACGTGCTGATGGCCACCGGCGTGGCGCTGCTGGCCGGCGGCGTCTACTTCGGCATGGAGGCCTCCGCGAAGTCGGATGACTTCAAGCGCGCGGCGCAGAACAGCAGCCGCGCCCAGGACCTCAAGAGCACGGGCAAGTCGTACGCGCTGGTGGCCGACGTCGGCATCCTCCTGGGCCTCGCGTCGGCGGGCGCGGGCGGCTACCTGGCCTTCGCCAACGGCGGCGGTGGTTCGAAGTCGCCCTCCCGCGCGAGCCGCCCCGCGCCGTCGCCCGTCTCCGCGGCCGCGGCCGCGCCGCAGGACACGCCTCCCGCGCCGCAGGACACGCCTCCCGCGCCGAAGGAGGCCCCCGCCGCGGAGAAGGAGCCGTTGCCCATGCCTCCGCCTCCCGCGCAGACGGTGCCGGCCTCGAAGCAGAAGGAACCCAGCACGTCCAACAAGCGCGCGCAGGAGGACGAGGCGCGCCAGCGCGAGGAAGAGCTCCGCAAGCGCCGTGAAGAAGTGGAGCGCCAGCGCAAGGAACTGGAGGAGCGGCGCAAGCAGGAGGAGGCAGCGGCGCAGCGCGAGCAGGAAGAGCGGCGGCGGCAGGAGGAGCGGCGGCGAGAGGAAGAGAAGAAGAAGAAGCGGCCCGCACTCGACGATGACGATCTCCGGAACTACTAGCCATGCGCCGTCCCTTGCGAAACCTCGTTGCTTTCATGGCCCTGAGCACCGGGCTGTCCGCGTGCAGCCTCCTCGTCGACTTCGACGAGGAAGGGCAGCCCTGCGATGAGCTCAACCAGTGCCTGGATGGCTACACCTGCGTCGACAACGCGTGCGTCCCCGTCGACGGCGCGCCGTCCGATGGCGGCTCTGATGCGGGCACCGATGGTGGCCTGAACACCGACGGTGGCCTGAACACGGATTCGGGAACCACTGACTCGGACGCGGGCTCGGAAGAGCCGGACGCCGGGCTCCCGGACGACGCGGGCACCACCGGACCGGGCCCCATCCTGGAGCCGGAGTTCCCGGCCAGCTGACCTGCCTCACCCGAGGTCCGCGGCTCGCGGCGTGGAGACGGAGCGGCGCCTGATGCGGGCCGCCCGCTCCGTGGCGTCCCGGCCACGCCGCGGCCCGGAGGACACGCCTGCTCTTCGCGCACGGCGTGGCTGAAGTCCCTCACCCGATGCGGTTTCCGAGGGAGACCGTCCCGCTCCGCCCACCGCCGCGTGGCTGGCATCATCCATGCTCTGTGCTCCGCCCAGGAGGCAACATCGACATGGGCAAGCGCGTGGGAGTGCTGATGGGCGGGTGGGGCGAGGAGCGGGAGATTTCGCTCAAGACGGGAGAGGCCGTGGTGGCGGCGCTCGAGTCCCGGGGCCATCAGGTGACCCGCATCTTCGCGGGGCCGGGCCTGGACCGGGCACTGCGCGCGGCCGAACTGGACGTGGCCTTCGTCGCGCTCCACGGGCGCATGGGCGAGGACGGCCGGGTGCAGGGCCTGCTGGAGTTGCTGGAGCTGCCGTACACGGGCTCGGGCGTGCTGGCGTCGGCGCTGGCCATGAACAAGCCCTTCGCCAAGCGACTCTTCCGCCTGCACAACCTGGCCACGCCCCATGGCTACACGGTGGCGCGCGAGGACGCGGGGCGCGCCCTGGCTCTGCACGGCGACCTGGGCTTCCCGTGCGTGGTGAAGCCCGCGTGCGGCGGCTCGTCGGTGGGGCTGGCCGTGGTGCGTGAGCCGGAGGCGCTGGCGTTCGCGGTGGCGCAGGCCAGCCGGTTCGGCGGCGAGGCCCTGGTGGAGCGCTACGTGGCGGGCCGGGAAGTCACGGTGGGTATCCTCGGAGGCCAGGTGCTGGGCAGCTGCGAGGTGGCCACGCCGCGCGAGGGCTTCGACTTCGACGCCAAGTACAAGGGTGGGGCCGCGTACTTCTGCCCACCCCGGCTGTCTCCCACGCGCGTGGCCAACGTGGAGGCCCTGGCACTGGCGGCCTACCGCGCGCTGGGCTGCCGCGGGCAGGCACGGGTGGACCTGATGTGCTCGGACACGGAGAACGACGTGGTGCTGGAGGTGAACACGCTGCCGGGCTTCACCCCCACCAGCCTGCTGCCGAAAATCGCCGCAAGGGCCGGGCTGGACTTCGCCGCGCTGACGGAGCGCATCCTGGCGCTGGCCACCCATGACGAAGCCGGTGTCCTGGAGGCCCCCGCTGTGGAGACCCCGCCGGGTTTGGGCGCGCCTTGTCGCGCGGTGAGCTGACCCCTCAGGTCGGTCGACCCCTGGCGTTGTTTCAACCCCGGCGCCAGGGACACAAGCTGGGTGTCATAGGAGTGACGCAGGGTGTCAGCGCCCCGTGAACGGAACGTTCAAATCCGGGGAATAGTTTGACACGGCCTTGAACGCATTCCTATTGTCCGGCGCCGATCACTCCCCGAAGGTCAAAACCTTGTCTTTTCGGGTACATACGATGTGGGGGCTTGGACGACCCATCTCGCGCCGGTCCGCGCGAGACGGAATCAGCCGGGCCGCCCCGCACGGAAGGACCGCAGGCCCTCTGGGCTGTGGCAGGGGTTGAGCGTCACCGATGACCACCGTCGAGATCATCTTCCTGGGCGTCTATTTCAGTCTCTTGTGCGTGCTGGGAGTCTACGGCTCGCACAGGTACCGGATGGCGTTCCTGTACTACCGGCACAAGTTCAAGCTGCCGACGCCGAAGGGCGCGCTGGAGTCGCTGCCCAAGGTCACCATCCAGCTCCCCATCTTCAATGAGATGTACGTGGTGGAGCGCCTGGTGGAGTCGGTGTGCCGCATCGACTATCCGCGCGACCTGCTCGAAATCCAGGTCCTCGACGACTCGACGGATGAGACGTGTGGCATCGCCCGGGCGTGCGTGGAGCGTCAGCGCCAGAAGGGGCATGACATCGTCTATATCCACCGCGTCAACCGCCAGGGCTTCAAGGCGGGGGCGCTGGAGAACGGCCTGAAGCTGGCGAAGGGCCAGTTCGTGGCCGTGTTCGATGCGGACTTCGTGCCCAGCCCCGACTTCCTGATGCGCACCGTGCCGTTCTTCTCGGACGACAAGGTGGGCATGGTGCAGGTGCGCTGGGGCCACCTGAACCGTGAGTTCTCGCTGCTGACGCAGGCCCAGAGCATCTTCCTGGATGGGCACTTCATCATCGAGCACACCGCGCGCAACCGCGCGGGCTGCTTCTTCAACTTCAACGGCACCGCCGGCATCTGGCGCCGTGACACGATTTCCGACGCGGGCGGCTGGCAGCACGACACGCTCACCGAGGACCTGGACCTGAGCTACCGCGCCCAGCTGAAGGGCTGGCAGTTCGTGTTCCTGCCCGAGGTCATCTCCCCGGCCGAAGTGCCGGTGGACATGAACGCCTTCAAGAGCCAGCAGCACCGCTGGGCCAAGGGCTCCATCCAGACGGCGAAGAAGCTGCTGCCCACCATTCTCAAGAGCGACCTGCCGCTGGTGGTGAAGCGCGAGGCGTTCTTCCACCTCACCAACAACATGGCGTACCTGTTGATGGTGCTGCTGTCGGTGCTGATGCCCATCAGCATGGTGGTGCGCTTCCAGCACGGCCTCTACGGCACGCTGTTCCTGGACCTGCCCTTCTTCCTCACGGCCACCGCCAGCGTCTGCTTCTTCTACGTGGCGGCGCAGCGTGAGCGCGGCGCGAAGGGGTGGGAGCGGGTGAAGTACCTGCCGTTCCTCATGAGCCTGGGCATCGGCATGGCCATCAGCAACGCCAAGGCGGTGGCCGAGGCGCTGCTCAACCAGCAGTCGGGCTTCGCGCGCACGCCGAAGACGGGTGCCGAGGGCAAGAAGGCCGTCACCGTCAAGAAGGCGTACCGGGGCAGCAAGTCGCTGCTGCCGCTGGTGGAGCTGCTGTTCGCCGCGTACTTCACCGGCGCGCTGTGGTTCGCCATCGACGCGCGCATCTACACGTCGGTGCCCTTCATCGTCCTGTTCCTGGCGGGCTTCCTGTACGTGGGCAGCTCCAGCCTCCTGCAGGGACTGTCCGGCCGGATGAAGCTGGTGGAGTCCACCCCCGCGGTGGACGCCGCCGACGAGCAGCCCCGCCGCGCGGCCTGAGCGGCATCCTTCCTTCGGGAAGGCCGGGGGTGAGGCTGGCACCGCGCCGCCTCACCCCTTTCGCGTTTCTAGGTGCCCGCGTCCGGCGAAGTGCCCGCATCCGGCGGGCCCCGCAGTAGCACCTGCTCCAGCCGCACGCTGGGGGCGCCCGACGGAGCCGTGCGGCAGTCCTCGTCGATGGAGGTGCTGGCCGCCGAGCGCAGCGTCAGGCCCGCGTCCGTGCACCGCACCACCTCTGTCGGAAAGGTGACGGGGCAGGGCGTCCCCGCGCCGGAGAAGCCGGTGGCACGCGTTTCGCCCACGAAGCCCGCGGGGGTGCGCCGCAGGACGATGGACGGCGAGCCCGCGTCCGGGGCGTCCACCGCTGCCGAGTCATGTGCGCGGACGACGGCGAGTGAGAGTGTGCTGCCGTCATCGTCGCCGTAGTACCGGAAGGCCGGATTCCCCGCGTGGTGGTACTCGCCGCCCAGGTTCTGCTCGCAGCCGGCGGGAATCTTCACCGCGGGTGGAGGGGGGGGCACGGGCTCCGTCCGGGGCGGCGCCTTCGCGGAGCACGCGGTGAGGGAGAGGACGCTGAGGTGGAGGGCCAGTGTGGGCAGGACGCGGTGCATGGGGCGCGGATATTCTCCCAATCCGCAATGCCCTGGGACTCTGTTTGATTCCCTTGGGATGACTCTCTAACCTTCGGTTCGTCATGAGCCTCCACCGCATCGTCGTCTTCGCCCTGGTGACTGTCCTGGCCGCCCCTTCGGCCGCGCTCGCGCAGGATGACTTCCTGGCGCCGCTCACCGCGCCGTCGACGCCCAAGACGGGCAAGCCCAAGGTGGTGAAGAAGAAGCCCGCGAAGGCGCCCGTCAAGAAGCCCGCGCGCGCGAAGGCGCCCGCGAAGGGAAGCAAGAAGCCCGCGGCCGAGGACGACCTGCTGCTGGCGCCGCTGACGCCCGTGAAGACGGAGGTGCTCGTCCGGATGACGGGCAACGTGCGCGGCGCGAAGCTGTTCGTGGATGGGAAGGAGTTCGGCGTCCTCTCCTCGGCCCCCGTGCCGGTGGAGGTCCGTCCGGGCGAGCACCATCTGGTGGTACGCCGGCAGGGTTACGCCGACTTCACGCGGCGCATCGACGTGAAGTCGGGCACGCAGGCGGAGGTGCTGGTGTCCATGGACGCCACCATGGGCTTCGCCACGCTGACGGCGGATGTGGCGGACGCGGTGGTGATGGTGGACGGGCAGCAGGTGGGCGCCGTGCCGCAGGCCAACGTGTTGCTGCGTCCGGGTTCGCGTGAGATTGAGTTCCGGGCCCCGGGCTTCAAGCCGGACGTGCACAACATCACCGTGTTCGCGGGCCGGACGTACGAGGTGACGGGCAACCTGCGGCCCCTGCTGGACACGTCCGTGGCCACCGCCGACGTGCCGAAGAGCCCGGTGCTGGAGCCGTCCTCGAAGCTGGACCCCGACGACGAGACGGCCCCGGGCCTGTCGTTCGCAGGGGACCCGGAGACGCCCGAGGTGGAGGGCTCCAAGCCGTGGTACGGCCGCTGGTACGTGTGGGCCGGCATTGGCGCGGTGGTCGCCGCCGGCACGGTGGGCGCGGTGATGGCGACGCAGGGTGGTGGCGCCAGCCCGCTGAGCCCCGAGGCGGTGTGCGGTCCCGCCGGGTGTGACGCCGTGCTGGGTGGCATCCGCTCGGTGCGCGGTGGAGGTGCGAGGCTTCAGGCTCCCCCTCCCGCCGGCGCGATCCGCTTCTGATGCGGTCGTGAATCGTCCCGCCCTCGACGTGGGCGGGACGGTGCCACGGGTTCTACTGGTCGCGCAGGTCGTCGTTGTCGGCGCGGCTGCCCGGGGCGAGCAGCAGGTACACGTCGCTCACCCGTCCCACGCCCCAGGTGTCCAGCGCGGTCGCGCGGACCTGGAAGGGAGCGGAATCGGGAAGCAGGTGGGTGATGTCCACTTCGCCCGCCTCGAAGTTGAAGGCGCGGCGGCCCACGCTGTCCACCTGCTCCCGGCCCATGTGGACCGCCTCGGTGAAGCCCACGGTGGCGCGCCGGGTCACCTGTCCACTGGCGTCCAACACCTCCAGCAGCAGGAAGTTGTCCACGGCGATGCCGAGCGTGCCCTTCGCGTCGCCGTAGAGGCGGGCCCGGTGTCCATCGAGGCTCAGCGTGGGCGTCTGGCCGGTGGCGACGACGCGCGGCGTGCGCTCGCCTTCGGTGGCGTCCACCTCGATGTCTTCGCGCAGCTTGGTCAGCGTGTGTGTCTCGCGGGCGGGCGTGTCCAGCAGGAGCCGAACGGCACGGGGCTCGGTCGAGGTGGACGTGGGCGTGGCCGAGGCGGGCACCTGCCGCGCACAGGCCATCAGCCCCAGGGTGGCGGCCATGACGAGCGTTCGAGAATGCATGGGAGGTCCAGGGTAGATGAGCAGGGGTGACCCGGGTCAATTAGCATGGCCGCATGCGGACCTTCCTCCATGGGTGCCTGCTGTGGTGTGTGCTCTCTGGGGCGCCGGCGTGGGGCAGTGCGCCCGCGGAACCCCCGGTTTCTCCCGAGGTGCAGCTGTGCCTCCAGCACCTGAAGCCCGTCGAGCGTGCGCGGGCCGCGAAGGCGCTGGGTCCCCTGGAGGAGCTGCCGCTCTACCGCGTGCAACTGGAGGTGGACCCGGAGACCCGTGGGGTGAAGGGCCGGGTGCAGGTGGAGGTGCTGGCCCGGAAGCATCCGCTCACCGAGCTGTACCTGCGGCTGACGCCCAACGCGCAGGGCCGCCGGGTGACGCTGTCGGACGCGAAGCTGGGCGGCCGGCCCGTCAAACTGGAGCGGCCGGAGCCCACGCTGTACCGCCTGTCCTTGGAGTCCGAGCCCGTGCCGCCGGGCGCCGCCGCGGTGCTGGACGTCGCGGTGGAGGGCCTGGTGCCGCGCGCCGCCGCGCCCTCGGGCGGCGGTGCGGGAGGCCTCCTCGGCGGTTTGATGGGCGGTGGGGGCGGGCGTCCTTCGGGCGGCGACCACGGGGCTTTCTCCGCCACGGCGGACTTCATCAGTCTGGTGGGCGTGGTGCCCCAGGTTCCGCCGGTGGGCGAGGACGGCAAGCCCTGGGACGGCCCGCAGGGGATTGGCGATTTAGGCCTCTATGAGCCGGCGCACGTGCTGGCCACCGTCACCGTGCCCACGGGCTGGGCGGTGCACGCCACCGGCGTGCCCATGGGCGAGGTGCCGGAGCGGGATGGGCGGGTGCGCTACGCCTTCGCCGCCGCGGCGGTGCGCGACTTTCCCCTCTTCGTGTCGCGGGGCTACGCCAGCTCCACCGCCACGGTGAATGGCGTCACGGTGGAGAGCCACTACGCCGCGGCGGACCAGTCCGCGGGCGAGCGCGTGTTGAAGTACGCCACGTCGATGCTGGCGGAGTTCGAGCGCCGTCTGGGGCCGCTGCCATACACGCACTTCCGCGTGGTGCAGGCGCCGCTGTCGGGGGGCGCGGGCGGCATGGAGTTCCCGGGGCTGGTCACCATCGCGACGCAGCTGTACCGCGGCGCGGCGGGGGCCTCCGAGATGCTGGGTGGCAGCATGCAGGGCATGGAGGACCTGGAGGCGATGCTGGGCATGCTGGGGCAGAGCGGGGG
>NZ_JAAEAH010000056.1 GCF_010998615.1 Myxococcus sp. CA023 | reverse complement strand
GAGATGGGTATAAGAGACAGGCGGGGGGCAGGGGCCCTGCGGATGGTTGACGCGCGTGGTGGAACTGCCTGCGGCCTGCGTGGAGGTGGTCGCCGGAGTGCTGAAGGTGCTGATGCCTTGATGGGATTGGAGGGCAGTCTGGGTGGGATTGGCGGGGACCGGCCTGGGGGGCCTGCTCTGGTTGACGACGTTCGCGTGGTCGGGGAGCGTCGTCGCGCGGTTCGGAGTGGGACGCAGTCCTTCCTGGCGAGCGTTGGAGCGAGGGCGGGTAGGCGTGCTGACAGGCTTGGTGATTCGGGACATGGCTTTGATGCTCCAGTTTCCGAGCGGCGCCGGAGGGTGTTTGGAAATTCAGCCCCACTCTTACCACCCGCGCCAGCGGAGGTGTTGCCAATCGCCCTCCCGTGCCCGACACGACGCCTGATTGCCAATTCAAGGCCCATTATCTCCTTTCGGACAGTGCCTCGCCATGGAGGCCAGAGGGATGGCGCGCTTCTTGGGTTGAGGTCTGGGAATACTCGCCTGGGTGGAGTGGTGGCGGAGGCCGATTCGGCGCTCAAGCGCTATGCGTGCTTGTACTTACTTCAAGGTTGCGTGTGGCGAGGTGTCTTGCGTCTGTCTTCATGGAGGGGGTAGGGTTCGTTCGGGGTCATGTGGCTGTCTTGTGATTCCGGATGTCCGCGAGCCATTGTGGTTTGCGTAATGCCTGGAGATTCGAAATGCGCCGTTTCTTGCTGATTTCTGTCTTGGGGCTGGCCTCTGCCTGTGGTGGGCCGGACACGTCAATGGATGCCGCCGAGTCCCTGGGGGAGAGCCGACAACGCTTGGCTCTGATGGACTATCAGGCCTCCAATACTACGAATGCCACGAATCCAGCGACGTCTGCCCACTACAATGTCGACCTTGTCGCCAATGAAGCAGTCATGATTGGAACCTGCGGCCTTAGCGATGCGACATTCACCGGCGACACGCTTCTGCGCCTCTACAACTCCAGTGCGACCGAGGTAGCGAACAACGACCAGAATTGTTATGGAGATGGTTCGAAGCTCAGCTATACGCCGACCATCAGCGGAAGCTATCTGATCCGTGCCGGATGTTGGAGTTCGGGTTCGTGTACGGGAACAGTCGCCATCGCTCGACGCAAGGGAGCGCCGGTATTCTTCAGTGCCTCCAACACCAATAATGCCCAGGTGAATACCTTCAATAAGCAGTACTCGTTCACGGGTGGTGAGGTTGTCCGCGTGAGCACCTGTGGGGTCAGTTCCACGGGGGCTGCTGCTTCGGGAGATACGTATTTGAGGCTCTACCGCAATGTGAATGGAGTCTTCACTTTGGTCGCCTCAAACGACACCGCTGCGACGCTTGGCTGCGGGACTGCGGCTGAGATTGTCTATTCTGTTCCTGCTTCTGGCTACTATCAGTTCCGCGCTGGCTGTGCGGGCAACACGGCCTGCAGTGGAAATGTGACGGTCTACGTGGAGTAGTCACGAAACGCTGATTGCAGTGTTGGACGAGAGTCCGAGGGGGCTCATGCTGCGCGTCGCGTGACGACGGCGCGCGGCAATGCCTTGCGAGGCCCTGTCCTCAGTGGTCACCCAAAACCGGCCAATGGGGAGGGCCGAGACGTTGACGCCCGGGTAGGACGTGGAGTCCGCCCGGGGATGGGCAACGTCGTGGCCCGCGCCGTCGCGGACGTCTTCTTGAAGGGGCGGGAGGCGCCTCCGCGTGTGGCCGACAACGTGACGGCCATGCTGTTGGGGGTTCACCTCTTCGAGGAATTCGCTCGGCTTCATGGAGCGCCTCAACGCGGCGGGCGCCCTGGCCTTCTCGGTATCACCCGCCGCCCGCGCCGCTTCGCAGCAGCAGGGCGGCGCGCTTGATGGCGGCGCGGATGCGGACATAGGTTCCACAGCGGCAGACGTTGTCGCTCATCGCCGCGTCGATGTCCGCGTCAGAGGGCTGGGCGTTCTTCTTGAGCAGCGCCACGGCGGCCATGATCTGCCCCGGCTGGCAGAAGCCGCACTGGGCCACGTCCTCGTCCATCCACGCCTGTTGCACGGGGTGCAGTCCCTGGGCGCCCAACCCCTCGATGGTGACCACCTCGCGGCCAGACAGCCCACCCACCGGGTGGATGCAGGGGCGGAAGGCCTCGCCGTCCAGGTGGCTGGTGCACGCGCCGCACACGCCCACGCCGCAGCCGTACTTCGGGCCCGTCACGCCCAGCACGTCGCGCAGCACCCACAGCAGCGACAGGTCCTCGGGCGCCTCCACCGACACCGTCTGGCCATTGAGGATGAACTGATGTGCCGCCATGCTCAGACTCCCTCGTCGAGGATGGGAAAGCGGGTGGGCATCGAGCCTCGCGCCCGGGCAATGGCGTTGGTCAGGGCCGCCGCTGCGCTGGGATAGCCGAGCTCGCCCACGCCGCCCACCCGGTCATCCGAGCGGACCAGGTGCACCTGGATGTCGGACGGGACGTGCTTCATGCGCATCCAGCGATAGTCCGCGAAGCTGCCCTCGCGCACCGTGCCCGCGTCGATGTGGATTCCCGCGCTCAGCGTGGTGGACATCGCGTCCACCGCCGCGCCCTGGAGTTGGGCCTCGATGCCCTTGGGGTTGATGGGCAGGCCGACATCCGCGGCGATGACGATGCGCAGCACCCGAGGCGTCCCTCCGGTGACGTCCACTTCGATGAGGTGGGCGATGGCGCTGTCCCACTCCTCGAGGACGGCGACACCCTGGGCGACACCGGGTGGCAGGCTTCGGCCCCACTGTCCCTCCGTGGCGACCTTGTCCAGCACCGCCTTGAGGCGATTCGAAGTGAGCCGCTCGCGTCGCAGCGCGACGGGGTCCACCTGGAGCTCGCGGGCCAGTTCGTCGACGAAGACTTCGTTGGACACGCCCACCTGGCTGGTGAACACCGAGCGGAACGACGCGGTGGGAATCGGAATCGCCACGTCGCGCAGCTCGTGGCTCACCCATCCGAAGCCGTAAGGGAGCTTCTGGGAGAGTGCGAAGAAGACCGCGCTGGTGACCTCGGGCAGGACCTCGCCGGCCAGCGCGGTGATTGCGTCACCGAAGCCGTGGGGGAACTCCACGGTGGGAATGGCGGCGCGGTGATGCCAGCCCAGGACGCGCCCGCCCGGGCCCAGGTAGGCGAGGATGCGGTGGTGGCTGGCGGGGCGGAAGTGGCCGTGGCGCATGTCATCGTCGCGGCTCCACATCAACTTCACCGGTCTGCCGATGGCCCGCGAGACGAGCGCGGCCTCCACCGCGGCCTCGGTGAAGAACCTACGGCCGAAGCCGCCACCGGCCCGGGTGATGTGCACCGTCACTCGCCACGGCGTGAGCTCCCAGCCGAGCGCCCGGGCCACTTCGCGCTGCGCGTATTTGGGGTCCTGCGCCCCCAGCCAGACCTCCGCCTGTCCACCTTGCACGCGGGCCAGGCAGCTCTGCGTCTCCATGGTCGCGTGCGCCAGGTAGGGGAAGTCGAAGCGTCCCTCAAGCGTCCGGGTGGTGAACAGCGGCGGCAGGGGCCTTGGGCCGATGCTGTCGCGCAGGCGGGTCCGGATGTCCGCGTCCGACAGCGCGCTGGCGGGGCCGGGCGTCCAGGTGATGCGCAGCGCCGCGCGCGCCGCGAGCGCCTGTCCGAAGGTCCGGGCCACCACCGCCACGCCGGTGCCCAGGGGCACCACCGCCACCACGCCGGGCATCGTCCGCGCCGAGGCATCGTCGACCGACTGGACGGTGCCACGCAGCGTGGGGGGGCGGGCCACCACCGTCGGCAGCGCCTCGGGGATGTCCAGGTCCAGGGCATAGCGCGTGGCGCCCGTGACGATGTCCCTCGCGTCGATGCGTCCGGTGGGCTGGCCCACCAGCTTGAACCGGCTCACGGGCCTGGGTTGGCTGGAGACCGCGGGGAGCAGCACGCGAGCGGCGTCCTCCGCCAGCTCACCATAGCCGGCCCGCCGCCCGTCGGGTGCGCTCACCACGCCGTGCGCGGTGGTGAGGGTGTGGGCCAGGACGCGCCAGCGCAGCGCCGCGGCAGTGACCAGCCGTGCCCGGGCCTCCGCCGCTGCGGCGCGCAGGGGGCCCGTGAGGAAGCGCATCGTCGACGACAGGCCGGTGAGTTGGATGGCCCAGCGAGGGTCCGCGTCGGCGCTGCGCACGTCGACCCTGTCGAGCGCCATGTCGAGTTCCTCGGCGACGAGCATGGCCACGGCAGTGGTGATGCCCTGGCCCATCTCCGTGCGAGGCAGGGTGGTGACGATGCGCCCATCGGTCTGGACGGCGAGATAGAGGCTCAGCGCCGTCGTCGCCCCTTCCGGAGGCTTCGCCGCCTCGGCCTCGGGTACGTCGAGCCCCAGCCGGGCGGCAATCATCAACGTGGGAGAAGCCATGACCCACGTCAGGAATCGACGGCGGTCCAGCCCCTCGGAAACGGTCGCGTCTGACTTGAGCGTGTCCGCCATGGGTCAAAGTTTCTCACACTCTCTGCGTGGGGCCAACAACGCGAAGCCGTGCGTTCACTCGTCCCCGACACGCGTGCCGTTCGTGTGAGGACTGTGCAGCCTCGTCCCCACGCTTTGGTGCCGCAACGAGAATCCACTCGCGCCATGGCCTGCACGGAAAACGCGGAGGGATGCCAGTTCTCGGCGACATCGTCCACGACCGGATTCTGCACCGGCATCACGGGACGGTAGACCCGAGTGTCGTCCTGCTGGTTCCGCTCAGTGACGAGCCTATGAGCCAGCCATCCACGTGGACGGACGTCACCTGGCCGCCCTGCTCGAGCTGCTTGTAGCCATCCGTCATGCTGCCCAACGAGAGCATGAGGTGCGTATGGAGATGCAGCGCGCAGGTGCGCGAGGAACATGGGATAAACGGACTTGGAGCCCGCTTCATCCAGGAGGAGCACGGCGGTGCCGTGGCCCGCGAGCGTGTCCTGGGTCCCTGCGTTAGGGACAATCACCCATGGAGACTTGCCAGCGGAACCTTGAACGGTGGGGTGGCTGGCGCGCGCGCAACGGCGACTCCTCAGCGGAGGACTCCAGCGGACAGCAGGCCCCAGAGAGGAATGCCCTACGGCTGGCACCCTTGGGGCGTAGACACGTGTGGGCATGTCCCCAAATGCGTGCGGGTGGCCTTTGTCATGGTGATGCCCCCGAGATTGTCGAGGAGGAGGTTGGTTGCGCGCTTCAATCGGGAACCGATTGAAGCTCCGCGAACTTTCAGCGTGGTCACGGCGGGATGCCTCCGGGGAGGCAAAGCCCTGGCGCGACAGATTCTGGGGACGGCAGAATGCGGCAATGGAACGGCGAATGACCTGTTTCTCGCTGCGCGAGCTCATCGTTGAAGCACGACTTGGCGGTGCCGCCGTCAGCATGGGCCGCGACGACGTACGCCAGCGGTTGGGAGCGCCGGACCAGTGGGGAGTCGAGGAGACTGTCGAGCGCGCGTCGATCTGGCGCTACGGGAACTTCGAGCTGCACTTCGGCGAGGATGGTCGCTGCTGGATGATCTTTAGCGACTACGCGCAAGAAGGCCTCGACGCCGGACCTGGACGCACGCTCGATCTGTGGCTCTTCGCCGATGGTCCTGATGACTCCGTTGTGTCGGCTCGCCTGCGCGCCGATGGCTTGAGCGTCGACGAAGGCATCGAACGTGACAGGCGCCGTCTGCGTGTCGGCGCCGCAAAGCTATTCTTCGATCACAATCATCTCGCAGTCCTCGTGGTGACGGGGGAGCCAGAGGCAACGCTGGGTGCCGCCGAAAAGTTGAGGAGAGGAGCGTGAGCCGGTGGAGTCCGGGGCTGCGCGCGTCCTGAAAAGTCAGAAGGCCCACCAGCGACACCTGGAGGGCCTTCCTAGGGGCGAACCGGTGAGGGAGGGAGAACGCACTCCGAGGCGCGGCGCCAGAAGTTGGCGCGCGGGGAAGGTGTGCGTGGAGTCGTTGCGTCTGGTGGTGTGCGGACGGCTGTTGGCGGTCATCAAAGAGCGCGGGATTCTGGTCATCGACGCGGTCATCGCGGAGCGCGGAAATCGGGTCATCGGCGAGCGCAGGTATCGAGTCGAGGCAACGCAAGACGGCCCCGCGCTGCGCTCCGATTGCGGGGCGCAGAGCGAGGCCGGTGGGCATCGGTGAGTCGCGGGGACGCTCAGCTCTTCCTTGCCTTGCGCTCCGCGCGTGATTCCTCGGCCATACGCCTGCGGTAGCTGTCGCCCTCGATGCTGATGATGCTCGCGTGGCGAGGGCCTGCCGTCCGTGCAAAGACGAGGGCCCTGCCGAGCCCCTCGGCCCGGACGTGGGTGCTTGTCCGAAGGCAGTGGAGAGGGGGCAACTCCCACCTTGGGAGAGTCTATCGGAAACGGGCATGATCAAGACAAACACGCCGAAGAGTTTGAGGAGATTGATATCGGTGCGGAGGACCTTCCTCAGTTCATTGACGACGTAATTCAAGGAGCCAAGGAGACCGAGGGAAGAGTCTTTGCCTTAGAGGACAAACGAACTGTATGCATTGACCCTGAGACAGAAACTGTTGTAATCCACGATCCAAACCATCCTGACTTGGGCGCCGCCTTCAGGCCGAGGGGGCCCGGTCACCAACGCATCCACTTTCAAGCGATACGTCACGAAACTTCGAAATGAATTGAAGTAGCTGGACGCGGCCGGAATCTGTCCATGCTGCGAAAATGTTGTAATTTGTGTGTACTCATGAGAATTCAGCCGCGATGTTCCGAAGCCGAACTTGCAGTTCTGAAGGAGATGACCGCGTACATGCGGGCTCACGTTTGGGTGGGTCGCGGTCATTCAGTCGAGCACAGCCTCGCACTTTGGCAGGGTCTGGCATACACCCTTGGCGAATACACGGGTGGGATTGACGACTATATATATTCTCTGTATTCCCGGGATGCGCTTGAGGCCACCATCGAAAGACTCCCAGGGCCTCACAGCGAACTGCTGCGGAGGTTGGTCAACGAAGCCGATGAGACGTTTCGCAAGGCCACCCGGGATGATGGAGGCCAAAGCCTGTCGGAATTCCTCATGCCGGAAGAGAACAGAGGTTGGTGGTACAGCCGTCGCCCGATCATCGGCCCACTGAATACTTATCTGGATGCGGTTGAGTAAGCGTTCAGGGGAGATGGGCGGTTGAAGAAGGAGCAGGCCAGCAGCCGGCGGGAGGCTTGTCGCTCGCTGACGCGGCGTGGGACATGAGACACGGCATGTCGTGGCCGAGGTCGACCCCAAGGATGCGCGCATCGCGGAGCTTGAGCGTCAGGTCGAGGCGCTGACTCGACTGGTGCAGAAGCTGCGGGAGAAGTTGCGGCGGAACTCGGGCAACTCGAACCGGCCACCGTCGAGCGATACGCCGGGGCAGAAGGCCGAGCGGCGCAGGCAGAGCGGGAGTGAGAAGAAGCGCGGTGGTCAGCCGGGATACAAAGGCCTGACACGCGCGCTTGTTGCCGAGGAGAAGGTGAGCGAGTTCACGCACCTCTTCCCGTCCGCGTGTGAGAATTGCTGGGCGCCCCTCTCGCCCGAAGGCGGCACGCGGGTGCGGCGGTACCAGTGAAGTGGAATTGCCGCCGCTCAAGGCCCACGTCACGCAGTGGGTGCGCCATGGCGTGGAGTGCCCCAGGTGCAAGCATGAGACATGGGCAAGCACCGCGCCGATTCCGACGTCGCCCTTCGGCCCGCGGCTGTCCGCCGTCGTTGGCCTTTTGACGGGCGTCTACCACCTGAGTCGGCGCTCGGCGGTGAGGCTTCTGGGGGATGTGCTGGGCATCGACATTTCGCTGGGGGCGGTGAGCGCCGTCGAGGCGCGCGACAGCGAGGCGGTGACGCCCGCGGTGGACGAGGCCTGGTCCCGGGTGTTGTTGGCGCCGGTGAAGCACACGGACGGCACCCAGTGGCTTGAGGCCGCATCGGCATCCTCTTCGACTATTGGGGACGACTGCGCAGCGGCGAGTTGTAGCGGGACACGCTGCGCGAGCGCATGGCCCCGGTGCGCACGCAGGTGGAAGCCCTGCTTGAGCGCGCGGTGGCCGCGACGCTGCCGCACGTCTCCGGCTCCTGTGAGGACATCCTCGAGCACCGAGCGGCGCTGTGGACTTTCGTTGACAGGGACGGAGTCGAGCCCAACAACAACCACGCGGAGCGCGAGCTGCGGGCCTTCGTGCTGTGGCGCAAGCGAAGCTTCGGCACCCAGAGCCCCCGAGGGAACCTCTTCGCCGAGAGGGTGATGACGGTGGCGCACACCGCTCGCAAGCAGGAAAAGACTGTGCTCGAATTCCTGACGGACTGCTGCACCGCCGCCCGGATGGGGGCGCCCCCGCCCTCGCTCTTCGCCGCGCTCTGAGCGCTACGCGGCCTTCTTTCCCATCGGGAAGTACCGCGTCGCGTTTCGCTCACCGGCGCTGCGCACACGGCCCTCCTTCTTCAGGCGCATCATCGGCCGGTGCAGCGACCGAGACCTCTCGCCCATGCGAGCGGCCAGGACCACCATCGTCTCGCCAGGGCACGCCTGTACGGCTTCGAGCAACCGCTCCGCGAGGTAGGCGACCGCGCTCGATGGCCGCCGGACTCTCGTCCTTCGCCGCTGCGTCGCCACGTCTGGCGAGGCAGTCAGCGCTGCGAATGCGCGCTCCACCGCCGCCTTTCGCGGACCCGTCTTTCAAGCTTCGCTTCCAGCGTCGCAGGGGTTTTCGTGCTCATCCGCTACGGGTTGCACACCGCGACGCGGGCCTCAACACCACCCCTGAACGGCTACATTACGAGCGGTCGTTTAGAGCCTCGGCATCGCAGGGCATGCCCCTGCGGTCATCGGAGTCACAGATATTGAAGTGGAACTACGCTCAATAAGTTGTAGGGTCAGCGGTGCGCAGTAAAGCGCCCTCGCGCCATGAAAACGTTCTCGTCATCGATAATGACTTGCGTGCTTGCATCTGTGCGCCAGACGTCGATGAGTTCCCGCACTCGCGTGGAGGTGAGGGGCCAGACGTCACCATGCGGAGGCTTCTCGACGAGCACCCACTCATGGACGCGCCCCTCGTCCGGCTGTGGGCCACCCACGGCGTAAATCTCGCTGCGGTCCGCCAGCAAGGCGACAAGGTTGCTGCTCAGCAGCGCCGAGCCCTCGCTGTGCTGGGTGAGCATGTCCACGCCCCGAGAGAGGCTCGCCAGTCGCTCCGGTGTCCTGGGACAATGACGCGGGGAGGTCTGGGGAGAGACAAGAGTGCTCGTGAGCTTCCGCAGGTTCGGCTCGTTGCTGGCGAGGAGCACCACGCTGGTGGAGGCGATGACCCACCAGGGCGGGCTCCGGGTGCGGAGGACAGGCAGGAAGCCCATGAGCGCCGCGGCGACAACCGATACGCCATAGTGAAACCGCCAGGCCATGGCGAGGAAGCGGATGCCCAGCATCGGGAGCAGGACCAGCAGCCAGGTCCAGTCGGGCCGCAGCCGTTCACGCCATGCCCAGACCCCCAGTGGGACGAACAGCAGCGTCAGGGTGCCGATGCGCGACACATGAGGCGGAGCCAGACGGAGCGAGAGATAGTGGACCCAGCCTCCATCCATCCCCTGTCTGAGGCGGAAGGTGTAGTCCACGGTGGGGCCCAGGAGCCAAGGGCGCAGCCCATAGACCCATGCGAGCCAGGCGAGCGACAGCGCCCCCACGAATGTCGCGAGGCGTCGCTCCCCACGCAGGAACAGCGCGAGGGTCAGCATGACGCCTCCGAAAGCGAACTCCTCCTTGCAGGCAAACAGGAGAACCAGCGACGCCAGGAGCAATCCTTGGCGGCGCAGATGGAAGGCCAATCCCGTCAGCACCCAGGGCAGCACGGACCACGTCGTCGGGTGGACAGGGAACTTCATGGCCTCCACCATGCTGGGACTCAGCAGCAGGAGTGCAGCGAGCAGAACCAAGGCATTGCGGCTCAGCAACCCCTTCAAGTGGAGCCAAAGCAGGGGGGCCACGGTGAGCAGCACGAAGAGTGCCTCGACGACCAACGCGGCCCACATGGGTGGGATTATCCGCGCCAGAGGATGTGCCACCCAGAGGATGGGGTCGAAGTGGTCGTTGAAGATGAAGACCTGCCGCGCGCTGATCCACGGGTTGGGCTCCGCCAACGACAAGCGCGCCACTGCCTGGGAATAGATACCCAGGTCGAAGTTCGGGAAGCATACCTGCGCGGCCTGAAGCCAGACAGGGAGGACGACGAACACCCCCCAGATGAGGACCACGAGAAGCAGGGCCATGGCCCCCAGCCCGTGCCGCACGCGTCCGGGGCTCGAATCACTAGTGGAAGGAACCATGGCGCCAAGTCGAGGCGATGCTGGCAACGGTCGTGGGCTCGTGCCGATTATCGCTCTCCTACGGTGTCAGGTCCCACAGGCTGTGTCACGGCTTTGGACGAAGGGGACCGCCGGAACAGAGCCATGCGTCCTTGTCAAACTGCGTCGGGACGTTGTTGAGCAACAGCAGAACCTGGACTGGGCGTTTGGCGACTCCGCGGTGCGTGCAGTGGCAGTCGCGGGGCCCAGAAATTGAAGTTGGGTGAAATGAACGTCGACTGAGCAGGAGTCGCTCTAGCGGCAGCAGGCACGAGCCAGCAAGCCTGATTATGCCGTAAGGCAAGGTTTTCGATGGGCTTCTGGCCTTCGCGAGCAAAGCCGGTCGATGCTCATCGCGAGGACAAAACAAAAAGGCCCTGCCTGGTTAGGGCAGGGCCTTCGTTTTCTTCAGCTCCCCGATTGAAGCCCTGCGCGAACTCGTTCTCGGCTTCTCTCTAGAGACTGCGACGGAAAATACGAGAGACATCATGGGGTTGCGTGAAGTCGGGAAAATTCGGGGTCCGATTGAGTGTCCGCAAACTTCGCCGCGACTGTTCGCGGATATTGCGAATTGGGGATGACGTCCAGCATCCACCAGAAGGGAGAGGGTAGGTGGATGTCGCATAGGCTTGGGTGGGTCTTGGGGGTCTCATCTTGCCTCATTGGCGGGCGCCACCAACTCCTGCGTGTCCGGCCCTTCCCATGCGCCCTGGTAGAAGCACTGCCGGCCACGCATTCCGCAGGAGGCATCGCTCAAGGCTGGTGGTCTTCGATTGACCGCCGTACCTGCAGCCAGCGCGCTGGGGCGCTCCTCACGAAGCTGGTGGGCTGAGCGCTGGCTGCGCGCGTCTCCATCGACGACGCCTCGCGATCCCGCACGCGTTTGGACGGAGAGCGACGGCGAGGCGCATTTGGGCGTGAAGCGCCCGAGGATCTTTCCACCCATCACATCGGCCCCGCCGGCATCCGGAGCTGACTCTTCAAGAGCTCCGCAGAGGCTGTAGGACGCCGTTCGCGCAAGCGCGATCTCCTGCCTTTCGGCGAGAGTAGTTCCAGCCACACGCACGGTCCGCGAGCGGGCTTCCACAGGAGAGTGACTTGACGGCCATCGGTTCTTTCTATAGTCGTTAGGTTCCTGACGATAAGGGGGCGTCGAGAATGAACCTAGAGCAGAAATACGAAGCTCTCCTGAACGAAGCGCAGCGGCGGCAGCTCCCCGACGTGGACAGCATCCGCTTGGTCTTTCAGACGCTCTCGCTGGCCTCGACGGTCGACAGGGATTGCGCGGCGTTGCTTGCGCCCCACGGCCTCTAGGAGGGCCGCTTCATGCTGCTGTTCCTGCTCGACGCTGTCGCCGACTCCCCTGCGCCCAATGAACTGGCCCAGCGGGCGGGAGTGACCCGCGCCACCGTTACGGGGCTGCTCGATGGGCTGGAGCGCGAAGCGCTGATCGAGCGGCGGGCCGACTCCCAAGATCGACGTGCGTTGCGCATTCGGCTGACCCGCAAGGGCAAACGGGCGGCGAAGCAGGTCTTCGACCCGCACGGACGCTGGATCGCGAGCCTGTACGGCAACCTGTCGGCGGCAGAACGCGGGCAGCTCGCGGCCCTGCTCGGCAAGATCGCTGGCAACTTGACCGCGAGGAGGACCGAGCCATGAGTCCGCCCCGTCCTCGCAAGGGCGCGACTCGTGCCGCCGACATTCCGCCCGACGTGTTGGACGCCTTGTCGCGCGGTGAGATGCAGACCGCCACGCTCGCCGAATGCATGGCGATCGACCAGGCTCGCCTGCTGCGGGCGGTCTTTCCCGAGCTCTCCGCCGATGCGCTGGCGACCGCCGATGCCGCCTGCAAGCTCGGCATCCTCAAGCGCATGAGCACGATCGGTGCGCTGCTTCTGGAGGAGCTCGGCACTGCCGGCATCGAGCGCTCCCGGACGCACGGCGCGGACATGGTGCGCGGGTGGGCCTGCTTTATGATCGGCGCGCATCCCGAGCTGGATCTGCCGGCCCGGCTGGTCGCCATCCGCCCGCTGGCTGATGACTCGCATTTCGGTGTGCGCGAATGGTCATGGATGGCGGTGCGGCCCCATCTGGCGCGGGAGCTGGACGTGGCCATCGCCGTGCTCGCGACCTGGACGTCTTCGCGAGCCGAGTTCATTCGTCGCTTCGCCAGCGAGGCTCTTCGCCCGCGCGGCGTGTGGTCGGCTCACATCCCAGAGTTCCAGCGAGAGCCAGGCAGAGCACTCCCGATCCTCTCGCCCCTGCGCGCCGATCCGTCCACCTACGTGCAGGACTCGGTGGCCAATTGGCTCAATGATGCCGCCAAGACCCAACCAAGCTGGGTGCGCGATCTCTGTGCCCAATGGCAGAGAGGCGACCCTGCCGACGCGACCCGCCGTATCTGCAAACGAGCTTCACGCAACCTGAGATGAGGAATGACCGAATGTCTCAGTCTCTCGTCGAACTATATACTCCCAACGCATCCTGGAAGGCGCTGCCCGCCGAGCGACGCCAACAATTTCTCGACGGCATCCAGACCGGGATGGGCGGACCGTCCAGCCTGGGCATCGAAATGCTGGCCTTGGGCGAGACCGCTCGCAGCGTCGAACGCGCCAGCGAGCACCGCTTCCTCGGGATCTGGCGCGTCCCCGATCAGCAGGCGCGGGACGCGCTGCTGGCTGGGAGCAAAGCGAGCGGCTGGTACGACACTTCGATATGTCAAGCGGCTGGAATGTATTGACCCCCTGATCCTGAGCCATGCCGTGCCGCCGCCGCAAGATCGGTCGCGGTGCACGGCAGTAGCGCCTTCGAAGCGTATAGGCGTCAGGCAACGTGCGCCCGGCGACGGGCTCCATAGGTGCTTCGGTGGAAGTACTCCCCCGGGGCGAGCGCCATGCTGGCGAGATTCGAGAGCTCGCGATGACGAAGCCGTGCAAACACTGGTCACAGGTCGAGTACCTGCACGAGACAGTGCGCAACCCCAATATCCATCTGAGCGGAACCCACAGCTACTACTCCGGCGCGTGGGATGGTGCGTTCGAAGAGCAAGTGGTGCGCTACCTGTACGGCGATGCGTGGAGCAGGTCGGCCGAGACGGGCTGGAGGCCGCTTTGGCACATCGATCAACTGCACATCGGGGACTATGTCCAGATTGCTTCCGGCGTGAAGATCATCATGGGGGGCAACCAGACCCACAACACCGACTTCATCAGCACGTACCCCTTCTCCGATCCTGCTGCGCTCCAGCACGCCTATCGCGCTGCCGGTGACACGCGCATCGGCAACGATGTGTGGATCGGGATGGAAGCGATGATCATGCCGGGCGTGACCATCGGCGACGGAGCGATCATCGCCGCCCGCAGCCTGGTCACCCGGGATGTGCAACCCTACTCGATGGTAGCGGGCACACCCGCTAGAGAGGTGCGCCGCCGCTTCGACGAGGCGACCATCGAGCGGCTGCTCGTGCTGGCGTGGTGGAATTGGCCCCAGTCCAAGGTGCAGGCGCTGCTTCCCGTCATCCAACAAGGCGACGTTGCCCTTCTAGAACAGGCTTCCCGCGCCTGGCAGGAAGGTTGACCCTGCGCACAGAACGACTGCGTCGAGGGAGCGGACATGTGGCACTCGTTGCGGTCCACGCCGACGCTCAGAGCAGGCAGGCGCCCGGAGCGCCCAGAATGGCAGCGGCCCGGCCACCGAGAGGGTGACCGGGCCGTTTGGATTGGTTGCGGGGGCCCGATTCTGCCCTCGGAGTCATCCGCTCTGGCGCTCACCTCCGCACGGCCGGAGGCGGGCCCCGGTCTGCGGGGAGGCGAAAGAGGGGGATGTGGCCGAACTTCAAGGACGGGCAACACCTTGGGCGACTCCGCCCCTGCTTCGCAGAACCAGGACCTCGACGCACTTGCGCGCGCCTCGCTCACTCGCATTGACGCATGCATGGCGCAGCGACCGAGTTCCGGGTAGGCACAGCGTGCAAACGGTGAACATGGACGTTCTCAGTCTCGGCTCGGATGCAGCCGTCGCTGGTCGTGGCTTGAAGCTGCGTGAGCCGGTTGGAGCATTGGCGCGAGGTCGAATCCCGTCATCCGGGAGGCAGGTCCCATTCGACGCGCTCATAGGCGGAGGCGGACACCTCCAGCAGGCGCCTGCTGGCGGTGTCGAGCGGCTCTGGGGATCTGATGCGCAGCGCCCGGGTACTCCAGTGCGCCGCGACGCGGATGGCCTCGGCGAGCTCCTGGCAGCCCCGTTCCGACAGTTGCCACTCCAGCGCGGCCATGACGGGGACTTCCGCCGAGGGCTGCACATCGAGCCACCAGAGTAACCGTTGCCCCGCCGAGAAGCGCTCCAGTCGCCGACCCAGCGCGGAGGTCGCGTACTGGCGCACCACCTCCGGGCTGGCCCCGTTCAGGATGAGCCATGAGAGGCGGGGCAGCGCGGCCAGAGAGGTGTGCAGCGGCGCTGCCTCGGCTCCTTCATCTAAGAATGTCTCCAGTTGCCGCACCGGGAGCGGGTGCATGCCCAGCCCTACGGCGAGGGCGTAGGGCACGGCATCCAGCACCGTGACGTTGCGCAGGTTCGGGTGTGTAAGCCAGTCCGCCAGGTGTTTGTCGCCCCGCCAGCTCCATCTGATTTGCTGGACGGTCAGCCAGAATCGCCCCGGCGGTGGCAGGCGCTCCCCAGACTGCACTTGCAGCACCACGAAATAGGGAAGGCCACGCCACAAGTTGGCAATCATGGGCCGGGGCTCGAGCAGGTCTGTCCACCGCGCGGCATATTGCCGGTCCAGGGCGATATGCCGGGACACGTCGGGCGCACGCTGGAGTTGGTGCATCATGAGCTCACCCACGCCCTCTCCCAGCTCCAGCAGATGGTCCGTCAGGACCAGTCGCGGCCCGTCGTCGTCCAGGTTGGCCACGACACAGTCATAGAGTTCATCGAAAAGCTGTGGGCGCGGGGCCCGCGTTTCCGCACGCCTCGCGAGGGCTGCTTCCAGCGCCTCCGCGTGGACGGAGGCTGTCGAATCCAGCACGGGGACAGGCTGCCTGGTGAGAAAATCGAGGGTGAGCTCGAGCCGGTCCTTTATCGGGGTCTCAGGAGACAGGCTCGCGGACAGCGCGCGCAGCGGACCGATGGCGCGTGGGTCCTTCACATGGCCCAGCGCGTTGCAGACGCGGCGGCCGAGTCTCGGCTCCTCATGGAAGACGGGGCGTGCCGCGAGGTCCAGCAGCGCGGGAGTGAACCGCGGGTCCGGGGGCTCGCCCAGAAGTTCATCCACCGCGAGCGCCACGCTGCGTGTGTCCTCGGGACCCGCTTCCTTGACGAGCGCTTCGAACTGCCTCACCTGGCTGAAGTGCCGATGGTAGGCGGAAAGGCCCGCGGCGGCGACCTCGGAGAGTTGCTCGGCGAGCCGTGCGATGCACTCGGCGGGCGCTATCTTCCACGCCTTCAGTAGGTGCTGGAGCACCTCCTCGTACGCGTGACGCTCGAACGCCTCCCTCGCGCGCTCGAGGTGTCCTGTCAGGGTTTCGCTCACAACGGAGAGCTTACCTTCGGAATAACCGCGCACACGGGGCCAACCCACGAAGGATTCAGCCAGGCCATGAGTCAGGGCAGTCTTAAAGGTCTCTGCGAGACACTTTGGGGAGCAGACTGACGCATGGACCGGCGGCTTCAGGGGGGCGAGGGCAGGTGACGTGGGCCCTCCTTTTGTATATCGATGGGCGCTCGGGAGGACGACCGTCACGAGTTGGAGCTGTTGACCTGGACCAGACCGGGCGGAATGTAGGACGTAGTCTCCGGGCCGTAGATGCGAAGCACGATATAGAACGAGCCACTGGGTGGCGAAGGCAACCAGTTTGGCATCTTGGGGCCGGCGGGGGCGTTGGCCTGGACGTAGAGTGTCACGGAGCCGTCGGCTGCGACGGTCAGGTTCGACTGAGTCCCGAGCGAGTAGCGATCAATGCTGTTGGGGACCAGGAATTGATTCGCCCCGTACATGGTCAACGACCAGAAGGCCGAGGCAGGGGGAAGCTGGCCCGCGGGGAAAGTCACCGTGTACCGATTGGCGCCGTCGAGGGGCTTCGAGTGGGTGTCCTGGTAGGCGCGGTAATAGAGCGCCTCTGAGGGCGAGTTCGCGTAGATCCCAGCACGTGCGATCATCGACCGGAAGTCGTAGTCGGTCCACCAGTCCGTGCCGAAGTAGGGGAGGTTCACCTCCGGCATGTTCCAGCCATTCTCGACGGCGCCCTCCTTGGTCTTGTGTGTGATGGCATTGCTGGCCTCGAGTATTCCGCGCTGGAGCGCACCGGCCAATTCCGGATCAAGCGTGGAGGGATTGAAGGGCAGGCCGGGCCCCACGCCAATCCGTGCGAAGCGCTCGAGAAGCGGTGCATCTCCGGCGGGCGGGGTCTGGAAGGTCAGCGCCAAGTTGAGGTACTCGAAGAATGCCAGCGTTGTGACGAATGAGGAGGCGGCCGGCAGGAAAGGAGTTGCAGGCGCAGGCGCGGGCGCGGGCTGGCCGAGGAACTGGGACAGCGGGACCAGCGCGTACTGGTCCATGATTGCCTGAGCTGCCGGGATGTCGCTGGGCCCCAGGATTTGCGTGCGCCCGAGCAGGAAGATGTAGCGACCCGGGACAGGGATTACCGTCGCGTTCGGGACGTTGCTGGGCACCATGCCGGGGGGCGCAAGGACGTAGTTGCCCGCCGCCGTGCCGGTTGTCAACGAGCCAACATAGTCAACGTTGTTGGTGCACGCATCGATGATCTGGAAACTATAGTAGCGCGGTGGATTTTGGGGCACCGCCGGCACCTGTAGCACCATCGGCTCGGCGCCCAGGTCGAGCCATCCCTGAGAGTACGCCGTGTCGTTGTTGGGAGTGATGACGGTGGTATCGCTGGGACCGTAGAGCTGCGCCTTGCCGTAGAATGTATTGAATTGCTGTTGGACGGCGAGAGTGCTCTGCCACAGGATGGAGTAGTTTTCGGCCAGCGGGTAACCGTACATGAAGGCCTGGTACGCGAGCGCCTGTGCTTCGTCGGGGGGCAGAGGTGTCATGGTGGCTTGGACTCGCAGTGGTGGGGTGGGGGCAATTGCCGACAGCGCCAAGCTCAAACATGCCAGCGCCGTCGATATGCTGCCTGCTTTGGCGGGGCACTCTGGCAGTCCGTGCGTCGAGGAACAAGGGCAGATCAGACGGTCAGGTCCCGATTCTTGTGTAGCTGGCCAGGAGGGGGATTGGGGGAGGAAGGCTCCTTGGCTGCATGATGCAGAGGAGTTTGGGTTGACTTCAGCAGGGCCACGTTAAGGTATCTGCGGTCATCCCAGACACCGGTGACTTCAAGAGCGACGGCGGTGAATAGGCGCAGAGCGCTGTCGCGGTCTGGGAAGCCCCGACACCACGGATGCTGCGCTTCACCTCGCCGCGGAGGCGCTCCAGGCCGTTGGTGCTGCGCAGGTGCTGCGTGGCCGTGGGGAAGGAGAAGAAGCAGGTGGCGGTGGCGAAGCCCTGCCGCAGGCGCTGCATCGCCCCTCGGGCACCTGACGCCCCAGCCCCTCCTGCCGCCTCCTGGAGGCCTGGAGAGTCGGCGCCTCGAAGAGGGCCGACCTCTACTTGCTGAGCTGTCCACGCAGCCGCCAGAGGGTGCTTTGGCGAGGACGTCCCGGGCGAGGTGCACCGTGCAGCGCTGTAACTGGGCCTCGGGCTGCGCCTGTCGGGCCGCGGCGGCCAGGCCCGCGTGTCTATCGGCGCTAATGATCCGCACGCTCGTCAGTCCCCACTCGAGCAACTTGCGAAGCAGCTCCCCCCCTGTGTCAGGAAAGATGTCGCCTCAGCGTGCGCGCCTCGCTCACTCGCATTGACGCACTGCCGGACTGGTCTTGACGCGCGCGTGACGCAGCGACCGAATTTTGGGTAGGCACAGCTCAACAGGCCCCATCACTCTGATGCGTTGGGTGAGCCAGAAAGCGTGGGCCGGGAGTATACGGGGCCGCCCCGCTCTAGGGAGGATTCGGCTCCCTGCTCCCGGCGGGCGGGGCCGGGCGTCTCAGCGCGCGCGCCGGTAGTGCATGGCGACCGCGCCGCTGCGGAGCGGCTTCGCCGAGACCAGCTCGAGCCGTCGCGTGCTGGGCAGCCCGCTCTGGTACAGGGTCGGGCCGTGGCCGGCGATCCTGGGGTGGACGAGGAACTTGTACTCGTCGATCAGATCCAGCCGGTCCAGCTCGGTCGCGAGCTTGCCACTACCGAGGAGCACGCCGGCCGGGGTCGCGTCCTTGAGCTTCTGCACGCCCGTGCGCAGGTCGCCGGCGATGTGGTGGCTGTTGGTCCACGGGAAGTCCTTTCGCGTCGACGACACCACGTACTTCGGCTTGGCCTCCAGCTTGACCGCCCACTCGCGCATCGCCGGCGGCGCCTCCTCGTCGCCGCGGGCGACCGCTGGCCAGTAGCTCTCCATCATCTCGTAGGTGACGCGGCCCCACAGCATCGCCCCGCCCTCGTCCATGAGGCGGGTGAAGAAGGCGTGTGTCTCGTCGTCGGCGATTCCCTCCTGGTGGTCGACGCAGCCGTCCAGGGTGACGTTGATGCTGAAGGTCAAGAGTCCCATGCGGCGAGTCTAAGCCATACACCCCTGGCGATGGAACGGCAGGCCGTCGCAGAACTTGTCGCTGAGGATGTGCGCCAGGAGCGAAGGTGTCGCGAGCGCGCGCGGCAGGATCTGCGGCGGCAGCGGTGCGGTCACGATCGTCGGCTCGGCAGTGTCCGCCGCGTCGGCGTCGCGGTACTTGGCGCGGGCGATGACCATGCGGACGTGGCTCGGGCGCCGCCAGGCGAGCTGACAGCTCTCCTCCCAGCCGATCCTCGGGGCGGAGCCCTCGAGCAGCGGGGCGGTCAGCTCGATGCGTTCCTCCGGGAGGTCGGCCTCGCGTAGATCGCGACGCCCAGCCGGCTTGCGCTTGCCGCCAGGCGGGCGCGCCCCGCCCGTCTCGGTTGGATCCGCCGGCGCGGACGCAGCGGGCTGTCCGAGCTGCTGGTTGAGCGCGTCGAGTGCCGCGAGCTTGTGGGCAAACTCGAGGCCGAGCTGGGTCGTATCGAGCCGCTCGGTTTTGGCGACGAAGAGCCGGCGCCGCATCAACTCCAGCTCGTGCTCCAGGTTGCGGTAGGCGAGCCGCAGCGTGTCGCGCTCGACGGTCAGCGCCGCGACCGCCGCGCGCTTAACACTACTGCGTCAGGGGTAGGCCGAAGAGGGAATGGGCGACGGAGGGCTGGTCAGGCAGGCCCTCTTTGCATTGGCCGCCATCCTCCCCACTCTGAAGCAGGTATGGACTCCTTCATGAACGCCGCCGCGGTGCAGCGGCTTGAGAGGTACTTCCAGCAAATCGGCGAGGTGCTGGGCGAGGAGAGTCGGCGTGGCTCGTTCGCCCTCTATGCGATGGGCCTGCTGGGGGATGGCGAGCGCAAGAGCGTGGAGCCCCTGGCCGCCCGCGCGTGTCCGGACCCCGAGCGGGTGGGCGCCATGCACCAGCGCCTGTTGCACTTCGCGGTGGATTTGAAGTGGAGCGACCGGGACGTGCGGCGACAGGCTGCGAGGGATGCGCTGGAGGCGATGACGCAGCAGGAGTCGGTGGAAGCTTGGATTGTGGACGACACGGGCTTCTTCAAGCAGGGCAAGCATTCGGTGGGCGTGCAGCGGCAGTACACCGGCTCGGCGGGGAAGATTACCAACTGTCAGATTGGCGTCAGCCTCAGCGTGGCCACCCGCACCGAGCACCTGCCCGTCGACTTCGAGTTGTACCTCCCCGAGTGCTGGGCCAACGACGAGGCGCGTCGCCGCGAGGCCCGCATCCCCGCAGATGTTTCCTTCAAAACCAAGCCCCAACTGGCGCTGCGAATGATTGAGCGGGCCGTGGAGGACGGGGTGGCTCCGGGCGTCCTCCTGGCGGACACCGCCTATGGCAGCTCCAGCGACTTTCGTGCGCGCCTTCGCTCGCTGGGATTGAATTACGCAGTCGCGGTGGCCCCGCAGACGACTGTCTGCCGCCTGAATGCGAAGGGCCGTCCCGGAGAGGACGCGCAAAGCGTTTCGGACCTGGCCCTGCGCCTTCATGAAGGGGGCGGTTTCCGACGGTGCACCTGGCGCCAGGGCACGCAAACGCCTTGTCGGCACGCTTTGCCCTTCGTCGCGTCGTCGCCGCAGGCGTCCCACTGCGAAAGCAGGAGCCCCTTCAGTTGCTCATTGAATGGCGCGACGGAGAACCCGAGCCCGCCAATTGCTTCCTGGTGTCCCTGCCAGAGGGCCGGACGAAGAAGCAACTCATCCGTCTGGTGATGTAGCGTTGGAGAACCGAACGCGTCTACGAGGACCTAAAGGGGGAGTTGGGCCTGGACCATTACGAAGGTCGCCGTTTCCCCGGCTGGCATCACCATGTCTCCGTCGCGCTGTGTTGCTACGCCTTCCTCGTGGCGGAACGCACGCGGCGTTTTCCCCCCTCGGCCCGACGGGCGGCTGAAGCCCACGCGCAGTCACTCTCGGCCTGCGCGCCACTTCCACGACAGCTTCATCACCGCTCGGCTCGCCATGGCGCGGGTGATTGCCACCTGGTTGCCTCGCTGCCCCACCTGCCACCGCACGAACCTGGGGCGCGCCTCACGTCGCCTGCCAGGCCTCCCGGTCCACCCCTCCGGCCCCTGACGCAGTAGTGTTAATCACGAAGGCCCCGCGATTTTCATCGCGATGCCCATATAAAACGAAAGGGCCCTACCGGTTGGTAGGGCCCTTCGTTCAGCTCCCCGAATGAAGCCCTGCGCGAACTCGTTCTCTGAGCTCTCTCTAGAGGCTGCGACGGGAAAAACGAGAATCATCATAGGGTTAGGTGAAATCGGGAAATTCGGGGTCCGATTGAGTGTCCGCGAACTTCGCCTTCGTCCGCCCCAGCTAGCGCGCCATGGTGCTGGTGTCCACCAGGGCGGCGGGTTGGGGCGAAGGCTCGGGGACGAGCCGCGTCTCCAGCAGCGAGCGCCACTTCAACGAGGGCCGTTCCACGCCGTGGTGCAGAGCGAGCGACGCGAGCAGCACCGCCACTGCGCCCCCCAGC
Organism: Myxococcus sp. CA023; assembly: GCF_010998615.1. GTDB lineage: Bacteria > Myxococcota > Myxococcia > Myxococcales > Myxococcaceae > Myxococcus. The sequence goes on along the minus strand of NZ_JAAEAH010000056.1, from coordinate 45,080 downwards.
AGCGTGACGGGGTGGAATGCGTCCATGCCATAGGGCTCCAGCGAGACGCGGACTCCGTGCTGCACGGCCTTGTGGGTGAGGTAGACGGTGAAGCTCAGCACCGCGAAGGTTCTTGCGCCGGGGATGCGGGCGCACACGCGCGAGGCGGTGGGGCCCGCCATGGCCATGAGCAGCGCCGCGTAGCCTAACGACGTCATGGGGAACGCGAGCATCGTGTGGGCCAAGTACCGAAAGTGTTCTTCGTTCATCCAAAACACTCCGCCCAGGCACACGAGTCCCACCAACGCCAAGCCTCCGGCGCGGGCCCCTCGTGTCCAGCGCTCCCATGCCGCGGGTCGGAAGACGCGCAGCGCCGCGAGCAATACGCCGCACGTCAGCCCGTCGAGCCGCGCGTACGTCGGGTAGTACAGGATCGTGTCGTAACCGCGCCACCCTGCGTCACCCGGCCCGAGCAGCGAGAAGTGGCGCTGCCACAGGCCGCCCCGCAGGAGCATGCCGGCCACCATCAACCCCACTGCGCCCGCGAGGAGGTGCGGTGCCCGGACGCGCCCGCGCAGCGCGAGCACGGTGAGGGGCAGCACCAGGTAGAAGTGTTCCTCCACGCACAACGACCACGCGTGGGAGAAGCCGTTCAGGCGCAGTCCGAAGTTCTGCGTGAAGGTGAGGAAGCGCCACGCGGGCGTCTCCACGGGGCGTTCACTCCACGCGGGAATGAAGAGGTACAGGGCCACCACGATGAGATAGGGTGGCAGGATGCGCAACGAGCGCCGCAGGTAGAAGCGCTTCAGGGACGGTGTCTCGCCCCGGGACGCCGGCTCCAGGAGCTGCGAGCCGATGAGGAAGCCGCTCAGCACGAAGAACAGCTCCACGCCCGTCCATCCGAAGTTGGCGAGCATCCGATAGGTCTCGTGGCCGTCGGGGCGCGGGTAGTGGAAGAGGACGACGATGAGGATGGCCAGGCACCGGAGCAGGTCCAGGCCGGCGAGGTGGCGCGGTTCGGTGGCGTTCAGCGGAGTCGGCTTTCAGCGGTGGGGGTGCGCTGGATGCTAGGCGACATCGCCAGAAGTGTGGCACCAAATCCCACGCCCCGATATTCTTCGCCATGTCGTGCTTTCGGGAAAGCGGAGTGGGCCGGAACGCCGTGCTTTTCGCGAACGCCAAGGCAGGATTCCCCGGCAGATTCTCCCGCCGCTGCTTCCACTTCAACCACTGCCTGCCTTTGCTTTCGGGCAGGGCCTTCTTGCTTTCAGGTCCTCTGCGTACACAGCGCCGTACGGGCGGCACCCCTGCACGCTCTTCCCGCTCTCTCTCCGCGCCCGTCAGTACATGCAGTTCCGCCACGCGCTGCGTGGACTACTTGCTCAGCCAGTTCTTCAAGGAGGCGGAGCGGTACCGGCCCTGACTCGGAACTGCTGCTCGTCGCGCGCCAAGCGGTGTCGGTTGGCGCGCTGGGGGCACAGGCGCAGTCTGCCAACGTTTGCCGAATTGAATCCGCCTCTCTTGGGGCTGACGGCTGCTTTCGTCGCGGTAATTGCCCCACCGGCGCCTCGCTCACTGGCATTGACGCACTGCTCAATGTGGCCTTGCCGCGCTCATGACGCAGCGACCGAATTGTGGGTAGGCACAGCGGCACACGGCGGAGCAGGGACAAAATGGCGGGCGAACCTGCCCGACTTGCAAAGTTGAGGTTGAGGTACCGCCCAACTCCGGGAAGCCACGAGACTGGCACAACAGCCACCCAGGAGAGCCCTGGCATATTCGGTTCAAGCGCATGAGAGGTTCTGGAGCAACCTGGCAGGAACGAGCACCTGCAAAATCAAGACGTTGCCAGTACCAGAAATAAGAGGAGGGGCTGATGGAACATCCTCATCAACCCCCCTCTGGTGATCGGAAACGAGGAACGACCAGCCTCAACAGCTGGTATCAAAACACCTGACTACTAGCGCGCCTTCGGGCCGCCGCGAACGTGGATCTTGATCTTCATGTCGTGCCTCCTTTCGAGTTAAACGCTAAGTGAACTCGAAGTTGGATGTCAAATCGAGCCAAAGATTAATATGTGGCGCATTGCGGCGATGCGGACGAAGTCCCGCGTCGCATCGAGGTGCGCGTATTCAGGCAATGGGAGCGTGAATCACAAAGCAGTGGCCGAGGTGTTGACAGGGCAAGACCATTAAGGAGACTTTTGTTCGCGGACCATGGCATATCCCTTCGAGCGGACCCTTCGTTCCCTGAACTACGAGTCGGACACGCGCCTCGTGTTCGTCGCTCTGATGGTGTTGTGCGCCGGCGGGCTCATCGCTTGGTCGCTGTTCGCCAAGGTCCCGCTCGTCAAGGCCAGCTCACAGGCCCGGATCGAGCCACACAACGCCGTCCATCGCATCGAGCCGCCCAGCGCGGGCAGGGTCGTGCTCTCGCAGCTCAAACTCGACCATGAGGTCAAGGAAGGCGACCTTCTCATCGAGTTCGACGCACGGGCCGAGCGCCTCGAGCTCGAGCGGAGTAAGGCGACGCTCGCCGCGACCGAGAAGGAGCTCGCCATCATCCGCCAGCAGATCACCAACAAGCACGAAGAGGCGGCTTTGACGGCACGGGTGGACGAGGTCGCAGTCAAGGAGGCGCTGGGGAGGGAGCAGGAGCTCGCGCCCAGGCACCGGCTCGCGGTGGAACGCGCGCAGCTGGCCCTCAAGAGCCCGACGGGCGCGGTCTCGGAGATGGAGAAGCTTGAGCGCACGACCGATGTCGACGCGCTCCGCTTCGCGCAGACGGCGCAGGGTCTGGCGCTCATCCGACTGCGGCACGAACAGAACGTGCGCCGTCAAGCCCTCGCCGCGCAGCTGCTGGAACTCGAGCGCGAGGCGCTGGGCGCCGAGGGGCGGATCCGGGAGCTTCAGGGCACCATCGACCGCCTCGAGTACCAGATCGAGCGGAAGCTGTATCGGGCGCCGGCCACGGGCCACCTGGTCGACGTGGCGGAGCTCGGCGCGGGAGCGTTCATCGCCGACGGGCAGCGGGTCGGCACCATCGTCGCGAGCGATGCCGAGGTGCGGGTGCGCGCCCGTTTCCCGAAGGAGGTCGTCGGATTGATCCAGCCCGGTCAAACGGCGCGCCTCAAGCTGGACGGCTACCCGATGACCATCTACGGGACGGTCCCCGCCAGGGTGACGGCCGTCGGGACCGAGCCCGGCCAGACCGCCACGCCCGAGGCCATCCCCGGTACGGTGCGCGTCGAGCTCAAGTTCGCACCGCCGGACGATCCGCGCATCCAGTTGCGCCACGGCATGACCCTGGCGGTGGAGGTCGAGGTCGCGCGGGCGTCGCCTGTCGCGCTGCTGATGCGGTCGGTCGGCGAATGGAATCCGGAGCCTGAAGAACGGCCCACGACCGTGTTTCGGCCCGAAGCCGAGGCCCGCTGACCATGACTCCTCCCAGGCGCCGGCGCTCAATCATTCCCGAGGTGATCCAGATCTCGGCGACGGATTGCGGCCCCGCTTCACTCAAGAGCCTGTTCGCGGGGATGGGCGCAGAGCTCAACTATCGCGTCCTTCGCGAAGTGTGTCAGACGGACGTCGATGGCACCTCGATCGTCACCTTGGATGAAGTCGCGAACCAGCTCGGGCTCGACGCCGAGGAGGTGATGCTTCCGCTCGATCACGTGGTGGTCCCCGAAGCCAATGCGCTTCCCGCCATCATCGTCACGCTCAGCGCGGGAGGACGGCCGCACTTCGTGGTGCTGTGGAATCGCGTCGGCCCGTTCATCCAGGTCATGGACCCGGCGGCGGGCCGTCACTGGACCCGGATTTCGACGCTGCTGAGCCACCTGTACCAGCACACCACGTCCGTTCCGGCGACCGGCTGGCGCGAATGGGCTGGGTCCGAGGAGGCGGTCGCGACGTTCGAGCGCCGCCTGCTGAACCTGGGTGCGACGCAGGCGCGGGCGCTGGTTGCCCGGGCGCTCGAGGACCCCGGGTATCTGCCGATCGCCAGGCTCGACGCCGCGTGCCGGGCGTCCGAAGCGATGATCCGCGCGGGCGCCGTCCGACGAGGCCGGACGGCGGCGGGTCTGCTGCAATCCATGATTGCGAAGGACGATTCCGGCGAAGTGCCCATTCCCGCTGCCTATTGGTCCGTTCGCCCCAACCCCGAGGTGGAGGGCGAGGTGTCGATGACCGGCGCGGTGCTGATGCGGGTTCGCGGTTGGCGCGAGGCTTCGCGCGAAGGCGAAGACGCGCCGAGAGCCGTGCTCGCGAGCGACCTGGCGACGGAGCTCGTCGCCAAGCAGGTGAGCCCGGCGCGAACGCTGCTCCGCCTGCGAGGCGAAGATTCGTGGGTCGTTCCGGGCCTGATTGCGGTGGGACTGGTGTTCGCCACCTTCGGGCGAATCCTGCAAGCGCTGATGCTCCGTGGCGTGCTCGACCTGGGGCGCGACCTCGGCACGTTCGCGCAGCGTGCGACGGGCATGGCCGTTCTCGCGGGCGTCGCGCTCTGCTTCATGCTCATCCAAATCCCCATTTCATTGGGATTGCTCGGCATCGGCCGCCGGCTCGAGGTGCGGCTGCGGAAGGCGTATTTCGAGAAGCTCCCCGAGATGGAGGACCGCTATTTTCAGAGCCGGCTCGCCTCCGACATGGCGTCTCGCACGCACAACATCCAGGCGATGCGGTCGCTGCCGCCCCTGCTCGCGCAGGCCTTGGTCCTGTCGCTCGAAGTCGCGAGTATCACTGCCGCGCTCATCTGGGCCGCACCGCACGCATGGCGCATCGTGCTCGCGCTCGCGGCGGTCACGCTGCTCGTACCCCTGGTCGCGCAGAAGCTGCTCTTCGAGCCCGACCTGCGCGTGCAGATGCACGCAGGCGCACTCAGCGGATTCACCCTGAACGCGCTCGTCGGGCTCACGCCGATCCGGATCCACGGCGCCGAGCGGTCGCTGCGCCGCGCGCAGGAGACCTTGCTCGTCAGCTGGAGCAAGGCGCGCTATTGGCTCCAGACGCTGTCGGTCGGGTTCGAAGGCGGGCTGATGCTGGTGAGCTACGGCCTCGTCATGCTGCTCGTCTATTCGTACCTCGCGGGCACCGAGCGGGCTTCGCTGGTGTTGTTGGTCGTCTATTGGGCGCTGCGGTTCCCCATCCTCGGCCAGCGGCTGATGATGCTGAGCCGCGCGTTCCCGAATGCGATGAACCGGGTTCGCCGGCTCCTCGACGTCATCGGCGACATCAAGGACCCGCCGGCTCGGACCGAGGCGCCAGTGCAGGAGCCTGTCGCGCCCGCGGACACCGCGAGCGGCGTTTCGATCGTGATGGAGAAGGTCCGCGTGAAAGGCGGCGGTCACACCATCCTCGACAAGGTTTCCTTGAACATCGCCCCCGGCGAGCACGTGGCCGTGGTCGGTGTCTCCGGAGCAGGCAAGTCGACGCTGGTCGGCCTTTTGCTCGGCTGGCTCCGGCCGGCGCGCGGCGTAATCAAGGTCGACGGGCAGGTGCTCGATCAGGCCGCTGTCGAGCGGCTGCGGCGCACCACGGCCTGGGTGGATCCGGCGATCAGTCTCTGGAACCAGAGCCTCATCGACAACCTCCGGTATGGCAACGACGGCGCGCACGGCTGGTCTCTGTCGGGGGCGCTCAAGGGCGCTGAGATGCTCGACATCCTCGAGGCGCTTCCAGACGGGCTGCAGACGTCGTTGGGCGAAGGCGGAGGGCTGGTCTCGGGCGGCCAAGGTCAGCGCGTGCGCCTGGCGCGCGCGATGCTTCGCTCCGGCGTGCGCCTGGCCATCCTCGACGAGCCCTTTCGCGGTCTCGATCGCGACCGGCGCGCGCGGCTCCTCGCCGAGTCCCGGCGGCTCTGGGCAGACATCACGCTCCTCTGTGTCACCCACGACGTCGAGCACACCCAGGAGTTCGATCGCGTGCTCGTGGTCGAGAACGGTCGGATCCTCGAGAACGGGTCGCCGAAGGAGCTGCTCGTGAACAAAGAGTCGCGATACGCCGTGCTCCTTCGCGCCGACCAGGAGAACCGCACGCTGCTCTGGGGCGGTGGGCGCTGGCGCCATTGGTGGCTTTCGGACGGCCAGCTGGTGGAGAGGCCGGCGCCGAAGCCGGTGGAGACGCCGGTCGCGGAGCCCGTCGCAAGCGAGTTGGAGCTGGTGGGATGACGCGCTCTCACTCCGACCTGTTGTGGCCGGTCGAGCGACTGCCCGACGCGCTGGAGCAACTGGCGCAGAGGCAAGGCTATGGCAGGGCCGCGGGAGAGATCGCTCCGCCCGCGGCGGCCGTCGAGCCGAGCCGGGTCTGGATGTTCGCGCTCGGAGATCGACTCGGGGTGGAGCTCGAGCCGATCACGCCGCTCTACCACGAGCTGCCCGACGTCCTCGAACGCGCCGCGCCCTGCATCCTTCAGGTCCGGCGAGACGGCGTCCCGTCCTATCTGGTGCTGCTGGGTACGCGGCGCGGGAAGCTGCGCCTGCTCGCGCGCGACGCCACGGCGGTTTCGGTCCAGACGAAGAGCGCGCTCGCGCTCCTGCGCGAAGAGCAGGAAGCCACCGTCGCCGAGGTGGACCAGCTGCTCGGCGGCGTGGAGATGTCGCCCCGTGCGCGCGAGCACGCCCGCTCAAAGATGCTGCTGCAGCGGCTCGGCCAGGCGCAGCTGCGCACCGGCTGGATCATGCGCCCCAGGCGCACTGCGAACCGGCGGACGCTGCTCGGCGACATCCCGTCGCTCGTCGCCGGCATCCTCGTGAGCCACACGCTCCTCTCGCTGGTGCTGGCTGGCTCGTTCTGGTTGCTCGGTCGCGCCGCGCTCCAGGCCCACCTCGAGACCGGGTGGTTCCTGGGGTGGATCGCCGTGATCGCGTGCGCGATTCCGCTACGCATGCTCGAGGTGTGGTGGCAGGGCGTGTTCTCGATTCGGCTCGGAACGCTGCTGAAGCAGCAGCTCCTTGCGGGAACCCTCAAGCTGACCCCCGACGAGGTGCGGCTCGACGGCATCGGCCGCCATTTCGGCCGCGTCGCCGAGGCCGAGGTCGTCGAGCAGCTTGCGATTGGCGGCGCCCTGCTCGCGGTGTTGTCGCTCGTCGACTTGATTCTTGCGGGCGTCATCCTCGTGCTCGGGGCGGGAGGGTGGCCCCAGGCGATGGTGCTCGTCCTGTGGGTCGTGGTCGCGTTCGTCCTCGCGCGCCGCCACTACGGCGTTCAGCGGGCGTGGTCGAGCGCGCGCGTCGAGATCACCCACGACCTGCTCGAGCGCATGCTCGGCCATCGAACGCGGCTGGCGCAGCTCCCACTCGAGCGCTGGCATGATGGCGAAGACGTCCGCTTGAGTTCCTACTCCGAAATCTCGAAGGTCATGGATCGCCGGACCATGCAGCTGACCGCGCTCCTGCGCGACGGCTGGTTGGTGCTCGCCCTGCTGACCTTGCTGCCGGCGTTCAGCACCGGTACGGCCAATGCCAGCGCGCTGGCGGTGGCCGTGGGCGGCATCTTGCTCGCGCTGCGAGCCTTCGACGAGGTCGCCGTCTACTTCCAGCAGGTCTCCCAGGCGGCGGTGTCCTTCGAGCAGATCCGCGACTTGTTGCTCGCGGTGGGCCGCCCCGAGCTCGAATCGAAAGTCCCTCTCGAAATGGAGGGAGGCAAGCCCACCGACACCACCGGCGGAACCCTCATCGAGGCGCGGGGCGTGACCTTCCGGCACGACGCGCGCACCCGGCCGGTGCTCGAGAACTGCTCGTTCCAGATCGCGCAGGGCGACCGCATCCTGCTGGAGGGCCCATCGGGCGGTGGCAAGTCGACGCTGGTATCGCTGTTGACGGGCCTGAGGACGCCGCAGGGCGGTGTGATGCTGCTGCACGCGTTGGACCGCGCGACGTTCGGCTCCTCGGGCTGGCGCAAGCGCATCACCGCCGCGCCGCAGTTCCACGAGAACCACGTCCTGTCCGGCAGCTTCGCGTACAATCTCCTGCTCGGGCGCGAGTGGCCGACCTCGCCCGAGCTGCGGACCAAGGCCGCCGCGCTGTGCAAGGAACTCGGGCTGGAGGAGCTGGTCGCCAAGATGCCCGCCGGCCTCGAGGAGATGATCGGCGAGACCGGCTGGCAACTCTCGCACGGCGAGAAGAGCCGGCTCTACATCGCGCGCACGCTGCTGCAGGGGGTCGAGCTGGTCATCCTCGACGAGAGCTTCGCCTCCCTCGATCCCGAGACCATGCGGGTCGCGCAGCGCTGCGTCCTCAACCACGCGAAAGCCCTCGTGGTCGTTAGCCACCCATGAGACTTCGATTTGCGCTCGCCCTCCTCGCGATGACCTGCTCCGGCTGCGAGCTGATCCGTCCCGTCGTCGTCAAACCGCCTCCGACGCCGAGCAGCTACTCGACCGCCGTCGATCTGCGCACCGAGCCGCCCCAACCGTCCAGCGCACCCGAGGGCGGGGTTCCAAGCCCGCAGCCGTCGAAGGAGAGCGTGCCCGCGCAGCCAGCCGAGCGCGTCACCCAGGACGCAGTCTGGTGGTCGGCGTTCGCCGATCCGGCTCTCGACACGGCCATCCAGGAGTGCTTCAGCGACAACCTGGTCCTGCGCGAAGTGCGGGAGCTGATTTACGAGAACCAGCTCGACCCCAACGTGCCGCAAGGTTGGTGGTACCCGCTCCAGGTCGGCATCCTGAACCCGGCGGGGCTGAGTCATGTCGTTGCCAACGCCAACCTTCCGCCCGCGCCGCCAACCCGGGCCGAGTACAACCTCGCCAACGTCGGTTTCGGCGTGACCTACCAGGTCGACCTGTTTGGAGCCCTCGGTGCGCAGCGGCGCGCGGGATTGAACTTCGCCGAGCAGCAGCGGCAGCTCACCGAGGGCCGCATCCAGGACCTCGCGGTGCGGATCACCCAGGTCTGGTTCGACATCCTCGAGGCCCGCGCGCTCCGGGACCTCACGCTGCGGCAGATCGACTACAACAAGGAACTGCTCCGGCTGATTCGAGCGCGGTTCGAGCAGCACCTCACGCCCCGGCTCGTGGTGCTGCAGCAGGAGCAGTTGCTGGTGAACCTCGAATCGCAGGTGCCGCTGATCGCCACCCGGAACGCGCTCTTGAATTCGGAGCTGAAGGCGCTGCTGGGCCGGGTACCCACCCCCGCCGACGACGTCGTTCCACTCGATCGACAGCTTCCCGATCTGCCGCCCCCACCGAAACTCGGAACGCCGGGCGACCTGAACGTGAACACGCCCGAGATGCGGCTCGCGGAGCTGCGCGTCGCCGAGGTCGAGCACCGCCTCAACGCGAACCTGGCGAGCTGGCTCCCGACGATTCAACTGGTGGGCAACGTGGGCGCTTTGAAGGTCGGCCTCTCGGAGCCGGCCCTGCGCGAGTCCGTCGTCGGGGTGAACCTGACCTGGGCCCTGTTCGATGGAAGGCGAGTCACCGAGTACATGCGACTGCCGATCCAGCTCCAGCGTCGCGAGATCCAATACCAGCTCGCGCTGCACACCGCGATCGGACGGGTGCAGGATGCCGTGGTCCAGGAGGAGAACGAGGCGACGAGCCTGCGTAGCCTGCGTGCGCAGGTCCAGCTCGGGCGGCAGCTCCTGGACGAGGCGAGGCGGCGCTTCGAGCAGGGGCACTCGGACTATCTGACGGTGCTCACCGCCCTGACGAATCTGGTCGGGCTCGAGCGCGCAAGTCTGCAAGCGCAGCGGCTGCTGCTCAACCATCGCGTCGAGGTCTATCGCTCGCTCGGCGGCACCTGGTCGCGCGACGTCACACTGAAGCGGGAGTGAGAAGCCATGGCACAGCTGCAAGCGGATGAGATGCTCTACATTCCCAATCGAAGGCGGCTCACGCACGACCGGCTCGACGCAGGGAATGGCCAGCAGGTCCTGCACCTCTTCTATGGCGAGGTGGAGCTCATCTTTGACGAGCCGGACATCGCGCCCTTGGGCGAGAAGCTGCTCCAGGTCGAGCAATTTCAAGCCTCCGACGCCATGGCGTGGTCGGACGGCGCGCCTCATTCCTGGGACAAGATTCGGGACCTGCTCGAAACATTGATTGAACAGCGGGTGCTGAGGCGGGTCTCGGATGCGCCCACGGGCCGCACTGCGGTGTCCTTCCCTGAGCGGTTGGGTGAGGTGCCAGCCGGGCGTGAGCCGCTCACGTTCAGCGCCCACGCCAATCGTTGCCCCGTGCTGACCGAACAGGCGTTCGGACGGGGGTTCGAGCTCTCGAACCTCGAGGTGGTCGTGCCGGTCTACCGCGTGGCGCATCCGGCGCTCGACGGTGACGGCCGGCAAGTGGGCGAGAACAACGTCGCACCGCGCACCTTGTTCCTCGACCTCCCCACCGTGCGCAAGCAGTGCCACTACGCGGGGAGCCGGTACCAGAGCGAACTCCCGATGAACGTGACCGCGATGAAGGCCATGGCGCGTCAGTGGCCGGACCTGCTCTCGCTGACCGAGCAGTTCCGCAAGGCCTTCCTCGCGCGCATGCCGCCCCGGACCCCGGGCGTGCTCACCGCGGGCGAGCTCCACATGATGGTCGTCTGCACGCTCGCGTCGGTCGGGTACGTGATGGTGCGGGGCACCCAGCCGGTGCCGAACGGAGAGCTCGACAGCGGGCTCGCGGCCATGTTCCGGCTGATTGACGGAGTTCGCCTGGTCACCAACGACCTGGTGCGCGACGTCCCCGAGCAGCCCGTCACCGCGCAATCGATCTTGGACTATGCCGAGCGTCACGCGGTCTTCCATGGTCCGCACGGCGTGTGCGCCGGGCCGCCGGCGCTGATCAACGAATATCTGCAGGTGTTGACCGGCGCGGCCCCGGCACCGATTGAGGCCCAGCCCGACATCGCAGCGCGCCTCGGCGATCTCGACGCCGCGCTCGATTACGGCCTGCTCGGGCAGCGCGTCGAATCGGTGGTCCGCTTCCTCGGTGCGACCCAGGGGCTGCTCCACGAACGGCTCCGGGCGGCGTTCGCCGGACACCTCCCGCGCACCGCGCTGCAAGAGTGCGTGGAGGCGCCCATCGATGTCGCGCATTACCCGTTGCTCCGGGACGATTTCCCACTCGCCGAGACATACCAGCGCGAGATCAAGCTCAGCCGCTGGTTGTTCGCGCGCATCGGCGAGGCGTTCCCCGGCACGCCACAGGGCACCTCGCTGGACGAGCTGGCGAAGCTGGATCCCGCCGAGCAGGCCACGAGCCAGCGGCGACTGGCCGAACTCTTCGCGCATGGGCTGCCGGGAGACAAGGTCGTGGCGGAGCCTATCTGCGGCGAGCTCGCTGGCGTCGCGGCCAGCGCGTTCGCCCTCGAGCGCCGGTGCCTGCGCGTCGTCGAGCGCGAGCAAGCGCTGCTGAACCAGCGGCTCCGGCGCCCGGATCACCCCCTGACGGGCACAGACCTCGCTGTGTTCACGCGGCCGCGCAATGGCCCCCCGTTGGCGGAGACCCTCGCGCGCGGCCTGGGCGTCTCGGTCACCAGCGACTCTGCCTCGACCGTGCTGGGCTACGGTGAGAGCCGCCTCACGTTGAAGGAATAGAGGGTTCGATGCATCCAGAGCTTGTCCGCCGCTTCCACGAACCGATTCGCGATGAGGCTGCGCGTCGGTATGGCCTGTCGCCCGAGCAGCTCACCGAGCTCGCGGCCTTCGAGAACTTCGTCTACGAGGCGGAGAACGACGACGGCGAAGGCCTTATCTTGCGCATCTCGCACAGTACGCGGCGAACGATCGACTACACGCTGGGTGAGGTCGAGTTCGTTCGCTATCTGGCCGCCGCGCGCATTCCAATCGCCTCGCCGATTCTCTCCGAGTCGGGGCAGTTCGTGGAGCGGATCGAAGACCGCGAGCCCGGCAGTTACTTCGTCGCCACCGCGTTCGAGCGCGCGCCGGGCATCGTCTTCGACGACGCGCCTCCGCTCAAGGAGCGCTACTGGAAGCCCCCCTTGTTCCGCGACCTGGGCCGGCTGTTCGCGCGGCTCCACAACCGCGCCCAGACCTACGCGCCTTCGAGCCCCAGGCTCAAGCGCCAGGAATGGCATGAGTACGACGTGGTCGACATCGACCGGTTCGCGCCCCCCGAGGAGAAGCTCGTTCGCGAGCGCACCGCGGCAATCATCGAGCGATTGAACCGGCTACCTCGAACACCGGAGAGCTACGGGCTGATCCACGCCGATCTCCACATGCACAACTTCTGCTTCGCCGAAGGGAAGATCACCGCGTTCGACTTCGACAACTGCGAGTACGCGTGGTTCGTCAAGGACATCGCGGTACTCCTCTTCTACATCGCGCGAGGCGAGGCTCGAGAGGCGCGCGACGAAGCGGCCGCTGCGTTCCTGGGGCCGTTCCTCGAAGGGTATCGGGAGCTCCGACGGATGGATCGCGAGTGGCTCGCGGCCGTGCCGGACCTGCTCGCGCTCCAGCGCTCGATGAATTACGCGCTGTTCCACCAGTATCGCGACCCGGCCGTGCTCGACGAGAGCACGCTCGACCGGTGGGGGCGGTTCCGGCGCGACATCGAAGCGGACACACCCGTCCTGCAGATTGATTTCAACGTATAACGAGCACCTGTGACTACCGGATAGTCGAGGCCGGCGAGAAGCGTGCGTCGGCGAACGCGTCATTGCATGCACAGTCCTACGGATGGGTCCGAAGAATGCTGGGTTTGACGGGGCGAAAGAGGGTGAGTGTGCGCGGTTCCCTCTGTGATGCCATGCGGTCCGTTACGGGGTGCGGCAGAATTCTGGCGTGCTGGCTACGGCCGGCAAGAATGGCAGGATGAGGGCCTTCGTAAAGGCGCTGGCTCAGACGTTGCGCTCGGTCTTGCGGAGCCGTTCGGAACTGGCTCTGGAGAATTTGGCTCTTCGCCAGCAACTCGCGGTCTTTCGCGAGAAGCGCCCATCACCGAGGCTTGTACGGGGCGATCGCCTCTTCTGGGTATTTCTCCAGCGCTTCTGGCAGGGATGGCGGCGTCCACTGTGCCTAGTGCGGCCGGCGACGGTGGTGAAGTGGCATCGGATGGGCTTTCGGCTCTTCTGGCGCTGGAAGTCCCGAAGTCGGGTGGGACGTCCTCGGGCAACCCTGGAGCTGAGGGCGTCGATTCGGCGCATGGCCGAAGCCAACCCGACATGGGGGCCCCGCGCATTCACGGGGAGTTGCTGAAGTTGGGGATGGAGGTAGGCCAGACAACGGTCGCTCGTGACATGCCCAGGCCGAGAAGGGGAGCGCCGAAACCATCACCAACATGGCGGAACTTCTTGCGCTTGCATCTGGCGGAGTCCGCAGGGATGGACTTCTTTGTCATTCCGACTGCGACGTTTGGGGTGCTGTTGGGATTTGTGGTTGTGAATCACCGGGACAGGCGAATCCTCCACCTCAATGTGACAGCGCACCCGACGGAAGAATGGACGAAGCAGCAGTTGCGAGAGGCCTTTCCCTGGGCCAGTGCTCCGAGGTACTTGCACCGAGATCGGGACAAGCTCTACTCCGAGGGCGTTCGCGCCACGCTTACCTATTTGGGGATTCGCGAGGTGCCGAGTGCAGCACGGTGTCCGTGGCAGAATCCCTATGCGGAGAGAGTCATCGGCTCGATACGTAGGGAGCTGCTGGACCATGTCGTCGTCCTGAACGAAACTCACGCTCGGCGCCTGCTGCGCGAGTACCAGCGCTACTACAACGCGAGCCGGACGCACCTGTCGCTCGGGAAAGATGCGCCCGAGACGCGTGAGGTGCAGGGCCCGGAGCAAGGAGCCAAGGTGATAGAGCTACGGGAAGTCTTCGGGCTCCACCACCGGTACGAGCGCCGCGCTGCGTAGCGTCTCGGTTCTTCCAACAACACCCTCGCAGATGCGCGCGTGCTGCACCAGCCTACTTGCGTTCGCAGGACGGGATGGGAGTGTCCACACGCGGGCAGAGAGGTGTTGAGGCGTCTGAGCCGGGCGTAATTCCGACCTCTATCAAATGGAAGAGAGGACCCAGCGGCTCGTTATGCGTATCGCTCACGTCATGACGTGCGTTTTGACGCAGCTTTAACGCGTTCATGACGCAGCGACCGAATTTTGGATAGGCACAGCCCGGCGAAGTGGGGGCGGAGGATCGATGCTGGAGCCGAATCTCGTTGCAACCTGCATTTCCGGTGCCCCCTTTGCAGAGAGCAGAAAAACAGGCGAGCGACGACTCCAGAAACAGAGAGAGGCGCCTTTCCAGAAACCTCAGAGCGGAAAGAACGGGCCTCCAGGGGAATGTTGTTAACCGCCTCCCCAAAAGTTAACGACACTTGTTAACCGCTCTCGGCCTCTCTCTCCCCAGAACGGGTGAAAGAGCGGTTCCGAGAGCCCAATCGGCGGCGGAGGAGAGGGGGCATCTCGGGCTGCGGAGTCGAGAGCCGAGCGGGCCCTCTTCAGCATCGCGAGCCAGAATCCCTTGTGATTCAGGGGCTTAAGCACGAAGGCCCCGCGATGTTCATCGCGAGGCCCATGTAAAACAAAAGGGCCCTACCGGTTGGTAGGGCCCTTCGTTCAGCTCCCCGAATGAAGTCCTGCGCGAACTCGTTCTCGGCTTCTCTCTAGAGACTGCGACAGAAAACACGAGAGACATTCTGGGGTTGCGCGCTCCGTTCACATTCGGGGGCCGATTGAGTCTCCGCAAACTTCGCCGCCGTTGTCCCCGGATATCGCGGACTGGGATGGCGTCCAGCATACTTCAAAAGAGGAGGCCGTGGGGGGCATCGTACAGGCCTGGGTGGTCATGCAGGACCTTGTGCAACCACGGGGTGGGCAGCACCAACTCCTGCGTGTCCGGCCCTTCTCGTGGCCCCGGGTTGAATCAATGATGGCCGTTCATTCCGGTGGTGGCGTCGCTCAAAGCAACGCGCCGGTGGCTGTGCACAGGGAGGGCGCCCGGACTGAAGCTGGCGGCAGGCTGGCCCGGTTTTGCTGGCCGGGTCGATGACGTCACCCGCTTTGTCGCACTGCCGGATGCAGAACCGATGCCCCCATGACGCAGCGACCGAGTTTTGGCTAGGCACAGAGTTACACCACGCGTGACGCCTCCTGGCTGGCGACCCTATGCGCACGGCTCGGACTCGAAGTAGTCCGCCGTGCACTCTGGAACCGGAATGAACTCTGGCCACTGAATCATGAATTCGCCAACATCCATCGGCTCGCTACTAATCCTATTCAGCGCGGTGTTGATTCGAGCGCACTGTGACTGGTCAATGTAGAACCGATGTTTGTCCAACCACCCAATCACGGAGTGATAGTTGTCTCGCGTTGCGGCCTCAAGCTTCGTGACATGCGCCTCTACGACACCCTGCTGAATTCGCGGTCGAAGCACAGGAATGACGTCCACTGTACCGTCGTCCGACACGACGACTGCAAGCCGGGCTGTAGCCGACCCTCCGACATACCGAATACCCGAGTTGTAGCGAGCCCCTCGCGAGGGAGTGCATTCCGCTCTTGCTGGACCGTCGAGAATCACACCGATTGCATGGCAGATACAGTGTGGGTCAATGATGATAGTGCCGTCAATGTTGCTAACGCGACGGTAAAGTTCGGGCGTCAATTTCGTGGGAACGATCTTGGTTCCCTGGCCACTCAGCCTGGCGGCCTCCTCCCGAGCGTCTTGCGCAACAACCAGCATGCTTCCATGTTGCTGCCCAATAGCGACGTCGAATAGCGCTGTGAAGCTGGTGACATCCTTAGATGTTGCCACGGGAAAGAGCCGTTGAAACGTGTCGATTAACCGCGCCTTTGGGAACCGCTCCTGGGGCAACGAAGGGAGGCCATACTTGCTCACGAGGAGCACTTCGTCGCCGCAAGATAGGCTCCAGTGGTGATGGTTGTGGAACTCGACCTCAAAGACGTTCTGCGTGGCCCACGGATCAACATCTCGCGCGACGTCCCCCAGTCCAAGAATGCTTTCGCAGTTAGAGATTAGCGCCGTTTCTGACGACGCCATTTGCAGAATTTTCCGAGACCACCTTGGCTCATGAAAGGGCACTGGGTCGGCGAGCGAGAGTGCAACATCGACCGCACCACCATCCGGGTTTGCCAGCAGCAACCTTCCGGTGCCCTCGGTACCTTCGTACATGAGCGAGGAGATCAGGTTGAATCTCTCGTAGAGGTTGGGGCCACCATAGTTCTTATGGCCAATCAGCAGCCTTGGCGTGTACATGAAGGCCGCAGCAGCGCGCCGCACGATCTCTTCGGGCGAAGCCGACCCGCCGCTCAGATTGCGCCCTGGATCGGGGCGAAGGAGTTCGTCGTAAGCTGTGCTGAGAACTTGCGCAATTGCTGCGCGGATGAGACTCGGGTACCCCGAAAATTGGCCGTCGCTCACCGGCTCACGAAGAGGGCGAAAGCGCTCGAAAATGGCTGCCGGCACCTGGAGGACTGGGACAACGTAGTACCCTCCCACCGGTGCAGGCGCACCCGCGAAGGAGCGAACGCGCTGCTTCTCATCGTAGGGAAGGAGTGCGGCTTGGACTGCCTTGCGAACCGAGTCGCGCCGAATTTTCTCGGGCTTCTCTCGCATGCTCGGCTCGTCCCCGTAATACATGTTCTGAAGCGGATGCGCCTTGATGATCCGCTCTATTGCAGCAGGCAAGTCTGCAAAGAGATCGAGCGGCCATTGACCATCCTCGGGTTCAACGCAGACCTCGTGACGTACGCAGGCATGTGGAGTCTTTGCTCCGACAAGCAGGCATTGGGCTTTTGCATCGTGGGCGCCGAGTTCTCGCATGACCAAGTTCGTCAGATACTCGAACTCCCACCGGTAATGGGATTGGTACCCCCACATAAATAGGCTGATGGTTTTTCCGCTCACGACAATTTCTCCCCAGTCCCACTGCTTCCAGAGGCAGATTTCGTCGCGCTGGTCGTGGCTGGTTCTGGCGGCAGTAAATCTTGTGCCTCGCTGAATGAGCCAACGATCGAATCGTGTCGGGCCAGCGTCCGCAGTTCTCCGCGCGAATTACGGTCTGTCCAGTAGTGCCCGGCGAGTTCCTTCACCGGCTCTCCCTGCACGTCGAACACGATGGCGCCGTAGTGGATCGGGCTGCGGTCGCGAACGGAGAGCTTTGGCTCGTTCCGGTAGACGGCTGCCAAGCGGTACGTGCCATCGACGGACTTGTTGATCTCGGCTGCGACGAGTTCGGATGCCGACTCGGCCGTAAGCATGCGGATGCTGAGCGTGGAGAACGTTTGCCGCACAACAAGGTACGCGGTGCGCGGTCCGACCATCTTATTCGTCGATGGATCCTTCCAATCACTCTGGAGCTCGACGCACCATGTGCCTCTCAAGTCTGGTCGAGGGACGAACCACCCGCTGAGGATACGGAGCCGCCACGCCCACAGATCGAAGGCGACGAGCAGCAAAAGGAGACTGCCGACGACCGTCGAGAACGGGCGGAACCAGCTCCCGTTCACTGCGACGCCCTCGAACACGAGCAGGCCTCCCCAGAGAACGGCAGCAACAAGAATAATGGCAGACAGATGCAGTCGGCTCAGCATGACGGTCCCTCGTTCATTTGAAGCCCGCTCGGTTCCACGCCGCGACGACAAAGCTATTCACGTCTTCCCTCGTCCAGGGCTGGCTCATTCTAAATAGGTACTTTAGCTCGTTGATCTCGCCCCACTCGTTGCACTCAGCATCGGTGAGCGTGTTCGCAAAAAGGTGAAACAAGATCGCGCGCAGGTTTTCCGCGTACTCGTCGTGGACGAACGCTTGGGTTGGCGCGTTCCAGACCAAGCACTCGATCAGGTACGACGGGATGGGCTCTGCGGCGGTGTTCCCCTCAGCGACCATCTCATCCCGCAGCCGCTTGAGTACGCGCACCAGCTTCTTGAATCGCGTGTTCGTGAGGGCGTTCTTCGCCGTCCCGTTCTCGTAGTTCTGGTGGGGCCAGTTGATGATGCGCCCGCCATTGTCGGGGCGCAGCTCTGTACCAGACGTGTATGAGTACTGCCCGCTCTGGACCAGATAGCGACGATGCTCGAAGGTCGGGACCACATCTGCGTCCACGCGGTACGTGTTCTCGTGGAGGTCGAAGGCCTTGTTCCCGCGCGTGACGGCATCTGCGCCCAAGTAGCTTTTTAGCGCGTGCCCGACGTCTTCCTTGAACTCGGCATAGGTGTACGTGGCGTCGACGAGGCCGAAGTCCGGCGTCGAATAGCCGTCAGGCACGTCGCTAAAGCAGACGTCCATGCAGCGCACGCAGATGTCGACATCGCTGTTGGCGCGTACATTTGTACCATTCCGGTACGAGCCTTGGGGGAAGACCTCGATGTTTCTCGTGGCGAACGCCGGGTACGACCGGATCGCGTTGCGCACAACCCTCTCGGCATTCGTGCAGCGCTGCTCCTCCGTTCCGGTCGGCGGCTTGGACCACTCCCTGAAATCAGCTTCGAGTGGATGGGTCATAAATCCCTCCATGACCGCATTGCGTGGCCAACAACTAGGCCGTAAGGCCCACAGGCGCTCTTGACAAGCGCGACGACCTCCTCGGATCGGGCATCGTCACCGATCGCGCCCGTAAGCGGTGCCCAGTAGCGCAGGGCGGTGACACTGGTCGTTGCGAATGTTAGCTCGGTGTTTGAGGAACGCTTCTTCATCATGACGGGCATGGACGGGGAATAGGCTCCAACGTGCTCGCCGTTTTCGCAAGCAGCTCTAGGGCGTGCACCGCACCGGGTTGTTGAGATACCAGGTGGGTCGTAATCAGGCCACCTGTCTCAACTGCATCAACTCCAGCCGGGCCTGACTCGGCGAGAGGTGGTCGTGGTCTTCCGTATGTCCGTACTTGTTGTTGCGGTGGGGCCACTCCCGCCGGCACGCGCAGGTCCTCTACAGTGGAGAAGGTTCGCCCCCAGAGCAGCTTCTCTTCGCGGGTGCAGACGAAACGCTCGGCGCAGCCGTTGCCCTCGGGACTGTGGCGAAGGACGGGCTGGCGGCACCCAGGAAGCGAAGTTCGTCCTGAAATGCCTTCGAGGTGAACCGGCTGCCGTTGTCGTGGCGGAGGGCCCAACCCCGTGGCCACGCCTCGGCTGTACGCATCGAAGCGGCCCTTGACGCCCTGGCGCAGGGGCTCGGGGGCGTCGAAGCGAGTCCTCACCCAGGCCGCGTGGATACCGGCGCACTCGGCGGTGACGTGGTCGACGACGATGAAGACGGTGGCTTGGCCCGCCCTCGTCATCAGAGGGCAGGTCGCGTCGGTGCCCGACATGTCGTCGGCCCTGGCACCTGGACGCCCCTCGGGGTGCCGAGACTCACCTGGCGCTTTGCGCCCAGGTGAAACAGTGGTCGCGCGCTCCTCGCTCACTCGCATTGACGCTCTGCCCGACGAGAGCTTGACGCTCACCGCACAGGTATGCCGTTCAGCGGCGAACGCGCGATGGATTATGCAGGTCCTTCTTGATGTAACGAAATCCTTGAAATCCACGCATGCTTATCTCGCGAGGCATCTTTTCCAGTGGTCCGTTGAGAACCACCATATCCCCAGGTCCATCTACCCGCCTTCCTGGCCGACTTCCGACCTTCATTCCTCGGTGCTGCTTGATGCTTCCTATCTGGCCGTAACCACAGATTCGCCCTTGGTACACGACGTAAAGCACCCCACCCGCAAGCTCGTCCTTCCTCAGGATCCTCTTGGGAAAAGGGTAGCGAACCTCGTCGCGCTCAAAGAGTGAATCAATGTGCTCTTGGCGCTCTGTCCTCTCGATAGTCATCATCAAGTTCATTGCATCCCCCTTCTGTTGGCGCGTTCGCCGATGCTGAGAATGTACTACGGCAGAAGCGTCCGCGTAGGTTCCACCCGGCCGACAAGATTCCTCTGCTACGGAGCAGTTCGAGAATTCTGGGGCTCTGCTGACCCAGTTCGCCAAATCGTGTCAACCCCATCTGGCATACCTCCACCCACAAGTCGGGTGTGGTGCCCGATGCGAGGGAGGGCGCATGCAGCGGGGACTTGGAAAGCAGAAACCGCAGTACTTCTCCATCCGGTCGGTCATCCAGCTCATCTCTAACGACGTCCAGCCCATGGCGCGAAAGGCCTTGCCGCCGCGGGAGATGATTCTGGTGGGTGAGGTCGTGGAGGTGCGCGGGCGCAGTGTATGTCTGGCCGACACCCGTGGCTTCGACAAGCGCGTCTGGGTGGTGCTTCCGGACGATTGCACTTGGCGCCCTGGGTTGGCGCACATGGTGGAGTTCGAGGGCAGTGCAAGGGCCTTCGTGGATGAGGAGCGTGGCGGCATCGACGTGCGCTTCATGGCGAAGAGTTGGACGGACCGCGGCCCCTCGAGTCGGCATGTCCGACATCAGGCCGAGCTCGACGCCATCGCAGCGGGACGCCAGTCCCCACCGCCGAAGGTCACCAGGCCCTTCACGCGCGTGGCGCTCGTCACGTCCGAGGGGAGCGAAGCGGTGGCGGACTTCAGCGGTCAGCTCGAAGACACCATCGGCACCCGCGTTCAGGTGGAGCTCATTCCGGTAGGGCTCTACGACGAGGAGTCCATCGCGGATGGTCTCCGCCGGGCGCAGGAGGGCGGTGCGGAAGTGGTCGTCCTAGCCCGCGGAGGGGGCTCGCGGATTGACTTGCAGCCTTTCAACTCGCCGGTGCTCGCTCAAGCCCTTTGCCAGCTGACGAAGCCGTGTATTGTGGCCGTGGGGCACGCCAGGACGAGGGTGGAGGCACAGCGCTTCGCTGCCTACCGGGCACGGACTCCTCCGTTGCGGCGCACCTCGTCGCTCGACTCTTCCGGCGAGTCCAGCCGCTGCCGAAGCAGTCCACGCCGGTCCGTATTGTCACGCCGCTGCCTGCTACGGCCCAGGTTCCCACTGCCCCGCGTCCCGTAGTCGTGCTGTCTTCTGGTGGCGCCTCCCGCACTCCAGGCCCTGCGGAGACTTCACGCGTGCGGGAGCTGCCCGTGCAGCTAACCTCGGCAGCGCTGCACCATGAAGAGGCGCGGCGGACGTCCCGATGGCTTAGGAGTGCGAAGCGAGTGGCCTGGAAGGTCTACTGGGGACTCGTTTGCGTCCTCGCGCTCGGCTTGGCCTTCGTTGTGGGATGGAAGGGGGCATCGCGATGGGACGGCCTTGTTCGGCCCGAGGCGTATCCTGTGTCAGGTCCCGGTGTACCGGCGGTGGATTCTCCTCCTCCGGCAACTGTCGCGCCCGTGAAGAAGGAGGCTCCGAAGCGAAGGCAGCGTGCTCCTTCAGCAGAGTCGGCTGGCGCCTTCGAATAGACGCATTAGCCGAGCTTTGGAGGGCCGCTGCTCGCGGTAACGAGCGCGAGCAGCGCAAGGGGCTGTGGGGCAAAGCTCAGCTACCGCCGGTCCTTCGGCGGGTTGGGATCATTCCCATAGCTGTTCTTCTCGTGAATCTCCCCGGTCTTCTTGTGAATGACATGCTCGGACTCGTTCGACCGTGCAATCGACCGGCCTCTCTCGACCGCAGTTTCCTTCTTGTGGTGGTGGCTAACGACTTCACCACCGACCTTATTGTCCCACCCCGAGCCACCCTTAGACGGAACGGTGTGGACATTCTTCTTGGTCATTGCTGGCTTCCTTTCCGGCCCGATTGGCGCGGAGAAATGGGTTCTCCCTTAGGTAATCAGGGCGGAAATGCGCGTCAACCTGCTGGATTCACTGCCATTTCGGCCATGTCAGACCCGCGTGGTAGGGGCGGGCGCTCACCGCGAGAAGGCCCATCTGCACATGATTGACTTCGTGTCTAGAGCAAAGCGCACAAGGGAGACTTCCCGCCTCCTTCCATGAGAGCCCTTGCGTGTTGAGTGGGCGCAGGAGTTGGTTATGTCCTCTCGCGAGGGGCGGAACCGCATATTTGCGAGACTGGGGTAGGGAGGTCGGATGATGGAGTCTTGAACCCACCCCCGCATTTTGCATGTCCTCGTCGCGTGGATGCGAATCCAGACATTAGTGGGCGAAGGCTCGATGCGCCATAGCCTCCTTGGTGGTTCCACCCCCTCCGCAGCGTCAATGCAGTCGGCCGACGACCTCGCGCGTCCCGGTCAGCTTCATTTACCCATTGTCGTTCTCGGACTTGATGCGAGCAAAGGACGGCCGATTTCTTGGAAAGTGCATGTTTTTGTATGCCTTGGGACCCTGTACCAGAATGGTTCTACTGGAAGTAGTCGCAAGAGTATGGTGGAGAAGTCACCGTTATTGAGCCGTCAAGTGGGTTCCAGTCATACGAAACCCCGTCGGCCGATGCGGAAGTCAGAGAGCCTACCCCGGTCCTTGCTGGAATGTCGGTAATTGTGCCGTCAGGACGCCTTACTGACGCACTGACCGTCCACTCGCACTCCCAAGGGGGCTGATCTGAGGTTAAGGAGGGGGTCTTTAATGGGTCGAATACCGCCAGTCTGGTGCTTGTGTTGTAAGTTGCTGGGCGCGACGATGTTCCAGTGATTGGTTGCTTTGCCGGTGTTTTTGTCAGTCGTCGCTGGGTGATAAATAGTTCTGCACCACCAGACTTGTTGCTGCCTGTGCACAGAAAGCCTTCCTGTTCAGGAACCGTCCATTTGGCACGCCCGCAATTGTTATCTCGAAAGTGGCTGTGGTCTCGATCTCCATTGCAGCCAATCCAGTTGACCGTTGTTGAGTCGAGTTCCCAGCCAGGGTCGGCGCAAAGCGCGAGATCTCCGTGCTTGTCTCCTTGGCATTTGTCGTTGGGAATCCATGTGCTGATGGATTTCGTTTGCCGTTCGTATGTGCCGCAATTGGCTAGTGCGGAATATGAGATTTTGAACTCCGGAGCAGGTGCGACCACGAGAAACGTCCTTAGCTCAATCGGTTTTGACCTACATCCATGCCAAGACTGACTTCGGTACTTGATTACAACCGGAAAAACTCCGGCCTCGCTAATGGAAGGATAAACTACAACAATCGAACGGTGATCGGCTGAAACCACAGGCACCTCGTTGCCGGCCTTGCCCAATGCCACCGTGGGCATACCGCATTGTTGCGGTGAGAGTCCGGGGAATCCGCCGACAATCCGAAAAGGCGTGGGTTCGCGACCCACATACATGCCCATTCGCGACTGATACCCCAGTGCATAAGACAACCCCACAAACGGCATGTCTTCGCGCCAAAATGATATGTCTCCACCTGTTGCGGCAAGCGAAGCAGTTGCTCCTTGGATAATCAAGTGTGCATCGCTGCCTGCGCACTTGACTGCGGCGTCAATCACCCCGCGCGCTTGGGTGGCGATGACTGTTGCTCGATCCGCCACGGTGCGCGCAGAGGAGTTGAGTTCATTGAGGGGTTTTGTGATTTGAGTTCCTAGGACGCTGTCTAGTTGAGATATTGCAACCTTTACTTCGTTGGAGAGTCGCGTGGTAAGTTCGTCGCCGAGTATGTGGGCGCGCGCTTGTATGTCTCCGAGAAGCCCCTGCAGTGCTTGCTTGAGTGCTACGCCAGTCGCCGCGCTTGCAAGGTTTGATGCCGCAGTTGCTCCTATTGGTGCTGAGGAGCGTTGGACCCTTGTGGTGGCGGATGAGAACATCCTCCCTTGTGACAGCGGGCCGCCTCCAGTCGATGCACAGCTGCAGATAAGCAGAAGTGGAATAAGCCTCAAGTTTGCTCTCTCCTTTCTTGGTGGTATTCAAGTACTGCCGAGTCGCCGAGGGCTCAAACGGAAGTAGATGCTTTGAAGTGTACAGGACGCTTTTCTCGAGGTTGCCATCGGGAGTGATGAGTTGACACCGATGCCAATGCCCTGAGGATCTAGCGAAGAGATTCACTAGATGACCTGTCGCCGTCGGCGCTCTCTTTACGGGCCGCTGGTGCTGGCGAGCGTCAAGATAGGCGGCGCATGAGAGGGCTCATCCAATGCACTTCATCTCGTGCTCAGCAGGGGAGGTTCGGCGAGGGGGCGCGACGGCCTCATGGCCGCAGCGTAGGCTCGGCACTGGGCGCCGCACCATCACCAGCCGTTGGTGTAGATGGCTGCCGAAACAGTAGGAATCTGTCCACGGTTGAGTGAGGGGCTTGAGTTCAGGCCAGTGCTTTCCGAATGCTGGCCGGTGGCCCCCTGTCGCTGAGTGGTCCCGAGAATGTGGGGCACTGGGCGGAGTGAGCTTGCCCTTCACTTGGCGGGGCACGCGGTGGCCGGAAGCTTGGAAAACCGGTCGAGTCGATGACCAGGGAGCTGTGTCTCCTCACGACCGCCAACACGCAGCCGCTCTTGAGGCGCTACGCTAAACCACCGCTCGTGATTCTCGATCGGGGTTGGTGAGCGGGCGGGCGCGCGGGGCGATAGGAAGAGGCAGGGGCACATCCCGTTCGGCTCTGTGTGCGCAGAAGACCAGGAATCAGAAAGGCCCCGCCCAGGGACAAAGGTAGTCCCCGTCTTTCGCGACTGCAGCGCCGCTCCCTCATCCGTTGGGGTGAAAGGAGCGGCTGCCCGCTCACCCTGCGGCGGTGCATGGCGGTGGTGGGAGTGTCGCGCGGCGAATCGTGCAGGCAGGTAGCACGTGCTCTGGCGTGCGCCACCTCCACAGTCGTCTCTGCGGTCAATCGCTACCGGACGGGACGGCGTAAAGCCCTGTTGGACCGCAGGGCGGCCAATGGCGAGGCGAAGGTGGATGAGCGCTTCCTCGCCATTCTCTCGCGCGTGCTGGCGGGTACTCCCGAAGAGGTGGGTTGGTGCCGCCCGACGTGGACACGAGAGTTGCTCGCGCTGGAGATGGAGCGCCGGGGCCTGGCGCGGGTGTCGGTTGCCACCATGGGCCGTGCGCTTGCCACCCTCGGTGCGAGCCTGAAGGCGGCCAAACCCGTGGTGGGCTGCCCTTGGCCGGGCTGGAAGCGGCGCCGGCGTCTCTTCGAGTTGCGGTGCCTGGAAGCATGTGCCCGGTCCGACGAGCCGGTCCTCTATGTGGACGAGGTGGACATCCATCTCAATCCGAAAGTGGGACGCGACTGGTGCCTGCCCGGCCAGCGCCGGGTGGTGCTCACGCCAGGCAACAACAAGAAGCGATACCTGGCCGGCGCCCTGGACTCGAAGACGGGCCGCCTCACCTGGGTGGAAGGCAAGTCGAAGGCCAGCTCACTCTTCATCCAGCTGCTTTGGCGCATCGCCGGTGAGTACCCTGGCGCCCCACGAATCCACCTCATCCTGGACAACGCCTCCATCCATAGCAGCCAGAAGACGAGAAAGGCGCTCGAGCAACTCGGCGGCCGGCTTGTCCTCCACTTCCTGTCGCCTTACTGCCCGGACGCCAATCGCATTGAGCGCGTCTGGCTGGACCTCCACGCCAATGTCACTCGCAACCATCGCTGCCGCACCCTCCAGAAGCGCATGCGGCGCGTCCATGCCTACCTGCACGCTCGCAACGCCCAGCGGCGTGCCAGTCCTATCCTCCGCAAGGTCCATCTGCGGAGCGCCGCCTGAGCGCGTGCGAGATTCATGATCGGGCGTTTAGTCTCCGACGACGTTTATCCGATGGCGCGGAAGGCCTTGCCGTCGCGGAAGATGGTTCTGGTGGGTGAGGTCGTGGGGGGCGCGGGCGCACGGTGTGCCCGGCCGATGCCTATGGCATGGCCGCGGCGCGGCCACGGTGCGGGTGACGGCGCCAGGGCTGTACCGCGTGCGAAGCGTCGCGAATGCCCGGTGTGCTTTGGATGCCTACGTCGAGGTGTCGGACGCCGAGGGGGCCCTCCACGCCACCGTCCTCGGGGTGGATGAGCAGGTGTCGCGCACGACAGGGCCCTCGCTCCAGGCACTGGAAGAGCGATTCGGCATCACCTCTGTTCGAGCCGCGCGCGGCCCAGCGGAGTGATGCGGCTGACGCACTCGCGGACCAGCTCGAGGCGGGCTGCGTGCACGTCGTCCTGCCGTACGTGGTCCTCACAGTGGCGGGGCTGGAGGTGCCGCCCCTCCAGGCCGTCAGCGACAAGCAGCTCGCCCACGCGCGCCTCGCTCACACGCCTTGACGCACCCATGACGCAGCGGCCGAGTATTGGGTAGGCACAGGGCATCCGCTCCGGTACCTCGCGCCTACAAGTCGTCTGACACCTTGGTGGCGATTACAATCCAATTGACATAGATTACAGCCCCATTAGCATTCACTCTCAGGAGGAGGGCTTAAACACATGTTGACCGACTGGAGTTCCGACTGGAGTTCCGATAATCCCACATTTCAGGAGAAGCGAAAGCAAATCGAGATATATATAAACACGTACGGCTTAGATCTGACTGGACCAGGCGACATTCTCGACCCTGAATACGAAGAAAAGTTCATCCCGGCAGTACACGAAGGGTTCGCAAAGGGTCAAAAAGAAATTCTAACCGGACTAATAGAAATCGAAAAGGATCGATCGTCGCTCAAAAAAAACAAATCATCAAAGAACAGATCCGCCGAGAGGAAAATCATTCACTCGCTTGAGCGCCTGGAAGAATCCGAGGCAATTCTACGCAAGTTGGCCGACACAATCGCTTGGCAACTTATAGGAAATCAACTATGGCTTGCGCGACGCCTGAATACGGATGACTCGTCCCCGTCGCTAATTCACTCAAATGTCGAGTCTTATATTTCATTCGTTGATCGGTTCAATGTAGGCAATCCTCGGGGGTTTGCTCTTATTAGCGATTTGACGTCTTTCGTTCGCCTGGGAGACATTCTTGCCCGAGACGGAGATGAGCGCGCACTGCATGTGATTGAGCTTAAGGAAGGAAAGGTAAACGAAGAGTTGCTGCCTCTAGCTCAGTTTGCAGCAAGAACGAATTGCGAACACTTCATTGCGGAAGTTGAGAAGAAAGAGTCACCTAGAAAGTTCGAGCAATTCAAGAGACTCATCAAGCAGGCCGAACGCCTGAATCGGACACAAGAACTCATCAAGACAGGCGCTGGTCATGATGCTCGTGGCGATTTAGTTCGCCTTTCAGAGGAGGTTCTGGAGGAGCGTCTTTATGAAAGCCAATTGGCCTGTTTGATTGAGCGGTCCAGATCGTCGAATTGGGCAATTGGGATTGTTGAAAAATGCTTGTATTTGGGTGTTTATCGTGGTCCTTTTCGCGACGGGCGAGCATTTGATCTGTGGTTGAGAGAAGTGGAGTTGGACGGCCCGGTCTCGGATCTCCGGTCTGCGTTGTTTGTCCCGTTGGCCACCCCAATGTATCTATTCCCGACGCTCGCGCCCCACTGCGACGACATATACAGCGGGCACATTCGCGTACTCATGTGTCTTTCTCTGTCTCATTTTGCGGCTCTGGCAGAGACTCATGAGATGAAAGTTAGCTGGGTGGATCCCAAAAATGGAACTGACCTCAATCCTGGTTATGTTGGGCATCTGCTGTCGAACAAGGAGGGAAATGTAATGACATTGGCTTTCGATGGCTCTGCGGGCAATGTCGGCACAGGCGTGGTTTCGAGAATGTTCTATAATTTCACAACGCCGACGACCATACTGGAAATGCTTAAGTCCAATCTGATCCTTTCGAAGAATTCTGTTGAAGTCGACTTGCCGAAATAGTCGCACCGGTGGAGCTCCGGACTGAGGCAGCCCCTCATTTAGCAGGCTGGCGAGGAGGGGGTAGGCTGTTTGGTCCTGCAGATGCAGTTTGAGTCGTGCTCCTCGGGCCCGGTAGTGGCACTGCATGGCGACGACTTGGTGGTGGCGTCGCCAGCGACACCACGCCAGGGCATGAGCAAGCGGAGCCGCCGCATGCCGCAGAATCGCAACCAGAAGCCTTCGCACTTCCTGGACGGAGTAGCGAACGAGGGCGGCAGTCAGTGAAGGCCGCGCCAGGCGAGAAACGCGCGCATGGGGTTTCTTCGCTGCGGCAGGCCGAGAGCTTTTGAGGGCATGCCCTCCTGGGGTGGGAGGTTGGCCATGACTCGTGCGGAGGCAAGGAAGACGTTAGCCACCAGGCACAGCGTCATGTGCCGGTGCCAGGCCGTCCAGGTGCGCACCTCATAGTCCGCCAGGCCTACTTCGCCCTTGGCGGACTCGAAATCCTCTTCCACCGCCCACCTGCTGCCCGCCGCGCGCACCAGCGACTCCAGCGAGGCATTGCGTCGGGCGTGGGCTACGTAGAAGGCCACTTTCCCGTCCGTGAGGCTTCTGTGAAACAGTAGCCACCGTGACAGGCCCAGGTGACGGTTGAGACGCATGCGCGCCCAGTCGTAGAGGCGTGGCCCTTGGTGCCCGCGCCCGAGGACAGACGCGCCCAAGCCTCCGCGGCCACCTCCTGCACCATGTCGTCCGGCTTCACCAGCAAGGTGCTGGCGCGCGGCGCGAAGCTGCCGCGCTCCATTGTCGAGGAGCAGATGCCGATGCTCGCAGACTGGGTGCAGAGCCACCTGCGCGCGGAGACGGAGAGCCGCTACTGGCTGGACGGCCAGGCGCGCGCGGCCCCGGACATCGGCGTGGTGGGCGAGGCCGTCCGTGCGGCCCGTGCCTCGAAGGTGGAGATGCCCGCGGACCCGCTTCTCCATGTCGAGCTGGCGTGGCCATGAGCCTGATGAGGCTGTCGGCCCTCCTTGCCGAGCTGGCACCTGCGTAACCGACGTGCCGCTCCTCGACGAACGAAGAGACGGTAAGATTTCGTCAGGGTCTAGTTTACTAGACCCATTGGGTTCTGTTTGTTGGTGGAAGTGAGGGCTTTTCGCCGAAGAGGCTTGCCGTCACGGGGCGGCCGTAGCTGTGCTGCGGCCCTTCATGTCCGACTTCCGCGAGGCCATTGAGTCAGTTTCGGAAGCGCGATGCTCCGAGCAACCAGGCTTCTCCGCCGCCATTGCTTGTACTCGCTGCGGCACCTTCACCTGTGCCTTCTGTGCCTCGTCCGGAGCGGGCTTATGCCGTCCGTGCCTCCATGCGGCTCCAGAGCTGGCGACGTGCTGGGCTCGGCTCGCGGCATGCCTTGTTGACTGCGCCGCGCTCCTGCTGCCCTCCCTGTTCCTGGGCGTCCTCCGGTGCCTGGCGCTACCGGGCGAGGATGCGATGCAGGCTCCTGCGATTTACATCCCGGCGCTCTTCGTGTTGCTCGTGCAGGCGAACCTGATTCGAGGCACTGGGGCGAGCCTCGGCAAGCGGCTCCTGGGGATACGCGTCGTCCGCGGAGACGGACTTCCAGCGGAGGTGTGGCGGATCGCCCTGCTGAGGAACGCGCTCCCAATGGCGCTCTGCGGCTACTGCGTCTGGTTCGGCCTCGTGGATGCGCTCTTCATCGTTGGCGAGGAGCGGCGATGCCTGCACGACTGGGTGGCCGGCACACGCGTCGTGAAAGCCCCTGGAGCGGAGCGCTCATTCGCGGCGCGGCCCGTAAGTGGCTGAAGCATTGGTTCGAAGGCCCTCCACAGCGAGGAGTGATTGAGAGGCGATGACATGGAGGGAGAGGTGAAGCCTGGGCACCGCTGCCGGTTGGTCGGGCTCGTGTGCGTGGTAGTGGCGCTGTGCCTGGGGTGTTCCCGGCCGTGGAAGCGGGAGGACACCAGGACATGGGAGAGTTGCTGCGACGGGGCCGACGCGTGCCTTGCGCTGCTGCAGGAAGTCCACGGCCCCGACATGGGGGAGAGGTGGCTGCCGCCGGAGCAGGCGTGTGCAGCCTGGAAACTGGGGCGCGCGGGGGAGGAAGTCGTCCCTCGGCTGATTTCGCTGCTTCGGCATTCGGACCGTCGCGTGCGCGGCGGTGCAGCACAGGCGCTGGGCGAGATGGACGGGAAGGCCATGGGCGCCGTACCTGCGCTCATCGAGGCGTATGAGCGGGAGCCCGGTGGGCTGGCCCTGCACGCGCTCTCCTCACTCGATGATGAGCGAGCAGGGCCAGCCATTGTGCGCCACCTCCTGGAGTCGCCCACGTCGGCCCTGGAGCACCTCGGCCCGACATTGGCCCCGGTGCTGGTAGAGGTGCTGGAGAATCCGGAGTCGAGCTGAGAGGCGCTGGTGCTCGTGCGCCACGTCCTCGCCAGGCGCTCCTCCATGTACACGGAGATGTTCGTTACGCGCCTGCGGACGCTCCTCGCGCGGGAGCTGGAGGAGCCCACTCTCCGGCGCCCACCAGGGATGTCCTGCCCCTCGGCGCCTGCTCCAAGCTGCGAGGCGGTTTTCGATGGATGCACCCCGCGAGCGGCCTACGTGGCGTCCGTGCTGGCGGCCCACGTGCGCCTGGGGGCGAAGGCCGCGCCCGAGGCGTTGCAGGCGCTACAGCGGGCGGACGTGCGCCTCACGCCCGTGGCGCTGCAGGCGCTGGTGGCCTTCGGGAGTCCTGCTGCGGTGCCGGGCGTCCTTGATCAGCTCGCCGTGCCCGAGTGCCGTGCCCGGGCCCTCGCGAGCCTTGCGTCCCTGGGGGCCGTGGCGCGGCCAGCGGCGACGGAGCCGTTGCTGCGGCTGCTGGCCACGGGGAAGGAGGGCTGGGAGCGCGCGCGGGCCGCAGAGGCCCTTGGACGCGTGGGAGACGCAGCCGCCCTCGAGGCGCTGCGCCAGGCGGTGTACGCGCCGCACAGTGAAGTCCAGGCCGCGGCGGTTGCTGCGCTGGGCAGCTACTCCTTCCATGCCTATGCGGAAGAGTTGGTGCCGCTGCTCCAGCGGGTGGTGACGACGCACGCCTCTCCGGTGGCGAGGAGCCACGCGAGGTTGGCCTTGGAGGGACTCTCCGGACAGGAGGTGCAGCCCGCGGAGTCCATCGATTGCGCCGACCTCAGTCCAAGACGCGCCGGAGGATGGACGCTGCACGAGGGACACACCTCTGTCCAGTTGCACTGGGACAAGCCGAAGGCGCCCCCACGAGGAAGTCCGTGTGCATCCGTGCCTGGACGGGACTCCGCCTCCGTCCTCGAAGTCATGGGGGAGGCATGTCTCGTCGGGTGGGACGACGGGGAGTTTGGGGGCACGTTGGAAGTGCATGAGGCGGGGCGAGTGACGGTGCTGGAGGAGCCCCAGGCCAACCCCCTGGTTGTCGTGCGGATGCACGGCACCCTCGTGGTGGTGGATGGCCTCGCGCACATGTTCGGCGGCGCGGGGAGTCTGGTGCGTGTCGACGCGTCCGAGGGGCGGTGGCGTGCCACGCCTTGGGTGACTCTCCCTGGCGCACCGATGGCATACGCACTGGATGAAGCGGGGGACTTGGTGGTGGGGACGACGAACCAGCGACTCGACGCAGTCGTGTGTGGCCGGGCTGGCACCTTCGCACCCGCCCACGTGGTGCGCGTCACTGAGGACGGGCGCCTGGCCCCCGTCGAGCCGGACGGACGCCCCTGACGCCACCGCGCGGGAAAGGGCGCCCGTCCCGAGTCCTCATGGTCCGTGACGCCGGGCTGTTGTTGCCACCGTTGTTGCGGAGGCATGTGTGACGGCCCGCGTCTGAGGGGCACACCGCGTGAGGATGTGCTTCCACCCATTCCTCGCTGCCGCGGCTTCACGAACGAGTTCCACGACTTCGCTCACCGACACGCGCTCGTCGGACGGTGCCGCGCAGGCCGCGTACTCCTCGGCGAGCGCCATGCGCGCCTGGCGGTTGTCGCCGGCTTCAAGGACGCGGCTATATGCCTCGCAGGCGTAGGCGAACGTCTCGCGTTTCCGGAAGTCGATGTCGAGGAGCCACTCGCGTCGGCGTGTCTCGGGCAGGCCCGCCGTGCGGCGCTTGCAGTTGTGAAAGACGTGGGCCGCCTCATGGACGAGGAAGTCGGCGAAGGGGGACTCCTCGTCGAAGTACGAGAGGGAGACGTAGCATGTGGTGTGCTCGCTGAGGCCAAGGATGCGGGGCGCGTCCTCTCCCAGCAGCTCCGCGCCGACGCCGAGGAGGTACAGGTTGGCCAGGTCCCAGGCGGTATTCAGCCAGGAGGACTTCAGCAGGACTTGGACGATGTTGGCCGGAGTGACGAATACGACGGAGCGTTCCAGGACGGCGAGGACGGCGTCCTGCTCCTCGCGGGGGAAGAGGCCTCGCACCATGGGCTCCACCTTGCGGCGGGTGAGGGCGACGACGTCGAGGCCTTGGAGCTTCTCCGGCACGTCGAGGCCCGCGGTGCGCCGCTGCACTTCCGTGACGAGGGCCTGGCGGAGTTCGTCGCGCGCCCGCCTCTCCCTTTCGAGGACGTCGCCCGGCCAGGCCCTGCAGTGGACGTCGTAGTCGCCGGTGCGAAGGAAGCGCTCAATCTCGCTGCGGGTGTCCATGGAGGGGCCTACTCCAGCCTGTCGCGACGAGTGCAGCAAGAGACTGTGTGGCTGATGTAGAGAGCGAGGATGCCACCGCAGGATAGCACGCCTTCTGGTCCGCGCTGCCCTCGTGCAGGAGAAGTGTCTTGCTGCCTCAAGGGCATGCACGAGGCACAGGGCAAGCGGGCCATGCCAGCCTCGCTCCCATTCGCCATCAGGCTCGCGCGCAGCATTTCCTCTGCGCGCGATGCAGCGTTGAGGAGGTCTTGAACGCCATGTGGACGGTGGCCCCGTCAACCACCGCTCAACTCTTCCTCATGGTCGCTGATGACTTCCTCCAGAATCCGCTGCTGTGCCTTGTCACGCGCACGCAATCTCAGTCCCGTACGCGGAATTGATGCTGTAGGTGCTCGGATAAGGGCAATCGTGCCATACTCTGTGTGCTCCAGAGGAACCACCTCTGACGAGGCCCCGAGTTCGGTGAGCGAGAATCCCAGGCGCGTGAGAAAGTCGTATGTTCTGGCCGGAGTCTCGGGTTTCCGCCCAAGGCTGTAGTACTCCGTTTGCTTCTCCGGTTCGGCATCAAAGACGATTCTGGATACAATGATTGTTCGCAGCCAGTCGGAGAAGGTTGGGAAGGGTCGCTCTACCTCCCCCTTCCCACGGACCAGGTCCTCTTCGTGAATGCGGATGATTGCCGCGTCCCGTCCGTCGGGTGTTGGACGGAAGAGTTCGAAGATATCGTCCGTGTCGCGCCTCCCGGTAGTATTAAACTCATCCTCCTCGCCAATGGTGAACCTGAGATACCGGCGAGCATCCGGCCGTTCCCGTTGCAGGTCCTCGCGGTCCTCCAGCAGCGCCGAAATAGAGGTTGTGCCGAACGTCAACCGCAGGCTGCCAGTCGATGCGCCCATCGTCTCCAGAAACTCGCGATACACGTGAGGCAGCGCATTGAGCCCTCCATGCGGCTTGGCCAGGACGGCAATCTGGTCGGCAGTGGCCGGCTTGAAGCCCTGGGTGCTACCGGGCTTCCATCGCTCCATGAACGCAAGCAAGCCCGGCATCGACAAGGGCGGGGGGGCCTCAAGAAGCTTCGACCAGGTCATCCGCATTTCTGCACCTCGATGTCACACCGAGCCATGAAAAGTGTGTCCTGACACGACTGGCAGGAAAGCACGGTCTCACCCGACTTGCGTCGCATATCAACGCGTTCCCCATCGGCCTCGACACTTCTACCTTCATTGAGGGCAGCGACGACCGCCGCGACACTTGGAGGCTTCCATGCCCCCGCCCCCATGCCGTCAGGTCCCACTGCTCTAACCTTGGGTGGAGAGTATTCGGAGGGGCCGCGATAGAGTACTGGGTAGGCCAGCTTCCTGGCGCTGGGAAAGGCGAAGAACATCTCCGTCATGGAATTCGCGACGTGGCCGCTCTTGCCGATGAGTTTGGCGCCCGCGCAAGTTCCAGGCTTGTTGTTGTATCCTGCTTTTTTATCGGCGACTGACGTCTCCGTATCGTCCCACCGCTTGGTGAGCTTTCTGATGGCCTCAGTGTCTCCCGCGGCACACCTTGGATTGAGGGCAAGGAAGTCCTCCAGCGTGGCGGCCTCGCCAATAACGGTGCATCCGTGAGCCTCGGCGATGGCGATGAAGCCAGGAGGCACCTCGCCACCCGACACCGCGGCGAACCTCTCGCCGTCGCGGCACACCATGACGCCAAACATATATCCGGTAGAGTCCGCCCGTCGATGGCCCTCAAGTCCCTTGCGCTTCGCCTCGAGTTTCTGAATTTCGGCCCTTCGCTCATCCAGGGTCGCCTGTTTTGGCGGTGGATTCGTGCCCTCGAGAAGGCGCTTGAGTTGGGCTTCCTTTGTAATGATTCCCTGATGGACCGTGGCCCACTCGGCCTCGCGTGCCTTGAGGTCCTTGAGAATCTTCTTGGCAATGGCGAGGCTTTGCTCCTCCTCGGTTTCTTGCCGCTCAATCACCGCGTGGCTGTCCGGGTCCTTTTGGCAGATGATGCACGCGCCCTTGAAGTCGTCGCCATAGGCGAAGCCCGTTCCCGCCCGTCCATTCGACATGAACGCGGTGTTGAAGGAGTTGCCGTTGTGGAGGGTGACGTCGAGGTAGCGCACGACGCCCTTGCCCTCGAACTTCACGTCCACGCTGCCGCTGCCCCAGGCCAGCTTCCCTTTGAATTTGGAGGAGATGAGGCCGCCCGCCGTCCCCGGCTCGTCGCCCGAGCTGACGCTCAGCTCGGAGTCCGTCAGCGCCACCGGGTGGCCGTTGATGGTGACGCTCTTGCTCCCCTTGGTGAGCATAGAGTCCTGGGCGGAGTTGACGAAGGGAGTGGGCACTGGCCCGCCCGGTGTCGGCACCTTGCAGACGTCGGGGGCCGCCGAGGTGTGCGTGTTGCCGCTCCCCTTGTGAATGATTGAGCGGCCGTTGGCGTAGACTTTGCTCATGCCTTCTCCTTAGCACTTCGAATCATCTCCACGACGCAGGCGCCGATGCGTCCGCTGTCGGAACTGCCATAGACGAGCGTCCTGCGCGCGCCAGCCTGGCGCCAGCGCGCTCGGTGCAGGGCCACGCCCAGCATGACGGGGCCCGCGCCGGCCCCCGCGTCCCCCAGTCCTTCCCCCGCGACGAGGACGCGCAGGGGCTCGGGCATGAGGGCGGCGTTGCGCAGGTAGGCGCGGGAGAACTCGGTGGCCCAGAATGAGTCACCGGGTTGGCAGGCCAGGACTGCGTCCACGCATCGCCCGCCCGTTGCTGAGTCCCGCGTCAGGGCATGGAGGGCTTCCGTCAGCCCCTCGGCCAGGCTGGGGCGGCTCTGCGCGAAGGGCCTCGGCTCCACGGCGAGCGACGTGCCCAGCAGGACGCCGGAGGACTCCAGCTTCAGGGGCTTGAGGGCGCTCGGCCGCGCCAGGGCGACGAAGCCCGCCGCCTCGCCTGGAATACGCCCGTCCGGATTCGGGCGCCCCAGGTGCAGCCGCGCGCCCACGTGCGCCTCCAAGGAAGCGCTGTCGGCCAGCGAGTCCACCGCGCCCACCAGGGCCAGCGCCCCCGCGCGTCCGGAGTGCAAGTCCTTTTGGGCCGAGGCCAGGGCCTCAAAGAAGGCGGCCCGCCCAGCCGCGTGCACCTGCACGACGTCCAGGCGCCCGTCAGTCTGGGCCAGCAGCGCCGCCACCAGCGCCTCCTGCTCCACCTGGGGCCCCAGCCCCGCCTCGGGTAGCCCGAGGTACAGCGGCACCCGCCCCGGAGGGAGTGCGTCCATGAGCGGCCGTACGCCGGCGAGTGCCTGCCGGGCCAGCGCCACCATTCGCTCCGTGCGGGAGAGGGAGGCGTCCAGGAGACTCAGCCGGGAGGCCCGGACGGGCTCGGCCACCGCGTCCAGCACCTCCGTTTCCGCGAAGCGCACGAGGCCCGCGCGCAGCGAGGCCAGCGTCATGTGTGCCGAGGTGCCCACCGGTGTGCACAGGCCCAGCCCCACCACCTGCACTGCACTCATGGCGTGTCCTCCCCGGGCAGCAGCAGCCGCACGGTGCTTACCTCATGCGTGGCGAACTGCCGGTGCGCCGGAAACGTCGCTCGCCAGGTGAGGACGAGTCGGCCCTCGTCCGGCTCCAGCAGCACCGTGTCCAGCACCATGCGCTGCTTCACCCGCCGCCCCGCGAAGGTGCAGCGGGCCAGGAGTCGGTGAGAGGGGAGGCGGAATGCGAGCGGCCCGTCAGGAGAGACACCTTCCAGCACCACTGGCTCTCCGCCCTGCAGGTGAGTCGGAGCTCGCAGGCCGTCAGGGGCGACGTGGAAGAAGCGCTCGTCAAAGTCCCGGGGCCAGAGGGGAGCGCGCTTCTCCACCCAGGTCGCGTCGTACGTCCCCGCCCAGCCCAGGCGCGGCTGCCAGTGCCTTGCCACCGGGCCGAAGCTGCAGGGAGGGGGCCTGTCCGCCCAGCCGCGCACGAGGGACTCGGGCGCCTCAATGGAGGGGAGGGGCTTCTCCAGCGCCTCCTTCGCGCTGGTGTAGAAGCCCCGGCCCACGGGGTTGCGCGCCTCATGGCCCGAGGCCGTGGTGCCGCCGAAGGCGTACTCGTAGCGCAGAGGCAGGGACTCGAAGGGCAGGGCGTCCGAGGCACTCAGCCCCATGAGGCCGCGGTACCACACGCGAGTGCCGAAGACAGTGGCCCGCTTCTCCAGTGCGCCCACTCGCACCGCCACCAGCGTCCGTGTCACCTTGCGGCCTCTCGGCGCCCAGGCCTGGCCGTGTAGTAGCACGTCGGTGCCGGGCCGCGTATAGGCCGACTGCGACTCGTAGCGCAGGCTCGACTTCTCCGGCTCGCCCCAATACGTGTCCGTGGTGACGGGCTTCGGCTGCTCCTCGCATACCGCCAGCGGCGCGTCCGAGGCGCGCCCCGCCGGGGGGAGGACGAAGCTGCCGGCGACGACGAGGACGAGGCACTCCTCGCCCTCCTTCGTCAGCGAGAGGAAGTCGGTGGCCGCGAAGGGCGTGAAGTTCTCCAGGGCGGGCATGGGACGTCACCGCAGGGTGGAGGCCAGGGACGTGCTCTTCAGTCGGGCGCAGGCGCCACGGGCCTGGGCCAGGGCTTCGCGTTGGCGCCAGGTGAAGGCGCGGGTGGGGATGACGTGCTGCCCGCCGGTGCGAATCGCCAACTCCCGCGCCAGGACGTGGCGGCGTCGCATGGGGCTGGACGCCAGCGCCTCCACCAGCACCTGGCCGCTGAAGGGCTGCCCCAGGAGGTAGCGCGTGCCCTTCGCGAAGCGCGCCTGGTTTTGCGTCCACCAGTCCTTCACGGCCGCCACCCGCGGCCAGGGCAGGTCGTCCTCTGGGCGGGGCGTCAAGTCGGCGTCGAGGCTCTCCTGCTCTTCCGGCGGTACCGGCGCGCCTTCAGGCGTCTCTCCTGGCGGTAGGGCGAAGGCGCCCTCCAGGCGCAGGCCCGTCATGGCCGAGAAGGCCTCTCCCGCCAGCCGTGCCACCTCGGGCACCGCGAGGTACCTCACGCAGGACTCCATGGCCGCTACCCGCCCGCTGAAGCCCAGGGCCCAGAGGGTGTGGGCACGCAGCTCGGCGGACTCCAGCAAGTCCACGAGGAGGGAGGTTTCCGTCTCGTCACCACCCAGTGCCACCAACACCATGGCTTCCTGGGTATGAGTGCCGGGCGCCTGCACTGCCTTACGACATGCTTCCCAGGCCAGCTGCACTCCAGAGGCAAGGCCCGTCTCCATGGCCGCCGCACGAATGCCGGGGTGGGCCGAATCGAGCAGCGCGGGCAAGTGCCTGCGCACCGTCTCCTCCGGCAGCGAAGGCGCCCCGCGCAGGGCGGCGACTCGCGCCCGCGGCTCGTCATGGGTGAAGAAGCGCGCCAGCACCTCCACGGGCGCTTCCTGGCGGAAGGCCAGCGTCTCCAGCACTCCCGCCTGAAGTACCGTGTCCTCCAACTTCAGCAATTCGAGGAGGCGAGGGGCCAGCCCTGGTGCTTCACTCACCTCCAACGCCCGGAGAATGGCGGCACGGGTGGGCGCTTCCGCACCTCGCAGCCGTACCAGCACCTCGTCCACCTGGCCCAGCCCCAGCAGCGCGTAGGTTGCGGCCGAGACGCGCAGCGCTTCCTCCGAGTCGAAGGCCGGGCGCAGCACGGTGTCGAGTGCGGACTCGTCCTCCAGCCCCTCCAGGTGCGCGAGCAGTCTCTCCTCGAGCGTTGCCACCTCGCCGAGAGTGAAGTCCGGCGCCTCCAGGGCCCTCTCCCACTGCTGCCACCGGAACTCGGCCTCGTCGAGATACTCCTCCAGCACGTCTACCAAAAGCATGTTCCCTGCTTCCCCCTCTATTCCAGGAAGTATAGCCGCAAGGGCTGACATGGAGGGAATTCCTTCCTTTCGCACATAGGGTTGGTGCGTGAAAGCCATTGCTTCAAATGCGGTGGCAATGGCGAGCACTGAGGAAGAGTGCGCGGCCGGGGCAACGAGTGCCGAACCCCGCACGGCAAGTCACCGTCAGTCTGTGGGCAGAACTCGATAGCTACTTGGCTTGATTGGAACCACGCCCTTCAGTGGCATCGCCCTTCGGGGCAGTTCAATTCATGGGCCAATGTCGCCAGGGACTCCAGCCCGTGGGCGGCGGTGGCTGGCGTCTTCCTTCCCGGACTGGAGAGTGCAAGCCGACGGACGTGGGCACTGGGCCGGCGCTCAGCACGTCCCGAGTGAAGAGGAGTCCGTGAAGGTGCGGCATGCCACCTGCTCTCCACCCTCTCCATGAGCATGAAGAAGCGGCGGGCACGCGCGGAGCGCCTGGGGCGGGTAGAGGTGGAGTTGCAGCGGGCGTATGCGTGCTTGGACGGAAGTCTCAAGGCGCGGACGCGGTTGGCCGCAGCGAAGGACGCGTATCGACGGGCGGAGGAGGCTGCGCTGACGGCGCTGGGCGCGCGCGAGGCCTTGGTGCTTGTGGAGGCGCGCGGGGCCCACGAGGGCCTTCTTCCCGCAGTGGAGGACGCCCCGACTGGACACGGCGTCACGTCCCTCGGTAGGCAGACGCCCCATGACGGACGAGGAACTCAACGGGCTCGAAGGGCACTACCTGCGGTTGCTTAGCGACGACCCCGCGGAACAGGGGACGCCGCTGCAGCGCGCGGCTGAGGATGTGCTTCGCCTGCTGGGGGAGGTGTACCTGCTGCGGGAAGCCCTGCGCGAGGCGATTCGCCAGGGGCTGAACGGGAAGTAGCGCACGCGCGAAGTCCTCATGTGGGGCGCTGGGGGAGGGCACCGTCACCCCCTCGTCGCCAGGCCCTCGCGCAGCATTTCCTCCACGAGCGACGCGGCCTTCTCCTCGTCGGATTCGCCCTGGACGCGCAGCGCGACGGACTCGAAACGCTGGGCATTGCCTACCACCCAGTCGATGTACTCACCCAAGGACAAGCGCTCCACTCCGAAGGCGATGTCCTGCATTCCCTTCACGATTTGGACGGCCGTGCCCTGGAGGACACGCCCGTCACGCATGACGATTACCATGATTTCCTCTCTTGAATGTGTCGACGCCAGCAACCGGATTCGATGGTGGGGCAGCCTGCCAGCCGCGCCTTGGGAAACAGGTATGCCTCGACGCGCGCGCCCCCGTCGAGGGTAATGGGGCTGCGTTGGTAGAAGCGGGGGTGGCCCTCGAGCCTGTCGAGCGCCGCTAGCGTGAGCGCGTCGACTTCGTACACCTCCCCTTCGACGGTGTGCTTGCCCCCGGAGGCGAGGGCGGGGAAGGGCCCGTAGTCGTAGAGGGTGAAGCGGGGCTGCGTCCGCGCCGGGCCGACGAGGTGTGCGCCGCGCAGGAGGTGGTGGTTGGGCTCGCCGGACAGCAGCGTCCCGTAGACGAAGACGCGCGTGACGGAGGTTGAATCGCGCTTCATGCCACACCTCCCAGGGCGCCTGAGAGGGCGGCGCGGTTGAAGCCCAGGCGTCCGTAGGCGTGCCAGAGGACGAGGAAGTAACGGGTGGCGGGTGGCCAGGATTCGAAGCGTGCCTCGGGCTGGAGGTACACCAGTGCGCGACGGCGCTGGCCAGCCCTGTCCGTCACCAGTCGCGTGGCGCGCTGGTACGCGAAGGGGGGCCCCTCGAAGGCGTCGAGGGCGCGCAAGTCCCCCGGGGTGAGGCGGTAAAGCAGCCCCTCGACGTGGGCGCCGCGCACGCGCTGGAGGCTGGCGACGGCGCCGCCCCAGCGGCGGCTGTACCCGCCGAACACCAAGGTGTGGCCGGGAAGGGTGGCGCGGGCTTCGACGGTGGCGTTGGGGCAGCGCGTGCGCATTTGGGCCCTGTCGAGGTTGGAGCCGTAGGCGAAGTAGAGCATGGGTTTCTCCGTGTTGAGGGCGGGCGCGCGGCCCGCCGTAGTCATTGCGGCCAGGGCCCTCAAGGGCCCCGGCGTGAAAGCCGCCTCAGGCGGCGAGGGCCTCGTGCGTGCTGCCCTGGGCGCCCCCAGCGCCGCCCTGCGTGCCCTCGCTGTCGGGCGTGCCCTCCCCGCTCGGGCCGCGCCTGTCGCGGCGCTGGCCCTTCCAGGCGGCGCTGCCCTCCAGGCGCTTGAGGAGGTGGAGGCGGGCCGTCTTGAATTCCTCGCCGATGAGGCCGAGGTGAAGGAGGAACACCCGGAAGTCGTACTTGGCGGTGGCGGGGTTGAAGCCGCGGCGCTTGCTGGAGGCGGCCTTCGAAGCCAGGGCCCGGGCGGCGAGGGCCAACACCAACTGGACGTAGGCCTTCACCTCGCCTGCGTGCACCGTGCCGTTGAAGTACCGGAATTCGATGGTGCCCCGGAAGAAGAGGCTGTTGAGGTTGAGGCCGTGGTAGCGGCTGGAGTCGTAGCGGTTGGGCATGCTGTTGCGGCGCCCGTACCAAGCCTCATTCACGTCCTGGAGGGTGCGCGGGCGCCGTGCCTCCAGCCGCTGGAGGAAGGCCGCGTCGATGGGCCGGCAGTACCGGGCCAGCCGCGCCGCGCTCACCCCGAGGGCCGTCTCCAGGAGGCGCTCCTGCTTGTGCACCATCTTGACGAGGTTGGTGACGCCCTTCGCGTCGAAGCGGCTGCCGTCGACGTGGATGTGGATGCCAGTGGAGGCGTCGGCGCGTGCGCCGGCCTCGCGCGCGGCGCGCACCACCTGCTGTAAGGCGTCCATGTCCTGGTAGGTGAGGATGGGGGAGACGATTTCACCGCTGTACTCGCCCCCGCTCAGCGAGGCGTCCGACACCACCTTCCAGGCGCGGCCCTGGGTGTCCGTCACCTGCCAGCCCCGGTAGTCGCCAGAAACGTGCCCGCCCACCGTGCTCTGAATCGCATGGGCCAGCTTCTGGCGGCTGGCGCCAACCGTCTCAATTTCAATTCCAAACCGGAGCGTCTTCATGGAGTTTGCCTGTCGCGTTCGCGCGGGGCTGTGGCGCCCGTCGCGAAACGCATACACGCTCTGGTGTGCGAATGAAGCAAGTCATCTTCGGCAACTGGCAATGTGGATTTGGCTGTCTGGAGTTGTCGCGAGAATTCGCGGGGTTTCACGCCGGCCTTCTGTGGGTGGCGCGCAGCCCGGCGTTTCTGGGCTCGGGGCGGTAGGCGGAATTCCAGTGTGTGTGATTGTCCTGGCGATAAGCCGGGGGATTGGCGGGATGTGTCGGCGCGGAGTCCCCCTCCGCGTCCGCTGGTTCAGCCGGAGCAGCCGTCCACCGACGCCGGGCTGCTGGCGGGCGCGCGGTGCTGCGGCGCGGGTTCCCCCTTCCTCTGCTGCTCAGCGCGGCAGCACGGCGTTGAGGAGCGCCATTCCCCGCATGGCTTCGGCATGGTCCCCCTCGGCCAGCTCCAGGTAGACGCGGCCGTGATTCGCCTCCTCGAGGCGCTCGGTCTGCACAATCCATCGCTCGCTGGTAGGCGTGCGCAGCTCCAGGCTGGCGGCGAACGTGTAGAGCATCGCGCTCGTCTCTCGGTGGCTGGAGCCGCGCGGGAGGAAGAAGTCCACCTGCGGCTGAGGCGTGCCGTATCGGTTCTTGCTGAGGCTCAGAGTCACCGTGGCGTTCTGGGGGGCGGTTGCCGTCGTCTGGCCAAGGCGAGGGGGCTTGGGGGTGGTCTTCATGGTGTGCGTTCCTTTGGGGTTGGCGCGGCGCTTTGTTGTTCGTCGCGAAACGCATACATCCCTGCGTGGGGGTGCGAAGCAAGTCGTGTCTGGTGTTTTGTACTGGATGTGGTTGGCGCCGAGGGTTGCGGCGTGTTTCGTGTGGTGTTTCAGTGTCACGGGATTGGGAGAGGAGCCCGCGCGGTGGTGCGGCGCGGGTTCCCCTGCCCCTGCCGTTCAGTCCAGCAGCAGGGCGTTGAGGAGCATCATCCCGCGCATAGCCTCGGCATGGTCCCCTTCGGCCAGGTCCAGGAAGATGCGGCCGTGGTTCGGCTCCACGCAGCAGTCGGTCCGAATGAGCCACCGCTCGTTGGGTGGGGTGTTCAGCTCCAGGCTGGCGGCGAAGGTGTAGAGCATTGCGCTCGTCTCCCGGTGGCTGGATCCGCGCGGTAGGCGGATGTCCACCTGCGGCTGAGGCGTGCCGTATCGGGTCTTTCCGAGACTCAAAGGCCCTCGCGATATTGGCGATCGCCTGCGCCTGCTCTTCGTGGCGCAGGTGGAACAGGACGCCCCATGCGATCGCCGAGTCGAACGGCCGCGCCTGAAGCTCACACGGCTGGATGGGCGCGCAGAGGACCGGCACATCGGGGAAGTTCGCTTGAAATCGCGCGAGCAGTTCGCGGAGCTATCCACCCCCAGCACGTGGCAGCCGTGCTCCAGCAGCATCCGCGTCAGCGGCAGATCCGTGCCGCAGCTGACATCCAACACCCAGGCGCCGGCCGGAAGCGCGGCCGCGAGCGCCGTCACTTCCGGGACGCCCATCTGGCCCGTACGGTGGGAGGCATATCAGTCCGCGATCAAATCGTACTCGTGCATCCGTCACCCTCCTCCAGGGAGTCGTCCCCGCACCGCACGCCAGCGCAGGACCGAACCTGCCCCGCGCCGCGCCAGAATCAGGACGCTGCGCCATGCGTGCGTCAAGAGGATGCTGCGGGAAGGGCGGCTCCACCGGCATGCGTTCGTTGACGACTTCGAGCCTGTCGGATGGTATGACGGACGCCAGCCCTCGAAATGCAGCCTGTGCAGGAGCGTCGAATGAGCCTTCTGGTGATTTGTGAATTCAAGACACGGACCGGCGGGGAGGCGGAGTTCCTCCGAGCGGCGCGGGCATTGGCCTCCGTCGCCGCGACCGAGCCGGGAACATTGCGCTACCAGTGGTTCACCACGCAGAAGCCCGGTCACTATTCGATAATCGAAGAATACGTGGACGCTGACGCGGCCGAAACACATAACAACCACGTGGGCGCACTGCTCCGGGAGCTCTTCGCGGTGTCGGACCTGGTGTCGATATCGTTCTTCGGGGAACTCAACACGTACTTGCGCGAGTGGGCGACCGGGCGCGAGGGTGTCGCGGTCAACGTCGCGTTGTGACGTCGCCGGGGGGCAGGCCTGCTCGGGACGCCATTCCTCGTTGCAGATGCGAATGCACGGTGTCGCCGTCATCTTCAACCGGTCGAGCACCTCCCAGATGCCTTGTGCAAGGATGAGGGCCGTCGCGTGCTGGTTGGTTGCCATGGCGGGCCTCACTCCTCAGCCTTCGGAGCGAAGTGCGCTGCGGCCTCGGTAGCGCCCATGGCCGTGAGTTCGTTGTACAGCGCGCGT
Source organism: Myxococcus sp. CA023 (assembly GCF_010998615.1). Classification (GTDB taxonomy): domain Bacteria; phylum Myxococcota; class Myxococcia; order Myxococcales; family Myxococcaceae; genus Myxococcus. The sequence continues at coordinate 1,764 of NZ_JAAEAH010000056.1, read as the reverse complement.
GTGACGAGGCGCGTGCGGCTCGGCAGGCCCGCGTCGCGCCAGGCCTTGTCCAGGGCCTTGATGGCTTCGTCGTCGAAGGAGAGGGGGATGACGCGCTTGCCGTCCTCGCGCACCTTCAGCTCGCGCTCGGGACGCGGGCCCACCGGCACGCGGCCGGCCTCCGCCTCCCGAATCTTCCACTTGAGGTAGGAGACGTCGCTGCTACCCGTCGGGCGCCCCACGACTTCGCGGTACTTCGCCTTCATCTCCTCCAGCGACATGCCAGCGAAGCGCCCGCGCCGAGGGGCAGGCTGCGTGCCTGCGGCCGGGGCAGCGGCCGGTGCGGCGGGCGCCGGAGGCGCGCTGGGGGCGGCGGCCGTCGCCCGGCGGGAAGGGCTGCGCCGCTTCTTCGCGGCGAGGGACTCCTCGATGCGGCGGATGAGGTACTTCTTGTTGGGGCTGCGCGTCTCCTCGCCCACCACTTCGCGGTAGCGGGCACGCAGCTCCGTCAGGTTCATGGACTCCAGCTTCTTCGTCTTCGAGGCGGTGGTGCGGGGCATGGTGGTGTGTTCCTTTCCGGGCCGTGGGTACACGTCTGCCATTCGCAAGGGTGGCCCGGAGGCCCTCATGCGCTGGTGCCCCGCTGGGCGGGGCGTGGTTGGTGAGAGGAGGCGCTACTTGCTGCGGGTGTTGCTGGCGGCGCTCAGGCCGGCCTGATAGGCGGCTTCGAGAGCCTCCTTCAGGCGCCACACCGCCACGTCGTGAAAGTCGAGGCTGTCGCTGTTGCGTGTCTTCAAGGTTTCAATGTTGAGTGCTTCGCTTGCTATGCGTTCGAGGGTTGCCTCGGGTGCCCGGGCAGGCTTCGCGGAGCTGGCGGTGCGTGGCTTGCGGGGTGTCATTGTTTCGTCCTTCCGCGCGCCCTTGGGTGGCGCGCATGAGGCATACATGCTCTGTTGCGCGCGTATGGCAAGTCATTGTGCGCTGGGATTGCGACGGCTCTTGAGCTGATTCGGTGCGGCAACGCGAGTGCTGCCGGCTGCGTCGAGCCCAGCTTGGTAGGCCGCTTCGAGGGCATCCTTCACTTCCCACACCGCGACTTCGCGGAAGTCGATGGGGCCGATGCGCGTCCGCAGCGTGTCGAAACCCATGTGCCTGTTGGCGATTCTCTCAAGCGCTGCATCGCGCGATGGGGAGATGGCCTGCTCTTCGGAGGCGCTATACGCCTCGGGGGTGTCTGTCATGGCTTTCTCTGGCGCGCCTGCTCGCGAGCGCGTGCGTACGTGCTCTGTCTCAGGTGCAATGCAAGTCGCTATTTGCGAAGATTCGCGAAGCACTCCAAATCGATGGCGCGCGGGTCGACATGCACGAAGGAGGTAGTGCCGTCCGGGCGAATGGGGGCCGCGTCGATGCGGTCCTCGGCCGTGACGCCCCCGAGGCGCGCCAGCTTCTCGTCCGTGTCCGCGTAGTAGTCGTCTGCGTCCGGGTCGGCGTCAGGGCGGGTGCCGCCGTGTAACACGGCGAAGATGCGGACCCTTTGCCCCTCAGGGCACCCGCACGATAGGTGATCGGAATCGTTAGGGACGGCGGGAGCAAGGGTGGGCATAAGGTGGCAGGTGGGATTGGTTGCCCCCTTGCCATGACCAGAACGGAAGAGACGACCTCGAGTGATGGGATGTCCCTGCTGCTCTTTGCGCGTTTTGCGGCGGTGGAGGACCCGAGGCGGCACGCGCACAAAGTGGTCTTCCCGCTCGAACTGTTGCTGCTCATCGTCTTTGGAGCGGCGCT
>NZ_JAAEAH010000055.1 GCF_010998615.1 Myxococcus sp. CA023 | reverse complement strand
ACGCCAGGAACGTGGCGCCGCCCGTCTTCGCCAGCACCTTGGTGATGGCGGCCGTCAGCGACGTCTTGCCGTGGTCCACGTGTCCGATCGTGCCGATGTTCACGTGGGGCTTGTTACGCTCGAACTTCTCCTTGGCCATGACACTCCTCAAAAATAAATGGAGCCCTGAACCAGGATTGAACTGGTGACCTCATCCTTACCAAGGATGCGCTCTGCCAACTGAGCTATCAGGGCTTGGCGATGCTGTGACTACAACATTTGGAGCGGGAAATGGGATTCGAACCCACGACATTCAGCTTGGAAGGCTGACGCTCTACCAACTGAGCTATTCCCGCAATTGCCGAGTGGAGGGAGATGGATTCGAACCATCGAAGGCGTAGAGCCGGCAGATTTACAGTCTGCTCCCTTTGGCCGCTTGGGTATCCCTCCAGATATTCACTTGTCCTACCACATCCCGGGCCCTCATCCGCGGCCCCGTCCTACCTGGCCGGCGGCGGGATTTGAACCCGCGACCTACTGATTACAAATCAGTTGCTCTACCAGCTGAGCTACACCGGCACTCATCCGGTACTGCGACTGCCGCCCTACCCCGCCCCAGCGACTCCGTCAACCACCCGTCACCGCCCTGAGAGGGGCGCCCTTCTAGAATTCCCGTTCGCCCAAGTCAAGGAGATTGATCCCAAACTTCAGCTACCGGCCGGAGACGGTGCCCCGCTGGCGGGCGACCTCGTATAGCAGAATGCCGGCCGAAACGGATGCATTCAATGAACCGACCTGACCCGCCATCGGAATCCGGAGGCGGAAGTCGCAGTGCTTGAGCACCCCGTCCCGGACGCCTGCCCCCTCGGCCCCCACGACGAGCGCCAACGGCCCATCCAGCCGGGCACTCCACATGGGCTCCTTGGCGTCGACGTCCGCCGCGGCGACCCACAGGCCGGCTTCCTTCAGTTCCTCCAGGGCCCGGGAGATGTTCACCACCCGTGCGATGCGGCTGTGCTCCACGGCCCCGGCGGACGCCTTGGCCACGGTCCCCGTCACCTGCACCGCCCGGTCCTTGGCAATCACCACGCCGTGGGCCCCCAGCGCATCGGCGGAGCGGATGATGGCTCCCAGGTTGTGCGGGTCCTGGATTCCGTCCAGCACGACCACCAGGGGAGGCTGTCCCAGTGCCTTCGCGGCCTCCAGGAGGTCCTCCAGCTCCGCGTACTTGAAGCCGCGCAGCTCGACCACCACGCCCTGGTGAACGCCGCCCTCCGCCAGCGTGCCCAGGCGCTCGCGCGTCACCTTCTCCACGCGAATGCCGAACTCGCGAGCCCGGCTGAGCAGCTCTCCCGCCGCTCGAGCGCCGAGCTGCCCCTCCACCAGGAACAAGCGCTCCACCTCGTCCGGCCGGGCCCGAAGGGCCGCCAGGACGGGATTCACCCCGTAGACGAAACGGGAGGCTTCGCCGCCTCCGCGCTCGCCCCGGCTGGCGCGCTGGGGGGATTCTTCGCTTGCGCGCTCACCACCACGGCCGCCCTTGGAAGAACGCTCACGCATGGGCACTCAGAGGACCTCGACAGGAAGGGAGAAGGTCTTCTGCTGACGTGCGCAGATCTTCTCCGTGCAGATGAAGAAGACGAGCTTCGCGTCCACGGAGCCCTTGCCCGCGGCGGCCGTCGTGAAGGGGACCTCGAAGCGAGGGTCCGCGAAGGCTTGACCCTCGGCCTTCTTCGCCACGGAGTCCGCCAGGACCAGCTTCTCCTTGGCCGGGGTCAACTGGCTCCCCTTCACCTCAAGCTTCAACGGCGCCTCGTCGGAGACATGGGCACCCGCCTTCGTCTTGATGGCGAGGACGAAGGTCCCCTTCTCCCCCACCTTGACCTGGGTCGAGGTCCCCTCGGTGGAGATCTCATACAGCGAGGCCGGATCCACATCCGCGGCCAGTACGGGCGCGGAGCAGGTCACTGCTGCCAACAGGGCGGCGAGGGAGGAAAGGCGTTGGCGACGAAGCATGGGCGTCTCCTGGAAACGATGGGTGCGTATCACGCTTGAGACAGAGGGGGCCGTCTTTCGCTTCACGCGCCGCCTTCGCCGGTCCGAGCGCGGCGTCCCGGGCCCTTCCGGTCCACGGGGAGCTGGGCAGGCTCAGATGACGCGGGCAGGGCCGACGGAGGCGACAGGTCCGGCACGGAAACGGGCGGCTCCCCCGCCACGAGCGCTTCCGCGCGGATGATGATGAGCGAGGCCAGGTCCACGCCCGTCGCCGCCTCCATTTCAGGAAGCGCGGGGGAGCTGTTCACCTCGAAGACCTTGGGTTGGCCCTGCACGTCGAGCAGGTCCACCGCCGCCACTTCGAGCCCGATGAGCCGGGTGGCCTTCTCCGCGGTGGCTCGCTGGGCGGGTGACAGCTCGTGCGCCTCCAGCCGGGCCCCCTTGATGAGGGTGTGCGCCAGGCGCCCGGGGCGCGGGCGGCGACGAACCGCGGCCACTGCGTGCCCTCCCACGACGAGCACTCGGACATCGATGCCCGTGCTCTTCACGTACTCCTGCATCACCAGGTTATGCCCTAGCCCCAGGACGGCCTCGAGCGCGGCCTCCAGCGACTGGAGGCTCTCGCACACCATGACGCCGTGCTTCTCCTGCCCCTGCAGCAGTTTGACGAGGACGGGCACGCCGCCCAGCAAGCCCACCATCTCCTTGAGGTGAGCCGCGTCGCGCGCCATCACCGTCGACGGAATGTCGATGCCGTGCGCCGAGAGCAACTGCAGCGAGCGCATCTTGTTGCGCGACTGCGCGATGGCCTGCGCGTGGTTGACGAGCGAGACCCGCGCCAGGCCGAACTGATTCACCACGGCCAGGCCATAGTTGCTGATGGACTGGGCGATGCGAGGGAGGACGACGTCCGTGGGCGCCAGCTTCTTGCGGCCGTAGTAGAGCGTGGCGCTGCGCCCATCGAGGTGCATCTGCACGCGGAGTGGGTTGAGGACCCGCACCCGGTGCCCTCTTGCGCGCGCCACCTCGACAAGTCGCCGAGTGGACGGGATGGAAGCGGAGCGCGAGAGGATCGTGGCTTTCATGAGCGGGGCGGCCGTTCCGGGGAGAGAGGGACCTATAATCCCCGCCCCTCGCCGGGTAAAGCCGCCCCGCGAACCGCTGGACTAACGCTGACGGATGGCCCGCACTTCAATCTTCACGGGCGACTCCGGGGTGGAGGCCAGGATGCGCTCGCAGGTCTGCCCCGTGAAGAGCACACCGTCGTCATTCAGCGTCCACGTGCTGTCGCTCGATGGAGTCCGCTCGCCTTCCACGTAGACCACGAGCAGCTTGGGGTCGGTCGGGCGCTGGGGACCATCCAGCCGAATCAGGCAAGGCTCCTTCAACGTCACCGCCAGACTGATCTCCTCCAGAGCGCTAGCAAGTTCAGCCTGATTCCCGGCCTGGAAGAAGGAGCGGTTGCACAGACCCGTGGTCGGGTTGCACGTGTCACCCTCGCCGCACGGGCGCGCCGCGTCACACGTCCGCTGGAAGCCACCCGCCCGCGCCATCGCCTCAAGCACCGCTGGCCCATCCCCCACCGCCGTCTCTGCGCCGAAGCCAATGACGATGGTCTGAATGCCCTTCTCATGAAGTTCACGTACAGCAGTCACGGAGGCATCGGAGTCCAGGCATCCACGGTGGAGATAGCCAAGCTGGCACTGGTTGTTCTCGATGGTGCACTTGCACAACTCCGTGTCTGCACCGCTATAAGGGTTCCTCTCGTTACAGTTCGGCAAACCGTCCGTCAGGAGGATGACGAAGTTCTTCCGGTTGGGGTCCTGGAGCCCCTCAAGCCCTCCCACGAAGTTCAGACTTCCGCTCGTCGGGGTACCGCCCTGAGGCCGGCCCGCACCACCATTGGGGATGCCCTGCAGCAGGGTGTTGATTTCATTGGCATGCGCCAGCAGTGAATCATCATCTTCTTGCTCGGGCAGCGTCTTAAGCAGGGCTCCAGCAGTGGAGGCACGGCACAGGTCCGGAATCGACGTGCCTCCCCGCGTCTCGGGATACGTCGTCAACGCGAAACGAACGAAACGACCGCTGTTCTCTAGGAACTGAGGAACGACCGACTGCAGCGCGGTCCAACGTGTGGGGCAAACATCGACGTTGCACGGCGCATCGTGACCACAGGGAACGATGTTCCCTTGGAACTCCACGTCGCAGGCAGGCGACGGATTCACCGGCAACGTCATCGACCCGGAGGTATCCACCATCAGCATGATGTTGGGCTTGCTCTGACGGGCGTTGATGACCTCCTCCTTCGTCGTCTGCGCGATGGCCAGCGGCTCCACCGGCTCGAAGTCGTACGTCTGACAGGCCAGGACGAAGGCACCGACGGAGAGTGCACTCAGGAGGGGCAGCTTGGAGCGCATAGGCAATGAATTCCTTCTGCTACTGGGGGACGCGGGACTTCCCGCGCGGCCGGGTTCTCCAAAGGGGTACGGCGTGGCCACAGGTTATCGCGTCATTCCCGTCGGGCGCTACAGCATCGGCGGACTGATTCCTGGCCGTTTGGATGCCACTGCGACGTTACAGCCAGAGCGATACCTAGGCGGCCAAGAGCGGCGTACGTAGGGCCAAAGCCCACCGACTACAGGGTGAGCACCCGTGCACCCGCGGTCAGTCGCCAAATCGAGGCCATCCCCATCACTTCATCCAGGGTGCCCTCCAACGACTCCGGTTCGTAGCCGCAGATGCGGACTGTGGTGTCGCAGGCGATCAGCCTGGCGCCCAGCGTGCGCGCTTCCGCCAGCATGTGCGGCGGCGCCAACACCCCGAGTGACTCCGCGCGCGTGAACTCCTCGTGCTCACGCTCGCTCGACGGCTGGCCGTAGGCGCCACCCACGAGCTGGCGCAGCGCATCGAAGGCGAAGACGAAGTACACCTCGTCGCCCATGGCGGCGGCGGTGATTCCCATGGTGGCGGCCTGGAAGGCCGGCTCGTACGTGGCGTGCTGAAGGAAGAAGAGGACCCGTCCGGCCATGACGCGCCGACCATAACGGCCTTCGCATCCCGTCGCGGCACCAATGACGTATAAATTGGAAACGTCCCTCTTCTGTCCGGGAAGCCCCCATGGCGACCACCCTCCCCCCACGTCCTGGCGCCGTTTCCTCGTGGTCCCTCCGCCATCTCGCCTGGCGCCCCGTGGTGCTCGGAGGCTTCTTGCTCGCGGGGTCCGGAGGACTGGCCCGCATGAGTGCTTCCGCCAGTTCGGAGCCTGCCCTCGTCACCAGCGCGCCTTCGCCTGGCGCCGACGTCCATGCCCAGGTGGTCGCACTTCTCGATGCGACGACGCGGACTGGCGCCCCATCGGATGACGCATGGAAGCGCCTGGGGCCAGGAGCGGCGCCTGTCCTGTCGGCGCTCGTCGTGGACAAGGGTACCCCTACCGCGCGGCGGACGCTCGCCGTGTCCTCCCTGGCGCTGGTGGATCCATCAGGCGGCGCGGTGACCATCCGCGACGTGCTCGAGGACGCGAAGGCCCCGGCCGTGGTGCGTGCGAGCGCGGCGGACGCCCTGCGCAAGTGCCTGGGGCTGGACGCCATCCCCACGCTCATCTCCCGGCTGCAGGACCCGGAATCACAGGTCCGAGAAGCCGTGGCCGTGGCGCTCGGACGCCTGGGCGGGCAGCAGGCCCGGCAGGCGCTGGAGGACCGACTCCCCATCGAGGAGCGCGCCCTGGTCCGCGAGGCACTCCAGCGTGGACTCACGCTCGTCGAGCCCTGAGGGGACACGGTCCGCCTGACTCCGGGCTCGCGTCGGCCCGGGGCTTCCATTAGATGGGGGGCATGCGTCCCACCGTCCTCCTCTTCGATATCGATGGAACCCTGGTCACCACTGGCGGCGCGGGGCGCCGCTCCATGGAAGCCGCTTTCGAGAAGCTGCACGGGCGGCGGGACGCGTGCGACTCGTTCCCAATGTCCGGCATGACCGACCGGGCCATCGTCCGCAAGGCGATGCACATCATCGGCGTGGAGGACTCGGCCGCGGCCATCGACGCAGTCATCGACGCCTACGTCGCCCACCTCGCCGAAGAGGTCCACAAGGTGGATGACCAGCGATACCGCGTCTTCCCGGGCATGCGCGAGGCCGTGAAGGAAGCCCGGTCGCGGTCCGGGTTCGCGGTGGGACTGGGCACGGGCAACGTCCGTGAGGGCGCCCGCGTGAAGCTGGAGCGCGTGAGCATCTACGACCAGTTCGACTTCGGTGGCTTCGGCTGCGACAACGAGGACCGCACCGAGCTGATTCGCTGCGGCGCCAAGGCCGGCGCCGCGAAGCTGGGCGCCCCCGTGGAGGAATGCCGGGTCGTCGTCATCGGCGACACGCCCAAGGACGTCCATGCGGCCCAGTGCGTCGGCGCCGAGTGCATCGGCGTGGGGACCGGGACCTTCTCCGTGCAGGCCCTCCTCGACGCAGGGGCCACGGTCGCCTTTCCTGACTTCTCGCATCCCCAGGCCCTGGAGATTCTGCTCGGCGGGCGCTGAGTCCCCTGCCCGTCCGCTCGGTGCTCGGCGCCGGGTGTGCTATCTCCCGCCGCCCTTCCGAGGAGCCGCCGCATGTCGTCCACGCTCGAATCGTACGAGCTCATCCGCTTCGCCGAAGCCTTCGAGGCCCGCCTCGCCACGGCCGGGGAAATGCTCACCGGCAGGCCCGGCCTCGACGCCGAAAAGGGCTGGCTGACCACCGCGCTGGAACTGGTGCACACCGCGCGCGCGCCCACCGAGGGCGTGCTCGACCGCGTGAAGGACCTCCCCGAGTTGGAAGAGGCTCGCGAGGAGTATGCGTTCCACCAGCAGGGGCTTTGGGTGGACGTGCTGGAGAAGCTGCTCGCTGGCATCACCTTCACCGCCAGCAGCCGCGCGCCCGTCATCGAAGCCCTCTTCCCCCACCTGAAGTTCCCGCAACTTCGGAGAGCCCCCCGCGAAGCCGTCCTCGAGTACGCGACGTCCTACGAGCGGCGCACGAAGAGCGCTTATGTGACGCGCATCTTCGCCCGGGATGACTTCGCGCTCGTGCGGCCCGTCATGGAGCAGGTGCTGACCGCCCATACCGCGTGGCGCTCCAGCCATGAGCCGTCGCCCCTGACGCTGGAACAGGAGACCCTCCTTCGTGAGGAACTGGTGTCGCTCGGCCGGAAGCTCGAGCAGTCCCTTCGACAGGCGCGACTGCTGGCCGAAGCCGCGCTCGTGCCCGCCCCCACCGTCTATGAGGCCGCCGGGCTGAACCTCAAGCCCAAGCGCCGCGCGGGACGGGGGCTGACGCTCTCCGACGACGCGCTGGCTGGCTTCGATGAGCCGACCGACTCCATGGAGCCCACCGAGGCGGAACTCGCCGAGGTCGCCGCACTGGATGCAGGTGGCGACATCGCAAGCACTGCTTCCGTCGCACCTTCGGCCGCTCGCGGCGACACGGCGGCGGAGGGTGACGACTCGTCCGCCAGCGCAGCCAGCCCGGAGGTGCTCCAGCACTCTGGCGCAGAGCGCTCGGACAACGGTGGCGACTCGGGCCCGGTTGGTGGCGCCGAACGGAAGGACGGGGGCTTGCCCTCCACGACAGAGACCAGCGTGGCCTCCGCGAGCACTGCTTCTGAGTCGCACGATGGCGCTGTCGCCCAACCGGAAGCAGCTGCCGAGGGGGCGCAACTCGCGGACAAGGCCGCCGTGGAAAATGCGGCCCGGGCCGACAGGGACGATGCGTCCCCGCATGCCACGGATGGAGCGGTGACGAACGACAGCCGGCCCGCGACTATCGACGAGGCCACCGCGCAAGCCCCTAACGAGGCATCCTCTACCGCGCCACGCGGCGCGCGACGGGGTCGCAAGAAGGCCGATGCAGCGGAGCCTGCCGCGACCGAGGCCACCGAACCTCCGGCCTCGGGTGAGGCACAGGCGCCTCGCATCCGGAAGAAGAAGGCTTCCTCGCAGTCCGCGCCACCGATTCCCGACGCGGACACGCCTTAAAGGACACCGGGCCATGGCGGACGTCGCGCTTCCCATCGATCCCCTGTTGCCGGACATCGTCTCCACGCTGCGTGGCGCGCGGTCGCTCGTCCTGGAAGCGCCTCCTGGCGCGGGCAAGACGACGCGCGTGCCTCGCGCGCTCCTCGAGGCCGGGCTCGGTCAGGGGAAGGAAATCATCGTCCTCCAGCCACGCCGGCTTCCCACGCGGCTCGCCGCACAGCGCGTGTCCGAGGAACTGGGCGAGCGCGTGGGCGATTCGGTCGGCTACCAGGTCCGCTTCGAGGACGTGCGCAGCGCGAAGACGCGGCTGTCCTTCGTCACCGAAGGCGTCCTCGGCCGCCGGTTGCTCTCCGACCCGAAGCTTCGCGACGTGGGCATCGTCGTGCTCGACGAGTTCCACGAGCGGCACCTGTCCGCGGACATCTCCCTGGCCCTGCTGCGGCGCCTTCAGGAGACGGCGCGCCCCGACCTCAAGGTCGTCGTCATGTCCGCGACGCTGGAGGCGGAGCCCATCCGGGCGTACCTCGGCGGGTGTCCCTCGCTCCGCTCCGAGGGCCGGCGCTTCGACGTAAGCGTGGAGTACCTGCCCTCGCCCGATGACCGACACCTGGACCAGCAGGTGCTCTCCGGCATCAAGCGGCTCTTCACCCAAGGCGTGGATGGCGACGTGCTCGTCTTCCTCCCCGGCGCCGGCGAAATCCGCCGCGCACGCGACGCATGCGCCGAGTTCGCCGAACGCCACGGCACCGACGTGCTCCCCCTCCACGGCGACCTGTCCCCCGCCGAGCAGGACCGCGCCGTGCGGCGCAGCTCGCGGCGGAAGATCATCCTCTCCACCAACGTCGCGGAGACGTCCGTCACCATCGACGGCGTGGCGGTGGTCATCGACTCCGGGCTCGCGCGCGTCGCCTCCCACTCCCCCTGGTCCGGCCTGCCCACCCTCAAGCTGTCCAAGGTCAGCCGCGCCTCCGCCATCCAGCGCGCTGGCCGCGCGGGCCGTACGCGCGCGGGCCACTGCCTGCGCCTCTACACCCAGCACGACTTCGATGGCCGCCCGGAGCAGGACGCCCCGGAGATTCGCCGCACAGACCTGGCCGAAACCGTCCTCTCCCTGCGCGCGTCCGGCATCACCGACCTGGCCGCCTTCCCCTTCTTCGAGCCGCCCCCGGCCGCATCCCTGGACGCCGCGGAGACGCTGCTCCACCGACTGGGCGCAGTCGACCCCACCGGCACCGTCACGGAGGTGGGCGAACGGCTCCTGCGCTTCCCCGTCCACCCCCGTCAGGCACGCATCATCGTCGAGGGTGAGCGCCGGGGCGTGGGCGCCGAAGCCGCCGTGCTGGCCGCCCTCATGGGCGAACGCGACATCCGCCGCGAGGCCCGCGCCAACCTGGGCCAGGGAGGACGTCCGGCCGCCGTCGTCAGCGGGCCGTCCGACCTGCTGGAGCTGTTCGAGCGCTTCCGCGAAGCCGAGCGCGCGAACTTCGCGTCGGGCCGCATGCACTCCCTCTCCCTGGAGGCCGGCGCCGTGCAGTCCGTGGACCGCGTCCAGAAGCAGCTGCGGCGCGCGGTGCGTGGACAGGGCACCCGGCCCCAACGGCCCGAGGACGTGGAGCAAGCGCTGATGCTCAGTGTGCTCGCCGGCTACCCCGACCGCGTCGCCCGGCGGCGCCGGCCCCGTGCGCCCGAGCTGCTGATGTTCGGAGGAGGGACGGCCACGCTGTCAGACGTGAGCGTGGTCCAGGACGCCGACCTCATGGTGGCCGCCGACGCCGAAGAACGCCCTGGCAAAGGCGCCGTGGTGCGGCTCGCCAGCGCCGTGGAGCCGGAATGGCTGCTCGACCTCTACCCGGACACGCTGGAGGAGGTGGACACCCTCCAGTGGAGCGCGGAGGCCCGGCGTGTGGAGCGGCTCACCCGCCTGTCCTACGGCAACCTCGTCCTGGAGGAGACCCGCACGCCCGCGCCCGCCTCGGAGGCCACCGCGCGCGTGCTCGTGGAAGCCGCGCTGGCTGCGGGGCCCGGCAAGTTCGCGGACCCGGAGGCCCTGGAGCAGTGGCGCACCCGCGTGGCCCTGCTGGCCGGGGCCTTCCCCGAGGCGAAGTTCCCCACCGTCGACGACACCTTCCTGCGCGATGCGCTGGCGTCGCTGTGCTCGGACGCGCGCAGCTTCAAGGACCTGGAAGGGGTGTCCCTGCTGGACGCGCTCTATGCACGTCTCACGTCCGAGCAGCAGCGGTTGCTGGCCACGCATGCGCCGGAACGGGTGACGCTGCCCGGAGGCCGCGGCGTCAAGGTCCACTACGAGCCGGGCAAGCCGCCCTGGGTCGAGTCGCGACTCCAGGACTTCTTCGGTATGGCGCAGGGACCCAACGTTTGCGCGGGGCGCGTCCCGCTGGTGCTGCACCTGCTGGCGCCGAACATGCGCGCGGTCCAGGTGACGACCGACCTCGCGGGCTTCTGGGAGCGGCACTACCCCGCCATCCGCAAGGAGCTGTGCCGTAAGTACCCCCGGCACTCGTGGCCCGAGGATCCGCGGCATGCCCAGCCGCCTGCCCCCCGGCCACCGCGCCGTTGAGGCCACCTCAGAAGCGCTTGTGCATCTCCAGGTGCTCCATGCCGGCTTCCTCGAAGACACCGCCGACCGGCTGGTAGCCGTGCTTCTTGTAGAACTCCAGCGCGTAGAGCTGGGCGTGCAGCATGATGCCGTTGACGCCACGCCGACGCGCCTCTTCCTCGAGGGACGTCAGCAACATGGAGCCCACGCGCGCCTTGCGGTGCGCCTGGAGGACGGCCATGCGGCCAATCTGGCCCCACGTGCCTTCCTGGTTGGCCGGAGGCTGCGTCAACATCACCAGGCGCCCCGTGCCGATGGCGTGGCCGCCCTGGTTGGCGATGACGTGATAGGCGTGCGCGTCCTCGGCGTCGCGCTCGATGCCTTCGGGAACCGCCTGTTCCTCGATGAACACCACCTCGCGGATGGCGAGCGCCTGCATGAGCTCCGCCTCACTCTGAATCTGAGTGATGGTGACGGGCGCGGAAGTATCCGTGGGAGAGGCCATGTCGCGGGCAAGGTACACAAAAGCCCGCGAGGTCAACAGGCGGAAAAAGCACTGTGGCACGCCGGGGTTGCGCCCATGCCCCGCCCGCCTGCCGCCACGCGCAGGCCGCACGGCGGGTCCGTGCGCCGTGGTAGGCTGCAAGGCGCCATGCGCTTCAACCGACTGCTCGCACTCGCCCTGGCCCTGTCGGCCATGCCCGCCACCGCCCAGCCAGAGCTGTTCTTCGGCAATGGTCAGGCCCCCGTCTTCCGCGAGGAGGACCTGGACAAGCGCTTCGCCCGGTCGAAGCTGAACCAGGGGCTCAAGCAGGGCACCCAGGATGCCGGCTGCGCCCAGGTGCTCGGGGCCATGCTGACCCTGATGGGTGAGACCGGTGTGCTGCTGCACAAGCGTGACGAAAACTTCATGCTGGACCCGGTGCTGGTCAACGCCCTCAACACCCAGCTCGTCAACCAGCGCTTTCCCGGCAACGCCTTCCTCGTCGCCATGGTGCGGCGCGTGCTCATCGACCAGAAGCTGCCCCAGGAGTGGCTGGTGACGGCGCAGGCCCTGGCGCCCTACTACCCGGCCATCGACATGGGCCGGCTTCGCTTCCTCGCCAACGGAGTGCAGCCCCTGGACAGCTTCCTGGTCACCCTGCCCGCCCTGCGGGAGCGCTATGCCCAGGAAGTCCAGCGTGCCACCTCCGTGGGCGCGTCCACCGCCGAGGCTCTCTTCCGCGAGAACTACCTGGACCACGAGGTCGCCTTCGGCGCGCTGGAGCTGGTGGACCTCAAGCTCGAGAAGCCAAAGAAGAAGCGCCTGAAGAAGGACGAGGAGCCGGAAGCCCCGTACATGCTGGCCCGGCTCTTGTGGGTGGAGCCCGAGGCTCCGACGACGGAGCGCTTCGAGTTCAACTTCGGCAAGGCGCCCAAGCGCCCGCGCGTGGAGATCTCCGCGAAGCTGCAGGAAACGCAGTACGCGGACCTCAACAAGCTGCTCAAGGGCTCCCGCGTCCTCGTGCGAGGCCGTTTCTGGGAGTACAAGAAGGGCCTGACGTCCATCGAGCTGCGCGACGCCCTGATCTTCCCCGAGCGGGACTGGACGAAGACGCCCTCCCTGGCCGACCCGGTCGCCGTGGCCTCGTGCCCCCTGGCCGTCAACGACCTGACCGGAATTGCGCCCATTCAGCCCGGCGCCTTCGGTACGCAACGCTGACGCGCATCCCACGCCTGGACACCCGTCCACCCGGCGGTACCGCTTCCGCGGGGACGGCCTGAGGCTCTTCTAGCGACGGGGGCTGGCACGCCCCCTGCTTTGCTCCCCGCGCCTACCGCACGAGGGATGCCATGAAGGTCGACAGTCGCGAGCCCACCAGCGGATCCGGACAGACGAAGTCATCCGCCGACGGAGAGCGCTTCAAGAAGGCGCTCGACGAAGCGGACGCACGCAGCCCCCCACCCAGGCCCCAACGCTTGGGACTGAGCCCCCGAAGCGCCGCGCGCACGGGCCCCTCGCCCACTCTGCTGGCCCGCGCCGCGGGGCCCGTGCTCACCGCACAGCGCGGCGCTGTCTCCAGCCCCGAGAGCCTGGGACTCAAGCGGCAGGCGATGAATGTCGAAGTCCAGCGACTGGGCACCGTCCGGAGCGAGTCCCAGGCCCTGGGCCAGGAACGCACCGAACACCGGCTCCACGACCTCATCGCCCGCGAGCTGTCGAAGGACCTGCGCCCCGCCCTTCCAGTTCAGCCCGAAGCACGGCCGGCTCCCGGGCCACCGCCTCCGGATGAAAAGAGGCCTCTTCAGGAGCCGATTGGCTCGGAGAGCGCCACGGCGGTGACGGCGAGCGCGGGAGGCGCGCACGCTCCGGCCGAGGAAGTGAACCCCGCCGCACGCGCCGAGGCCGCGATGGCGCTCATCGAGCGCATCGAGGTGTTCGTGAAGTCCCAGCGACCCGCGCTCAGCATGAGCCTGCGCGGGCACCTGGACGCCACGGTGGAGGTCGAACGCACGGGCCCGCGCGAAGTGTCGCTGCGCATCCAGGGCCGGCACCGCCCTGTCGCGGCCGAGGACCTGAGCCGACTGCGCGACGCCCTGGAATCGCGCGGGTTGAAGCTGAGCTCTCTGCGCGCGGAGTAGTCCCCCCGCAACGGAGAAGGCCCTCTCGCCGTCGGGCGAAAGGGCCTTCCGGGCCACGCGACGGTCCGTGTGCTACGAGCCCGGCGCCGGATCCAGCAGGGAGCGCTTGCCTTCCTTCGACTTGAACTCCTCGGCCTCGGGCAGCGCGGACTTCTTCTCCGCGATGTTGGGCCACTTGGTGGACAGGTCGGCGTTCAGCGCCTTGTATTCCTTCCACTGCTCCGGGAGTTCCGTCTCCGGGAAGATGGCCTTGGTGGGGCACACCGGCTCGCAAGCACCGCAGTCGATACACTCATCCGGGTGGATGACCAGGAAGTTGGCACCCTCGTAAAAGCAGTTGACTGGGCACACCTCGACACAGTCGGTGTACTTGCACTTGATGCAAGGGTCGGCAACGACGTAGGCCATTGAAAAGTCTCCTCTCGGTTGAAACCAGGCGCGTCCGTGGGCGCGCAGAGTAGTGGTTCGAGCTGACGATGGCATCCTGAATCTGTGCCACCCCTTCGCCGGTAGCGGGGCTCAGCCCACCAAGCCCTGGGCCAACAGCAGCTCGGCCACGAGGATGGCGCCTCGCGCGGCTCCCATCTTGGTGTTGTGCGACACCAGCACGTACTTGAAGCCGTTCTCCAGGACGCCATCCTCGCGGATGCGTCCGACGGTGGTGGCCATACCGCCATGCGTGTCCCGGTCCAAACGGGGCTGGGGTCGGAAGGGATCGTCCAGCACTTCAATCCAGCGCGGTGCGGCGGACGGCAGGTTCCGAGCCAGCTCGGCGCCCTTCCACTCCCGCAGGGCCTGGGTCACTTCGGCCACAGTGGTCTTCCTGTCCAATGAGACGAAGACGGACTCGGTGTGGCCCTCCATCACCGCCACGCGGGTGCAGGTGCAGGACACCCGAACGTCATGCGGCGTGAGGCCGTCACCCGCTGGACGCAGCGCGCCGAGAATCTTCTTCGTCTCCACCTCGACCTTGTGCTCCTCCTTGGGAATATAGGGGATGACGTTGTCGAGGATGTCCATGCCGATGACGCCCGGCGAGCGGCCGGCGCCGGACATGGCCTGGAGGCTGGTCATCAGCACCGCCTTCACCCCGAAGCGCTCCACCAGCGGCGCCAGCGTCACCGCCAGGCCGGTGGTGGTGCAGTTGGGGATGGGGACGATGAAGCCCTTCCAGCCACGCCGGCGCTGCTGCTCCCGGATGAGGGGCGCGTGCGCGGCGTTGACGGGGGGAATCAGCAACGGGACGTCTTCTTCGTATCGGAACGCGCTGGCGGCGGAGAAGACCGGGATGTCCTTCGCCAACCGGGGCTCCAACTCGCGCGCCACGTCCGCCTCCACGGCGGAGAAGACCAGGTCGTAATCCTTGGCCTCGAGCGCGTCACCGGCCACCACCTTCATGCCGGCAAGCTCGGCGGGCAGCGGCTCCGGGACGAACCAGGCCGTCATGCCACTCGCCGTTTTCAGCGCCTCCGCATACGTCTTGCCCGCCGAGCGAGGCGAGGCCGCGAGCCCCGTCAGCTCGATGGAGGGGTGATTCTTCAGGGCGGCGATGAATTGCTGTCCGGCGAGTCCAGTGGCACCGATGAGGGCCGCGCGAAGCCTGGCCATGGGGGCGTTTCTCCAGTCTCCAGAGGAGGATGTCGCCCGCTCCATAACACCGTTTGACGACGCACCGCATCCACCCTGGTGCTCAGCGGGGCATCGCGGCGACGGGCGCCCGGGTGTGCCGCTCCGTGGGGAAGCCACCTGTGACCCACGCGAGCAGTCCGCCGTCGAGACAGACGGCCTCGCGGCCCTTCATCCGGAGCAGCCGGCAGATACGGCGCGTGTCCCTTCCGTCCGGCGAGCAACCACACAAGACGATGAGTTCGTCATCCGGGAGCATGTGGTGGTCGCGGGCGATTTCCGCGGACGTCATCCGCAAGGCCCCTGGGATGTGCTGGTCATAACGCTCCCAATCGGCAGCGTCGCGACAGTCGAGGACGAGCACTTCGTCGTCCCCCAGACGCATGTAAAGCTCGGCACAGACGATGATGGGCTCCACGGTGCCCTCCGCGGGGTCTCTTCGGGTAACCCGGAGCTCCCAGGGCCTCTTCCCACGCCGCCCCCCCGCCTGCCCTCCACGTGACAAGCGGGGCGCCGTGCCGCGCCGCGCCCCCGCCCTACAGGCCGAGCTGCTTGGCGATGATTTCGTTCATCACCTCACTGGTGCCACCGCCGATGGGCCCCAGCCGCGCGTCACGCCAGTGGCGCTGGATGTCGTACTCCATCATGTAGCCCGCGCCGCCATGGAGCTGGAGACACTCATCCGCCACGCGGCAGCACGTCTCGGTGGCCACCTTCTTCGCCATGGACGTCTGCGCCACCGCCCACTCGCCAGCCACGTGCAGGCGCAGCGCGTGGTAGGTGAGCTGACGCGCCGACTCGCGCGCGGTGAAGAGCTCCGCCAGCTTGTGGCGCACCACCTGGAACTGGTGGAGCGACTGGCCGAAGGCACGCCGTGACTTCACGTGCGCCAACACCGTCTCCAGCATGTCCTCCATGGCGCCCACCGCGCCCAACGCGAGCGACAGGCGCTCCCACTGGAAGTTGCCCATGATCTGCGCGAAGCCCTGCCCTTCCCCACCGAGCAGGTTCTCCGCGGGCACGCGGCAGTCCTCGAAGAACAGCTCCGCGGTGTCCGAGGCGCGCCAGCCGAGCTTGTCCAGCTTGCGCCCCACGGAGAAGCCCGGCGTGCCCTTCTCCACCACCACCATGGACAGGCCCTTGTGACCCGCGGACGGATCCGTCTTCGCCGCCAGCACCACGAAGTCCGCGCGCACGCCGTTGGTGATGTACGTCTTGGAGCCGTTGAGGACGTAGCTGTCGCCGTCGCGCCGGGCGGTGGTGCGCAGCCCCGCCACGTCCGAACCCGCGTCCGGTTCGGTGATGCCCAGCGCGCCAATCTTCTCGCCCCGGATGGCGGGGGCCAGCCAGCGGTGCTTCTGCGCGTCCGTGCCGAACTGATGGATGGGCCCCGTGGAGATGGTGAACTGGGCCCCCAGCCCCGCGGACACACCGCCCGAGCCACAGCGCCCCAGCTCCTCCAGCAACACCGCCTCATACAGCTCCCCCGCCGCCGAGCCCCCGTACTCCACCGGATACTTCAGGCCGAGGAAGCCCAGCTCGGCAAAGCGGGTGAAGAGCTCCCGGGGGAACTCCTCCCGGGCCTCCCACTCCTTCACGAAGGGAAGAATCTCCTTCTCCACCACCGCACGTACGGTGCGACGAAACGCGTCATGCTCTTCCAGGTACAGCCCTTGGCCGTGAAGCATCTTTACGAGCACCTCGTCCTTTCGGGTGCCCGTACGCACGCGCACCCGGGGTGGAACCTTCTGGTAACGGCATGGTAACGGGACGCATGCACAGCAGGCAGCTGTTGCAGCCTTGACCGCGTGGTGGCGGGCTGCGTATAAAGCCGACCCCATCGTCTCGGCGCCATAGCCAAGTGGTAAGGCAAAGGTCTGCAAAACCTTCATTCCCCGGTTCGAATCCGGGTGGCGCCTCAAAGAAACAAGGCCCGGTGCGGAAGTCACTCCGCATCGGGCCTTGTCCTTTTCAGGGGCTGAGTGGACGGGTCAGCAGCCCAGCTCCACCGCGCCGATGTCCGGCCCCCCGCCGCAGAACGGGATGCCGACGTCGACACCCGAGTCCACCGCCATGGGCCCCGGCGCGAACGCCGCCCCGAGGTCCGCCGAGCCGAGGCGTGAGGTGGTGTCTCCCGAGGTGGACTGGTAGGCCGTGAGGTCCACGGGCTTGCCGTCCTTCTTGAACTGGGCGCCCGCGGGGAAGAGGTTGTTGCCCAGTTTCATCCCCGGGGCCATCGGACCCATGTTCACCGCGATGGGGGCTTCCGCGAAGATGTTGTTCTGCACCACTGGGGACTGGGTGGGGCCGCCGGTGCCATGGCCGATGATGAGCGCCGTGGCCGCGCGGGTGACGGTGTTGTTCACCACCGTGGTGCCCTTCGAGTTCTCCAGGCGGATGCCCGCGCCCTCCCCGCCTCCGGCCTCGGTCATGTCGTACACGCGATTGCGGCGGATGACGACGCCGGTGGGAATGGCGCCTTCACGGGTGCCGCCCACCGCGATGCCCTTCGCGGCGTCGTAGATTTCGTTGTCCTCCACCAGCACGTTGCTCGCGGAGTAGTGGATGACGACGACATCCCCCCGCGCCGTGGAGGTCGGGAGGAATTGGTGCATCCGGTTGTTGCGGATGGTCACCCCGTAGCACGTCTTGATGTCCACGGCGTTCTCGCGGTTGCCGTAGAAGTGGTTGTTCTCCACCAGCAGGTTCTCCGCGGGCGGCAGGTTGCTGAAGCCCTCGGGCCCCAGGCACTGCACGGAGTCACCGGAGTTGTCGTGAATGTCGTTGTTGCGCACGGTGACGTCGCGCGACGTGGGCTGCACCACGACGCCGTGCGAGTCCTCGTTGTCGGTGGTCTTCACGAAGTCGTGGATGTGGTTGTTCTCGATGATGGGCCCGGTGGCGTTGTTGAACGTCGTCACCGCGCCGCCGCCCGTGCCGCCGTGCAGGTCCGAGTTGACGAGCATCGAGCCCGTCACGTCGCCCTCGAAGGTGACGGCGAAGGGCGTCTGGCCCTTCATATCGATTTCGAAGCCGTCGATGATCCAATGCGGCTGGCGCACCTGCATCAGCCCGTGCTCGCCGGGGCCCAGGACGATGCGCGGGCTGCCTTCGCCCTGGAGCGTGATTTTCGCGTCGGCCGTGCCCGGCTTCGCGTTGTCACCGATGATGACGCGCTCCGCGTAGGTGCCGGGCAGGACACGGATGAGCTCACCCGGACTGGCCAGGCCGATGGCCTTGTTGAGCGTGCGCAGCGGCTGCGCGGCGCTGCCATCCCCGGCGTCGTTGCCAGACGTGCTCACCACCCACTCACGGGTGTAGACGGGCGCCTCTGCGGCGACGACCATCGCCGTGGCGTTGACGGCCGGTTGGGGCGAAGGGTCCTTGATGTTCACGTGGTCCGTGTGTTCCGGCAGCGCGGCCACCGGAGTCCCCGCCACCGCCTGCACGCCGATGGGCGGACGCGTGGCGAAGGTTCGAGTGGGCGTGGGCGACTCCCCCGGCCCAGGCGCGGGCGTGGGCACGGGGCGAGGGACCGGCCTCAGAACGGGCACAGGCATCCCTTCACTGTCGGAGTCCGAGCAGGCCGCCAAGCTCAGCAGGAGCATGCTCGTAGCCAGGAACGTCAGCTTCAGGCAGTTGCCGTGTCGGGTTTTCATGAGCAGGGGCAACGCCGGAAGCCCTGTGCGCTATTCATCCCCTCGGGTCCCGGCACGGACCCGCCAGCCTGCCCGGCGGGCGCACGACGAACGGTCCGTGACAGCCTGGAGGTGCGACAGTACGGTGTCGCCCCCCGTGCGCCACGCCGTCACACAGCTTCTCGCCGCCGTCCTGCTCTCCGCCTGCGTGGCCTCGAAACCCGCGGCTGAAAGTCCCCGTGCATCCGCGACCGGGCCGGCCGTCGTTTCATCGTCCGAGGCCACGTCAGGCCCACAGGACAGCGAAGCGGGCGCTACCGGCACGGATGCATCGGCTTCCGGACCGGCAGCCCCGGGCACACCCGGAGCGTCGTCTGGCGCGACCGACAGCGCACCTGCGACCTCGCCCAACGGCCACGAGGCACCGTCAATGGGCACGGAGACACCGCCGCTAGAGGACCCGCTGGCGCAGGGGATTCCCACGCCGGGAGACCTCAAGCGCCTGGACTTCCGTGGGGGTGAGCCTCGCGTACCCGTGCGCCTGATGGAGGGCCGGAACGAGGTCACCTTCTCTCCGCGAGGCCGGATGCGCCTGCGCTTCGGAGGGCCCGACGAGAAGATGCTCGACGCGGCCGCGGGCACGCGCTGGACGGTCCGGGTGACGCAGGGGAGCCCGGCGGTGCTGTCCGCGCGCGTGCAGTTGGCCGAGTTCCGCATGGCCGACCGCGCGGGACTCCAGGCGGCGCTGGAGTCATGGCGTGAGAAGGGGCTCGCGGTCCGGGCCCAGGTCCTGGGCTCCGTCTACGGCATCGCTGGCAAGGTCATCGACAACCGGCGCACCCTGCTGTTGGTGGACGAGGTCCTCACGCCCGAGGCCGCCGGCCTCAAGCAGGCAGAGCTGCTGCGCAGCCACGGCGTCCAGACGACGCTCTTCGAGGAGGTGCGCACGCCCTCCAAGGCCATCCTGGAGGTGCGCGACGAGGCGGGCGTCGTCGTGGGCATGGCCCAGGACCGGCTGGACGCGGAGACGCCCGACGGCGCGGGCTTCGACGTGCGTCAGGTCGAATATGGCGTGGGCTACGACTTCCACGGCTTCGAGGACCGCACCTTCCGGGGCGCGCTCCAACTCGTCGTGGACCGTTCGGGCCAACTCGCGGTGGTGAACGTCGTTCCCCTGGAGGACCTGCTCAAGGGATTGGTCCCCGCGGAAATCTTCGCCCGCGCCCACTCGGAGGCGCTCAAGGCCCAGGCCGTCACCGCGCGCGGCGAGGTGTTGGCGAAGGTGGGCATCAAGCACCTGGCGGACCCCTACCTCCTGTGCTCGGAACAACACTGCGCCGTCTATCGGGGCCGTACCGGTGAGGCCGCCAGCACCACCGCCGCGGTGGAGGCCACCCGGGGCGAGGGACTCTTCAGTGAGGACGGCCGCCTGGTGGACTCCGTCTACAGCGCAGTCTGCGGCGGCCACACCGAGGACAACGACGTGGTGTGGGGCGGACCTCCGGACCCCAGCCTGCGTGGCCGCCCGGACGTCATCGGCCCCGTGGGCGCCCATCCCCTGCCCGCCAGCCTGGAGCGCTGGCTGACGACCGCCAACCTCCCGGCGGCCTGCCGGCTGTCCAGCTTCGCGCAGCCCAGCAAGTTCCGGTGGGAGAAGCGCTTCACGGCCGAGCAGGTGGACACCCGCCTGAAGCGGCTGGGCGTGGGGCGCGTCCAGGCCCTGGCGCTGACGGACCGGGGCGTCTCCGGCCGCGCGGCCGTGCTGACGGTGTCCGGCGACAAGGGGGCCACCCAGGTGCGCGGCGAGCTCAACATCCGCCGCCTGTTCGGCATGCTCAACAGCAGCATGGCGGTGGTGGAGGCCGAGCGGGACGCCGGGGGCCGACTCACCGGCTGGCTTTTCCGTGGCGGGGGCTGGGGGCACGGCGTAGGAATGTGCCAGACGGGCGCCATTGGCCGGGCGGAGGCCGGGCAGCGCTACCAGGACATCCTCCGTCACTACTTCAACGGTGCCACGGTGGCCCCCATCTATTGAGGCTGGGAGGGGTTATCCTTCAAACCCGTGCGCGGCCCGCGAGTCGACCTGACCTTTTACCTGTTCAGCCGCGAACGCGACGGGACTAGTCCGCCCGTTCGGAGGTTTATCATCCCGCCGTGAGCACGGGTTCTCCAACAAACTGGCGCCGCCGGAGGCGGCAGGGGTCGTCCGCGGGGCGTTTCGCCGCGGCGATTGCGCTCGCCCTGCTCCTCCATGCCGTCTACGTGGGCACCCTGCTTCTGACGAGTTCGTTCCAGGGCGACGGGAAGTCACGCAAGCCGGTGACGCGGCCCACCTCCGTGGCCGTACGTCCGCTCACCGCCGACCAATGGGCGCAGAACCGCGGCAAGGCCTCCCCTCAGACGAAGTCCCAGGCGTCGGAGCGTCCCAAGGCCCAGGACAAGAAGCCGGAGGAGAAGAAGCCCGACGAGACGCCCAAGGGTCAGGTGGTGGACGTCGCGCCCGGCAACAACGAAGTGGACCCGAACGCGAAGTACCTCGCGGAGAGCAACAACCGCGTGAACAAGGAGACGCGCGCTCGGGAGCAGACGCCCTTCTACCGGAACGCCATGCCCCAGCGGACGGCGCCGCAGAATCAAGAAGGTCAGGATACGGACGCGCAGTCGCCGCCGCGCATGGCCGGCAACAACGGCATGGGCAACGACGACCGGCCCGTGTCCCAGGGTGGCCAGAAGCCCGCCTTCGAGATTCCCGACGCCCGCAAGAAGAACGAGGTGGCGATGAAGACGGACCCGACGTCGCCGGGTCCGGGCATGGCGGTGAACAACCAGAACGAGAGCGACGAGGTGGTGGGCAACTCCAAGCGCCTCAACATCCAGCCCGGCACCGGCGGCGAGGAAGCCGGCTCCACGGGCCGCGCGGGCGCTCCGGGGCTGGCGTCGCTGACGCCGTCGCGCGCCGTCATGGACAAGGTCCTGGGCGCCGCGCCCAACGACCACCTGCAGGACGCCGAGGAAGGCGATGGCACCCTCCTCAACACGCGTGAGTGGAAGTACGCCAGCTTCTTCAACCGCGTGAAGCAGAGCGTGGGCATGCACTGGAACCCCAACGAGCAGCTGCGCCGGAGAGACCCCACCGGTGGCATCTACACGGGGCGGGACCGGTACACGCTGCTGCAAATCACGCTCGACGAGCGCGGCCAGGTGACGGACATCCAGGTGGAGAAGAGCAGCGGGCTCGACTTCCTCGACTTCGAGGCAGTGTCGTCCTTCAAACGCGCGCAGCCCTTCCCCAACCCGCCGCCCGGCCTGCTGTCGGACGACTCCAAGGTGAAGTTCCAGTTCGGATTCTTCATGGAAATGGGCGGCGGCCCGAAGATGCGGCTGTTCCGCCAGCCCAACTGAGCACGCACTGAAGTACCGTGCGGCGCCGTGGAAGCAACGACGCTCACCGACAGAAACCTCGCGCAGCAGGAGCGGAACCGGAAGGTCCGCAAAGTGCTGCTGGGCATCCTGGTGGCCAACTGGGTGGTGGCCAGCGCCAAGCTGCTCTTCGGAATGATCAGCCAGTCCGCGGCGGTGACGGCGGACGGGCTGCACTCGTTCATCGACGGCGGCTCCAACGTGCTGGGGCTGGTGGCCATGGGTGTGGCGTCACGCCCGGCGGACGAGGACCACCCCTACGGCCACGGCAAGTTCGAAGCGCTCGCGTCGCTGGGCATTGGCGCGATGATTGGCGTGGGCATGCTGGAGCTGGGGCGCATGGCGCTCGACTCGGTGCTCAACGACAAGCATCCGCAGGTGACGGGCACCATGGCGGCCGTCATGGCCTTCACCCTGGTGGTGAACATGGTGGTGACACGGGTGGAGCGGTACTACGGGCGCAAGTACAAGAGCTCCCTGCTGCTGGCGGACGCGAGCCACACGATGTCCGACGTCTACGTCACCCTCGCGGTACTGGGCTCCCTGCTGCTGGTGTGGCTGGGCTACCCGCGCGCGGATGGGCTGATTGCGCTGGCCGTGATGGTGTTCGTGGCCTGGGTGGCCTACGGCATCGTCCGGCAGGCGGTGGGCATCCTCTCCGACACGGCGCGCCTGGACCCAGACGAGGTGAAGCGGCACACGCTGGCCGTGCCGGGCGTGCGCTCCTGCCGCGACGTGCGCAGCCGCGGCATGGAGGAGAGCGTCTACGTGGACCTCAAAATCGAGGTGGACCCGCAGCTCACCACCGCGCAGGCCCATGAAGTGGCGGACCGGGTGGAGCGCACGCTGCAAGGTGCCTATCCCCAGGTGGTGGACGTGGTGGTCCACGTGGAGCCGGACCGCACCGCACTGGCCACGCCCGCGTAAAGACGAGGGCCGCCTCCCCGACAAGGGAGACGGCCCATGGCATCACCCGATGCGCGGGATGCGTCAGGCCGTGGCGGCCTTCGGCTCCGGCGACATGTAGTCCTCGATGGGCGGGCACGAGCAGACCAGCTTCCGGTCACCGAGCACGCTGTTGAGCCGGCCCACGGAGGGCCAGAACTTGTTGTCGCGGACCCACGGAGTGGGGAACACGGCCTGCTCGCGCGAGTAGGGACGGTTCCACTCCGGCGCGGCGACGACACGCGCGGTGTGCGGGGCGTGCTTGAGGACGTTGTTGTCCTTGGGCATGCGGCCCTCCTCGATGTCCCGAATCTCCTGACGGATGGCGATCATCGCGTCGCAGAAACGGTCCAGCTCCGCCTTGGACTCGCTCTCCGTCGGTTCAATCATGAGCGTGCCCGCCACCGGGAAGGACACGGTGGGCGCGTGGAAGCCGTAGTCCATGAGCCGCTTGGCCACGTCCTCCACCTCCACGCCCGCCGTCTTCTTGAGCGGGCGCAGGTCGACGATGCACTCGTGCGCCACCTTGCCGCGCTTGCCCCGGTACAGCACCGGGTAGTGGGCGTTGAGCCGCTCGGCGACGTAGTTGGCGTTGAGGATGGCCAGCTTGGTGGCCTGGGTGAGGCCCTCGCCGCCCATCATCGCGATGTACATCCAGGAGATGAGCAGGATGCTCGCGCTGCCCCACGGCGCCGCGGAGATGGCGCCAATGGCCTCCGAGCCGCCCGTCTGGATGACGGGGTGCCCCGGCAGGAACTTCACCAGGTGGCTGGCCACGCAGATGGGGCCCATGCCCGGGCCGCCGCCGCCGTGCGGGATGCAGAACGTCTTGTGCAGATTGATGTGGCACACGTCCGCGCCAACCAACCCGGGCGATGTGAGGCCCACCTGCGCGTTGAGGTTGGCGCCGTCCATGTACACCTGGCCGCCGCGCTCGTGGACGATGGCGCAGATTTCGCGAATCTCCTCCTCAAACACGCCGTGGGTGGACGGGTACGTCACCATCAGCGCGGCGAGCGCGTCCTTGTGCGCCTCCGCCTTCGCGCGCAGGTCATCCAGGTCGATGTTGCCGTTCTCATCGCACTTGGTGACGACGACCTTGTAGCCGGCCATCACCGCTGATGCCGGGTTGGTGCCGTGCGCGGAGGACGGAATCAAGCACACGTCCCGGTGCCCCTGGCCGCGGCTCTGGTGGTACGCGCGGATGACGAGCAGGCCCGCGTACTCACCCTGGCTTCCGGCGTTGGGCTGGAGCGAGCAACCCGCGAAGCCCGTCACCTGCGTCAGCATCTGCTCCAGCTGCTCGAAGATGACCTTGTAGCCAGCCGCCTGCGAGGTGGGCGCGAACGGGTGCAGCCGCCCGAACTGGGGCCACGTCACCGGAATCATCTCCGCGGTGGCGTTGAGCTTCATGGTGCAGCTGCCCAGCGGAATCATCGAGTGCGTGAGGGACAGGTCCTTCGCCTCGAGCCGCCGGATGTAGCGCAGCATCTCCGTCTCGGAGTGGTAGCTGTGGAAGACGGGGTGCGTGAGGTACGCGCTCGAGCGGCGCAGCCCCTGCGACACGGCGCTCTCCACGCCGTCACCCACCAGGTCCGCAAGCACCGGCGCGGAGGACTTGCCGGTGCCGGTGGCGAAGGCCGCCAGGATGTCCTCCACGTCCGCGGGCCGCGTCGTCTCGTCCAGGGACACGCCCAGCGTCTTCTCGTCGATGCGGCGGAAGTTCATCCGCGCCGCCTCGGCGGCCCCCAGCACCGCGCGCACGTGCGCGGCCGTCAGCTCCACGCGCAGCGTGTCGAAGTACTGGTCGTGCTTCAGCTTGAGGCCCAGCTTCGCCAGCCCGCGCGCCAGCAGCACCGTCAGGCCGTGCACGCGCTCGGCGATGGCCTTCAGCCCGGAGGGGCCGTGGTAGACGGCGTACATGCTGGCGATGACGGCCAGCAGCACCTGCGCGGTGCAGATGTTGCTCGTCGCCTTCTCGCGGCGGATGTGCTGCTCACGCGTCTGGAGCGCCATGCGCAGCGCGCGGCGCCCCTGCGCGTCCTCGGACACGCCGATGATGCGGCCGGGCATGACGCGGGTGTACGCGTTCTTCGTGGCGAAGTAGCCCGCGTGCGGGCCGCCGTAGCCCATGGGCACGCCGAAGCGCTGGGCGCTGCCCACCGCCACGTCCGCGCCGAACTCACCCGGCGGCGTCAGCAGCGTCAGGCTGAGCAGGTCCGCGGCCACCACGAACAGGCCGCCCGCGGCGTGCACCTGCTCGCCGAAGGCCCGGTAGTCATGCACCGCGCCGTCGGTGGTCGGGTACTGCACCAGCGCGCCCACGAACTTCTTCGAGCTCAAGTCCACCGTGCGGTGGTCGCCCACCACCACCTCCACGCCCAGCGGCTGGGCGCGGGTGCGCACCACGTCCACCGTCTGCGGGTGGCAGCCGTCGGAGACGAAGAAGGCCGCGCCGGACTCCTCGCCCTTCTGGTGCACGGCCAGGGCCAGGGCCATGGCCTCGGCGGCGGCGGTGCCTTCATCCAGCAGCGAGGCGTTAGCCACCTCCAGACCCGTCAGGTCCATGACCAGTGTCTGGAAGTTGAGCAGCGCCTCCAGCCGGCCCTGCGCAATCTCCGCCTGATAGGGCGTGTACTGGGTGTACCAGCCCGGGTTCTGGAAGACGTTGCGGAGGATGACGTTCGGCGTGTGCGTGTCGTGATAGCCCATGCCGATGAAGGACCGGAACACCTGGTTCTTCGCGGCGATGGACTCCAAGGCCGCCAGCAGTTCGTGCTCGCCGCGCGCGGTCGCGAGCTTCAGCGGCTCCTTGGCGCGGATGGCGGGCGGGACTGCCTGGTCGATGAAGGCATCGAGCGAGTCCACGCCCAGCGCGGACAGCAGCTGCTTCAGCTCGGTGTCATCCGGACCATTGTGACGGCCGGCAAACGGCTCCTGATACTTCCAGTTCAAGGACATGGCTTTGTAGCTCGCGGGCGAGTCGTGCGTCGAGAAGTCGAGGACCGTCCCTAACAGCCAGTCCCCTTCCCTTCACTCTCAGCTGTTCTGGAGCAGGGCGGTGTACGCGGCGGCGTCCAGGAGTCCGTCCACCTGCTTGGGGTCCGAGGGCTCGATTTCCACAATCCAGCCCGCACCGTAGGGGTCGGTGTTCACGGTGGAGGGGTTGTCCGACAGCCCGTCGTTCACCTTCACCACCTTGCCCGTCAGCGGCGAGTACAGCTCCGACACCGCCTTGGTGGACTCGATGACGCCGAACTGCTTGCCCTCCGTCACCGTGGAGCCCACCTTGGGCAGCTCCACGTAGACCACGTCGCCCAGGGACTCCTGCGCGTGCTGCGTGACGCCCACCACCACCGAGGTGCCCTGGACGCGGGCCCACTCGTGCTCACGGGTGTACTTCAGGTCGCCGGGGATGTTGTCGGCCATGTCGTTGCTCCTGGTTGGAACGGGAATGCTTCAGGGCTTCTTGTGGAACGGGGTCTTCACCACCACGGCGGGCACCGCGCGGCCGCGGATGTCCACGTCGAAGGTGGAGCCCTCCGCGGACAGCTCGGTGGGCACGTAGCCGATGCCAATGGCCTTCTTCACGGTGGGGCCCATGGTGCCGCTGGTCACCTCCCCCACCGGCGCGCCGTCCTTGAGGATGGCGTAGCCGTGGCGCGGAATGCCGCTGCCGGTCAGCTCGAAGCCCACCAGCTTGCGCTTCACGCCCGCGGCCTTCTGCGCCACCAGCGCTTCCTTGCCAATGAAGGCCGCCTTGTCGAGCTTGACGATCCACCCCAGCCCGGCTTCCAGCGCGGTGTGCTGGTCGTCGATGTCGTTGCCGTAGAGCGCGTACTTCATCTCCGTGCGGAGGCTGTCCCGGGCGCCCAGGCCACACGGCTTCACGCCGTCCTGCTGGCCTTCGGTGAGCAGCGCGTCCCACAGGGCCACCGCGTCCCCGGCCGCGCTGTACAGCTCGAAGCCGTCCTCGCCGGTGTAGCCGGTGCGGGAGATGAGGCACTTCACACCGGCGACCTCGCCCTCGGCGAAGCGGTAGGTGCCAATCTTCGACAGGTCCGTCTTCGTCAGGCGCTGGACCAGGCCGGTGGCCTTGGGGCCCTGCACGGCAATCTGCGCGTAGTCGTCGCTCCGGTCCACGGGTGCCACACCCTTGGCGTGCGTCTTCATCCACGCGACGTCCTTCTCGCGGTTGCTGGAGTTGACGCAGATGAGGATGCGCTCGGGGCTGAAGCGGTAGGCGACCACGTCGTCCACGAAGGTGCCCCGCTCGTCGAGCAAGCCCGCATACACCGCCTGCCCGTCCGCGACGCGGGCCAGGTCGTTGGAGATGAGCGCGTTGACCGTGTCCAGCGCGCCGGGGCCGGAGAACTCCACCTCGCCCATGTGGGAGACGTCGAACAGGCCGACGCCGGTGCGCACGGCTTCATGCTCGCCGATGACGGAGCTGTACTGGACGGGCATGTCCCAGCCAGCGAAGTCGACCATCCGGGCCCCCAGCTTGCGGTGGGCCGCGTTGAGGGGCGTTTGCCGGGCCATCTTCATTCTCCTGGAGGGGTGTGGAAAACGGCGCGGACTATAGCCGCGAGACTTGCCCGATCAAGGACGACGCGGAGCGTCTACACTGGGGGCGACATGAAGATTCGTAATCGGTTGAATCCTTCCGACCCGTGCTTCTCCTTCGAGTTCTTCCCGCCCCGGACGGACGAGGGCGAGGCCAACCTGCTCAAGGCGCTGGAAGACCTGGCGACCCTGCAGCCGGGTTTCGTCTCCGTGACGGAAGGCGCGGGAGGCAGCACTCGGGCGAAGACGGTGGAGTTGGTGCTGCGCATCAAGCAGGAGGCGGGCATCGAGGCGATGGCGCACCTGACGTGCGGGGGGCACTCCCCGGCGGAGTTGCGCACCGTGTTGGAGCGGCTGTCCGCCGCGAAGGTGGACAACGTCCTGGTGCTGCGTGGAGACCCGCCCAAGGGCCAGACACTCTTCGAGCCCGCGCCCGGGGGTTTCCGCTACGCGTCGGAGATGGTGCGATTCATCCGAGAAGAGGATTTCAACTTCTGCCTCGGGGGAGCGTGCTATCCGGAGGGCCACGTGGAGACGCCCTCCCGTGACGACGACCTGCGTCATCTCAAGGCCAAGGTGGATGCCGGCCTGGACTTCGTGGTGACGCAGCTCTTCTTCGACAACGCGTTCTACTTCGACTTCGTGGAGCGGGCGCGCCGCGCGGGCATCAACGTCCCCATCGTCCCCGGCATCATGCCCATCACCAACTACGAGCAGATCCAACGATTCACGCGCCTGTGCGGAGCCACCGTGCCCATGCGCCTGGCGTTGCAGCTCGAGCGGGTGAAGGACAACCCGGAGGCCATGGCCCAGCTCGGCGTGGCCCATGCGACGGTGCAGTGCATGGAGCTGCTGTCGCGCGGCGTGCCTGGCATCCACTTCTACACGCTCAACAAGTCCCCGGCGACGCGGATGATCGTGAGCGCACTGCGAGCCCGTTCATGAGTGGTCCTGGAATCCACCTGCCCCCAAGCGACCCGCGTAGCAAGGTCCTCAACATCATCCGTCCGCCCGCCTTCTTCCTGCTGTGCGTGGGCGTGCTGAACGTCATCTACAACATCGCCGGTTTCGTGCTGGCGGCGCTGAAGGTGACCTCCCCCTTCGTCCCCGCGGGCGCGGAGGCCTCCACGCTGGAGCTGTCACCCACGCTGGCGCTGATGCTGCTGGTGGGCATCCTCTGCGGGGTGCTGTCCGCCTGGGGCGCCATCAGCGCGCTCAACCTGAAGGGCTACGGTCTGGCCACGGTGGGCGGCATCACCGCGCTCTACATCCTGTCCCCCGGCTGCGTCATTGGCGTCCCGGTGGCCGTGTGGATGCTCTTCACCTTGCGTCGAGACGGGGTTCGCGAAGCCTTCCAGGCCTGAGCGTTCAAAACGCGGCGGTTGGAGCGTCAGCCAACCGCCGTGAATTGATGTTCAGGCCACACCGCCCGCGGCCACGCCTCCTGGCATCTGAAGCCCGGCGCTCCCTCTGACGCAGCCCCCACTCTGTTCACCAATGGCGCTCCCCCTGCCCTGGGGTTGCAGCCGTGCGGGCTTTCACACTTTCTCGGTTTCCCTCACTTTCGTAGCCACACAAGGAGGGGCGCGCACGTCGAGTGCCGCCTCCCAGCGCAGGGGTGGCCATGATTGCGTTTGAGGTCGAGCGGGGAACGCCTGAACCTTTGACGGAGCTGGCTCGGCGGCTGAGCCGCGCGGAGGAGAAGGACCGTGCCCGGGGCATGTTCTTCCTGGGGGCGCTGGACGTGGTCCGGAAGGAAGCGGGGGAAGCCGCCGCGGCGCGGTGCCTGGCGGCCTCGCGCGAGCGCGCCTTCGTGCCCTTCTTCCTGTACCCCATCACCAGCTTCCTGCGGCTGTCCTTCAGCGCCGCGGGGTTGCTGGCGCCGCGGCTGGGCGGCTTCGAGGCGGCCATGCGGACCATTGGCGCCCGGTCCGCGCAGGACTTCCTGAGCACCGTGGTGGGGCGCAGCTTCCTGGCGTTGTCCGGTGGCTGCCCGCGCCGGCTCGTCAGCAACCTGCCGTCCGGCTACAGCACCGCCGTCAGCTACGGCGAGCGGGACGTGGAGTGGATGGGCGAGCGCCAGGGCCGCCTCAACATGTTCCGCGACTTCATGCCGCACAGCTACCACGAGGGCGTGCTTCGCGCGGCGCTGGCCGCCATTGGCGCCCGCGACACGCACATCCGCGGGCGTGCCACGGGCCTGCTGGATGGCGAGTACGAGGTGTCCTGGAGCTAGAGGGCGGCCTCGGCGGCGGGGCAACCCGCCGGGAGGCAGAGGGTGAAGACGCTGCCCTCCCCTTCCCGGCTCTCCACGCGCAGGGTGCCGCCGTGCTGCCGCACCGTGCTGGCCACCACCGACAGTCCCAGGCCCGTGCCCGCGGGCTTCGTCGTGAAGAGCGGCTCGAAGATGCGCTCCTGCATCGCCTCCGGGATGCCCATGCCGTTGTCGGACACGCGGATGATGAAGGCGCTGCCATTGCCGCCTTCCGCGAACACGTCCACCCGGCCCAGACGGCCCGCGGGCATGGCCTCCACGGCGTTCTGCACCAGGTTGATGAGCACCTTGCGCAGCAGCTCCCGGTCGACCCAAGGCGATTCCAGCGAGAGGGGGACGCTGTTCTGGATGCGCACGCCTTCGCGGCCCGGCACCACGTCCAGCACCTCCTCCATCAACGCGTGCAGCGAGCAGGGCCGCAGCTCCAGCGGACGTTCGCGGGCGAAGTCCAGCAGTTCGGAGGAGATGCGTGAACACACCGCCAGCTCGCGCTCGATGATTTCCAGGAAGCGCTGGAGCCGCTGGTCCGCCAGCGTCACGTCCAGCTTGCGCAGGTGACGGACGACCACGGCGTTGGCGGTGCGGGCCGCGGCCAGCGGGTTGCGCAGCTCGTGGCTCACCGTCGCCGTCATCCGCCCCACCGCCGCCAGCTTCTCCACCCGCGCGGCCTGTTCGCGGTAGGAGCTCATCTCCCGGCGCACGCGTGCCAGCGCATGCTCATGGTCCACGCGCTCGTTCGCGTACGCGCCCTCCAGCAACACCTGCTGCACCGCCACGCGCCGCATCTCCCCCAGCGTCTCGCGGCACGCAATCACCAGCACCCCGTTGACGAACACCATCCAGAAGGCGTGCTCCAGGAAGCGCCACCACGCGGGATTCGACACGCCGAAGATGGACTCTGGCCACCAGATGCCGCGCAGGCAGTGCTCCAGCACCGCCGTGGCGGTGGCGGTCGCCATCACCGCCGGGTCCCGGTAGAAGGCCAGGAAGGCCAGCGAGCCGAACACATAGAAGTGCGTTTCGATGCGGCCACCCGTCAGGTGGATGAAGAGCGCGGCCCAGAGCATCTGCGCTACCGCCACCACGTGCCGCGTGACGACGTCCCCGGGCCGCAGCCGCACCAGCACCAGTGGGAAGGCGGACAGCAGGGCACCCAGCACCACCGCCACGTGCAGATGGGGATGCACCACCCGCGACGTCCCCTGCCAGGCGAAGGGCGACAGCACCGCCGCCACCGCGATGGCGACCAGCCACTGCCCCACCATCAGCACCGCGAAGCGAGAGTCCACCCGCCGTCGCACGGCCTCCAGGTGCTCGCCGAGCAGTGCTTCCACCCGCACCTCAAGCGCGTCGACCCCACGTGTGAGCACCATGTTGCCGGAAGTCTCCGTTGACACGGTACCCTCCGTCCGCACGTTCTCCCCGCGTGTATGGCCGAATCGCCCCCGAAGCACAGGCGCGCCCACATCCTGGTCAATCATTGCGTGACTCACCCCGGCCATACCGGCCCCCCCGGATGAGTCGCATCCTAACCCCTTACACACCCCTGGCAATCCAAACTTGTCGGAATAAGCGGACTGTTCCAACAGAAACATGCAACTTGCCCTCGGGGCTCGTTGATGACGCTGTGAAACACACCGTCACCCGCTCGTTCCATCGACAGGGATTGAACAAGCGTCGAACAACCGTGGCATGTGTCAGGGGGTGGGCATGGTAACCATCACCAGTTGCTCCGGAGGGGCCAGCGACCCGTGCACAGGCTGACACTGGGCGGGCGTGGGGGTGCCAGTGCCTATCCCCTGAGTCCCCGAGGTCGGCGCGGCGCTCACACAGACCTGGTAGCTGCCCGGCACGACACTCGCGAATCGCGCGGGCTCGCTCAGGGGCGACGCCGGGTCAAACTCAACTCACGGCGCACTTGAGCAGCCTCTGCAACATGGGATGTAACAACTCGCCCCCGCGCAACGACTCACGCCAACGCGCGGGGATGCCATTCACGCCGTGGATGAGCCCGGCGATACCTCCCGCCACCGCCGCGGTGGTGTCGGTATCCCGGCCCAGGCGCACCGCGGCCTTCACCACCTGCGCGTAGGTGTCGTGCTCGACCACGCACTGGTACGCGGAGCGGAGGCAATCCACCACGTAGCCCGTGCCCGTGCCTCGAATCTCCTCCCAGCCCGGCGGCAGGACATGCGTGTCCAGTTCGGTGCGAGCCTCGAAGCCTTCGGGATACAGTTTGCGAAACGTCTCCACCGCGTCCGTCCATGCATCCGAAGCACGCGCGCCCTGAAGGATGCGGCGGGCCCACAAGCAATACAGCGCACAGCACACCTGGGAGCGCATGTGTCCATGCGTGACGCGAGACTGAGTCATCGCGTCCGAGGCGAGCTTCGCGTCATTGCCTGAATGCCAGAGCGCCAATGGCAGCACGCGCATCAACGAGCCATTGCCGTTGTCCCGTTCGCCCTTGGGGCCGGCCATCAGCGCGGGCGTCCCTGCGTGGACCATGGCCAGGGCCGTGCGAGTCTGGATGCCCACGTCGAACACCTGGCCATCCACCGCGAGGTAGCCCCACTCCAGCCAGTTCACCAGGCGGCGGCCCAGGTCTTCCGGGTCCAATCGCCCATGGAAGAGCAACGAGTCCAGCAGGCACAGCGCATGCGCGCCATCGTCGGACCAGGTCCCCGGCGGAACCCCGTCATGCGCGCGCTGGAAGCCCTCGGGCGGCTGGAAGTCGATGTCCTCGGGCGGTGGAATCCGCGCGGGTGCGTGGAACTCGTAGGGCACGCCCAAGGCGTCCCCCACCAGCAATCCGTAGATTCCCCCGGCGATCTGCTCCTCGCGACTCGGCATGGTGTTGCCTCCCCCACGGTGAGGCCAAACACGCTAGGACAACGCCCGAGCGCGCGTACAGCGGACGCACGCCGCTGAACGCTGGCGGCCATGGCTGTCGCAACAAAATTGCGCCATCAGGCCCCACCATGCAGGCTTCCACGCGAACCGGGCCATGCCGAGCCCCCACGTCCAGGAGCCCTCATGTCCGCCGTATCGCCCCTTGCCCAACCCGAGGCCTGGAACCTGGTGGCGCCGGAGTACGTGCGCGAGCTGATGCCCACCTTCGAGACGTTCTCCAGGGATGCCCTGCTCCGGGCCGGCGTGGCGCAAGGGACGCGTGTCGTGGACGTCGCCACGGGGCCGGGCACGCTCGCGCTGCTCGCCGCGCGCGACGGCGCCCGCGTCACAGCTGTGGATTTCTCTCCGGAGATGATCGCCGCCCTGCGCGCCCGGACCGCGGAGGCGAAGCTCGACATCGACATCCTGGAGGGTGACGGCATGGCGCTGCCCTTCGAGGCGAACGCGTTCGACGCCGCCTTCTCCATGTTCGGCCTGATGTTCTTCCCGGACCGGGCACGTGGCTTCCAGGAGCTTCACCGGGTACTGAAGCCGGGCGGCCGGGCCGTCGTGTCCAGTTGGACGCCCTTCGAACGCTCGAAAGAGCTGCGCGCCGTGTACACGCGCCTCTGGGAGCAGATGGGCGCGAAGCCATCGCAGCCGGGCACCATCCCTCTGTGCGACCCCGACACCTGTCAGCGGGAGATGTCCAGCGCGGGCTTCACCCACGTCACGGTGAACGAAGTGGAAGGCTCCATCGACTACCCGTCCACGGCGGCCATGGTGGATGCCACCACCCGCTCCAGCGCGCCCGTCGTGCTGGCACGCAGGGCGCTGGGCGCGCAGTGGGAGCCGCTGCTCTGGTCCATGCACGAGCACGCGCAGGCGGAGCTGGGACCGGGGCCCCAGCGCGTCACCCTCACGGCCTACCTGACGACAGGCACCAGGCCGTAGCGGACGGCCGCGTCGAGCGTGTTGCGCATCAGCATGGCGATGGTCATGGGCCCCACGCCACCGGGCACGGGGGTGATGAACGACGCGCGCTCGGCGGCGGCCGCGAACTCCACGTCGCCCACGAGCTTGCCGTCCGGCTTGCGATTCATCCCCACGTCAATCACCACCGCGCCGGGCTTGATCCACGCGCCCTTCACCAACTCGGCCCCCCCCACCGCCACCACCAGGATGTCCGCGCCCTCCACTTCACGGCGCAGGTCGCTCTTGCTGTGGCAGATGGTCACCGTGGCGTTCTTCTGGAGCAGCATCAGCGCCATGGGCTTGCCCACGATGTTGCTGCGCCCCACCACCACCGCCCGCTTGCCCGCGGGGTCGCAGCCAATCTCCTCCAGCAGCCGCATCACCCCGTAGGGCGTGCACGCCCGGGTGGTGGACCGGCCCAGCAGCAGGTTGCCGGCGTTGAGCGGGTGGAAGCCGTCCACGTCCTTCTCCGGCTTCACGGCGGAGATGATGACGTCCGGGTCGATGTGCTTGGGCAACGGCAGCTGGACCAAGATGCCGTGCACCGCCGGGTCCGCGTTGAGCTGGTGGATGACCTCCAGCAGCGCCGCCTGGGAGATGCCCTCGTCCGGGTGGAGCTCCCAGGAGCGGAAGCCCACCTCCTCCGCGGCCTTCTTCTTCCCATTGACGTAGACCTTGGAGGCGGGGTCCTCCCCCACGCGCACCACGGCCAGCCCCGGCGTCAGGCCATGCTCGTACTTGAGCCGGTCGACCTCCGCCTTGACCTCCGCTCGCACGCGCGCCGCAACTGCCTTGCCATCAATCAACTGGGCGTTCACCCATGCCACTCTATGCGAAACTCCCCCGCCGGAAAGGGAGCGGAACGTCGGCCATGGGCGCAGGAACAGTTCTGGGAGCAATGCTGGGGTTGATGGCGGGGCTGCTCGTGGGCAGCCCCTGGGCCATTGTCCTGCTGCTCATCGCGGGCGGCTTCGCGGGGCGCTACTACGACGCCCAGAACGCCCTACCGCCCGAAGACCCGGAGGCGTTGTCCGGCTTCTCCCACGCCCCCTACGCCTCCGCCCATGACGCCACGTCGGAGGCGGCGCTCGTGCCTCGCGAGGAGGAGCCCTACGAGCAGTTCGCCAGTGACTTGTGCGCAGTGTTCGTCGAGGTGGCCCACGCGGATGGCGAGGTCCGCCGCGACGAGGTGCGCGTGGTGCGGCGCTACTTCCAGACGACCCTGGGCTACGGACCCGAGGCCCTGGAGGTCGTCCGGAGCCACCTCAAGGTCTTCCTGGCCCACCCGCCCGACCTGGACGCGGCCGTCAGCGCCTGCCATGCCCAGCTCCCCTCGGCCGAGCGGCACCGACTGCTGGACACGCTCTACGAGCTGGCGCTGGCAGACGGAGGAATGCAGCGCTCCGAACGGGAGGTCCTGCGCCGCGTCGCCGAGGGCCTGGGCATCTCCGAGGCGGACGAGCAGGCCATCATCGCCCTGCACCTGGGCGCCGGGGATGAACACTACGCCGCGCTGGGCCTGACGCCGGACGCCACCGACGTCGAGGTGAAGCGAGCCTTCCGGCAGCTCGCCGCGGAGCACCACCCCGACAAATCCGCCCACCTCGGCCGTCAGGCCGCCGAGCAGGCCGCCCGCCGCTTCCAGCAGGTCCGCGACGCCTACGAAGAGATTCGGCGCCTGCGCGGGCTGTAGCGCCGGGTTACATCCCTCACAGTCGCCCACGACGAGGACGCACTTTCCGCCATGAGTCAGCAGCGCAACGGCCCCAAGAAGAAGGAAGCGGCTTTCAGCAACAACCCCTTCAAGTCCGCCATCCAGGTGATGAAGGAGCAGGAGAAGAAGGAGGCGCAGGAGAAGGCCGCGGCGGAGGTCGTGAAGCGCAAGGTCGCGGCGCCCCCGCCCCGGGCCACGAAGGCGCCCAAGGTCCGCGAGGAGGACGATGCCTCCCTCTTCTTCTCCGCCATGGACGGCGTGCAGCAGCTCACCAACCGGGGCGAAGCGCCCGCGCCCAACCCGCGCCTGCCGGCCATCATCGATGAAAACGCGGAGGCGCTCGCGCAGCTCTCCGAGCTGGTCGCCGGCCAGGGCGACTTCGACTTCACCGGCACGGATGAGTGCATCGAAGGCGCGGGCCCCGGCATCGACCGGAACCTGCTGCGCGCGCTGCGCCGGGGCGACTTCGCCATCCAGGGACAGCTGGACCTGCACGGGAAGACGCAGAACGAGGCGCGCGACGCGCTGGAGCGTTTCCTGGGTGACAGCCGCCGCGCGAAGAAGCGCTGCGTGCTCGTCGTGCACGGTCGCGGTTTGAACTCCAAGGACCAGATTCCCGTGCTGAAGGAGCGGCTCAAGGGATGGCTGTCCGAGAAGCGGATTGGCCGGATGGTGCTGGCGTTCGCTACCGCACGGCCTCAGGACGGAGGCACCGGCGCGGTGTACGTGCTGCTCCGGCGGTAGTCTTTACGCGAGCCCGGCACTGTGCATACATGCCGCCATGGCACGCGATCTGATCGACCTGCATATCCACGTGGGTGGCGCTGTGGCGCCCCACATCCTCTGGTCCATCGCCCACCAGCAGGGCTTCAAGCTCCCGGTGAAGAACTACTTCGACTTCGTGGAGCTCATCACCTCCCGTCCGGGCAAGGTGGGAAGCCTGGACGACTACCTGAAAATCCTCCACACCTGGACGGAGAAGATCCAGTCGTCCCCCAGCGCGATTGAGCGCTCCGTCTACGAGGTCATCGGCAAGGAGTACCGCGGCAGCCGCGTGACGCAGATGGAGCTGCGCTTCAACCCGATGAAGCGCAACCTGAACTCCGAGCTGGACCTGGACCACATCATCCACGCCGCGCTGCGCGGCATGGACCGCGCGGTGCTGGAGTACGGCGTGAAGATGGGCCTCATCTTCTGCCTGGCCCGCGAGTTCGACCACCGGCTCAACAGCATCATCGTGGACAAGGCCATCAAGTACCGCACGCGAGGCGTGTACGGCATCGACCTGGCCGGCACGGAGACGAACGCCATGGAGCTGAAGCCGGAGGTCGTCACCCAGTACGAAGAGCTCTTCTCGCGGGCGCGCCGCGCCGGGCTCAAGTGCACGGTGCACACCGGCGAGACGCGCGGCACCGGCGCCGAGGGTGTCATGGCCGTGGTGGAGAAGCTCCAGCCGCACCGCATCGGCCACGGCATCCGCGCCGCCTACGACGAGCACGCGATGAAGGTGCTGCGCGAGCGCGACATCGTCCTGGAGCTGTGCCCCACGTCCAACCTGCACACCAAGGCCGTGGAGGGCGTGGAGGAGCTGCGCCACATCGTCCGCACCTTCTGGGACCGCAAGGTGAAGTTCACCATCAACACCGACGGCCCCTACCTGCTGGAGACGGACATGCGGCGGGAGATCGACATCATCGAACAGAACGGCATCCTCACGCCCGAGCAGGTGGATCAGACGCTCGCCTGGGCCCGTGAGGCCTCGTTCATCCCTGCTTGAGCCACGCCATGTACGGACTCACCCGCTCGCTCCTCTTCCAGCTCTCCGCGGAGCGCGCGCACCGGCTCGGCATGGCGGGGCTCCACTACCTGGGCCGCTCACGGGACTTGTGCGAGTCCCTGCGCGAGAAGGCCCTGGAGGGCGCCCCGCCCGGCCTGGCCGTCGAGGTGGCCGGCCTGCGCTTCGCCCACCCCGTGGCGCTGGCCGCCGGCCTGGACAAGGACGCGGAGGCGGTGGACGGCCTCTTCGCCTGCGGCTTCTCCGCGGTGGAGATTGGCACCCTCACGCCAAGGCCCCAGCCCGGCAACCCCAGCCCTCGCCTGTTCCGCCTGCCGGAGCACCGCGCGGTCATCAACCGCATGGGCTTCAACAACCACGGCGCGACCCAGGCCGCCGCGCGGCTGAGAATGCAGACGTGGCGTCCGGGCCCGCTGGGGGTGAACATCGGCAAGAACAAGGACACGCCGCTGGAGCAGGCGGTGGATGACTACGTGGCCTGCGTGGACGCGCTGGCGCCCCTGGGCGACTACGTGGTGGTCAACGCCTCGTCCCCCAACACGCCGGGCCTGCGCAAGCTCCAGGAGCCCGAGCAGCTGGGACAGCTCCTGGGGGCGGTGCAGGAGCGCCTGGCCACCGTGGCCCCGGGCAAGCCGCTG
Organism: Myxococcus sp. CA023; assembly: GCF_010998615.1. Taxonomy (GTDB): domain Bacteria; phylum Myxococcota; class Myxococcia; order Myxococcales; family Myxococcaceae; genus Myxococcus. The sequence continues at coordinate 31,728 of NZ_JAAEAH010000055.1, read as the reverse complement.
TTCCTCAAGATTGCCCCGGATCTGTCCCCCGAGGCCGTGGACGAGGTGGTGGATGTCGCGCGGGCCCAGAAGCTCGCCGGCCTCATCGCCACCAACACCACCGTGGCCCGGCCCTTCGAGCATCCCCTGGCGAAGGAGGCCGGCGGCCTGTCCGGCGCGCCCGTCCGTGAGCCCGCCAACGCCGTCATCCGCCGCGCCTGGCTGCGCAGCGGGGGCGCGCTGCCCATCATCGGCGTGGGGGGCGTCTTCACCGCCCAGGACGTCTACGAAAAGCTGCGCGCGGGCGCGTCGGTGGTGCAGGTGTACACGGGCTTCATCTACGAGGGCCCGGGCATGGTGGGAAACATCCTCCCCGCCCTGGCCACCCTGCTCGCCCGCGACGGCTACAAGCAGGTCCGCGACGTCATCGGCGCCGAGCACCGGAAGCCGGGCGCATCCAACTGACGCATCGCATCAATTCGCGGACAAAAAATGAGCGCTCGCCGGCGCCTTGGAGTTTCACCGGCGAGCGCCCCGGGCCCAGTGCTTGACGGGCCTCGAAAGCTATTGCTGCACGGTGAGCGAGCCGCCGACCGTGCTGACATCCACCGCATGGGTGCCAGAGCCATACGTCTGCTCGCGGCCGCCCAACCTCGCGGGACTGTCGTTGAAACGACCACCGACAGTATTGAATTCCAATCTCACATCCGCCTGGGCCGGCGGCTTCAGCCGGACATCCCCGCCCACCGAGGACACAGAAGTAGCCACGACCTTCCGCGGTGCCAATGCCACGGTGCCGTTCACCGTGCTGACATCCAACCGCTCCTCCGAACCGTTCACTTCCACACGGCCATTGACTGTCGCCAGCGACTGCCGCCCCGTCACGCCCGCCACCGTCACCGGACCGCCCACCGTCGCCAAATCCAAACGCGCCCGCCGTGGCACCTTCGCAGTGAATCTCACCGCGGGCCCGCTCCGACGGCAGGACCGCGTTTCTTGTTCACACGGACCGCAACAAACCCGCGCCCGGATGACACCCTTTTCTTGGACGACTTCCACGCCCACTTCGTTCCGGGAACTCTCCGCGCCTTCCCAAACAACCGTGATTACCACGTCATTCCCGTCTACCGCATCTACGCGCACCGCGCCATCAACATTGCCGATGTGAACTTCAGGCGTACCGTCCGTGTTGAACGTCCACGTCTGGGTGGACGGCGCGGCGGCGAGGATGAGCAGCAAGGGCAGGACCATGTGCGGGCTCCGGAAGGGGTGGGATACACCCTTCCCTACGCCCCGGCCCCGCCCTCATTGCGCCCGGTGGAGACGCAGTATCCACACCGCTCTGACATGCCTCAGGCGTCCGCGCCCCGGGCAATCCGCTGATACAGCGCGTCATGGCGCCGGACCATCTTCTCCAGGGAGAGCTCGCGCGCCACGAAGTCCCGCGCCGTATGCCCCATGCTTCTCGCCTTCTCGGGATTCGCGAGAAGCTGACGGAAGGCCTGGGCCAACTGAGCGGGACGCTCGGGGTCCACCACGAGGCCGCGTTCGCCATCGCGAACCAGGTCGGTGTTGCCACCCACGCGCGTCACCACCATGGGAAGCCCTGCGGCCATGCCCTCCATCACCGCGTTGGACATGCCCTCCGCGTTGGAGCAGAGGACGCCGAAGGTCGCCCTGGCGTAGATGGCGGGCACGTCCGTGCGGTGCCGTAGGAAGTGCACGGTATCGGACACACCCAGCTCACCGGCCAGCTTCTCCAGGCCCGGCCGGCGCGGACCGTCTCCCACCAGGAAGGCGTGCAGCGTGCTACCGGCATGGCGCAGCTGGGCCAGCGCGAGCAGCAGGTCCTCCTGCCGCTTCACCGGATGATTCATGTTGGCCACGTGGACCACCACCGGCGCGGCCCCCGTGTCGGGGAGCGGCCCGCGCAGCCCTTCGCGCCTGCGGGACTCGAAGCGCGGCAAGTCCAGGCCGTTGTGGATGACGGACACGCGCGAGGCCAGCAGGCCCTCCTCGGTGATGAGCTGGTGGCGGATGGCCTCCGCGTTGCCAATCACATGGTCCGCCATGCCGCACAGCCGCGACTGCACCGCGCGCCGCGCCCGCCCCTGCCAGTGCGCCAGGTCCAACCGGCCCACGATGACCTTCGTACCCGCGAGCTTCGCCGCCGGCACGGCCACCATCGTGGAGTAGAAGTCATGCACGTGCACCAGCTCCACGCGGTTCGCCTTGAGCCAGCGTGCCATGCGGTACACCTGATACGCCGTGTTCGGCTGCACCACGGAGCCCTTGAGCGGGAAGGCCGCGGGCGCGTGGCCCAGCTTCCACACCGCGCCAATCAGCGGCCCCGAATCATCCAGCACGGACACCTGCAACCGGTAGCTGGCGGGCAGTCCCCGCAACAGCTCCAGCACCTGAACCTCGGTCCCTCCAATGTGGAAAGACCGGGTGAACTGGACCAGACGGAGGGGCTCCTGCCCCATCCGCGCCTCCTCACGCCGCATGTCCGGACCCCTCCCACGTCGCCACCACCGGCTCGCCCGGAGCCGGAACCCGTTGCCTGTCCGCCGCCTCGGACGCGCGCGCCACCCGGTGCGCCGCAGCAGCCAGGCCGAAGAGCACGTAGCAGTGCGCGGCCAGGATGTAGCCGGAGAACAAGTGACACACGAGGTAGCCCACCACCGACGCGGACAAGGCTCGCGCCAGCCACCCCACTTCCTTGTCCCGCGACGCCTCGAAGGCGCCGCCCGCGGCACCACCCGCGAACACCATGAAGAACAGCAAGCCCACCCAGCCCAGCTCGCCAATGACATCCAGGAAGATGTTGTGGGCCACATACGCCCGGCGCGCCTCGGGGGGCGCGTACATGGGCCACGCGTAGCGGAAGCCGCCCGCCCCCACGCCCAGCAGCGGCTTGTCCAGGCTGATGCGGCTGGCCACCTGCCACGCGTAGACGCGGCCCATGGCGGACGCATCCTCGTGGAACTCGGCCACTGTCTCGTTGCGCTGCCAGAAGCTCTGCGGCGCGAAGACGAGCAGGCCCATCACGAAGAGCGAGCCCACGACAATGGCCTGGATGCGGCGCTTCTCGCGGATGGCCCACAGCGCCATGGCCGCGGAAAGACCGATGAAGCCGCCGCGCGAGTGCGAGACGACGATGGCCGCCACCGCCAGGATGGCCGCCGTCAAACACGCCAGACGCCACAGCCAGCCGCTGCCCTTACGGGCCACGAAGGCCACCGCCAGCGGCACCACCAGCGCCAGGTTCATGGCCATGTGGTTCGGGTCCGCGTAGACGCCCACCCAGCGCGCGCGGAAGCCTTCCACCAGGTCCTCGCCCACCAGGTACCAGTTGATGGCGCCAATGGACGTCACCACCGACGCCAGCACCATGGCCCCGCACACCACCGCCAGCCGGCGGCCGGTGGTGATGACGTTGACGAAGGTGATGTAGATGGCCGTCAGCTTCAGCAGCTCGATGCCCGTGGCGGTCGTCACCTCCGGATTCACGGACCAGCCGACGGACACCACCGCCAGCATGGAGAAGGCGATCAGCGCAAGACCGCGCGAGCCGTCCACGTACAGCGGCTCCGCCCGCCCCAGCCGGCGCATCACCATGAGACCCGCCGCCAGCCCCGACGTCACCAACGCGAGGCGCAGCGGTGCGAGCGCCGGGATCCACTCACCCGGTACCGAGTACATGACCGCCGCGAAAGCGGTCAGCGCATAGAAGGCCCACACGTCACGGCGCTGCCCCTGCTCTCCCAGCACCATTCACTCCACCTCCCGGCAGTTGCGTCGCGCACCAATACGCGTGCCTGGGCGAAAGCAGAGGACATGCCAGGGGCCCCGTCGGGCAAAGCCCTGAATCTTCTAGAACGGGGCGGCCTCGCCGGACGTGCGGGCCGCCCCGGACTGAAATTCCTACGGGACGGGGCCGCTCTCCATCGGAAGAACCGCCGAGGCCACCGGCTCCAGCCGCCCGTCTTGGAGCCAGGGCGTGCCCAGTTCCTCCAACAGCCGCGACAGGGTCAGCGTCACCAGACGGCGCAGCTCCGCATGCGACTCCGGCGCCACCACCGGCTCCAGGCCCTTCTGGGCACGCTCGACCGCGGAGGCGCGCAGGCGCGGCGCTTCCGGAGCGCCCTCGAAAAGGCGCTGCCCCAACTCCACCACGCGCCCCAGCGGCACCGGACGCGCGTCCGCGCGCTCCTCCAGCACCGCCATGGCCACCACCGCGGCCAGGAGGCGCTCCAGGCCCAGCGTCTCCAGGGGCACGCCGAAGCGGGCCAGGACCTCGCGCGCGGAGCCGTCGGTGCCGCCCAGCACCCCGCGGAACACCTGCACCTGGGCCTCCGCGCGGGTCAGCAACGCCTCGGAGGCGGCTAGCTCGCGCCGGGAGCGGAACGGCACCGGCTCCGCGCCTTCCACGCGCAGCGCCCGCCGGGGCCGCTTCTGGCGCAGCGCGGAGATGGCGGCCGCTTCCTCCGGAAGCACCATCAGCACACCCTCGACCAGGGCGCCCGGCGCCTTGGCCAGCCGGTCCGCGCGGAACTTGAGCTGGAGCGTGAGCGAAAAGCCCGTCTGGAAGATGCGCCGCAGCGGCGTGTCGCGCAGCACGTCCGTGGCGCGCTCCGGGTCCGCGCCCGTCAGGTGTTCGAGCGCCAGGGACAGGTAGTCGCGCACCGTCTCGCTCGCGCGGCGGATGGCGTCCAAATCCCCCGGGTCCGCCAGGTCCGCCACCAGCGCGGCGCTGGCCACCTCACGCAGTTCGTCCTCCGCGTTCACCGCCTCCACCATCGTCAGGCCGCGGAAGGCCGCCTCCAGGTAGTCCACATGGCCCGTGGTGGGCGCCAGCCCTGGACGCGCGGCGGACACGGGCGCGGGCACCACGTCCACACGGCTGAACAGGGACACCGCCTCCTCCAGCGACGGGAAGCCCATGTCCTGGAGCCGGCCGCGGCGGAACTGGTACGCCGTCTCCTCCATCTCACTGGGAATCTCCCAGCGCGCGGCCTCCAGCAGGCGCACGGCCTCGAAGGGGTTCTCCGCGATGAGGTCGTTGAGGAGCGAGCGGACGGCGGACATCTCCACGCCCTCCACCTTGATTTCGACGAGGTAACGCCCCTCCGGGGTCTCCATCGTCACGCCCGGCGGGTTGACGTCCGGGTTCTCTTCCAGGTCGTGCACCTCGATGAACTCGCGCAGGAGGATTTCGAGCACTTCCAGGTCCAGCGTGTGCAGCTTGCGCAGGAACTCCCCCGTGTCCTCCACCCCGCCCCGCGCGGCGCGCAGCCAGGTGAGGACGGCGTGCGAGTCCAGCGCATCCCGCCGCCAGCCGGCCAGGTCCACGAAGGCGCGGAACTGGCCGGGTGAGGCGAGCTGCACCAGCTCCGTCGAATCCGCGAGCCCCAGCTCCTGGATGGTGACGTAGAGGTCCTCGGCGGGCATCGAGCGCACCAGCGCGCGGGCCTCCGCGACATCCAAGAGGGCGTCCACCCGCTGACGCGGGGACAGCCTCATCAACCGCTGACGCAGCTCCCGGGGAGCCAGCTGCGTGTCGCTTCCATTTCCCTTGCCGTTTTCGGACACGGCGCGGTCCCTACCACAGCGCCCCCCGGCCCGGGAGCAGAACCCCACCGGGAGCGGCGGCTACCGGATGATGCCGGCGGCCCTCAGACGCGGGTGGACTTGCCGAAGGTGTCGAGCAGCGCGCCCCAGACCTCATCCACGCCCAGCTTCTCCGTGGAGGAGAAAGGGAGGATGACCTCCAGCGGCAGGTCCATCAATTTGGAGAGCTCCACCAGCCGAGGCTTGCGCTTGGCCTTGGTGAGCCGGTCCACCTTGGTGGCCACCACCAGCACCCGGCGGTTGTGCGCCTGGAGATAGTCGAGCGTGGTGAGGTCGTCCGGCGTGGGGCCCACCTCCACGTCCACGATGCTGACCACGGCCTCCAGGCGGTGCCGCTTCTCCAGGTAGGTGGTGATCATCTTCTCCCACTGGGCCTTGTCCGCCTTGCTGGCCTTGGCGAAGCCGTAGCCCGGCAGGTCGGCCAGGCGGAGCTGGTGGCGCACGCCGCCGCGCTCCAGGTCCACGTCAAAGAAGTTCAACGTCCGGGTGCGCCCCGGCGTGTTGGACACGCGCACCAGCTTCCTGCGGCCGGTGAGCGCGTTGATCATGGAGGATTTGCCCACGTTGGAGCGGCCGACGAAGGCCACCTCCGCCGTGTGGTCCGTCGGGTAGCCCTTGGGCTCCACGGCGGTGGTGACGAAGCGTGCGTCGAGGACCTTGATCACAACGTCATTTCTTGGCCGACGGATCCGCGGCGCGGCGGGCGCGCTCGGCGGACCAGTGGTCGATGGCCTTGAGCGACTCCTTGAAGTCGAACGGCCGGAGGGAGGGCGAGGAAGCGTCGTGGCAGGAGCGGCACTGCTTCTCAGAGGGGTCCACCAGGCCCACCAGGCGCGCCAGCTCCGAGTCCTTCATCACGTACTCGGGCGAGTAGTACTGCCCTCCGCCGTGGCACGTCTCACAGGTGACATTCACCGTCGCCTGGGTGACCTGCTCCGGCGAGTGGCAGGACAGGCAGCGCCCGTCCTTCTTCTGCTGGTCGGTGAGCGAACTCTCCGCCCGGGCGTGCTTCGACTGCATCCAGGCGTCGTAGGCCTCGGGGTGGCAGCCCTTGCAGCTGTCCGGGCCTACGAAGTCGGCGCCCCCGGCCGCCCCAGCGGCGGCCAGCACGAGAAGGGAGAGTATCCTGATGCCAGGAACGCGCATGAAGCCGGAGTAGCAGAGCCCCCCGGACGGGGCAAGGCGTCTCGTGGTTGAATGACCGGCAGAAACTTCCGTCGGGCATAGGGGATTGCTAGAGCCTTGCCCGCCCGTTCCAGCAGGGAGGAGCCGTATGCGCATCCTGACCGTCCTCGCCGTCCTCACCTTCGCCGTCCCCGCCGCCGCCAAGCCCTGGCAGGGCATTGAGCCGGGCGTGTCGAAGCGCGACGAAATCATCAAGAAGTTCGGTGAGCCCTCGCGCACCGTCAAACAGGACGGCAAGGAGATCATCGCCTACCTATCCAAGGAGGCCATCAAGGGCACCACCCAGACCCAGTTCAAGGTGGATCCGGACACGCAGCTGGTGGAGCGCATCGACGTGTTCCCCGGGCCCATCATCGACAAGGAGACGGTGGAGAACAGCTACGGCCCCTCCTGCCCCTCCGGCGCCGCGCCCGCCACTCCTTGCTACCTGCGCAAGCTGACGGACGACTTCCGCACCTACTTTCTCTACCCCCGCCTGGGCCTGGCCATCTTCTTCAACGAGGACGGCAAGACGGTTCAGTCGTTGACGTTCACCACGCAGAAGGCCGCGAAGTAAGGCCACGCCCGTGCACGTCTTCGGACTGACGGGAGGCATCGCCTCCGGCAAGAGCACCGTGACGCGCGTCCTGCGGGAGCTGGGCGCGGAGGTGCTGGACGCGGACGTGATTGCCCGCGAGGTGGTGGAACCGGGCACGCCCGGGCTGGCCGCGGTGGCGGCGCGCTTCCCCGGCGTGGTGGGCTCGGACGGCCGGCTGGACAGGGCGAAGCTGGGCGCACGCGTCTTCGGGGACCCCGCAGAGCGCGCCGCGCTCAACGACATCACCCACCCGCTGGTGCGTCAGGCCTTCATGGACAAGCTCCAGGCGCTGGAGGAACGGGGCGTGGCGCGCGTCATCTACGACGTGCCCCTGCTCATCGAAAGCGGCATGCACGCCTGGATGGAGGCCGTGGCGGTGGTGTGGGTGCCCCGCGCGCTACAGAAGGCCCGGCTGATGTCGCGCGACGGGCTGGACTCCGACGCCGCCGACGCCCGGCTGGCCGCCCAGCTCCCCCTGGACGACAAGCGCGCCCATGCCACCTGGGTCATCGACAACAGTGGGGACCTGGCCTCCACCCGCGCCCAGGTTGAAGCGATGTGGCGCGCCATGCTCGCGCGCGGCTGAGCGCCGGGTATGCTGCGCGCCGCATGAGCGAGACGCGCAAGAAGGCCACGGCCGGAACGTACTTCCTCACCGGCTACCCGGGATTCATCGGCAAGCGGCTGGTGGAGCACATCGCCCGCGAGGACCCGAAGGGGCACATCTACGCGCTGGTGCAGCCCAAGTCGTTCAAGGAGGCGCAGCAGCACGCCGCCCGCGTGAAGGGCGCCAAGGTGGAGCTGCTCACCGGCGACGTGGTGGACATGCACCTGGGCCTGTCGGGCGAGGAGTACCAGCGCCTGTGCGAGCGGGTGACGGACATCTTCCACCTGGCGGCGGTGGCCCAGCTGGGCGTGGCCAAGGAGACGGCCTGGCGGGTGAACGTGGACGGCACCCGCAACATGCTGGAGCTGGCTCGGGACTGCGGGAAGCTCACGCGCTTCAACTACTTCTCCACCTGCTACGTGTCCGGCGACCGCCTGGGCGTCATCGCCGAGGACGAACTGGACCGGGGCCAGGGCTTCCGCAACGCCTACGAGGAGACAAAGTTCCAGGCGGAGCGGCTGGTGCAGCGCGCGGGCGCCACCCTGCCCATCACCGTCTTCCGGCCCTCCAGCGTGGTGGGGGACTCCCGCACGGGGGAGATTGACCGCTTCGAGGGGCCCTACTACCTGGGCATCCTCCTGGTCACCTCGCCGCTGGTGGTGCCCCTGCCCCTGCCGGGCAACGGCGTGGCGCCGCTGAACGTGGTGCCGGTGGACTACGTGGTGGAGGCGGTGTGGCGCCTGTCGAAGGACCCGCGCGCCCAGGGCAACACCTTCCACCTGGTGGACCCCAACCCGATGAGCGCGCGCCGCGTGTACGAGCTCATCGCGGAGAAGTCGAACAAGAAGCTGCCGCGCTTCAACCTCTCCGCGCGGGCGGCGGACGTCATGCTGCGGCTGCCACTGCTGGAGAAGCTGGCCCGCCCGCAGCGCGCCGCCATCAGCTACGTCAACCACCTGGCCATCTACAACTGCCACAACACGCTGGAGCTGCTGGACGGCACCGGCGTGCGGTGCCCTCCCCTGTCGTCCTATCTGGATCAGCTCGTGGCCTACGTGCGGGACCAGTACCGCAAGCGCCGTGAAGGCTCGGATGAGGACGACCCGTTGGATCAGGGCGCGGCACCCGACGCGGAGCGTCCCTGAGCACGCGCGGCGGCCAGCCGTGGTAGATCCACGGTTCCCATGCCACGCACCTACCAGCCAGGCGACACGTTCACGCACGTCCGCGAGTGCGACCGGTACCGGCCGATTTACTACGCGGGCGCTTCGGGGGATTACAACCCCATCCACATCGACCCGGAGGCGGGCTCCGCCGCCGGGCTCAACGGCAACATCCTCCAGGGGCTGTGCACCCTGGGCTGGGTGGTGGAAGCCATTGCCGGCTTCGTGGAGGACCCGGGCCGGGTCCGCCGCGTGAAGGCGCGCTTCTCGCGCCCGGTGCGGCCCGAGGACACGATTACCTTCCAGGGTCGCGTCACCGCCGTCCAGGACGGGCGGCTCACGGCGGAAGTCTCCGCCACCAACCAGCGCGGCGAGGACGTCCTCAAGGGCGCCGTCGTCGAAGCCTTCATCGGGTAACGACCATGGCCCTCGACAAGCAATTCATCGGCCGTGAGTACGGCCCGTACCGCTACACCCTGGGCGAGGAGAAGATGCGCGAGTTCACGCTCGCCGTCGGCGGCGCGAAGCCGGGCGCCGGAACGCCGGGCGAGCCTCCCGCGCACGTCAGCCCGCTCCTCTACGACGAGCAGGCCGCCAAGGCGGGGCCGCACGGGGGCCTCATCGCCTTCCCCAGCTTCGCCGTCGTCTTCGCCATCCGCCCCTTCAGCGCCGCCATCGCGGACCCCGCGTTGAACATCAACATGCAGATGCTGGTGCACGGCGAACAGGACCTGGAGTTCCTGGACGTCATGCGCCCAGGCGATGTGATGACGACCACCGGCCGCATCGCGGACCTCTACGAGCGCGCCCGCATGGGCTTCGTCATCGTCACCAGCGAGTCGCGCAACCAGCACGGCACCCTGGTGGTGAAGGGCACGTGGTCGGCCATCATCCGCGGCTAGCCGTCAGCCCGCGGAAATGACGCCTTCATCGATGAGCTGGACGAGGATGCGCGCGGTATCCAGCCGCGTCATCCCCGACAGCGAGAAGAGGTCCTCGTAGCTCACCGAGCCGTCAATCTGCGCCAGCACGAAGCCGGCGCGGTGGTCCAGGTTGAGCCAGATGATGTCGTCCGGCTGGAGGCGCACCGCGGGCACCCGGCCCAGGTCCCCCAGCTTGGACTCCAGCCGGGCCATCAGCATCCGCTCACTGCGCGCGCGCAGCGACTCCACGCGGATGTCCGATGGCGCCAGCCCCTTCGCCTTGAAGAGCAGGTCCACCGCGCCGGAGTGGTCATCCAGCTCCAGCAGGTCCTCGGCCCCGCGCAGGAGCAGGTCCAGCTCGCTCTCCGCCACGGGCAGGCCAAACTCCTGGGTGTGGCCCTCGGGGATGCCGTACTCGTCGGTGTCCCCCTTCGTCTGGATGACGGGCTCGTCGAACTCGATGACCACGTCACGCGCCAGCAGCTCCAGCACGTCCGCCGGCGCGCCGTCCAGCGCCTCCCGAAGGACGACGGGCGCCGGGGGCGACTTGCCACCGGCCTCCGAGGGGCCGCCCTGCCCTTCCGCCCATGCGCCCCAGTCGCCTTCCAGCGCCGGTGAGACGGGCAGGTCCGCGTCGGTAGGCGCCAGCCGCCCCAGCGAAGGCTCCAACTCCGGAGGCCGCTCGAACGGCGTCGCCGCGCCCCGCGAAGGCGCGCCCGCGGCGGCCGCCAGGTACTCCCGGGCGCGGGTGTTGGTCGAATCCAGCTCCAGCGCGCGCTCAAAGAGCCGCTGCGCCCCCTGGGCGTCGCCACTGAGGCGCAGCCACAGTCCTGCCTCGATGAGCTGGTTCGCGCGCTGGCTGCTCATCTACCGCCCCGTGCCGCCGGGCGCCGGGCCCTTGAGCTGCGCCAGGCATCCCGTGAGCAGTTCACACGCGCGGCCCAGCGCCGCCACGTCCTCGCCCGCACGGACCGCGCGCGCGTGCTCCAGCACCTGCTCCGCGCGAGGCATCACATCCGGCGCCAGGCCTCCTCCGCCCGGCAGCAGCCGCGCCCGCGTGAGCGCGTCCACCACGTCGCGCGCCAGCGAGTCCAGCTCCACGCGCCGCGTCTTCAGCTCCTCGGACGCACGCGCGGCGATGAGGTAGCCGCGCTGCTCGTCCATGATGCGCTGGAGCTCCTCCTCCGTGAGGCCGCTGGACGCGGTGACGGTGATGGACTGGCGAAGCCCCGTCTCCCGGTCCTTCGCGTGCACGGAGACGATGCCCTCCGCGTTGATGTCGAACGTGACGTCGATCTCCACCTGGCCCCGTGGCGCTTCCCGCAGGCCGGTGAGGACGAACTCGCCCAGCAGCTCGTTCTGGTGCGCCAGGTCGTGCTCGCCCTGGAGCACCATGATCTTCACGACGCGCTGGAAGTCCTTCGACGTGGCGAAGACCTCCGTGGCCGACGTGGGCACCGTGGTGTTCTTGGGGATGAGCCGGCGCACGGAGCCCCCGGCGATGGCCACGCCCAGGCTCTGCGGCGTCACGTCCAGCAAGAGCAGCTCATGCTCCGGCTGCACCAGCGCGTGGGCCTGAATCGCGGCGCCCAGCGCCACCACCTCGTCCGGATGGACGCCCTTGCAGGGCTCGCGGCGGAAGTAGCCGCGCACGGCCTCCACGATTTTCGGCATGCGCGACATGCCGCCCACGAGGATGACTTCCTTCAGCTCGGAGGCGCGCACGCCCGCCTCGCCGAGCACCTCGGTGGTCAGCCCCACCACCCGCTCCGCCAGGTCGGACGTCAGGTCATCCAGCTTGTCGCGGCTCAGCGTGGCTTGCAGGTGCAGCGCCGCACCACCGCCGGGCGGCGTGCAGATGAAGGGCAGGTTGAGCCCCGTCTCGCGCACGCTGGACAGCTCCACCTTGGCCTTCTCCGCCGCGTCCTTGAGCCGCTGCAACGCCATGCGGTCCTTGCGCAGGTCGATGCCGTGCTCCTTCGCGAAGCCGAAGACGAGCCATTCGATGATGCGGTTGTCCCAGTCCTCACCGCCCAGATAGGTGTCACCGCCGGTGCCCACCACGTCGAAGACGCCCTGGGAGATATCCAGCACGGACACGTCGAAGGTGCCGCCACCCAGGTCCAGCACCGCCACGCGCCCGTTCACCGTGCGGCCGAAGCCGTAGGCCAGCGCCGCCGCCGTGGGCTCGTTGATGATTCGCAGCACGTCCAGCCCGGCGATGCGGCCCGCGTCCTTGGTGGCCTGGCGTTGGGCGTCGTTGAAGTAGGCCGGCACCGTGATGACGGCCTTGGAGACGGGCCGGCCGAAGTGCGCCTCCGCGTCCGCCTTCAGCTCCTGGAGAATCATGGCGCTGATTTCGGGGACGGACAGGTCCTTGCCGCCCATGCGGATGCGCAAGTCGTCGTGCTGCCCCGCCACCACCTCGTAGGACAGCGCGCGCAGCGAGTCCTGCACCTCGTGCGAGGAGAACTTCCGACCGATGAGCCGCTTGGCCGCGTACACCGTCTCCTGCGGATTGGTGATGGCCTGCCGCTTGGCGATGCTGCCCACCAGCCGCTTGCCATTCTTCGCCATGGCCACGACGGAGGGCGTGAGCCCCTGGCCCGTGCGGTTCTTGATGACGACGGGCTGGCCGTCCTGGACGGTGGCGACGATGCTGTTCGTCGTTCCCAGGTCGATGCCAATGAGGGGTTCGGGCTCAGCCATGGGGAACCGTACTTACTCCTAGAACGTCCAGCGCAGCTTCTTGAGCGCGGCCTTCGCTTCCGCGTTGTCCGGGGCCAGCTTCGCCGCCTCCTCGAAGGCCCGCTTCGCGAGTTTCTTAGATCCGGTGTCCAACAGCACCTTTCCCAGCGTCAGTTGGTGCTCGACCTTGTCGGGGGCCAGATCCACGGCGCGCTGCGCCAGCCCTCGGCTTTCAGCGGCATCCTGCCCCAGCAGCTGCCCCAGGCGGGCGCAACGCCAGGCGGCCTCGGCGTTCTGGTCGTCCAGCGAGCAGGCGAGCCGGTAGGCCGCCATGGCTCCATGCGTGTCGCCATGCCGCTCCATCTCCCGCCCTCGAGCGACTTCGATGGTCGCCCGCTGCGAGTCATGCCCCCGGCGCGCCTTGACCAGGAGAAGAGCGACTTCGCGGTTCTTCGGGTCCATCGTCTGGACCTGATGGAAGTCGTGATAGGCCCGCTCCCAGTCGCCACTGGCGATGGCGGCCTTGCCCCGGGCAATCAACTCGGCCAGCCGGCCCGTGCGGGCCAGGTAGGGATGCCGGGCCAACCGGGCCTGCCGCTCCGCCCGGCGCGCTTCGGACGCGCCATCATCCGGCGGTGGCGCCAGCGGACGCGACGGCGGCGGAATGGATGAAGGCCCGCTGGACGCCACGGGCGGACGGGGCGCCGGGGGTGGCGATGAAACCTGATGCACCGGCGGCGGCTCTGGCGTCAGCAGCTGCTGCGCAGGCGCGGACGGAGGCGGTGCGGAGGGTGGCGGCGGCGCGGCGGCGCGTTCGGCCTGGGCCAGTGCCGGATTCGCGCGCAGGTAGGCCTCGCGCTTGTCGGGCTGCATGAGCACGTTGTGCGCATCCGTGAGGCGCCGGAAGATGCGCTCCATGCGGGCACGGAAGCTGCCCAGGTTCTTCCCGAAGTAGCGGTCCGGATGGAAGCGGCGCGAGGCGTTGTAATACGCCTGCTTCACCTCCGACGCCGGAGCCCCGGGCTTCAGCCCCAACACGGTGAAGTGGTCCATCGCGTCGAGCGAGCGCTCCAGCTCGATGATCTCCTTCTTCCGCTCCGGCTCGAGGTCCACCTGCTCGGCCATGGCCGCGTCCACCACGGGCGCGGGCGCGCCCCGAGGCACCACCCGGGCGGGGACGATGGCGCCCTTGGCCCGCAGCGCCAGCAGCACCGCGATGGTGCGCGGCTCGCCCAGCTTGGAGCGTGCCAGCACCTGGTCGATGCGCTCCACGCGCCCCACGAGCTGGAGCACCGAGCTCTCTTCCGCGGTGAGCTGGAGACGCGCTGCATCCAGTTGGGGCACCGTGGCGATGTGATCCGTCAGGGCCCCCAGCCCGATGATCGTGTTTGGCGCACTCACAGTGACAGTCCGAGGAAAGACTTCCGGAGTTTCCAGACTAGGGTTCCGGACGCAGGGCGTCAAACGTCCGTGAACCCTTCCCCATGCGGTGGAACGCGGCCACGCCGGTCAGTTGGCGGCGAGCACGCGCTCGAGAATGGACAGGCCTTCATCCAACTCACGCACGGTGACGATGAAGGGCGGCGCGAAGCGCAGCGTGCGGTCGCCGGCGGCATTCACCAGCAGCCCCTCTCCGCGCAGTTGGGCGATGACGGGCGCCACCTCGCGATCCAACTCCACGCCCACCAGCAGCCCCTGGCCGCGCGCGGCCTGGATGCGGCCCGCGGGCAGCCGGCCCTGGAGCTCACGCGCCCGGGCGAGCAGATAGGCCCCCTTCTCCTGGACCTCGTCCAGGAAGCCGGGACGGCGGAGGATGCGCATCACGGCATTGGCGGCGGCCGCGGCCACCGGATTGCCACCGAAGGTGGAGCCGTGCGTGCCCGGCGTGAGGCTGGCGCCCAACTCTTCCTTGCAGAGCATGGCGCCAATCGGCAGGCCGTTGCCCAGCGCCTTCGCCACGCTGATGCCGTCCGGGACGATGCCCTCATGCATGAAGCCGAACGGCTTGCCGGTGCGGCCCATGCCCGTCTGCACTTCGTCCACCAGCAGCAACAGCCCGTGCTCGTCACACAGCGCGCGCAGACCGGCGAGGAAACCCGGGGGCGCCATCCGCACCCCGCCCTCCCCTTGGATGGGCTCCACGAGGATGGCGGCGGTCGCCGGGCCCACGGCCTTGCGCACCGCTTCGAGGTCGCCGTAGGGCACGTGGGTGAAGCCGGCGGGCAGCGGCTCGAAGCCCTTCTGGTACTTCGGCTGGCCGGTGGCGGTGACGGTGGCCAGGGTGCGGCCGTGGAAGCTGCTGTCGAAGGAGATGACCTCGAAGCGCTCCGGCGTGCCGCGGTCCTTCATCACCTTGCGCGTCAGCTTGAGCAGCGCCTCGTTCGCCTCCGCACCCGAGTTGCAGAAGAACGCGCGTGACAGGCCGGACCACTCGGTGAGCTGCGCGGCCAGGTCAATCTGGGGCTGAGAATAGAACACGTTGGAGACGTGCCACAGCGAATCCAGCTGCGCCTTCGCGGCGGCCACGACGTCCGGGTGGCAGTGTCCCAGCGCGCACGTGGCGATGCCACCAATCAGGTCCAGGTACTCGCGGCCATCCGTGTCCCAGACACGAGCCCCCTGGCCCCGCGCCAGGACGAAGGGCGGCTGCTTGTAGTTCTGCAGCAGGTGGCGCTTCGCCTTCTGGACCAGGGAGTCGGTGGAGGAGTCGGACGATGCGGAGGGGGAAGGCTCGGATTGCGACAAGGCAGTCATCCTTCGTGCGGTACGGTACCCCTCCGCATATAGCGCGCTACAGGATGTAGCGCGACAGGTCCTCGTCCTGGACGATGGCGGCCAGGCGCTCGCGCACGTAGGCGGCGTCCACCTGGAAATCCCGGGGTCCCATCTCACTGGCGGAGAAGGACACCTCGTCCAGCAGTCGCTCCAGGATGGTGTGCAGCCGCCGGGCTCCGATGTTCGCCGTGCTCTCGTTTGCCTGCTGGGCGATGCGCGCCAGCTCCGTCACCGCGTCGTCGGTGAAGGACAGTCGCACACCTTCGGTGCTGAGCAGGGCCGTGTACTGTCGCAAGAGCGAATTCTTCGGCTCCCGGAGGATTCGGACCAGGTCCTCGCCCGTCAGGGGCTCCAGCTCCACGCGGATGGGAAAGCGGCCCTGCAATTCAGGGATGAGGTCGCTGGGCTTGGACACGTGGAAGGCGCCAGCGGCGATGAAGAGCATGTGGTCAGTCTTCACGACGCCATACTTGGTGTTGATGGTGGAGCCCTCGACGATGGGGAGGATGTCCCGCTGGACGCCCTCCCGGGACACGTCCGGGCCGCCCCCGCCCTTGCCGCCCTCACGGCTGGCAATCTTGTCGATTTCGTCGATGAAGATGATGCCGTTCATCTCCGCGCGGACCACGGCCTCGCGCTGGACGCGGTCGGGGTCCACCAGCTTGGCGGCCTCTTCCTTGCGCAGGAGCTGAAGCGCCTCGGGCACGCGCACGCGACGGCGGCGCGTCTTGTTCATGCCCGGCATGTTCTTGAAGAGGTCCTGGAGGTTGACGCCAATCTCCTCCATGCCCTGGCCGGAGAAGCCCCGCATGAAGGTGGGCGACGACTCCGCGGTCTCCACCTCCACCTCCACGTCATCCAGGGTGCCAGCGCGGAGCTGGGCGCGGAACTTCTCGCGCGCTGTGTCGCTGACACGCTGGACCGGTGGGGGTGGCGGTGGGGCGAAGCCGAACGGCGGCGTCGCGGACGACGACTTCACGCCGCCGCCCTGCATCAGCTCGATCACGCGGTCCTCGGCCAGTTCCTCGGCGCGGGGACCGACCTTCTCGGTCTCCTCCTCGCGGACCAGCGCGATGGCGGCCTCGACGAGGTCGCGAATCATCGACTCGACGTCACGGCCGACGTAGCCGACCTCGGTGAACTTGGAGGCCTCCACCTTGACGAAGGGCGCCTGGGCGAGCTTCGCCAGGCGGCGGGCAATCTCCGTCTTCCCCACGCCGGTGGGGCCAATCATGATGATGTTCTTCGGGTGGATTTCGTCCCGCAGGTCGTCGTTGACCTGCTGGCGGCGCCACCGGTTGCGCAGGGCAATGGCGACGGCGCGCTTGGCGGCGTTCTGCCCGACGATGTAGCGGTCCAGCTCGCTGACGACCTCGCGAGGCGTGAAGGCGGACAACTTGCGCGATTCGGCCACGGGGTGTGTCTCCTAGAGCTCTTCGATGGAGATGTTGGCGTTGGTGTAGATGTCGATTTCACCCGCGATGGTGAGCGACTGGTGCACCACGTCGCGAGCAGACATCTGCGTGTGCGCCATGAGGGCGCGCGCGGCGGCGAACGCGTAGGGGCCACCACTGCCCACGGCGGCGATGCCGTAGTCGGGTTCAATCACGTCACCCGCGCCGGAGAGGATGAACGTCTTCTCCTTGTCGGCGACGATGAGGAGCGCTTCCAGCCGGCGGAGGAAGCGGTCGGTGCGCCAGTCCTTGCCCAGCTCCACGCAGGCGCGGGCCATGTTCTTCTGGTGCTCCTTGAGCTTGGCCTCGAAGCGCTCGAAGAGCGTGAAGGCGTCCGCGGTGCTGCCAGCGAAGCCGGCGAGCACCTGGCCTTCGCCTAGCCGGCGGACCTTCTTCGCCGTGTTCTTCATCACGGTCTTTTCGAGGGAGACCTGGCCGTCGCTGGCGATGGCGACCTTCCCGTCGCGCCGCACGCAGAGAATGGTGGTGCCGTGGAACATAGGACCCGGGGTTTAACAAGCCGGGCGCGGTGTTTCCAAGGAACAGTGACTGGCTGTCTGCTCTCAGACTTCAAAAAGGAAGCACCCACGGCACCACCAGCACCGCCAGCGCGACGATGAGCACCTGGAGCGGGATGCCCACCCGAGCATAGTCGGCGAACCGGTAGCCCCCAGGGCTCATGACCAGCGTGTTCACGGGCGACGCGATGGGCGTGGCGAACGCCGCCGACGCGGTAATGGCCACCGCCATCAGCAGCGGCTCGGGCCGGAGTTCCATGGACTCCGCGATGCGGAGGGCCACCGGGGCCACGAGGACGGCGGTGGCCGTGTTGGAGATGAACAAGCCCAGGGTGGACGTCACGATGGCAAGCACCGCCAATACGGCGTGAGGGCTTGCGCCGGTGAAGAGCCGCTCCAGGCCCGCCACCGCCAGTTGCGTCACGCCGGTCCGCTCCAGCGCGGTGGCCAGCGGGAACATTCCGGCGATGAGCACGACGCTCTCCCAGTTGACCGTGCGGTAGACTTCCGAGGAGCGCACGCAGCCCGTGAGCACCATGGCCACCGCCGCGAGCAGCACAGCGACCACGTTGGGCAGCAGGCCCAGGGCCATCACCGTCAACATCGCCAGGGTGATGACGACGGTGAGCGCCGCCCGCCGTGGGTCCGCGAGGCGGTCGGTGCGCGGGTCGGGTTCGGCGAGCAGCACGAGGTCTCTTCGGGCCTCGGACAGGTTGCGCAGGTGCTTCTTGCGGCCCTTCACGAGCAGGGTGTCGCCGCGCCGCAGCGTGAAGTCTTTGAGTGCGGGAGACGAGGCATCCACCACCGCGTCCGTGCCCCGGCGAATCGCGAGCACCGTGGCCCGGAACTGGTCACGGAAGCGCGCCTGACGGAGCGTCCGGCCCACCAGCGCCGAGCGGCGGGGAATCACCACCTCCGCGAGCGACTCCTCGGGAGGCAGCGACAGCGATTGCAAGGACGGGAGCCGCTCCAACCCCCAGTGCTCCACCGTCGCGACGACTGCATCCTCATGGCCCTGGACGACCAGGACTTCGTTCGCTCCGAAGGGACGGTGCGGAACCACCGGATGCGCATCGCCCGCCAATGAGATGCCCACCACATTCACTGCGTGCGCGGAGCGCAGGTTGGCCTCGCCGAGCGTCCGGCCCACGAGCTTCGAGCCACGGGGAACACGGAGGGCATGAAGCAACGTTCCCAGGCCGTACTCAGTGGCGAAGTCCTCGGGCGACAGCACGGCCTGCGCCGCGACCTGCCCCTGCGCCGCCGAGGGCAGCAGGTATTTGCCGGCGAAGATGAGGAACAGCATGCCCGCGGCGAGCATCACCACGCCGATGGGGAAGAAGGTGAAGAAGCGGAACGGCTCATGGCCTGCGTCCCGAAGCGCCCCACTCACGATGAGGTTGGGCGGGGTGCTGATGAGCGTCAGCATGCTTCCCAGGTGGGCGGCGAACGCGAAGGGCAGGTAGATGCGGGCGGGCGCGATTCCGCGCCGGAGGGCGAGCGTCCCCACCACCGGCATCAAGATGGCCACGGTCCCCGTGGAGCTCATGAAGGCGGACAGGGCGGCGGTGGCCAGCATCACCACGGCGATGGTGCGCCCCTCCCCTTCCCCCGCGAGGTGCCCCAGCCGCTGTCCCAGCCACCCCGCCAGTCCTGTCTCCGTGATGGCGCCGCCAATCACGAAGAGCCCCACCAGCATGATGACCACCGGGTTGCTGAAACCCGCGAGCGCATCCTCCACAGGAACGATGTCGAAGAGGAGGAGCGACAGGAGCGCGAGCAGCGCCACGATGTCCAGCCGTACCCGGTCGCTCACGAAGAGCACCAGGGAGACGGCGAGGACGCCAAGGGTGATGAGCGCGGGAAGGGTCACATCGAGCAGCTATGACACCCCACGTGGGGATCCGCTACCCCAACGCCCCAGGCTCGACGTCACGACCGCTGGCGCGCCAATAGCACCGGCAAGCCCCACTGCACGCCCAGATGGACGAGACAGAGCGCCACGAGAACCGGGGCAAAACAGGACAGGGACAAACCCGAGCGAATGGCGCAGAACTGCGCGTAGAACAGCAATGCAACCACGGGAACGCCCGAAGCCATCCGCTTTCTGAGTGCTGTCGTCACCAACAGGAACACGGTGAACCCGTCTGACAACACGCCCAGTGCCAGGAAGAACCAGGCCAGCCCGTTCGCCATGGCGGCCACGGTCTGCATCACGTTGCACCGCCTGGACTCATTGCACTCACGCCCGCGGATGCGCGGAGTCGTAGACCTGCTGGAGCTGCTCCCACGTCACCTGGGTATACCGCTGCGTGGTGGACAGGCTCGAATGGCCCAGCAGCTCCTGGATGCTGCGGATGTCCGCGCCCCCGCCCAGCAGGTGCGTGGCGAAGGAGTGACGCATGGCATGCGGGCTCACCTTCCGCGTCAGCGCGCACTTCAGCACGTACGTGTCCAGGTGCCGCGCGATGCTCCTCGGCGTCAGGCGGCCACCCCGGAAGTTGAGGAACATCGCCTCTGGCGCCTGGTCCTTCCGAATCGTGGCCAGCAGCTCTCCCCGCCTCGCGAGGTACGCCTCCAACGCCCGGATGGACTGCGCGTTCACGGGCACGAGCCGCTCCTTGCTCCCCTTGCCCATCACCCGGACGATTCGCCCGCTGCGGTCGATGTCCAGCAGGTCCAACCCGCACAACTCACTGATACGCAGGCCGCCACCGTAGAGCAGCTCCAGAATCGCCCGGTCCCGCAGCCCGAGCACCGTCTTCACGTCAGGCATGTCCAGGATGGCGAAGACCTCCTCCACCGGCAGCACCTTGGGCAGCGTCTTCGGCAGCTTCGGGCTCTTCACCAACTTCGCGGGGCTGGCCGGTAGCAGCTTCTGCCGCACCAGGTACTTGTAGAACGACTTGATGCTCGCCAGCCGCCGCGCCCGGCTCGCGGGCGCGTGGTCCGTGCTCAACGTGCCCAGGTAGCCACGAATCGCCGCGTGCGTCCCCGACAGGAGCGACAGCTTCACTCGCTCCACCAGGTAGCGCTCGAAGTCCACCAGGTCGATGAGGTAGTTGCGCACCGTGTGCGGGGACGAGCCCTTCTCGTCCTCCAGGTGGGCGCGGAACTTCTCCAGCAGCGGCGACAGGCTCGTCATCGAGGACGAGCCTACGGGCCGGAGAAATCCTGGCAAGATTCGCGGTGGGCCTACGGTGCCTTGGCCGGAGCCGCGGCAGGCGCTGCTGCCGCCGCAGGAGCCGGCTCCGCCTGGGACGGCAACACCGCCAGGCAGGTGTCCTGAGACAACCAGCCCGCGTGGCAGAACCAGGTCAACAGCGGAATCCGGACCTGCCAGAGCAACACGAAAATCACCGCCAGCGTGATGGCCAGCTTCGTCCACCCGGACGTGCCCTCCGCCTCGTCGTCCTCCTGTTGCCGGACCAGCGCCGAGCGCACCATGTCCAAGCGGTCCACCCGGGCGTTCGAGGGCAGTTTCGGACGGCGCGTCACCAGCGAGGACAGCTCCGGCGTCAGCATCAGCCGGTCGTTCAGCGCCCAGCCCGAGCCTTCCAACAGCAGCGCCAGGTTGCGCCGGCGCAGCTTCAGCCAGCCCAGGAGCCCCGCCGGGGCCATGACGACAATGGCAATCAGCGTCGCCGCGGAGATGAGGTCCACCAGCGTCAGCGACTTCACCTGCGTCATGATGAACGCGAAAGACGAGCCCAGCGCCGCCGCCGCCAGGCCGCCCGCCGCCACGATGCCCGCCAACCCGCCTCCCGCGGGCGCCGCCGCGGCCGGAGCCGGGCCCGCCGCCGGAGGAGGCGCCACCGGCGGCGCATTCGTCGCGTTCGTGTAGCCCTGCTCCAGCGTCGAATCGAACGTCTTCTCGCCCGCCGACGCCAGGCCCTCCACCTTCTGGGTGATGAACTCGCCGATGCGCGCGAAGGGCATGGTCATCGACTCCCACAGTGACACGGGCTGACGAACCACCTGCGTCACGATGGCGTCGCTCTCCACGCCGTCCACGTCGTAGAAGACGCCCCGCTTGCCCACCGCGAGCTCCGTGCTTCGGCCGCTCGTCACCGGCACCGCCACTTCATACCCGGGCGTCCCGTCCTTCGGCGCCACCTGGACATAGAGGATGCAGGTGGTCCCCAGCGCGGTGAGCGCGGAGTGCGCGGCCCGGTTCGTCACCAGCACCGACAGCGTGTACTTGCGCCCGCCCAGGATGAGCGTCCCCTTCTCCACCAGCGCCAACCGCTTGGGCATGTAGAGGTTGGGCATGCTGATGAAGTTGTTCGCGAACAGCAGCAGCCAGCGCTGGTAGAGCACCAACCGCTCCAACTCGTTGACGGCATCCAGCGTGGGCTTGAGCGCGAGGTCCGCCGCGCTCGCGGCTCCCAGGGCATCCAGGTCCGCGTCCGAAACCGACGGCAGCGTGTCCATCAGCTTGCGCACCGGGTTCGCCTCGAGCTGCGCCTGCCACGCCAGCACGCCGTCCGCCTTCGCCGCCAGCTCTCGCCACGCCGAGTCCGACAGCCGCTGCGAATCCCCCGTCATCGGCGTGGCGACGTCCGTCCGGAACGCCTCCACCACCTCGTACGCGGGCCCGCGCAGGAGACGGGACCACTCCAGCACACCCGACGCATCCGGCGGCGCGATGGGCAGGTCGCCCGCCGCCTTCCCCAGCGCCGCCACGTCGCCCAGCGCGCCCTCCACCCGCTCCGCGCGCAGGCGCAGGCTCGCCGCCGCTTCGGGCTGCGCTGCCACCAGCCGGCACTGCACGAAGTACGCATCCAGCAGCGGCGCCACGTCGCGCACGCGCTTCGCCGTCTCCAGGCTGACGTCACCCCAGACGAACGCCGCGCCCTGCTTCTCCCGGTGCTCCCGCAGCTTCGCGCGCTCCTCGCGGAAGCGCTTCACCAGCGTCGCGTCCACGCCCACCTTGCCCGCCCGGTTCGTCAGCGCGGGAAAGCTGGCCATCAGCTCCTGGGCCAGGGGCCGCAGGTGCTCGGGCAGGTGATCGGGCGCGACGATGCCATCGCCGTTCTGCCCGGTCTCTCGCAGGGCCTTCTCGCTCTCGCGAACCTGCGCCAGTGAGATGCGCCCGGCGTCCGTCGCCTTCAGCGTCCGGAGAATCATCTCCGCCGCGCCGCGCAGGGGCCGCGCCCCCTCGCTGAGCGCGTCCAGCTCCAGCACGTCACTGGAGGCGTCCGCGCCGCGCCGGTCCTTGAGCTGCTTGGCGGCCCAGTCCACCGCCGTGCGCACCTCCGCCACGCGGATGCGGCCATTGCCGTCCGCGTCCATCAACGTCAGCAGGCGTGGATCACAGCTCAGGCCCTCCAACGGGCACGCCGTTGCAATCCACTGCGTTTCGGGGATGCGGATCGCCTCCACCAGCACATCGAAGGAGGGGATGTCGACCTGGAGCGAGCCGCCGTAGCGGCGATAGATGAGCGAAGCCATGCAGGCGGCGGAAGTAAGCACACCGCCCGGCGAATCGCACGATCCTCAACAGTCAAAAGCTACAGCGTCGCGGGGACGCTGTAGATGCCGGCCTTCGGGCCCTGCGTAATCGCGTACACGGCCAGCGAGTCATTCGTGCCCCCGAAGGACACCGGCACCTGGACGCCCTGGTCCAGCGTCTTCCGCGCCTGGGTCTTCACGTCGAACACCGCCACGTCATAGGTGTCCGAGTCCATGCGGGCATAGGTGACAAGCACCCGCTGACCGTCCTCGGACAGCTTGTAGCTGAAGATGCCCTGCAGCCACGTGCGGGGGTCCGCCTGCCGGGGCAGGTCCATGGCCATGAAGTCACACGAGCGCCCATTGCGGATGCAGTTGGAGCGGAACACCACCTGCCCGTTGCCCGGCGTGAAGCCATACCCGAAGACGCCCTGCTGCACCTTGGCCGCCCGCTCCTCGCCCAAGGTGTACAGCATCAGGTCCACCGAGTATGCGGGCTTGAGGATGCGCGAGAGGAACGCCACATAGCGCCCGTCCGAGCCCCAGACGAAGTTGGGCACGCGGCCGCCCACCTGCTTCGTCGTGCCGTCCGGCAGCGCGGCCACCGACATCAGCCCCGCGTTCGCCGTCGAGTCATACTTCTCCAGGAAGCCCACCGCCTGCGAGTCCGGAGCGAAGGCCAGCTTCTCCACCTGCACGCCCAGCTTGCGCCCCGCGCCACCCGTCGCCGGGCCCAGGTACAAGTCCCCTGGCACGTTCGGCTTGCCGTTCTCCGTGCGCGCCAGCCACTTGCCATCGGGCGAAAAGGCAAACACACCCGAGGCCACCGCCAGGCGCTTCACCTTCAGCTCCGGCAACTCTGCCAGGTACAAGTCATACAGCCCCCGCACCGACTCGCTGCGCACCTGGAAGGCCACGCGCTGACCATCCGGGGAGACTTCGTAGTCCCCCACCTGGTCCCCCACCTTCACGGGCGGCGCATCTGGATTCTCCACGGAGATGGCCGCCAGGCCCCCCGCCGCGGCCAGTCGGCGCTTGAAGAGCAGCGTCTTGCCGTCCGGCGTGAACTGGGCGGTGCTGACCTCCCCCGCCACGTCCGTGAAGGGCCCTGACGGCAGCGTGCCCAGCTTCAGCTTGCCGCCGTCCACGTAGGCCAGCTTCGTCCCATCCGGGCTGGGCAGCATGTAGCTGACCGCCGTGCCCAGCACGACGGGCGCCGCCTTCGCGTCATCCAGCGACGCCACGTTCAGCGCGCCCGACTGCGTCGCCGGGTTGTAGCCGGTGAGGAAGAGGACGTGCTTCGAGCCCGGCGCCACCAACTGTCCGCCGGGGACGTTCGTCACGCCCTCGCCCAGCTTGCGCGGCTCGCCGCCCTCCACGGGCACCACGTACAGCTCGCCCAGCACCATCTGCGGCGGAATGCCGTCCAGCCGGGGCTTCTGCCCGTTGACGATGTACGTGGCGAAGCGGCCGTTCGGCGTCACCCGCAGGTCCGTCACGCGGCCCGCGGCCAGGAGCGTGCCCTGCCCCGCGCCGGGGGCACCGGGCGGAGGTGGCTTCTCCGCCGTCGCGGCGGCCTTGGCGCGCCGCACGCCCGGGGCCTCCGAGCCGCCATTTTCGCCCGGCTTGCAGCCCGTGCCCGCCATCACCAGCGAGGCCATCAGGCCCGCGGTCCACAGCCGCCCCTGCCGCATCCGCATCATGCGCTCCTCTGATCCACGTGCTCGGGGGCGCCCGCCGCCGGGACGCCCGCATGCGGCAGCCATGCCGCCAGGTCCTGCTTCGCGCGCGCCGAATACGCCGCGCGCTTCTCCGCCTTCTTCATCCGCCCGGTCAGCGGCGGAAAGATGCCGAAGCTGATGTTGGAGGGCTGGTGCGGGTAGTCCGGCGGGTGCGCTTCGCCCGTCACGTGCCGCAGCAGCGCGCCCATCGCCGTGGTGGCCGGCGGCGGAACGAACTCCGTCCCCGTCAGCCGTGCGTGCAGCGCCAACGCCACCAGGTATCCACATGCCGCGCTCTCCACGTAGCCCTCCACGCCGGAGATCTGCCCCGCGAAGTAGAGCCGGGGCTCCGTCTTCAGCGACAAGTCCTTCGTCAGCAGCCGGGGCGAGTCGATGAAGGTGTTCCGGTGGATCTGCCCCATCCGGAGGAACTCCGCTTGCTGAAGTCCGGGGATGAAGCTGCTGAAGATGCGCTTCTGTTCACCCCAGGTCAGCCGCGTCTGGAAGCCCACCATGTTCCAGGACGTGCCGCCCACGTCCTCCATGCGCAGCTGCACCACCGCGTAGGGCTCCTGGCCCGTGCGCGGGTCCCTCAGGCCCACCGGCTTCATGGGCCCGTAGGCCAGGGTGTCGTCGCCACGCTCGGCCATCACTTCAATGGGCAGACACCCTTCGAAGTACTTGGGTTCCTCGAAAGCGTGCGGCACCACCTTCTGACCCGCCTTCACCTCGGCGATGAAGCGGTAGTACTCGTCCTTCGTCATCGGCAGGTTGAGGTAGTCGTCCCCGCCGCCCTTGCCGTAGCGGCTCTGGCGGAACGCCACGTTCATGTCGATGGAGTCCGCCGACAGGATGGGCGCGATGGAGTCATAGAAGTAGAGCTTGGTGCCCACGTGGCGCTCCAGCTCCCGCGTCAGCGCATCCGACGTGAGCGGTCCCGTGGCAATCACCACCGGGCCGTCCTCGGGCAGCTGCTCCACCTCGCCGGCCACCAGCTCCACGCCGGGCTGGCGCAGCAGGGACTCCGTAATCGCGGCGGAGAAGCGCTCGCGCTCCACCGCCAGCGCGTCCCCCGCGGGCACCCGGTTCGCGTCCGCGGCGCCCAGCACCAACGAGCCCAGCGCGCGCAGCTCCGCGTGCAGCAGGCCAACGGCGCTCTCCGGGTTGTCCGAGCGCAGCGAGTTGCTGCACACCAGCTCCGCCAGCGTGTCCGACTTGTGCGCGGGCGAACGCTTCTGGGGCTTCATCTCCCGCAGCACCACCGGCACCCCGCGGCGGGAGAGCTGGTAGGCGCACTCCGTCCCCGCCAGGCCGCCGCCAATCACCGTCACCCGCTGCTTCTGATCCGCCATCCGCTTCCTCCAGGCCCGCGCCGCGCGGCGTCCAGCAACTGTTAGCAGGACTGACACGCCCTGGCCCAGCGTCGATTCAACCGTGTGCACCCCCACGCTTTCGCTCCGGATTCACGCCTGGCCGGCTGCCCACCGGCCCACCTCCGCCTCCCGCTGGAAGGCGCGGTTTCCCTACCTGGGTTGCACCCCTACGTTTCTCGCGTTCGCCGCTCGGGGGCGGCCTGCATCCGGGCGAGCGCCACTGAACTCGTAGACTGGGAGTACCGAAGCCATGGCGACCCGCCGAAACCAGGACCTGAACCGGATCCGCGAACTCCTGCAGCGCCGCCGCCGGGAGATCCTCAGCGCCAACGAGGGGGCGCACCGCGAGCTCACCGCCCTGAAGAACCAGGAGCGGGACCCCGAATACGAAGAAAACGCCCAGTCCGAGCTGGCCGACTACACCCTCTCCAGTCTGATGGAATCGCAGCGGCGCGAAATCATGCTCATCGACGCGGCGCTGCGCCGCATGGAGATGGGCGTGTTCGGCGAGTGCGTGGACTGCGGCTTCGAGATTCCCATCGAACGCCTGGAGGCCCTGCCCTTCGCCATCCGCTGCGAGGAGGACGCCAGCATCCACGAACTCGAGACGCGCGGCGGCCCCATGGCCAGCCCGTCTCTCTGAGGCGATGCGAGCGCGCGCTCCCGGTGCCGCCCCGGGGGCGTGCTACTCGCCCTCTTTCTGGAGCACCACGAAGCGGTAGTTCTCCAGCTCGTTCTGCCCCGCCGTGTAGAGCACGGTGAGGAGCATGTCGTAGGGAATCTTCTTGTCCGCGATGACGGACAGCTCCCCGCTGAAGGGCGCCGACGGGTTGCGCGCGGCGATGTACTTCAGCTTCTCCACTTCCTTCTTCAGCTGCGCATCCAGCGGCAGCACCAGCCGCCCCTGGAGCTTATCGGCCGGGAACTGACCGTTCTGCAGCCGCAGGACCTCCCGCTCACCCACCAGCACATTCCTGGGCGTGATGGTGACGGCTACGGTGTCCTTGGGCGTGGCGCGCGTGGAGGACACGGGCGGACGCACGTCCTCGGACGCCGTCACCGCCGCGGACGACGAGGCGAAGGACTTGAGCAGGAACACCAGGAGGATGGTCATCATGTCCATCATCGCGGTGATGTTCAGCTCCTTGATCTCCCCCGCCGCCTCGCGCTCCTTGCGCTTCTTGCGCGCCAGGGCCCGGCGGTAGCTCAGCCGCGCCACGGCTTCCGCGTCGGGCGTGTCCACGGCGGATGTCGTCGGGTCGGCCATGGCTCAGATGGCTCCCAGGGTGACGTCCGGGAACAGCAGCCGGCGCTCGCGGCCCTGCGTCTCACGGATGGCGTCCAGCGTCTGCGTCAGCGTCTCGTAGGGGACGTCCGGGTCCGCGCCCACGATGACCTTCGTCTCCTTGGGGAAGGCGGACTTGATCTCCACCATCTTCGCGTTGAGCGCGGAGAAGTCGTGCACGCCATCCGCCTTCACGGGGATGGTGGGCGTACCCGCCTCTCCGAGGATGGCGTTCTCGCTGCTGACGAAGTGCCCCTTCTTGGAGATGAGCACGGACAGCGTCAGCTTCGGCGCATCGTCCGGGTTCTCCTGGGCCATGCCCGTCGTCGGCGCGCCATAGGCGGGGGCGTTGACGTTGATGATGCCGAACGTCGTCAGGCCGGTGATGGACAGCAGCATGAAGATGATGAGGTTCATGAGGATGTCGAGGTACGGGACGATGTTCAGCTCGCCCGCCTCTTCTTCCTCACGGACCTTCAGCTTGCGCCGGGAGTAGTGGAACGCCATGGCCGCGTGCCCTTGCGCTCTACGAAGCGCGCGCCTCGAGCTCCGTGGTGGCCGGGTCCACGGAACCGCGGCGCGACAGGAGGTTCTCCAGCTTGAGCGCGTTGAGCTCCAGCCCCTCCACCATGCTCTTCGCGTACGACGTGAGGAACAGGTGGAAGATGATGCAGATGACGGCGATGGAGAGCGCGAAGGCGGTGTTGTTCATCGCCTTGGAGATGCCGTCCGACAGCAGCACCTGCTTCTGCTCCGCCGGCACGTTGCCCAGCGCCTGGAAGGTGCCGATGAGGCCGAAGATGGTGCCCACCAGCCCCACCAGCGTGGCGATGTTCGCCAGGGACCACAGCCAGGGGATGCGCTTGGACACGTTCGGGCTGTGCTCGACAATGGCCTCTTCCACCGCCTTGGAGACCTCAATCTCACCGCGGTTGGCGTTCACCAGGCCCGCGCGGACCACCTTGGCCAGCGGCGCGTTGGGCGCCATGGCGCACACCTTCACGGCCCGGTCCAGGTTGCCGCTGCGCACCAGCTTGGCAATCTGCTCCATGAAGGGCGGCGCGTTGAGGTTGTAGCGGAACACCAGGGTGACGATGCGCTCCAGCGCGACCGCCAGCGAGCACGCCAGCCAGAACAGGTTCACGAACATGAACGGTCCGCCATCCTTGAAAAACTTGATGACGGAGTCCGTGACGCCCAGCTTGCCCCCTTCCGTGGCCGCGAGGGTCACGTCCAGCAGCAGCTCGCTTACCGAGGGAATCATTGCGCCCAGAGTCCTTTCGACGCCCGCCCCCCGGGGCGCGCCCATCCGGACGCGGGCACCCGTTCGACGTTCCCGGGGAGGGAGCAGCCTGGACTTCTAGGGCGGGCCCGCCAAGGCTGTCAAGCCGAGGACGGGCCATGCCCATGTAACTACTGGGCTTTCAAGCAGCCGAGGAGGCTTCGGGTGACCCACCCGGGCCCCCGGGCTGCTCGGTGATTTCGCGCCGGTAGTCGCACTCCTTGTTGGGGCACGCCACGTACGGGCCGTCCCGCTTGGAGAACTTCTGGAGCAGGTAGGGGGACGCGCAGGTGGGGCACGGCTCGGCCAGCGGCCGGTCCCAGGCGGCGAACTTGCAGTCCGGGTAGCGGTTGCAGCCGAAGAAGATCTTCCCGCGGCCACTGCGGCGCTCCGTCAGGTAGCCCTCCTTGCACTCCGGACACGCCACGCCGATGGAGATGGGCTTGGACGTCTTGCAGTCCGGGTAGCCGGAACAGGCCAGGAAGCGCCCGAAGCGGCCCCGCTTGATGACCATGGGCTTGCTGCACTTCTCGCAAGTCTCGTCGGTGGTCTCCTCCTCCACCATGACGATCTTGCCCTCGGCGTCCCGCTTGAAATCCTTCGTGTTCTTGCAGTCCGGGTAGTTCGAGCACGCGAGGAAGTGCCCCATCTTCCCGAACTTGATGACGAAGAGGTTGCCGCACTTCTCGCAGGGGATGTCCGTCTTGATCTCCTCCCGCTTGACGTCGCGCATCTCCGCTTCGGCCTTCTCGAGCGTCTCCTTGAAGGGCCCGTAGAAGTCGTGCAGCACGGACTTCCAGTTGGCGCCGCCCTCGGAGATCTGGTCGAGCTTCTCCTCCATCGTCGCCGTGAAGGTGACGTCCAACTCGTGGGGGAAGTGCTTGACCAGCATCTCGTTGGTCATGTTCCCCAGGTCCGTGGGCCGGAAGCGGCCCTCCAGCTTCTCCACGTACTTCTTGTCCTGGATGGTGGAGAGAATGGCGGCGTAGGTGGACGGGCGACCGATGCCGCGCTCTTCCAGCTCCTTCACCAGCGTGGCCTCGCTGAAGCGCGGAGGCGGCTGGGTGAAGTGCTGCTCGTGGAGCAGCTTCTGGAGGTTCAGCGCGTCACCGTCGTTGAGCACCGGCAATTCGCCCACGGCGTCGGCGCCCTCGGCGTTCTCGTCACCGGCGGCCTTGGCCTTCTCCTTCTCCGCCTCTTCCTCCGGCGTCAGGCCGGCGCCGTAGACCGCCAGGTAGCCGGCGAACTTCAGCGTGCTGCCGGAGGCGCGGAAGGTGGCCCGGCCCGCGGCGATGTCCGCGCTGGTCTGGTCATAGACGGCGGGCTTCATCTGACACGCGACGAAGCGGTTCCAGATGAGCTCGTAGAGGCGGTACATGTCCTCCTCGCCCATGGCTTCGAAGAAGGGCTTCACCCGCTCCGGCGGATACTCCAGCGACGTGGGCCGGATGGCCTCGTGCGCGTCCTGGGCGCTCTTCTTGCTGCGGTACACCATGGGCTCGTCGGGCAGGAAGTCCTTGCCGTACTTGCCGTCGATGAACTCGCGCACCTG
The DNA here is from genome assembly GCF_010998615.1 of Myxococcus sp. CA023. Classification (GTDB taxonomy): domain Bacteria; phylum Myxococcota; class Myxococcia; order Myxococcales; family Myxococcaceae; genus Myxococcus. The sequence goes on along the minus strand of NZ_JAAEAH010000055.1, from coordinate 1,558 downwards.
CTTCACCGCGTCGTCGGACAGACGGGTGGAGTCCGTACGCATGTACGTGATGAGCGCCGTCTGGCCTTCGTCACCCAGCGGCACGCCTTCGTAGAGGCGCTGCGCCAGCGTCATCGTCTTCTTCGCGGTGAAGGACAGCCGGTTGGCCGCCTCCTGCTGGAGCTTGGAGGTGATGAACGGCGCGGGCGCGTTACGGCGGCGCTCGCGGCGGTCCACCTTGGCCACCACGAAGCTGGCCGTCTGGAGCTCGGCGACCAGGCTCTCCGTGAAGACGCGCTCCTTCAGCTCCACCTTCTTGCCGTCCAGCTTGGACAGCTTGGCCTTGAACGGCGGCGGGCCGGCGGGTCCCTCCAGCAGCGCGTCCAGCGTCCAGTACTCCACGGGGACGAAGGCCTTGATTTCGTCCTCGCGCTCCACGATGAGCCGCACCGCCACGGACTGCACGCGGCCAGCGGACAGGCCACGGCGCACCTTCTTCCAGAGCAGCGGGGAGATTTGATACCCCACCAGCCGGTCGAGGATGCGGCGCGTCTGCTGCGAGTCGTAGTTGTCCTGGTTGAGCTGGCGCGGCTGCGCGATGGCTTCCTGGATGGCCTTCTTGGTGATTTCGTTGAAGGTCACCCGGAGCGCGTCGGGATGCGCCAGCTCCTCCTTGATGTGCCACGCAATGGCCTCGCCCTCGCGGTCGGGGTCCGTGGCCAGGAAGACGCGGTCGGCCGACTTCGCCATCTTCTTGAGCTCGTTGAGGACCTTCTCCTTGCCCTTGATGACCGTGTACTCGGGCTGGAAGTCGTGCTCCACGTCGACGCCCATCTTGCTCTTGGGCAAATCCTTCACGTGGCCCACGGAGGCCTTCACCGTGTAACCGGAGCCCAGGTACTTCTTGATGGTCTTCGCCTTGGCGGGAGACTCCACGACGACCAGGTAGTGCGGGCCCTTGCCACGGGGCGTGACCTCCTCCTCCGCGTCTGCTTCCACGGTGGGGAGTTCGTCCTCGTCGCCCTTCTTGGTGCGGCGGCGGGCCGCCGTCTTCTTCGCGGCGGTCTTCTTCTTGGCCGCAGGCTTCTTCTTGGCGGCGGCCTTCTTGGCGGCGGCCTTCTTGGCGGGCGCCTTCTCCTCGGCCGCCTCAGTCTCTTCCACCTTCTTCTTCGTCCGCGTGGCCATGACTCTCCTACCTAGATTCTTTCGTACAGCCTTCCGGGGTGCTGGATGACCAGCCCCGTCAATTCCAACTCCACCAGCGCGCTGGCGAGCGCCGCCGGTGAGAAGGTGCTGCCGACCAGCACCTCGTCGAAGCTCCGGGGAACCCGGTCCAACATCGCGAAGGCCCCCTTCGCTTCCACGGAAAGGTCCTCCCATGAGCCCATCGTCCCAGGAGGAACCGCCGCCAGAGGGTCGACTTTCAGCACCCTCCACACATCATCCGGGCCCAGGCAAACCGCCGCCTCCCCGTCCCGCAGCAATGCGTTGCAGCCGGCCGCCTCCTCCTGGCGTACGTCACCGGGCATCGCGAACACCGGCCGCCCCTGCGCCCGCCCCGCCTCCGCCGTGTACAGGC
>NZ_JAAEAH010000054.1 GCF_010998615.1 Myxococcus sp. CA023 | reverse complement strand
GGGCGCAGATGCGCAAGCTGCACGGGTGGCCGCTGCTGAAGGAGGGTCTCCGGAAGCGGGACGGCACGCTGCTGGATTTGGCCATGGACGTACTGGTGCCGCCGCTGAGCCAGCTGGTGCTGGCGGCGGTGGGCTGCGCGGTACTGGCCGGGGCGTTCGTCGTGGTCTCCGGTGAGCCCATGCCGTGGGCCCTGGGCGTGGCGGGCTTCAGCGTGGCGAGCCTGGGCGCGTACGTCCTGCGCGGCTGGTGGGTGTCCGGAGTGGGCATCCGGGGGCTGCTGGACCTGGCCTGGGCCCCTGTCTACGTGGTGTGGAAGGTGTGGCTGATGCTGCGCGGCCCCGGCGCGGAGAAGCGCGGCGAGTGGGTGCGGACCTCGCGTGAGGGTGAGAACCGGTAGCGCGAGCGATGTGCACGGAACTCAAGTTCGACTTGAGTTTCGTGCAGGGATGCACGGCGGTGTGCACGGAACTCAAGTTGGACTTTAGTTTCGTGCATGGGAACGGCGCGGCGCGGGCAGCCAGAGCGGGCTCATTCTCACGTCAGATCTGGTGGGCATTCAGAGTGCGGCCCAACGCCCCTAGGACGCCGCGCTACGTAGCAATTAAGGGGCGGCGCCCCCCCTGCCGACTACCTATGCAGGGTGATAGACGCATGAAGCGGGACCGTGTTTTTCCGGCCCAACATGCGAAAACGGAACACCCAAACCGCCCTGATGTGCATCTCCGCTACCCTCGTGCTGGGTTGCTCCAGCAGCGCCACCGGCACCGCCAGCCGCCGCGATGCGTACGCACTAGCGACCTGCTCTGACACCGTGTCGTGCTGCATCCAGCGCAACCCTGGCGTCCCCGAAGCGTGCGGCCTCACGGCGAGCGAAGCCGCCATGTACATGGCAGGCGTCAAGACGGCCATGGATGAGGCCACCAAGGAAGAAGAGGCCCCCGTCATCTGGGACGACGCCCACAACGGGGGCCTTCCCGAATGGCGGCGCGAGTGCATTCGGTTCTACGGCGACTGCAAGACGGCGCCTGGGTGGACGGGCCCTTGCTACGAGTGCCTGCGCCGCTGCGAGGCTCAAGAAGAGTGGCCCGTGTCGATGTGCAAGCCCGGAAGAAAGACGCGGAGGAAGTAATGGACGACAGCCCCGATTGGGACCCGGTGCGCGCCCTCGCACATCAAGTGTTGAATCAAGGCATCCCGCTGGAGTTGACGGATGACGTGCGGAGCTTGCTCCGGCGCACCGCGCGAGAAGTGGCCATCAGCGACGCGGACACCGCGCTACAGTCCGAGGCAGGCGCAACAGAACTTCTGCGAGAAGCCATGCGCCGAATCAAGGATGGCTCCTGGCGCCTGATGCGGGCGCTTCACCGCATGTACCAGCACAAGCGCGCGGGTGACTTCGACAGCGCCCGCCAGGAAATGCGGGACGTGCTCGCCGAAGAAGTGGTGCCCTTCTACCGCGACGTTGCAGCCGGGCAGCTCGAAGACCTCGACGACGAGCCGTAACGACGACGGGAGCGAGACTGACGCCGCCCCCCGTCATGCTCGGGGGCCACCGTCACCAACACGGGGCGGCGCCACCCTGCCGCACGCCGCGGCAGGCCGAGCCGAGTCCCGCGCCACCGTCAAGGCCGCGCACAACGTCAGCGATGGGAGGACGGGCGCAGTTGCGCAGGCTGTCTTGCATGAGACTCGAGTTGGACTTTAGTTTCGTGTGTAGGAACGGCACGGCGCGGGCAGCCGATGCGGCTTGGGAGGAGTCAACGCGGATGGGCGTGCGCACCAAGGGACGACGCAAGCTCCACCGGGAAGACCGCCTCTTCATCTGGTGGGTGGACGCAGCGGATGGACCGGAAAAAGTCCTGCACGTCATCGCGGACGACAAGCGGTTCCACGTCTTGTATCCGCTGGAGCAACCCGCCGAGGAGGGCTTCCTGGCCGTCCTCGGCCGGGAGTTTCCAGGACTCCCAGACGCAGGCGGTTGCTGGATTCGAGTGCGAGTCCCCGCCTGGGACTCCACCGCCGTGGGCCCCGGCTTCGTTCGCCGCCTCATCGACTGGGCGTTGACGCCGGACAAGCCGCTCCTTCGGGTGGATTGGCGCGGCAAACCCAATGAAGGCGGCGATGCCCCTTCCCATTGACCTGCCAGACATCATCCAACGCCCTCTTCATCGAACGCGGCGATGACCTCGGCATCGTGATGCGTGGATGGAGTTCGGACCTGCTCGCGGGCGATGCCTTCGCGCGAGGTGTCGAGCGCAGCCAACAGCTCTCGACGTCCACCGGTGTCGACCGGCCTGCTCCTCCAACGGCTCGGGTTCAACACGGAGGCCACGGAAATTCTCGACGTGGCGACTGCCTGGTCAGCCCACCCGGACCCGTTCTATCCCCGGCACCCTGGCGCGCGATTGATGCTGGAACCGTGATGAAGAGGCGAGGCGCCCATGACGTTCGTCACGAGCGCTATCTGGAAGATGGCCACCTCTTGTTCCTCCGAGGTGGCCCACGATGCATTCCGTCGCTCGCAGTGTGCTGTGCGTCTTCCTACTGTTGTTCGCCCTTCCCGCGCTGGCTCAGCCCGATGCCGGCACGAATCCAAACACCAGCACCATCATTGGGACGGTCCTCAATTCCAACAAGCGACCTCCCCTTGCCGATGTCACCGTGACCGCGAGTTCGCCCAGCCTTCAGGGCGAGTTGAAAACCGTGACCGATGCACAAGGGCGTTACCGAATCTCTGGGCTTCCAGCGGGTGATTACACGCTGACTTTCGAGAAGCAGGGGTTCAAGCCGTACACACGCTCCTCCATCCAACTGCGACGCGACCGGACCATCGTCGTCAACGTGGAGTTACTCCCCGAGGTGATGGATGAGGAGGTGAGCATCGTCGGCGCTCCACCGACCATCGACGTGGGCTCCACGACCATGGGCGTGAACGTCGACCAGGAGTTCATCAAGCGCATCGCTGTCGCCCGTCCGGGTGGCCGGACTGGCGCTACCCGCGTCTACGAGCCCCCCGACGCGATGAGTCGCCCCCACGGAGTGTCCCTCAACGGCCCACCGTCCTCCATCCTGCCCTCGCAGCCGCTGGGCCGTCCGAGCCCCCCGAAGCCTCCGAGCGCGCCCCGGCTCGTCCTCAGGGAGGCCGAACCCCCTGCGCCCGCCGTGACGCCCGCGCCGGTCTCCCCCTTCCACATGTACTTCCAGGGGTACGGCGTCAATCCCACCGTCAACACGGAGGAGGAGCGCTTCTCCACCTTCTCCGTCGACACGGATTCCGCGTCGTACACGCTGACGCGGGCCTACCTGGAGCGCGGTGGTCTGCCCAACGAACAGGCCGTCCGCGTGGAGGAGTTCGTCAACACCTTCGACTACGGCTACGCGCACCAGGGCAGCGCGCCCTTCAGCGTCCAGGTGGAAGGCTTCCCGTCTCCCGTTCGCAAGGGCTACCACGTGGTCCACGTCGGCGTGAAAGCGCGGGAGGTCAGCCGCCCGCAGCGCAAGCCGAGCCACCTCGTCTTCGTCATCGACGTGTCCGGCTCCATGAACCTGGAGAACCGGCTGGGCCTGGTGAAGCGCGCACTGCACCTGCTCGTGAACGAACTGGATGAGCGCGACCAGGTCTCCATCGTCGTGTACGGCTCCACCGCGCGCCAGGTGCTGGAGCCCACCAGCGCCGTGCACGCACACATCATCCGCGCCGCCATCGACAGCCTGCACAGCGAGGGCTCCACCAACGCCCAGGCGGGCCTGGAGATGGGCTATTCGCTCGCGGCCTCTCACCTCGTGGAGGGCGGCATCAACCGCGTCATCCTCTGCTCGGATGGCGTGGCCAACACCGGGCTCACGGATGCCAACAGCATCTGGGAGCGCATCCGTTCGCGCGCTGCGAAGGGCATCACCCTGTCCACCGTCGGCTTCGGCATGGGCAACTACAACGACGTGCTGATGGAGCGCCTGGCCCAGGTGGGCGAGGGCAACTACGCCTACGTGGACCGAATTGAAGAGGCGCACCGCATCTTCGTGCGCAACCTCACCGGCACGCTCCAGGTGGTGGCCAAGGACGTGAAGCTCCAGATGGAGTTCAACCCGAAGGCCGTGTCCCACTACCGCCTGCTCGGCTACGAGAACCGCATGCTCACCAAGGAGCAGTTCGCCGATGACCGCGTGGACGCGGGTGAAATCGGCGCAGGCCACGCCGTCACCGCGCTCTACGAGGTGAAGCTCACCGAGCCATCCGCGTCCTTCGGCACGCTGCGCATCCGCTACAAGGCGCCGGAGGGTGGAGACTCGAAGCTCATCGAGAAGGCACTGCCATCGAGCGTCCTCCGCTCCGCCTACGGCCGCGCCACGCCGCCCACGCGTCTGTCCTACGTGGCCGCCGCCTTCGCCGAGAAGCTGCGCGGTTCCTACTGGGTGCGCCCACTGACCTATGACGCCCTGTTCTCCTTCTGGGAGGAAGTCGGCCAGCCGCTGAAGGCCCGCGATGACGTGGCGGAGCTGGGCGCCCTCATCCAGAAGGCCCGCGCCCTGGACCACCGCGCGGACCGCTTCGAGGCTTTCGCCCCGGTGAGCACCATGGACTTCGACCGCGTGCCGACCCTTCCCTGAGTCCCACGCTTGCGCTTGGTGCGGTCCCCCTGCTCCCAGGGATGATTCCACCAGGCGCGAGCGGCTCCGATTCCTCAGGACACTGAGCCCAAGCCGGCAGCGAAGAGCACCGAGGCCTCCGCCAGCGGGGCACCAAGGGCCCTGGCTCGCAGGGAACTGGCCTCGCGTTCAGGTAGAAACAGTTCCATGACGACCTGGATGAGTGGAGTCTGCGAAACGAACGGCATCAACATCCACTACCTCCGAACCGGAGGTGCCAACCCTCCCGTCGTTCTGCTCCATGGATTGATGGGGAACGGCGCCTGCTGGACTCCCCTGGCGCGTGTGCTCGAAGGTGAATTCGACGTCGTCATGCCCGACGCCAGAGGGCACGGCGGTTCGAGCACGCCGCACCACGGCTACCGGTACGACGACCACGCGAACGACGTCGTGGGCATCATCCGCGGTCTGGAGCTCTCTCGTCCGGTGCTGCTTGGCCACTCGATGGGCGGAATGACCGCCGCGGTGGTGGCGAGTCGAGGGACGGGGGGCCTCCGCGGCCTCATCCTGGTCGACCCGACATTCTTGAGCCCCGAGCGCCAACGCGAGGTGCGCGACAGCGACGTCGCCGACCAACACCGCCAGGCCCTCGGCTTGCACAAGTCTGAACTCGTTGCACAAGCCCGAGCCCGCAACCCGCATCGCTCGCCCGAAATCATCGACCTTCTTGCCGAGGCGAGACTGAACACCCGCCTGGGCACCTTCGACGTTCTCACGCCGCCCAACCCCGAGTATCGCGACGTGATGAGCGCGATTGACGTCCCGACCCTCCTCATCATTGGAGGCCGCAGCCCCGTCGTCACGCTCGAGATGGCAATGGAACTGCGGAGCCTCAACCCACGTGTGCGAATCGAACAGGTACAGAACGCCTCCCACGGTCTTCCGTTTGACCAACCCGAGCGACTGGGAGCAGTGGTCGTGCAGTTCTTGCGTGAGCTGACCTAAGAGTTCGTTTCATGACCGCACCAGCAGTTCATCCGGGACGTGCAGCCGGGCGGACGGATGCGCATCGTTGACGGCATGAAGGAGCAACGGGTCCCGGATGAGCCATGAGAGCGGATGGCGCCCCTGCTGCCGCGCCGGCCGGCGGGGACGCCCGCGCAAGCGGCCCAAGAAGGCCCACGCCCTGGACCACCGCGAGGACCGCTTCGACGCCTTCGCGCCCGTGAGCACCATGGACTTCGACCGCGTGCCCACCCTTCCCTGAGTCCCACGCCCGCGCCTGGCGTGATGCCCCGCCATGCCGGGGCACCTCCGCCAAGCGCGAGCGCAAGCTCCCGTCAGGGCGCCGTGTCCAACCCCGCCGCGAAGAGCACCGAGGCCTCAGCGAGCTTCACCGTCTCCTGCTGCTTCAGGTGAAGCACTCGCATGTCCTTGAGCGAGCGGAACGCGTCCAGCAACTCCAGGATGCCTCCGCGCCCCTCGCGGTAGGCGTCCTCGGCCATCCGGCGCACCGTGGGCAGCCGCTCCACCACGTCGTGCTCCAGCCGCGCCAACGCGCCCTTGCGGCCCTCCAGGACGGCGTGAGCCCGGGACAGCTCCGCGCGAGCCTCGGCCAGCTCTGCTTCCAATGCGCGGGCCTCGGCCTGCATCTCCGCGGATGCCCGGGCGACGGCGCCCTGGTTCCGGTCGAAGAGCGGCAACGGCAGTCCCACGCCCACCAGGGCGATGGTGCTCTGCTCGTTCCGGGTGAACATGACACCCGCCGCCACGGACGGCACCGGCAGCCGCTCCCTGCGTGCCACGTCCAGACCACCTCGTGCCACGGCCTGCCGCGCGCGCGCCGCCACCAGCGACGGCCGACGCTGCTGGGCGGACTCCCACAGGAGCGGCAGGTCCGGCAGGGATTCGGTGGTCCGCAACGAGCCCTGCGCCTTCGGGTGCCACCCATCAATGCCGAGCAACGCGGCCAGCCGTCCGGAGGCGTCGGCCACGCTGACGCGAGCGTTCAGCACCTCCACCTCCAGCGCGCGGCTCTCCACCTCGATGCGCTCCACGTCATACCGGCTGGAGTCACCCGCCGCCGCCCGGCCCTTCACCACCTTCTCCACGCGCCCCAGGTCCACCGCCGTCTCCTCCAGCACGCTCAGTTCCTCCTGGTTCGTCAGCAGCGCCGCGAAGGCCTCGCGCACGACCAGCGCGCGCTCCGCCAGTGAGGCTTTCACGCGCGCTTGCTCGGCGGACACGTTGCGCTCCGCCAACTCACGGCGCACGCCGCGCTGCCCGAAAATCATCAGGGGCTGCTCCAACGACAACTCGTGCACCACCGACGAGCCGGTGTTCACGCCCGCGGCCAGGAGCTGCGTGCCGTAGCTGAACGATGGGTTGGGCAGGATGCTCGCCTCGACACGGTCCGCCGCCGCCACGTCAATGCGCGAGCGCTCCGCCGCGGCCCACGGGCTGCGCTCGTCCAACAGCGACAGCGCCTGCTCCAGCGTGATGTGCTCCGGAGGCACCACCTCGATCCGCTTCTGCTCCTGCGTGAGTGAGTCCCGCGGAGTATCGGACCGCGTCTGCGCGAGCATGAGTCGGTCCGGCGGGGTATCCGACTGGTTCTGCGCCAGCGCGAATCGACCTGGAGACGGCGTATCGGCCTGCTCCGCCCGGGCAGGCCCGGCCATCAACAAACACAGCACACCCCACGCGGTGAAGTGCCTCATTCCGTCACCTCCGTCTCGCCCTGAAGGCCTTCCGACACCAACGACAGCCATGGAACTTCCTCTGTGCTGAAGCCTCGCTTGGCGCCGCATGGCTCCGTCTCCGGCACCGCCCAGTGGGCACGCACCGGCATGAAGCGCTTCAGGCCACCGTTCGCTGAACGCACACCACTTCGCAGAACGGGTCCAAAGACGGTGTCCCGCCGAAGAGCATCGATGCTCCAGCGGTGCCGGGCCTTTCGGCCCGCCATGCCGCGCTGTGCACCGCCACCACCCGCGGACACCACGCCCGGAGGAGACCTCCGGACTCTCGTCCCAATGAAGCGCCTCATGCCGCCACCTCACCCTGACGCCAGTGACCACCGGCGAGTCCTCCGAACCGCGCCTCACCACCGCGCCCGCCTGGCTGCCCCGCCACTGGCGCCCGCTGGGCGCCCGTCCCGTTGAAGCGCCTCACGCCGCCACCCCCGAGGTGCCCTGCTCCGGGCCGTGCCCCTTGGAACCGATGTGCTCCACACCGGAGTCCAGGTCCTCGTCCTCGTCGTCCCGCGAGCCCGTGGATGCGGCATGCTTCCCCACGATGACGGCGTAGAAGGCCGGCAACGCGAACAGCGACACCAGCACCGCCGTCACCAGTCCGCCGATGATGACCACCGCGAAGGGCCGCTGCGTCTCGCTGCCCGCTCCACTGGAGAGCGCCGCCGGCATCAACCCCAGCATCGCCAGCAGCGCCGTCATCAGCACCGCGCGGAAGCGACTGGCCGCGCCCGCCGGCAGCGCCGTCTCCAACGCCTCACCCGCCTTCCGCCGGTCATCCACCGCGCTCACCACCAGCAGCGACGCCAGACACACCTGCCCCAGCAGCGTGATGAAGCCCACCGCCGCGCTCACCGACAACGGAATCCCCGTGATGGCCAACGCCAGCACGCCGCCGCACATCGCGAAGGGCGCCCCCGCCAGCACCGCGCTCGCGCTCCGCATGGAGCCCAGCGCCGCGTAGAGCAACGCGAACACCACCAGGAAGGAGATGGGCACGATGACCGCCAGCCGACCCAGCGCGCGCTCCTGGTTCTCGAACTCGCCGCCCCACTTGAGGAACGTGCCTTCGGGCACCGTCACCTCGCGCTCCACGGTGGCCATGGCCTCCTGGATGGTGGAGCCCATGTCGCGCCCCTCCACGTTGAACTTCAGCGCCAGGGTGCGGCTGTTCGCCTCGCGGTTGATGCTCGCGCGGCCCAGCGCCTTCTCCAGCCGCGCCACCTCGCGCAGCGGGACATGGCCACCGCTGGCCGTGGGCACCAGGATGCCGCCGATGCGCGCCTCGTCGTCACGCTCCGTGCCCGGCAGGATGACGCGCACCGGGACGGGCCGCTCCTGCTCCCACAGCTCCGTCACCACCCGGCCGCCCAGGGCCGTCTCCACCAGGTCCTGCGCGGCGGCCACGTCGATGCCGGCACGCGCCAGCGCGGGACGGTCCAGCACCACCTGGAGCTGCGGCACGCTGGAGTCGCGGTAGAGCCCCAGGTCCACCACCCCCTCCACGTTCTGCAGCGACGTGACGGCCTGCTCCAGCGTGCCGCGCATGGCCGCCAGGTCCGTGCCGAAAATCTTCAGCACCACCTTGCCGCGCACGCCGCTGATGGCCTCCTCCACGCTGTCCTTGATGGGCTGCGAGAAGTTGAAGCTGACGCCCGGAATCTCCAGCAGCGAGGCGCGCATCTCCCGCACCAGCCGCTCCTTGTCCCAGCCCTTGCGCCACGTCTCCTCGGGCGTGAAGCGGACGAACGTCTTGCCCATGTTGACGGCCTCGTTGTCCGTGCCGTCCTCCGGGCGGCCCTGCTCGACGAGCACCTCCTTCACCTCGGGGAAGTCCAGCAGCCTGCGCCGCACCTCCAGGAGGATGTCCGCGCCCTTGCCCAGGGAGATGCTGGCCGGCATCTCCACGAAGATGTTGATGTCACCCTCGTCCAGCTCCGGGAGGAACTCACTACCCACCCGCGAGCCCACCACGCCGGTGACGAGCACCAGCGCCGCCATGCTCGCGAACACCAGCGGCTTGCGCGGCATCAGCCACGTCACCGCGCGGCCGTAGCCTTCCCGCAGGGTGGTGAGCAGCTTCGGCTCCTTCACCTCCGCGTCCTTCGGCCGCAGCAGCAGCGCGCACAGTGCGGGCACCACCGTCAGCGCGAAGACGAGCGCGCCCACCAGCGCGAAGCTGTACGTCAGCGACAGCGGCCGGAAGATGCGGCCCTCCACGCGCTCCAGGGTGAAGACGGGGATGAGCGCGGCGATGATGATGGCCATCGCGAAGAACGTCGGCCGCGCCACATCCAGCGCCGAGCGCAGGATGAGCCCCAGCATCTCCTTGCGCCGCCGGGGCCGCTGCACCCCCGCCTCGTGCAGCACGTTCTCCACCAGCACCACCGCGCCATCCACCAGGATGCCGAAATCGATGGCCCCCATGGAGATGAGGTTCGCGGGCAGGCCCACCATCTTCAGGCCGATGAAGGCCGTCAGCAGCGCCAGGGGGATGACGGACGCGACGATGAGCGAGCAGCGCAGGCTGCGCAGGAACAGCCACGCCACCGCCACCACCAGCAGCGCGCCGTGCAGCAGGTTGTGGTGCACCGTGGACAGCGTGTGCCCCACCAGGTCGTTCCGGTCATAGAAGGCCTCGATGCGCATGCCCTTTGGCAGCACCCGCGAGTTCAGTTCCTCCACCTTGGCGTGCACGCCCTCCAGCACCGTGCTGGGGTTCTCACCCCGACGCAGCAGGACGACGCCCTCGGTGACATCCATGTCCAGGTTGTGGCTCACCGACCCGCGGCGCGGCGTGTGCGAGGCCACCACCCGGGCCACGTCGCCCACCGTGACTGGCGTGCCGTCCTCGCTCTTGAGGACAATGCTCTGCACGTCTTGCGCGCCGCGCAGGTAGCCGACACCGCGGATGAGCAACTCCTGGTCACCCTGGCGCAGGAAGCCGCCGCCCACGTTGCGGTTGGAGCGCTCCAGCGCCTCGGTGACGTCCGCCAGCGTCAGCTCGTGCGCGAGCAGCCGCGATGGGTCCACCTGGACGTGGAACTCCTTGAGGAAGCCGCCCAGGCTGAGCACGTCCGCCACGCCGGGCACCTGGCGCAGGTGCCGCGCGATGTTCCACTCCATCTCCGAACGCGTCTCGGTGAGGGTGTGCCGGTCGCTCAGCACGCGGAACTGGTAGATTTTGCCCAGCGGCGTGGCCTCGGGCGCCAGCCGCACGTCCGCGCCGTCCGGCGTGTCCGCGTTGGACATGCGCTCCCCGACGATGGTGCGCGCCTTGAACGGGTCCACGCCGTCATCGAAGGTGAGGAAGATGAGCGACAGCCCGAAGAGGCTCTCGCTGCGCATCTGCACCATGCCCGGCGTGCCGTTGAGCACACGCTCCAGGGGCACCGTCACCTGCCGCTCGATTTCCTCGGGCGCCAGCCCGGGCATCTGCGCGATGACATTCACTTGGAGGTTGGTGACATCCGGAAACGCCTCCACGGGCGTTTCGAGATAGGCCTTCACACCGAAGAGGCCGATGCCCAGCGTCAGCAGCAGGACGGGCAGGCGGCTTCGGACACAGAACGCGATGAGTGCTCGCAGCATGGGTGGGTGTCCTCGCCGCGCCTAGAGAAGCTGGTCCGCCGCGCCATCCAGCAGCAGCGCGCCCCGGGTGACGACCGGGTCCCCCGGTGACAGGCCCGCGATGACCTGCACCCGTCCCTCCACCGGCTGCGCCACGACGACGGGCCGCCGCACGAAGGTGCCCGCGTCCTGCTGCACGTACACCACCGAGTCCTTGCCGTTGCGCAGCAGCACCGCCTCCACCGGCAGCGTCAGGCTGGCGTCCGGCGAGTCGATGCGCACGCGCCCGAACATGCCGGGCCGCAGTCCCTGCTCCTGCGTGTCCAGGGTGATGCGCACCGGCGCCGTCCGCGAGCCGCTCGCCACCACCGCGCCCACCGAGTCCACCGTCCCCTCCAGCGGCGCGTGCACCGACGGCATCGTCACCCGCACCCGCGCGCCCTCACGCACCAGCGGCAGGTCACGCTCGAACACGTCCGCCATCACCCACAGCGCAGAAGGGTCCCCCACCTCCACCAGCACGTCCCCGCCCGGCTGCACGGCGATGCCCTCCGCCGCGCTCCGGCTCAGCACCGTGCCCGCCATCGGCGCGCGCAGCACCACGGTGGTGCCGCCGCCGGTGCCCACGAAGCCCACGGACGCCTGCGCCCGCGCCAGCTCCGCCCGCGCCTCCGCCAGCCGCGTCTCCGCGGACAGGCGCTCACGCTCCGTCGTGACGCCCTGCTCGAACATGCGCGCCTCGCGCTCGAAGGCGGACTGGGCCTCGCGCAGCGTCGCCGTCGCGGTGGCCACCGCCGTGCGCGACGCCGCGGCCTCCGGGCAGTCCAGCGTCACCAGCGCGTCGCCCGGCTTCACGGTGTCGCCGGTGCGCACGTGGACGCTCACCACCCGGCCCGCCAGGGGCGCCACCAGCCGCGACAGCGCCCCGTCCCGGAAGGCCACGCGCGCGGGGGCCTGGAGCGCCGCGCTGCTGGCGTCCGCCTTCACCGGGGTGACGGTGACGAAGGCCCGGGAGGCCTCGGCGAGCTGCACCACGCCTTCCTTCAGGGGGGCGGGCGCGGCGCGCTCGGCGGGAGCGGAGGAGGTGCCCGCGCCCGAGCAGGCGACGGAGAAGGCCCAGAGGCCAAGGAGCAGGGTCCTGTTCATGCCCCAGCCCCTGGGCAAGTCCCGGTCCACCGCGTCAGACGTTCAACCCACGAGAATCATTGAGGACGGCGACGCTCAGCGAGCAGGCGCAACTGGTGCTTATTGAACCACCTGTGCACTTTCGCCACAGTGCCCGGCGTGCGCATCTCCACGAAGCTGGGCCTGGGCCTGACGCTGACGAGCGCCGTCATCCTGGGCGCTTACGGCTACAGCCAACTCCAGAAGGAGGAGCACGACCTGCGGACGGCCACCGAGCAGGCGGCGCGGCTGCTGGCCACGGCGCTCCAGGTGGCCATGGAGAACGCGCTGCGGGATGGGCAGGCGGCGGACGTGAACGAAATCCTCGAGTCGTTGGACCACCGGGACCCGACCGTGGACGTCTTCGTCTTCGACGCCCAGGCCGTGCCACTGGTGCGCTCCCCGGGCAGCTCGCAGACGCTACACCTGGTGGAGGATGCCTCCCGGCGGGTGCTGAAGACGCACCACTCCCTCACCCACTTCGCGGGCCCCAAGAAGCTGTCGCACCTGCTCATCGTCCTGCCCCTGCACAGCGACGACAACACCAACGTGGTGGGGGCGCTCGCCGTGGTGAAGCCGCTGGACGGGCTGCGGCAGGACCTGGAGTCCACCAGCCGCTCCACCGTGCTGTCGGTGCTGACGCTCATCACTGGCATCTCCCTGGTGGGCTGGCTGCTGCTGATGCTCTACCTCCAGCGTCCCCTGGAGCGCGTGGTGGGGGCGATGCGCGCGGTGCGCGGCGGCGACTTCACGGCCACCGTGACGCCCGGCAGTGACGACGAGGTGGGCGAGGTCGTCCACGCCTTCAACGGCATGGTGAAGGAGCTGGGCGAGGCACGGCAGCGGCTGTCGGCCGAGGCCGAGTCACGGTTGGCACTGGAGGCGGGCCTGCGGCGCGTGGACAAGCTGGCCGCCGTGGGACAACTGTCCGCGGGGCTGGCACACGAAATCGGCTCCCCCCTGCTCATCCTCAACGGACGGGCCCAGGCCCTGGCCGCGCGCGCCGAACTGCCCGACGACGTGCGGCGCAACGCGCGCATCCTGGTGGAGCAGTCGGAGCGCATCGAGCGCATCGTCCGCCAGCTCCTGGACCTGGCCCGCCGCAAACCGTCGAAGCTGGAGTCCCTGGACGCGCTCGCCTCCGTGCGCGCGGTGGTGGAGTTGCTGGAGTTCGACGCGCGCAGGCGCGACGTCCGGCTGACCTTCCATTCCGAGGAGCCGCTCCCACGCGTGCTGGCGGACGGAGACGGGCTGCAGCAGGTGGCGCTCAACCTGCTCACCAACGCGCTGCGCGCCACGCCCCGAGGCGGCGAGGTGCGGGTGACGCTGGCGCCGTCCACCTTCCAGCCCGCCCCCGGCCTGCGCGAGCGCCACGGCGTGCGCCTGTCCGTGGAGGACACCGGCGTGGGCATGGATGACGCGGCGCTGGAGCGCGTCTTCGAGCCCTTCTTCACCACCTGGAGCGCCCACGGCGGCACGGGCCTGGGCCTGCCAATGGTGAAGGCCATCATCTCCGAGCACGGCGGCGCCGTGACGGTGACGTCACGCCAGGGACAGGGCCAGGGCACTCACTTCATCGTGCACATTCCTTCCGAGAAGGAAGAAGGAACGGGGGCGGTATGAGCACTCCCAGAAAGCGCCTGCTCATCCTGGATGATGACGCGGGGGTGGTGGACTTCCTCTGCGAATCCCTGGACGCGCGGGGCTACGAGGCGGTGGGACGCACCTCGCCCGAGGAGGCGCTGGCCCTCTTCGAGCGCGAGTCCTTCGACCTGATCATCACCGACGTGGAGATGCCCCGCATGCGCGGCACGGAGGTGCTGGAGGCGCTGCTGACGCGCAAGCCGGGCCAGTTGGTGGTGCTCATCACCGCCTTTGGCAGCGTGGAGCTGGCGGTGGCGGCGGTGAAGGCCGGCGCCTGCGACTTCGTCACCAAGCCCTTCAACATCGACGCGCTCGTCCTCACGCTGGAGCGCGCCTTCCGAGAGCGGCAACTGCGCCGCGAAATCGTGCGCCTGCGCGCGGCCGTCCCCGGCGACACGCCCGGCGGGCTGGTGGCTCGCAGCCCCGCCATGCAGAAGGCGCTGGAGGTGTCCCGCCGCGCGGCGCGCAGCGACGCCACTGTGCTGCTCACCGGCGAGACAGGCACCGGCAAGAGCGCCCTGGCGCGCTTCATCCACGAATCCAGCAGCCGGCGCACCCAGCCCTTCCTCCAGCTCAACTGCGCGGCCCTGCCCTCGGGGCTGGCGGAGAGCGAGCTGTTCGGCGCCAGGCGCGGCGCCTACACCGACGCGCGCGAGGACCGGGCCGGCGTCTTCGTGTCGGTCGGCGGCGGGACGCTCTTCCTGGATGAAGTGGGCGAGCTGTCGCTAGAGGTGCAGGCCAAGCTGCTCCAGGCCCTGGAGACGGGACGCGTGCGGCCCCTGGGCTCGAGCACGGAGACCCCCGTGCGCGCCCGCGTGCTGGCCGCCACCAACCAGCCGCTGGAGGTGCTGCTGCGCGAAGGCCGCTTCCGCGCGGACCTCTACTACCGCCTCAACGTCATCCGCATCGAGGTGCCCCCGCTGCGCGAGCGGCGCGAGGACATCCTGCCCCTGGTGGACTTCTTCCTCGGGCGCCTGGGCGAGCAGCAGCAGCGCGAGGTGCTGGGCGTGTCCGCCAGCGCGCTGAAGCGGCTGATGTCCCACGCGTGGCCCGGCAACGTGCGCGAGCTGGCCAACCTGCTGGAGCGCGCGGTGGCCCTGGCGGACCACGACACGCTGGTGCCGGAGGACTTCGACCTGCCGGGCGGCGGCGACAGCGGCCTGACGTCGCTGCTCAGCCGTGCCTCGGGAGAAGACGCGCCCCTGGAAGAGGTGGAGCGCGCCTACGTGCGCCGGGTGGTGGAGGCGCAGGGCGGCAACAAGGCCGCCGCCGCGCGCATCCTGGGCATCAACCGGCGCACGCTGTACCGCAAGCTGGACCTGGACGAGTGAGGCCGCGCCTCAGTCCGCCAACGGCATGCCCCAGTCCGGCTGGCCGCGCTCGCCCTTCACCCAGCGGTACACCTCCAGCACCTGCTCCGCCTTCGCCCTCCAGGTGAAGTACTTGAAGATGCGCTCCCGGGCGCGCTCGCCCATGGGGCGGATGACGGACGGGTCCGCCGCCAGCTTCGTCAGCACCTCGCGCACGCGCAGGACGATTTCCTCCGGCGTCCCCATCTGGATGGCGAAGCCAGTGGCCGGGCTCACGATTTCCCCCGGGCCGCCGTAGTCCATGACGATGGGCACCAGCCCCAGCGCCATGGCCTCGCACACCACCGCGCCGCCGAACTCGCGCACGCTGGGGAAGCCGAAGATGTGGTTCTTCGCCAGCCGGCCCTGGAGCTCCTGGTGCTTCACCCAGCCGGCGAAGGTGACGCCGGACTCGATGCCCTCGCGCGCCGCCTGCGCCCGGAGGTTGGCCATCTCCTGGCCGTCACCGATGTACTCCAGCACCACCTTGCCCTCGCGGATGAGCGGCGCGGCGGCCTCCATCAGCATGGCCATGCCCTTGTACGGCACGAAGCGGCCCACGAAGGCCACGCGCAGGGGCAACTCCACCGGGCCCTCCGACTTCTCCGTGCCGAAGCGCCGGGTGTCGATGGCGTTCTCCGGCACGTACACCGTCTTGCCCTGCCACTGCCCCGACACCTGCCCCCGCGTGGCGCGCGAGCCGGTGATGATGGCGGACGCGTTCTCCCGCGTGGACTTGTAGAAGGGCATCAGCTTGTAAACGTCACGGATGTAGCTCAGCCACTCCTTCTCCCGCCGCCGCGCGCCGCCAAAGCCCTTGGGCCAGGGCAGGCCACCGTTGAGCGGCCCCATGACGAAGGGCACGCCCGCCTTCTTGCACCGCGCCGCCAGCGTGCTGGGCGTGGTGGGGCTGATGGGCGTGTAGCGGTGCACCAGGTCGAACTCACCCGCCTCGATGCGCGGGCCGAAGCGGCGCCAGAGCACCTCCTCGAAGTAGTAGTAGGGCAGCGCGCTCAGCGCGGTGGCCGTCGTCCAGCCCACCCCCGTCTTTCCCCGCAGCACCTCGCCCACCTTGTCGAGCGGCTTCTCCACAGGCGTGGAGTCCAACGCGGTGAACTGCGAGCCCTCCTGCACGCCCTGCTTGAGGATGTTCTCCCGGTTGCGGACGTGGGTGACCAGGTGCACGTCCGCCACCTCGGCCAGAGCGCGGTAGAGCGACCAGCCTTCGAGCGGGACGCTCACCCAGTCGGGGTTGCACAGCTCGGCAATCAGAAGGACGCGTGGGCGGGGAGCAGGCATACGTGCCACTCCATCTATCCCAACCCGCTCTCCGGATGTAGCCTCCTCCGGGTCTCGATGTACGCACCCGACCGGCCGCCCTACCTGCGCTACGGCGCACTGCTTGCTTTCCTGGTGCTGGCCACCGTGGGCGGCGCCGTCATCCACCCCGTGGTCGCGTTGGCCCCCGTGCTGTGCCTGGGGGTGGTGTGGGTCATCCTGAAGGTGCCGGTGAAGTACCCGGTGTTGGTGGTGACCTGGCTCGTCCTGGCGGTGGACTACGTGCCAGAGCGGCCCCAGTCGGGCCTGTGGCCCTCGCCGCTCCACCCGCTGGGCGAACTGATGTTCGCGCAGCTCAGCTACATCACCAAAATCGGGGCGCTGCGCTTCCCCCTGGTGGACGTGCTCATCCTCGGGTTGATGGGGCTGGCGATGTACCGGCGGGTGACGAAGTCAACCATCGACCCGGAGCCGCTGCCCATGCCCCGGCCGCTCATCGCCGTGGTGGCGCTGTCCCTGGTCGCCATCCTCTGGATGGAGGTGCGCGGCATCGCCCGGGGCGGGGACATCAAGAACTCGCTGTGGCAATGGCACCAGGCCGCGATGATGCCCTTCATCGTGGCGATGTATCACTACGCCATGCGGGGCCCGGAGGACTGGCCCGCCTTCGCGAAGACCATCATCCTGGCTGGCCTCACCAAGTCCGCGGTGAGCACCTACTTCGCCATGGTCGTGGTGCACGAGCTGGGCGTGGAGGTGGAGTACACCACGTCCCACTCCGACTCGATGACGTTCGTCTTCGCCCTGCTGGTGGCGACGATGCGCTTCATCGAGAAGCCCAAGTCCGCGCACATGCTGCGCGGTCTGGCCATCATCGCCTTCATTGGCATTGGCATGATTTTCAACGACCGGCGCCTGGCCTATGTCAGCTTCGCCGGCTGTCTGCTGGCGGCCTTCCTCATCAACCCGTGGACGCCGCTGAAGCGGTTCCTGGTGCGGACGCTGCCGTTCTTCGCGCCCATCATCGTCGTGTACATCGCGGCGGGGTGGAACTCCGGCTCGTCCGTCTTCGCGCCGGTGCAGACCATCCGCTCGCTGATTGACGGCCAGGGCGGCGAAGGCAACCTGGACTACCGCGACATCGAGAACCTGGACATGATTGCCACGTGGGCCCAGTTCCCCATCCTGGGCACCGGCTACGGGCACGAGTTCCTGGAGCCCATCCCACTGCCGGACATCGCCTTCGTCTTCCCCCAGTACCGCTTCCACCCGCACAACTCACTGCTGGGGCTGTTCGCGTTCGGAGGGCTGCTGGGCTACACGGGCGTGTGGATGTACCTGGCCGTCACCATCTACCTGGTGGTGCGCTCGTATCACCGCACCGACGTCTCGGAGTACCGCGCCGCCGCGCTCATCATCGTGGGACTGGTGGCCACGTACATCAACCAGGTGTTCGGGGACATGGGCATCATCTCGTACATCTGCACGTTCCAGATATCGCTGGCCGTGGCCATGACGGGGAAGCTCGCCGTGCACACCGGCGCGTGGCCCATGCCCCACAGCCGGCTGCTGGGCCCCGCGCCCGCGGCGCCCGTGCCACCACCGGGCGCCATCACCTACCCCAACGAGGACGCACCACCTCCCGCCGCGAGCCAGCGCTGAGCGCGGCGGCTACAGCAGGGTGCCACGGAGGATGAGCTCCGCCGTGGTGAAGTAGATGACCAGCCCGCTGACATCCACCAGCGTGGCCACGAAGGGCGCGGACGCGCTCGCGGGGTCGAAGCCGAACCGCCGCAGCAGGAACGGCAGCATCGACCCCGCCAGTGTCCCCCACGTCACCACGCCCAGCACCGCCAGCCCCACCGTGAGGGCCACCCGGAAAGCGTGCTCGCCATAGAGGTGGAACAGCACCTGCCAGAGCAGGATGCGCGCCACGCCCACCGAGCCCAGCACCAGCCCCAGTGACAGGCCGGACAGCAGCTCCCGCCGCAGCACGCGGCCCACGTCCCGCAGGCGCAGCTGCGCCAGCGCCAGCGCGCGGATGACCAGCGTGGAGGCCTGACTGCCGGCGTTGCCTCCCGCGGAGATGATGAGCGGCACGAAGAGGCTGAGTACCACCGCGCGGGCAATCTCGTCCTGGTAGCGCGTCATGGCGGTGGCGGTGAGCATCTCCGACAGGAAGAGCACCAGCAGCCAGCCCGCGCGCTTCTTCAGCATGGCGGGCAGGCCCACCTCCAGGTACGGCGCCCCCAGGGCCTCCGTGCCACCCACCTTCTGGATGTCCTCGGTGGCCTCCTCCTGCACCACGGTGACGATGTCATCCACGGTGACGATGCCCTTCATCCGCCCCTGGTCGTCCACCACGGGGATGGCCCCCAGGCCGTACCGGGCGAAGAGGCGCCCCACCACCTCCTGGTCCGTGTCCTCCCGCACGCGGATCAACTCCGTGCGCATCACCTCCCGCACCGCCTTGTCCGGCGTGGCCTGGAAGAGCTGGCGCAGGGAGACCACGCCCTCCAGTCGCTGTGCCGCGTCCAGCACATAGGCGTAGTAGACGGTCTCCACCTGCTCGCGAGCCTGCCGGCGCAGGTAGCTGAGGGCCTCGTCGATGCGCATCTCCGGCCGCACGCGGACGAAGCGCGGGTTCATCAGCCCACCCGCTGCGTCCTCGCCATACGCCAGCAGCGCCCGCACCTCACGCAGGGACGGCGCGTCGAGCAGGGCCAGCCAGGCCTCCCGCGCCTCGGGAGACAGCCGCTGCACGACATCCGCCGCGTCATCCGGCGCCATCGCCCGCAGCCACGTGCCCCGCTCCCCGGACGAGAGCGCCTCGAGCAGCCCCAGTTGCGCTGGAGGCTTCAGGGTGGCGAAGAAGTCCCGCGCGCGCTCGGGCGGCAGCAGGTGGAAACCATCCACCCGCTCTTGCGCCGACAGCGCCGGCCACGCGTCACGCAGCTCGTCTTCGTGGACCAGCTCGGCCTCGGGCTCCATCCGCCTCCCCCTCTTCCGCCACCCCAGGCAGGTGGCCCGGCGGCGTCATGGCGCGGGCTTGCCCGGCTCCACCGGCAGCACGACGTGAAAGGTGCTGCCCATGCCCTGGCTGCCGGGAGACTCCGCCCAGATGCGCCCGCCATGGCGTTCGACGATGCCCCGCGCAATCGACAGCCCCAGGCCCAGCCCGCCGTAGGAAATCCCGTGCGCGCGGCCGAAGCGCTCGAAGATGTCCTCCAGCTTCTCGCCGGGGATGCCCAGCCCGTGGTCCACCACCTCCACGTGCACGCGTCCCGCCTCCTCGCGGGCGGCGAGCCGGATGCGTCCGCCCTCCGGTGAGTAGCGCAGCGCGTTCGACACCAGGTTGGTGAACACCTGGTCCAGCCGCTCGCGGTCTCCCGGCACCACCAGTCCCTCGGGGGCGTCCAGCTCGATGAGCTGGCCTTCGGGCAGCGGCTCGAAGTGCTCGGCCACGTCGCGCAGCAGCGCGCCCACGTCCAGCGCCTTCGGCTCCAGGTGCAGCTCGCCCCGCTGGATGCGCCCCACGTCGAGCAGGTTCTCCACCAGCTTCGCCATGCGATTCACGCTGCGGTGGATGCCGTGCAGCGCCTTGTCCACGCCCGGCGCCAGCGTGTCGCCCGCCTTCACCGAGGCCAGGTGCGCATACCCCCGCGCGGCCTGCAGCGGCGTGCGCAGCTCGTGCGCCGCCATGGTGAGGAACATGTCCTTCGCCTCACTGGCCGCCCGCAGCGTCTCCACCGCCCGGCGCGCGTCGTCGATGTCCGTCGCCGTGGAGACCCAGCCGGCGAGCCGGCCCTTCTCGTCCCGCTCTGGAATGGTGCGCGTCAGGAACCAGCGGTACTCGCCATCCACCCGCCGCAGCCGGCATTCCTGCTCCAGCGGTTGGCCCTTGCGCTGGGCTTCCTGCCAGGCGTTCCGAAGGCTGGGAACGTCCTCCGGGTGCAGGCAGTACAGCGTGTCCTTCCACTTCCGCCCCTGCTCCGGCGACAGCCCCGCGTAGTCCAGCCAGCCCCGGTTGGCGTAGCCGATGGTGCCGTCCAGCAGCAGCTCCCAGACGAACTGGGGCATGGTGTCCACCAGCCGGCGGAAGCGCAGCTCGCCCTGCTGTTCCAGCATCCGGCGCTCGCGCGCCCACAGCGCGGACTCGTGCCGCTGGAGCCGCTGCTGCTGGAGGTACAGCCCGACGAAGGCCTCCACCTTCCAGCGCAGCACGTCCGGATGGAAGGGCTTCACCACGTAGTCCGCCGCGCCCACCGCGTAACCGTGCACCAGGTGGGCTTCGTCGCGGCCGTGCGCGGTGAGGAAGATGATGGGCGTGTAGCGGGTGCGCTGGCGCTGGCGGATGAGGCGGGCCGTCTCGAAGCCGTCCACGCCGGGCATCTGCACGTCCAGCAGGATGACGGCGAACTCCTCCCGAAGCAGCCATCGCAGGGCCTCCGGACCTGAAGACGCCCTCACCAACCGTTGGCCCAGCGGCTCCAGGACGGCCTCCAGCGCGAGCAGGTTGGCCGCGTTGTCGTCCACCAGCAGGACGCTCGTGGCGAGCGGCTCCAGCCGGGTGAGCGCATGGAACGTGGGTTGCTCGGGCATTTTCACCCGCGATGCCTCCCTTCGTGCCTGACCCCAGGCGGTCATGCGCCGTGGGGGGAGTTGGCAACGGGTCCAACCCGCCGTGCCCGCGGGTCTCTGCCAGGCGGGCGAACCCAGCGCCCCCCGGTCAGGACGGCCCCATCATGGTGCCGCCCCAGGACACCCACCAGTCCGCCGAAGGCCCGCACCGGGCCAATGACGGCCTGGCAACACCTTCCAGCGCGGCGGGACCTCCTACCGTGTGGCCCGCTACACCACCGCCCGCTGGAGCATCTGCGCGAGCATGTCCGCGCTGCGCTCACTGCTGAACGTCGTCTCCACCTTGCGGCGGCCCGCCTCGCCCAGCCGGTGGGCCTCCTGGGCGTCGCGCGCCACGGTCTCCAGCTTGTCCGCCAGGGTGCGGGGCTGCTGCGGGGGCACGAGGATTCCGTCCACACCGTCATCCACCAACTCCGGCACCCCACCCGCGCCCGTCACCACCACGGGCACGCGCATGGCCATGGCCTCCATGATGGCCACGCCCAACGGCTCCTGGAGGCTGGCCAGCGAGAAGATGTGCGCGCGCTCGATTTCACCGCGCACCGTGTCCTCGCTCACCGCGCCCAGCAACGTCACCGCGTCGCCCAGGCCCGTCTCCTGGATTTTGGCCTCCAGCACCTTGCGGTACGTGGTGCCGCCGGCCTCGTCCTCGCCCGCGATGGACAGCCGCGCGTCCAGCCCCTTCGCGCGCAACATCCCCACCGCGTCGATGAGGTCCGCGTGGCCCTTGCAGGGGTTGAGGCGGCCGCAGGAGAAGATGCGCAGCGGGCCTTCACCCGTCCACGCCGAGTAGGGAACGGAGCGGTTGAACTTGCGCAGCTCCACGCCCATGGGCGCCAGCTCGATGCGCGACGGCAGCGCGCCGGCCAGCTCGTCATTCACTTCCTTGAGCAGCTTCTTCGTAATCACGAAGGCGAACCGCGCGTGCCGCCACTTCTCGCGCTGGTTGGGGCCGTAGTCGTACAGCGGCCCGTGCAGCGTCAGGCTGTAGGGCAACCCCGACAGGAGGTTCGCGAAGAGCGCCACGTGCGCGGCGTTGGCGCATGAATGGACGTGGACGTGCGTCCAGCCCCGCTCCCGCGCCAGCGACGCCAGCCGGCCGCCCATGACGGCGAAGGCCAACAGCTGCGCGCGGCCCTTCGCGTCCAGCCCTTCCGCTCGGGCGATGGAGGCCAGGCACCGGGCCCAGCCCGTGGGCATGGCGCGGGCCACCTCCGCGGCGGCCTTGGCGACCCCCAGCGGCCCCGGCGGCGTCAGGTACTCCGTACGCGACATGGCCTCGCGCGCCCAGCTGTGCGAGATGATGCGCGCGGGAGGCGGACGCGTGGACACCAGCTCCGGCGTCACGCCCTTCCCCTGGAGCGCCTGCAGCTCGCGCCAGAAGAAGATGTGCGTCTGTCCGGGGAACTCGGGAATCAAATAGCCAATCTTCTGCACAGTGGATGGCATAACACGCCTGCCTGCCCCTGCCACGGCGTGGGTAGGGGCGTACCCAGCCCGTCACACGCCCTTCACGCGCGCGGTGGGGAGGGCTTCGCGAGCCCCGCCGGGCCGCCTGGGGAGCACGCGACGGAACGCCCGGTCTGGGAGGCGCTGACCGTCGAGCGTCACAGGCGCGCTCCGCGGCAGCCAGGCGGGCCGCCGCGCCCCGGACTGCCCGGAGAGGCCGTTGGGCCGACGCCACGCGTTGCGCTATACCGAGCCCCTCCCCATGGCAGCCGATTCCAGCGCACCTCCCGCCGACGCCACCTCGACCGACAGCGCCATTCCGTCCCCGGCGCTGCAACGGCTGTGGTTCGCCCTGGAGCGCCACGCGTGGAGCTTCCTCACGGTGGTGCCGGCCCACCCGGGTGCTCCGGCGCTGGAAGCCGCCACGGCCGTGCTGGAGGCGGGCGCGCCCTACGCCTACTCGCAGAAAATCCACCTGGAAGACGCCACCGGCCTGTCGCCCACGGCCGCCGCGCAGAAGGTGCTGGAGTTGCGCGAGCGTGTGTCCCGGGGCGAGCGTGTCGTCGCCGTCATCGACTCGTTGATGACCCGTCCGGCCAGCCTGCCGCTGGCGCTGGCCGCCGACGGCTGTCTCCTCTGCGTCACCCTGGGCGAGACGGACTTCGGCGCCGCCAACAAGACACTGGAGTTCGTGGGCCGCGAGCGCTTCCTCGGCAGCGTCACCTTTCCCCGGCTGACGAAGAAGCAGCGCCGGGCGTCTTCCCAGAAGAAGAAGGCATGAGCTCCACCTTCGCGCCCCGGCTCAGCGTCGTCATCGCCACGTACAACCGGCTGCCCCTCATCACCCGGCTGCTGTGGCAGTTGGCCGGGCAGACGCTGCCGCCCGAGCAGTTCGAGGTCGTCGTGGTGGACGACGGCTCCAAGGAGCCCACCCGCGAGCCGCTGCAGGCCCTGGCCCTGCCCTATACCCTGCGCGTGGAGGTGCAGCAGAACGCGGGCGCCGCCGCCGCCCGGCACCGGGGCGTCATGGCCGCCCGGGGCGAAGTGGTGCTCGTCACGGATGACGACATGCAGGTGGCCCCGGACTTCCTGGAGCGGCACCTGGCCCACCACCCGGAGGGCTCGCGCACCGTGGTGCTGGGCCGCATCCGGCCGGATCCGTCCATTGGCGACATGCCGTTGTTCGAGCGCTGGTACGCGTACCTCAACAACCGCATGGCCGAGGAGCTCTCCACGCCCGGCGCCCGCGCCCGTGGCGTTCACCTGTTCACCGGCAACGTGTCCTTCCCTCGCGAGGACTACGTGGGCGTGGGCGGCTTCGACAAGTCGCTGGGCCAGTCGGAGGACGTGGAGCTGGGCGTGCGACTGGAGAAGGCCGGATGCGCCTTCGTCTTCGCGCGTGACGCGTACGTGCTGCACGGCAGTGACCACGTGTCCTTCGAGCGCTGGCTGAAGCGCGCGCACCGCTACGGCATGTTCGACACGCAGGTGGCCCGGAAGCACCCAGACGTGCGTGACGTCAATCCGTGGCGGCTGCTCTTCCAGACCAACCCGCTCACCCGCCCGCTGCTGGCCGCCACCCTGGTGGCGCCGGACGCGTCACGCGTGCTGACGCGCGCGGTGATGCACGCCGCCAACGCCGCGGACAAGCTGGGCCTGGAGAAGGCCGCCTTCGCCGGCACCTCCGTGGTGTACGGGATGGAGTATCTGCGCGGCGCGCGCGGCGAGGCCGGCGGCTGGACGGGCATTGCCCGCGAGGTCGCCCGCTACCTGCAGGGCCGGGGGGAGTAGTCACACACCATGCTGAAGGCCAGGGAATCGATGATTGGCTCGCTCGTCACGGATGCGCTGGAGCTGGCGAAGGCCGCCAATGGCAACTCGGACGCGAAGTCCATTGCCAAGGTGGTGTTGACCAGTGACTCGTACCGCATCACCGCGCTCAACCGCGCCCGCGAGGCCGCGCTGGCCTACCGCATCCCCCTGGTCAACCACGTGCTGCGCGTGGCGCAGACGGCGGTGATGGGGATTGAGATTGGCAAGGACGTCACGCTCGGCAAGGGCGTGTACTTCGTGCACAGCCTGGGCGTCGTCATCGGCGGCGACGCGCGCATTGGCGACCGCGTGCGATTCTACGGGAACAACACCGTGGGCACCGCGAAGGACAACGGCTATCCCGTCATCGAGGATGACGTCTGGATTGGCGCGGGGGCCCGCATCCTGGGACCGGTGCGCATCGGCGCGCGCTCGCGCATCGGCGCCAACGCGGTGGTGCTCCAGGACGTACCGCCGGACAGCGTGGCCGTGGGGATTCCCGCCCGCATCTTCCCGCGCAAGGACACGGACGAAGTCGCGCTCTAGCGTGGTGGGGCGGGCGCCGCCCATGGAGGATGAAGTGATGCGTTCGCGGACGAAGGCTGGCGCCGCTGTACTGGCGGGTGCGCTGCTGGCCGGTGGCACCGTGACGGTGGCGCGGGCCGTCGGCGCGGAAGCGCAGGGAGCGAGCAGCGCGGCCACGGCAGCGCCGGGCACGAGCAACGCAACGGATAAGAGCGGCGCCGCGGCCACGACGCCGGGCGCCGGCACCGAACAGACCACGCCGGTGATGCTGTACGACGGAGGCCTGTCCTCCGATTGGAAGGACCTCGGCTGGGCGCAGCGCGAGCTCCCCAAGGGCGCGCCGGCGCGCATGCGCCTGTTCAACTACGCCGGGTGGATTCTCTACCGGCCCAAGCTGGAGGGCACCTTCGGCGCGCTGTCGTTCCGGTTCAGCGCTCCGGAGTCCTTCGGCGAGTTCCTGGAGGTCCGCCTGGACGCTCCGGGCGCTGCCAGCTTCCCACGCGTCCCCATCATCCCCGAGCTCCAGGTCCGCAAGGACGGTGAGTGGTCGGAGATCGTCATCCCCATGGAGCAGCTCAACCCGCGCGGCCAGCCGTTCGACCGCGTGGTGCTGCGCGCGTCCAAGAGCGTGGGCCGTGAATGGGTGCTGTTCGACAAGGTGTCGCTGGTGCCGCTGCCGCCCGAACTGGCCGCCGCGCTGGCTGCGGGGGGCGGACGCACGGGCCAGGGCAGTGGCCGCGAAGCGCCGATGACCATCGACTGCACCGCGCCGAGCCACCGCATCAGTCCGCTCATCTACGGCATCGCCTTCGACGGGTTGACGGAGAAGCGCGACAAGCACCAGTACGAGGTGGGTGCCACCACGCGCCGCTGGGGCGGCAACCCCACGTCCCGCTACAACTGGAAGCTGGGCGGCGCGTGGAACACCGCGAACGACTGGTTCTACCAGAACGTCGACATCGGCCTGAGCTACGACGACTTCCTGGAGTCCAACCGCAAGCACGGCATGACGTCCGCGCTGACGGTGCCCATCCTGGGTTGGGTGGCCAAGGACGCGAAGTCGGTGGGCTTCCCGGTGTCGCGCTTCGGCTCGCAGCAGCAGGAGGACAACGGCTCGGGCAACGGGCTCGCCCGGGATGGCACGCCGCTGAAGCCCGGCGCGCCGACGCTCACCAGCACCGAGGCCCCACCGGAGTTCATCGCCGAGTGGATCCGCGCCATCCGGAAGAAGGACCAGGAGCGGGGCCAGCGCAGCGTCCAGACGTACATCCTGGACAACGAGCCCATGCTCTGGAACTCCACGCACCGCGACGTGCACCCGGAGCCGCTGTCGTATGACGGGCTGCTGGAGCGCACGATTGCCTACGGCTCGGTGGTGCGGAAGGAAGACCCGGAGGGCCTCATCGCGGGCCCCGCCGAGTGGGGCTGGACGAACTACCTGTGGTCCGCGGCGGACTTCACGCCGGGGAAGATGCCGCACTCGGACCGGCGCGCGCACGGCAACATGCCGCTGCTGCCCTGGTACCTGCGGCAGCTTCGCGAGCACGAGAAGAAGACGGGCGTGCGGCTGCTCGACATCGTGGACCTGCACTTCTATCCACAGACGAACGTCGGAGTCGGACTGGAGGGCAACACGGACCCCGCCACCAACGCGCGCCGCATCCGCTCCACGCGCGGGCTGTGGGACCCCACGTACAAGGACGAGTCCTGGATTGGCGAGCCCGTGCGCCTCATCCCGCGCATGAAGGAGTGGATTGCCGACAACTACCCGGGCCTGCGCATCTCGATTGGCGAGTACAACTTCGGCGCCTTCCGGCACATGAGCGGCGGCCTGGCCCAGGCCGAGACGCTGGGCCGCTTCGCGCAGGAGAACATCTACTCCGCCTACTTCTGGCAGTACCCCACTGAGGGCTCGCCGGTGTTCTGGGCGTTCCGCGCGTTCCGGAACTTCGACGGCAAGGGGAGCCGCTTCCAGGACTGGTGGGTGCCCGCGAAGGCCGCCGAGGGCACCAGCGTGTTCGCCTCGCGCGACGAGGCGGGCGGGAAGATGGTGGCGGTGGTGCTCAACTTCGACCCGGACCAGGCCGCCCAGGCGCAGATTCAACTCAAGGGCTGCGGGACACTCGACAGCGTGCGCGTGCTGGGCTACTCGGGCGCACCTGGGGGGTTCACCGAGCAGACTCCCGGTGCGAAGGCCGCGGGTTCCCTGACCCAGCGGCTGCCGCCCTATTCCATGACCGTGCTCGACCTGACGGTGAAGAAGCCATGAGCTCCGCCGCGACGCCCGTACCCCCGCAGACCCCGTTCACCACTGGCCGAGCGCGCCTGAACATCGGCCAGCTCGCCATCGACCAGCTCACCTTCGAGGAGGCGGTGACGGAGATTGGCCGACTGGTGGACTCGCGCCAGGGCGGCTACGTGTTCACCGCCAACGTGGACCACGTGGTGCTGGCCGAGGACCACGCGCAGTTTCGCGAGGCGTACTCACGCGCCACGATTTCGGTGGTGGATGGGATGCCCATCGTCTGGGCCTCGCGCGCCATGGACGTGCCGCTGCCCGAGCGCATCGCCGGTTCGGACCTCATCCTCCCGCTGATGAAGCTGGGGGCGGAGCGCAAGTGGCGCGTGTTCCTGCTGGGCGCGGGCCCCGGCGTGGCGGAGAAGGTGGGCCGCATCGTCAGCGAGCAGTACGGCGTGGAGGTGGTGGGCTGGGATTCGCCCATGGTGCGCGTGGACGGCGGTGACGCGCAGAACGACCCGATTGTCGCGAAGATTCGCGAGAAGGACCCGCACTTGCTGCTGGTGGCGCTGGGCAGCCCGAAGCAGGAGGTGTGGATTTCGCAGGTGACCTCCAAGCTGGGCCCCACGGTGGCCATTGGCATTGGCGCGGGGTTGGACTTCATCGCCGGCACGGCGAAGCGCGCGCCCGTTTGGATTTCGCGCGCGGGCTTCGAATGGCTGTACCGCCTGGTGAACGAGCCCAAGCGCCTGTGGCGGCGGTACATCCTGAATGACTCCCGCTTCGCCACGATTCTGCTGCGCGAGTTCTGGCAGCGGACGGGTGCGAAGAAGCCGGAGTAGCCGCCCCCGTCACACGGGGGTGACGCGGCGGGCACTCATCCCTGGGGGACATTCATGATGAGCGGCTGGGTCGTGCTGCTGGTCCTGCTTCTGGCGTCAGGCTGCTCGACAACCCGTCTGGGGGTGGGTGTGATGCCCATCGTCCACGTCCGGGTGGCCCAGACAATGAAGCGAGCAGGCTTGGGCGCCGAGACATCATGAGACCCCCGCTCGAACTCCCCGAGGACCTCCGGCGGCTGCTCCGCTCTCAAACACCAGGGCTCGAGTCCGACGTCGTGCGGTTCCTCGAAACGGCGCCTTCACCGTGTCTGTACATCCGCTCGGAGCGCGTCGCTCGCTCGCCCCTCCGGCCTTCCATCCTCCACAGACTGATGGGCCACAGGGCCGCGCAGCCCGTGCTCTCCACGCTCGACAGCAAGTTCGGCGGCATCCCCTACGTCGAAGAGGCGGACCTGACGTGGGATGGCTTCCACTTCCTCGGGCAGCTCAACTTCGCTCAACTGAGTGACACACCTGCCACATTGCCGCGCCGTGGCCTCTTCGCGCTCGACCGCAATCTTCGCGCACCGGACTGCACCGCCAGCGCGTTCCGTGTGCGCTGGTATCCGGACCCCACCGAAGCGCGCGCCCGCCCTGTCTCGCCGCCTCGATGCGTCGGCCGCTGGGAAACGCGGATGCAGTTCATCCCCGGCTGGTCACTCCCGGGAGGTGCCGAGTGGGAAGCGCCGCTACCTGCTGGGCTCATGCAACTCCACGATGCATGGAACGCGTGGACGCCTTCAGGCTATCTGGAGGATGAGCAGCGCCCTGGCCTCCACCGACTGTCCGGCCACCGAAGCGCGGGGCTCGACGAACCCTACTCCTTCGTACCGCCTCCCGGGCGTGACAGTGCCCTTCATGCGTACGCGCAACTCTTGCGCATCGACTTCGACAACGCCTCGGGATTCCACTGGGGCTCGAACCAAGCCTACGTCCTCCTCCACCACGAGGACCTCGCCGCGAACCGGCTGGAGCGCGCGGTGGTGGCCTGGGCGAATGCCTGAGTGAATTTGGGAGGCACGCTCTCACGTCAGGCGAGTTCGACCTGCCAGCCAGGTCCTCCCGCCTACCCCGCTTAACGTGCAATATCTACCCCCCATGTACTCCTGGAACCACGTGGCGGGAGCGGCGTCATCGGCGCTGCTGCGGCACGCCTTGGCCTCGCTGAAGCAACACTACGCCTGGGAGTACCGCGCCCTGGGCGAGTCCGAAGCCCTCCGGAGACTTCAAGCGGGCCTCACCACCGCGCACCGGCAGGGGCTGGGAGAAACGCCACAGGCCGTGCTGTTCGCGCTCGGCCAGGTGCTCGCGGATGCAACGACGCCGGGCTACGACGCAACAACCTGGGCCACCACGTGCCGGCGCTCCGCCCCCGGCCACGGCGTCGCCAAGGGCCCCTGGAAGGGCGCGCTGACCATCCGCGCCGCCCAGATGCAGGCCTTCGAAAATCCCGCGACGCCCAGCGTCCAGGAGCGGCAGCTCGCGCACCTGCGGCGCGTCTTCCCCGAACGGATGAGCACCCTCAGCCCCGCCGCCGCGCTCGCGCTCGTCGAGGCGGGTGCCGCCACCGCGCAGCGCCACGGCATCCAGGACCCGAAGAGCATCACCCTGCTCACCGACCTCGTCGTGGTGAAAGGCCCTGGCTTCGAGGACACCGTCGCCATGGCCTGGAGCGGCGCCATCCTGCGCTCGACGTCGATTCCCTCCGAGGAGAAGGCCGGGATGATTCTCCGAATGCTGAAGCAGCAAGGCGGCGAGGTCCCCAATGCCACCAACCGCTGACTGGACCGACCGCGCGACCCAGGACGTCGCCAACGTGCCCCCGGATGCGGGCGCCCCCGTCATGCGCTGCCCCGCCACCGCGGCCACCGTCGTGGTCCAGGTGTGGTGCCCTGAGAACGCACAGCTCATCGGCGACACGACCGTCCAGCTCAACGGCCCGACGGGACAGCAGGGTGCCACCGCCGTCGACTCGGGCGCCGTCACATTCCGCCCGCTGCAAGCTGGCGCCTATTCGCTCCAGCTCACCCTCACGGGCGCGCATGCCAGGAAGTACCGCATCGACGCGCCTCCCGGGCCCTTCTCCCTGGGCGATAGCGAAACCAAGAGCATCATCGTCCCCGTCCGGTGCGTGATTCCCAAGGCCGTCGCCACCGTGAAGAGCCGGCCTCCGCTCCACGCCAAGGCCCAGGTGACATCCCGCTCGGGCGTCCCCCAGGACCCCGGCGCATCGCGAAGCCCCGCCTCCGCCACGGCCACCGTCACCTCGCGGCCTCCGAGCACCGCCAAGGCCACTTTCGCTTCGGAGCCCTCGGGCTCCGCCCAAGCCCGTGCCACGCCCCAGCGCTCCGGCTCCGCCCGGGCCTCCTTTTCCCCTCAGCCCAAGCTCGACTGAGCCCATCCCGACAAGGAATTCCACATGCAATACGAGGTCTATGAGGGCGATCCGATCGACCTGGCCGGCGTCGAGACCGAGGAAGACGTCGAGTTCACCCTCCTCAACACGGATGGCAACGACAAGGAAGAGACGGCGACGGCCAAGAGCCACAAACACACCTGCGGCAAGGTCCCCCCCGGGCAGGACAACTACGTCATCTCGTGGAAGTACAAGCTGCCGGCCCAGGAGGAGCTCCTCTCTGGCAAGGACACCTTCCGCGTCTGGCCCAAGCACCTGAAACTCGCCGTCCAGTTGAAGGAGGGCGCCAAGGGCTCGGTGGAGGGCTTCACCTTCTCCCTGGCGCAGGGTGAGAAGACCGAGAAGCCCACGGTGACGGGAGGCGCTTGGACCGGCCCGCTCGAAAAGAAGGCCTACCAACTCGAGGTCGTCTCCCCATGGAAGCTCGAGGAGAAGATTGCCTCCACGGAAGAGGCCGCGAGCTACACGCTCAAGGTCTCCCAGCTTCCGTGGACGGCGAAAATCATCTCGCACGCCGACGGCAGGGCGGAGGCCACCCCCTGGAAACAGTATGTGAACCGCCCCCTCCAGGACGGCACGGAGAACGGAAACATCATGCGGGTGGAGGTGGCACCGCATGACCGGGCGCTCGGATTGAAGGACCAGAAGCTCAGCGTGTGCGTCACCTTCAAGGCCACCAACAGCAAGCGGACCACGCCCCGTCCGGCGCTCATCCTCAACGGCGCGGAGCAGACCAGCACGGACCCGGGCGCGGCGCCGGGGACGGCGGACCTCGTCTACAAGGCCCAGCTCGCCCTGCCCGCGAATGGTGGCAGCTGCGTGTTCCACGTCCAGCTCGGCTACGCCGGCGGCGACAGCTGTCACATCCAGGTCGGCTTCGATGACGGCACGGGCGACGACGAACTCTGGGTCTGCAACTGGCGGCGGCTGGAGTCCGAGTTCGTCGTCCCCCACAGCGACTTGCGCCAGGGCTGGGACGAAATCGTCAACAACGACAACGCGGCCCCCAGGCCTCACGCGAACTTCGAGGCCGCCCTCAAGCGAATCCTGGACCCGCTGTTCATCGAGCTGAACTTCCCCGATGCCTTCTGCGCCGTCTACACGGCGGCCCACATCAATACCCTGCTGTCGGCGCGAGGGGGCGTGGATACCTTCATCATGCCGGGCGCGTACGTCCACCCCAGGCTCACCGCGGACAAGAACTGTACGTACCTGGCCCCCACCGACCTGGATGCCCTCCGGGACCTCGCCCTCAACAATGCGCCAGCGGATCCTCGCCGGTTCATGCTCGTCTGGACGGACATGCTGCCCAAGACGCTGTCCGACGATGACGCGAGCGTGGCCGCCGCGACGCCCGGAGAGTACGTGGCCGTGTTCGAGGCCCAGGACACCCCGGTGGAGCACGCGACAGTCAAAGGGCAGCTCGCCGCCCTGCGCAACCCCGTGTGCAAGGGCGCCGCGGACCGATGGGGCGTGGAGAAGGTCTACTGGCGCATCACCGGCTTCCGCAGACAGGGCGACACCGAGTGGTTGGGGAAGGAGGTCATCTGGCAGGAGGACGAGCCAGGACAAAGCGACCTCAACTCCCTCTGGGATTACTGGGAGGCGCCCACGGAGGTGCTTCCAACGACCGAGGCGGAAGCCTCGAAGTGGGTCGACTTCGTCTCCTCACAGAAGTTCAAGATCAAGCTGCCCAACACGGACCCCACTGACCCCTGGCAGTACCTGAGCTGGAACGGCTACGAGCACCGAATCGTGGTCACCGTGGGGCTCCGTCACTTCCAGCTGGGGGCGAACGCCAACGCCGTCCATGGGAAGATAAGGATGACGCCGTTCATGGGCCTTGGCACCGCCGAGGGCGTCGCGCGAACGCTGTGCCATGAGATGGGCCACAACCTGGGCCACGCGTACATCGAGAACAAAGGTGAAGCGACCGACAAGCGAGGCCGGAACTCCAAGCACCAGATTCCAGGCATCCCGTTCGACGCCTTCATCCCCGCGGGCTTCTTCTATGCAGGCCGCGGCCACAAGGGCGCGCACTGCGCGCATGGATTGAAGGCCGCCGGAAAGGACCTGGGCGCCAGGAGCTTTACCCCCGCCGAATTCATGCTCGACACCAACTGCGTCCTCTTCGGCCAGGGTGACCAGACGAAGACGGTGCAGTTCAACTACTGCCCGGAGTGCACGCGCTACATCCGGGCCAGCGACGCGCTCGACATCACGACGAACTGGAAGGCCTAGTGGACATGGCACCGGGCATCTTCGAAATCGAGGGCCAGGACTACTGGACGGACCCGTTCAAGTTCAGTGCACGGGTGCTGCGCAAGTTCCTCCCCGAGGGACGCTATGGGCTGTTCCTGGACACGCCAGCGGAAGCGAACCTCGTGATGATCGACCGCATCCCCCTGCTGGCGCTGTACGCGGCCAGGCAGCAGGAGATGCGCATCTACGACCCATGGAGCACCGGCCACCTCGTGGCCGTGCGGCTGGAAGACCGGACGCTCGACATCACCCCACTGTTCGAACCCCCGGAGCAGCCGGGGCTGTTCGACCAGGACCCGCCGCCATCCGAGCCCCCGGGCACAGGCGCCCTGGCCGTCGTAGAGCAGACGGATGCGCTCCGCCTGGATGCCCTGCAACAACCCGGGCACTACGTGCTGACGGCGCTGATGCTGGACCGCACGTCCAACCGCGTGCAGGTCCACGTCACCCGCGCCACGCCTGGCGGCTACCAGGACGAGGAGGTTGCTCGCTTTCTGGAGGCCATGCGTCAGCAGCCTCCACCGCCCGAGCCCGTGCGGTATGCCCCCGACGAGGACGAGCGCCAGTTCAAGGCCCGACCGGACAGTCCTCCCGCACCGGAGGCCCCGGGCATCGCCGTGCACGGTGAGCGGGTGTTCCTGTACGAGCAAGGCCGGCCCGCGTGGATCCGCGGCACCTTCCAGGTGCCCGTGCTGGCCCACGAGCGGGTTCCGCCCAGGCCGGAGAAAGACGACGACGGTTACGGCGAGCCCCGCCCGGTGGCCATCGTCCCCGTCTTCCTGGTGGTGATTGGCAGTCGCACGGGCGAAGCCGAGGTGATTTCCCTCCGCGTCCCCTGCTTCCAGGACGCCCCCGTGGAAGCGGGGGCCCTGGTGACGGGGCATTTCGAATACGACCTCTTCCAGCACCCCGCCTTCGCTGGGAAGGCCCAGACGAACTTCGTCTACGCCTTCTGTGGGGAAGCCATGAGCGGTCCCACGCGGATGGCCGTGGTGACGCGCGACATGCTGGAGTTGGGGGGCCGCCGCCGGCCGTAGGTCTCCACGCCCGGGCGGGTTCCTTTTCCGGAGCCCGCCCGAAAATGGTTTCGTCCATTTTCCCCGCCCCGGACGTTGGGCATTTCGTGGACCCTGCAGGCCCCTCCAGACGTGGCCCCTTGAGCGACGACACCTCGGCGGAGGCACGCCAGTGGCTTGCCCGGTTCCATGCCGGGGACGCCCGGGTCCTCAACGCCTGCTACCGGGACCACTTCGACACGGTGTACCGCTCCGCCGCTCGCATCCTCCCGGCAGTGGACGCGGAGACCGTGGTTCACGACGTCTTCCTCCGGCTCGTGTCCGATGAGGCCGCGCGCCGCTCCTTCCAGGGTGGCTCCCTGGCGGGATGGCTGCACATCCTCTCCCACAACCTCGCCGTGGACCGGCTGCGCCGCCAGCGGCGTGAGTCGGACGCCCTGGCCCGGCTCGCCGTGGAGTCCTCAGCGTCCGAGGACCCGGCTCCCCCCGAGCCAGGGCTCGACGCCAGCCTCCTGGTGGAGCGCTTCCGCCAGGAATGCCTGCCTCCCAAGTGGGCCCCCGTCTTCGAGGCCCGCTTCGTGCGCCAGCTCAGTCAGCGCGAGGCTGCCACCGCCCTGCGCATGCGCCGCACCACCCTGGCCTACCAGGAGCTGCGCGTCCGCCAGCTCCTCAAGAAGTTCCTCCTCACCCCGGAGGCCCGATGAGCCCCTCCTGCGACATCCTCCCCCTCGTCGACCGTCACTTCTCCGGGCAAATCACCCCTCCGGATGAACGGCGCATGCGCGAGCACCTCCCGGACTGCGCCCACTGCCGCGAACGCTATGAGCGCCAGCTCCTCCTCGCCCGGATGGACCCTTCCGCTCCGGATGCGCGGACACGGCTGGCCCGGGGATTGGGGCTCGGCGCGTCCGCGCTTCCACGGCCCGAGGGGCGCGCATCGGATGCGCGCGCCAACGCGCCGCGCTGGTGGCACCTCGCGCTGGTTCCCGTGGCGGTGGCCTGCCTCGCGATGCTCGTGGTCCGCCTGCCCTCCGCCGCCACCGACGACACGGGCTTCACCGCCCGGGGCGCAGGCAATGCGGCGGCCCAGGCGCGGCTGCTCGCCTACGCCTTGACGCCCGGTGGCCACACCACCCTGCTAGGCCCAACGCTGCGGCCCGAGCAGGAGCTGGCCTTCGCCTTCCGCAACCCCGACGCGCACCGCTTCCTCATGGTCTTCGCCCGGGACACCGCGGGCCGCGTCTACTGGTACCACCCGAGCTGGACCGACCCGATGAGCAACCCCTCGGCCATTCCCATCCCCGATGGGGACACCTTGCGCGAATTACCCGAAGCCATCTCTCATCCGCTCGCGCCCGGGGCCCTCACCCTTCACGCCGTCTTCCTGGAGTCGCCGCTCACCGTGAGACAGATGGAGTCGCTCGTGGAGCAGGGCGACCTCGACACCGTGCTCCCCGCCGGCGCGGATGTCACCTCGCTCCAGCTCCAGGTCATCCCATGAGATTCGCCGTCCTGCTTTTCGCCCTGCTTCCGGTGGTGGCCACGGGGACCTCCATGACGGAGGCCATCCCGCCTCATCCGCGCACAGTGTCCTTGGAGGCCGCGACGCCGCCGCGCACCGCCTCCTTCGCGCTCATCATCGGCGTCAATCGCAGCCACGAGCCGGACCAGCCCGCGCTGCGCTTCGCGGATGACGATGCCGCGCGATACCTGGACCTGTTCCGCATGCTCGGCGCGCGCACATACCTGCTCGCGCGCATGGACGACAACACGCGCCGACTGCACCCGCAGGCCGCCGCCGAGGCCCTGGACCCCAAGCACCCGGAGCTGGCCTCCTCCGTGAAAAAGCTGGGCGAGGACATCGCCCTCGCGCGCAGCCGTGGCGTGGAGACGGTGGCCTACGTCGTCTACGCGGGCCACGGGAACGTGCGCAACGGCGAGGGCTACGTCAGCCTGGAGGACGGTCCTCTCACCGGGCAGATGCTGTCCTCGGACGTGGTGGGGAAGCTCGGCGCCGACCGCGTCCACCTCATCGTCGACGCGTGCTACTCGTACTTCCTGGCCTACAGCCGTGGGCCCGGCGGACAGCGGCGTCCTCTGCCCGCGGGCTTCACGCGCGCGGTGGGCCTGGCGCTGGCGGACAACGTGGGCCTCCTGCTGTCCACCTCGTCCGCTCGCGAGAGCCACGAGTGGGAGGCCTTCGAGGCCGGTGTCTTCAACCACGAGGTGCGCTCGGGCCTCTTCGGCGCGGCGGATGCGGACGGTGACGGGCAAGTGAGCTACCGCGAAATCGCCGCCTTCGTGGAGCGCGCCAACGCGGCCATTCCGAACGAGCGCTTCCGCCCCCAGCTCCACGCTCGGCCGCCCAAGGGCTCCGAGTTGCTGGTGGACCTGCGCCCGGGGATGGAGCGGCGGCTCGAGGTCGACGGCGCCCAGGGCGCGCACTACCTGCTGGAGGACGCCAACGGCGTGCGCCTGGCCGAGTTCCACAACGCGCAAGGCCAGTCCCTGCGCCTGCTGCGCCCGCCTCCTCGCGGCCCTGTCTTCCTGCGGCGCGTGGGTGATGAAGCACAGGAGTACGCGCTCCCCACCGCGCAAGACGTCGTGCGGCTGGAGTCCCTGTCCGCCGAAGCGCCCCGCGTGGCGTCACGTGGCGCCGCGCACGCGTCCTTCCAGCACATCTTCACCCTGCCCTTCGGCAGCGACACCGTCGCGGGCTTCGAGTTCCGGGCGCCGCCACCCCTGACGCTGACGGAGGTCTCCGACGCAGGGAGCCTCCGGAAGCAGCTCGGCTGGGGCGCACTGGCGCTGGGCGTGGCCTCCGCGGGCGTGGGTATGTGGGCCACGTTGGAGGCTCGTGACATTCGTAGCAGCGTCTCGCCCGACCTGTCGCAGCAGGAAGCCGCCGCGCGCAACCGCCGCATCCGCGCCTACAACACCACCAGTGGCGTGCTCTACGGACTGGGCGGCGCGGCGGTGCTGAGCGGCGCGCTGCTCTTCCTGTGGCCGGATACGGACACAGTGCCGCTGGCCACCCTGAGCTCGGATGGCGCGGCCCTGGGCCTCACGGGCGCATTCTGATTCGTCCAAGGCGCGAGCTCCTTTCGTTGTGAAGCTTGAAATGAAGACATCTCCTCGGCTTCCTTCCCGCGTCCTGAGCCTGGTGCTCGGCGCCTTGCTGTTCTCCGGCTGCATCAACCCCGTGAACGAGGGTGAGCGGCCTTGTCCCTGCACCGACGGCTGGACGTGCTGCCCCGACGCCAACGTCTGCGTGGCGGATGCCGCCCGGTGCGAACAACTCCAGCCGCCCAAGCCCACCGCGCCGTCCGCACCGCGCCAGGTGTCCGCGATGCCCGACCCGGGAATGGTGACGCTCACCTGGTTCGAACCCGCGCAGACTGGCGGCAGCGCGATTACCGGCTACGACGTGGGCGTCGAGCCCCTCGATGACGGCATCCAGGTCCAGGTGGAGGGAACCACCGCGCGCGTCACCGGCCTGCGCGCCGGCGGCACCTACCGCTTCACCATCGCCGCGCGGAACGCCGTGGGTGTGAGCCCGACAACGGGCGTGGACGCCGTGAGCCTGCCGGATGTCCCCACCGCGCCCGTGGCCCTCGCGGTGGAGCGCGGAGACCGGCAGGTGCGCGTCACCTGGAACGCCCCCACGTCTGACGGTGGGCGCTCCGTCCTCCACTACGTGGTGACGGCCCTCCCGAGCGGCGCGAGCATCGCGTCGGACGGCCCCGTGCTGACGGCCAACATCGGCGGACTGACGAACGGCGTGGCCTCCACCTTCACCGTGCACGCGGTGAACGTGGTGGGCGCGGGCCCCGCGTCCACTGAGTCCGCGTCCGTGGTCCCCG
This sequence comes from Myxococcus sp. CA023, assembly GCF_010998615.1. Taxonomy (GTDB): domain Bacteria; phylum Myxococcota; class Myxococcia; order Myxococcales; family Myxococcaceae; genus Myxococcus. The sequence continues at coordinate 32,591 of NZ_JAAEAH010000054.1, read as the reverse complement.
CCGCCCGGCCCGGTGCGCCCGTGTCCGTGGCCGCCACGCCCGGCGTGCGCGCGGCGACCGTCTCCTGGCAGCCGCCCGAGGATACCGGCGGCCTGCCCGTCTCCGGCTACGTGGTGACGGCCGCGCCCGGTGGCGCCACGCAGCAGGTGGACAGCGAGGCCAACGAAGCCACCTTCACGGACCTCCAGAACGACACCGAGTACACCTTCACCGTGGCGGCGCGGAACGACGTGGGCCAGGGAGTTGATGCCAGCACGGCTTCCGCGCGCACGCACGCACCGCCGAGCGTGCCCACCTCCGTCCAGACCGAGCCGGGCATGCGCTCGCTCACCGTGACCTGGGAGCCTCCGGCGTCCGACGGACGTTCCAGCCTCACCGGCTACACCGTGGTGGCCCAACCTTCAGGTGTGAACTTGGCGGTGAACGCGGACGCGCACAGCGCCGTGCTGGAGAACGTGCCCAGCAAGAAGGCCCAGACAGTCTCGGTGGTGGCGCACAACGCCGTGGGTGACAGCCCCGCAGCCACGGCTGGCGCGCCCGTGAAGACACAGCCTGCCCCCGTGGAAGTTACCCAGTTCGACATTCCCTCGGCGGTCCGTGGCTGCCAGCCGGTGACCTACACGCTGCGGCAGGTGGACGGGGAGCGCGCCGACGTCCTTGTGGAGTTCGATGCCACGGGCAGTGGGACGTTCACCCGCGCGACCCAGGCGGGGGACTCCTATTACGAACGCGCGTCCGGCCTGGTGGCGCTTGAGGCCTCCGCGCAGGGAACCGCGCACACCTTCCGCTGGAACCGCCCCAAGGATGTGCCGGGCGCCGCGCCGACGGCCCGGGTTCGCATCACCGCCACTGTCCCCGGTACTGCACCCGCGACGCGCACGCACGCCGTGGCACTGACCGCGCCGGAGATGCGCTGCGAGGTGGACCTGGACTCCAGCCCCGTGCAGACGATGCCCCAGTACTCCGCGGGAAAGACGTACGGCACGGCGCTCGGTGACTTCAACCAGGACGGCAAGCCGGACATCGCCGTGCTTCACGACGCCAACGCCGACGTGCGCTTGCTCCGCGGGCTGGGCAATGGCGGCCTCGAGTTCCAGAACGCCCAGCCCAACATGCTGATGAGCGGCAAGCACCTGGTCGCCGCCGACGTGGACCAGGATGGCGTGTTGGACCTCGTTTCAGCCAACGCATCCTCCAGCCCAGGCGTCTACGTCATGCGCGGTCAGGGACAGGGCTCCTTCGAAGCGCGCACCTACAACCCCATCCCGAACCAAAACAACCGCGACCAAACCTACGACCTCCCCCCGCCCGTGGTGCGAGACCTGGATGGCGACGGAACGCCCGAGGTCGTGGTCTCCCTGCCCACCCGAGTCGTCGTCATGCGCCACACGGACGGAGGCAGACTGACAGTTGCCTTCGAGGGCCCCAAGCTCCACCACCAGGCACGAGGCGCCGTGGTCGCCGGGGACTTCGACAACGACGGGCGCCTGGACCTGGTGGTCATCGGAGATGCCATCCAGGCCTTCTACGGCCGGGGCTCGCTCACCTTCGCGTCCGAGCACATGGGTTCGCTGGAGGGCAATACCCCCTTCGCCACGGCCGCCGACTTCAACGGGGATGGCCACCTGGACATCGCGGCCCTCGTGGTGGGCCAGAGCGAGTCCGCCATCCACTTGCTGCAAGGTGACGGCAACGGCCGGTTCGCCGCTCCCCTGCGCCTGCATCAACACACCTGGCACAGCTTCGGCGCGCAGAGCCACCTCATCTCCGGTGACCTCGACGGAGACGGACGGCAGGACCTGGCCTACACGCACGCGGATGCGAACACCGTCACCCTCTTCCAGGGACGCGGCGATGGCACCTTCGAGCCTCGCACGCTGCCCGCGGGACGGTATCCCTCACGACTGGTGGCGGGAGACTTCGACGGCAGTGGCAAGCCGGACCTGGCCGTGCTCTCCGGGATGGAGCAGACCGTGCGCGTGCTGAGGGATTTGGAGGCACCCACGCTCCCGGCCATGGGCGCGCTCTTCGTCACCGGCGACTTCGACGGAGATGGCCAGGACGATGTGGCGTCCCGGGTGGAGGGCAGCCTCCAGGTGCACCTCACGCGCGCGGAAGGTGGGCTCGTGCTGCGTGGCCCCTTCACGCTCCCGGAGGAGGCGTGGAAGCTCCTGGCGGGCCGCTTCGACGCAGGTCCGACGGTGGACGTGCTCGCGCTCACGCGCCAGAACGTGCCCCCCTACGGACAGTCGCTCGTGCTGCTGCGAGGCAACGGAGATGGAACCTTCCGCCCGGGTGAGGTGCTGTCCCTGGGAGAGGACTTCACGGCGTTGAGCACGCACCATCTCGTCACGGGAGACGTGGATGGGGACGGCGACCTGGACGTGGTCATCGACCTGTCACGCAGGGAGGGCGAGTTTGATTCCGTCGAGTTGCGGCTGCTGCGCAACGAAGGGGATGGCACCTTCGCGCACGGCGGCGTGCTCGCCACCTACTCCTCGCGCCCCCTGCTCCTCTCACGAGACCTGAACCAGGATGGCCAGACGGACCTGGTGGTGGTGCGGAGGACGTATCCGACCTTCGAACTGCTCATGTTCGAGGGCCGCGCCAATGGCACGCTGGTCCGGCGGAGTGAGTTCACGCCGCTCATCCCATCCTGCAACCCCGCTGGCATCGTGGCCGAGGACCTGAACGGCGACGGACTCGTGGACCTGGTGGTGTCCTGCCAGAGCATGCTGGACGGCGTCCTCCCCATCATCAGCTCGGGCAACTTCAGCTTCTACAGAGGGCAACCCGCGCGCCTCGGGGCTCATGGCGGACACCTCACCGCCAGGGACCTGGACGGGGATGGCTTCCCCGAACTGCTCATCGCATCCCCCGAGCACCACGCCGTCTGCGTCCTGCCCTCCTGGGGTTACGCGAGCTTCGGCACCGCCAGCTGCTTCGGAACGCTGAACACCCCACACGAGCTGGTGCTGTTGGACGTCGACCACGACGGCGTCCCCGAGGTGCTCACCGGGAGCGGCATCCTCGGCACCCACACCACGCTGCTGCGCATCCGCTGACGCGAAGCAACGGGCGCTGTTCCTCGGAGTGCTATCCTCACGAACTCCGAGGAACCGTGACGGAGCCCCCCTCTCCCCCGCCCGAGCAGGACGACGACTACGGCATGTCCCTGCCGGCACTGGTCGTCCTGCGCATCAGCATCGTGTTCATCGAGCTGTTCACCCGGCTCGGTGACGTCCTGGTGCTGCTGCGCCGGCCCCGGCTGCTCCCGCCCTACCTGAGCCTGTGGCTGCACGAGGTGCGCGTGTCGCCCTACCGCCTGAAGCGCTCCTTCGAAACGACACGCGTGCTCCAGGCGAGCGGGCAGATTTTCAAGGAACTGATGTACGGCGAGATGCCGGTGCACACGGGGGTGTGGCTCTTCCGGAAGGCCTGCCTGGGTCCGGGCTCAAGGCTGGTGGACCTGGGCGCGGGACGGGGCCGCACGCTGCTGGCCGCGCGCTGGCTGGGCGCGGAGGCTCGCGGCGTGGAGTTGATGCAGCACCACGTGGACCTGGCCCGAAAATCCGTGGAGAAGGCAGGCGCACAGCTCATCGTGGGCGACGCGACCCGCGCGGACCTCCAGGACGCCACCCATGTCTTCACCAACTGGACGGCGCTGACGCCACAGACGCGGGCCCGGCTGGTGGAGCGATTCCGCACCTGCCGCCCCGGCACGCGCATCCTCACGGTGACGCGGCCCGTGGAGGCGCCGGGCTTCACCGTCCTCTCCAAGCATCGGCTGCTCTTCACCTGGGGCCTGGAGCACGTCTGGATTCAAGAGGTCCGCGACAGTGTCGTTGGAGATACAACCAATTGACGCGGCTTCCTGTGACGCGGGCTCCATGCCTACGCTCCGCGCCACGACGCCGGGCCGACTGGGCTCAAGGCCCTGGGCCCGGGCGTCCAGGAGCTGAATCACATGAAGGCATGGATGACGGTGGTGTCGCTGGCGGTGGTTCCCCTCGCCGTGGGTTGCACGTCGTCGCGCGAGCTGACGCGGGCGCGCGTGGAGGCAAACACGCTGCGCAAGGACGCGGACACGCTGCGCGGGGAGAACGCGACGTTGAAGGAGCGCGTCAGCGAGCTGGAGGGGCAGCTGGCGAAGGTGCTGGAGGAGCGCGACACGCTGAAGGCCGCCGCGGAGAAGCCCCCGGAGCCCGTCGTCGCGCCCGCCGCGGGCAAGAAGCGCAAGAAGTAGCGTCCGCGAGGCCACGCCGATGACCGTGACGCGCACCACGGCGGTCCATGTCCACGACGGCTGCGACGTGTACGTGGGCCGGGCCTTCCGCGCCTATGCGAAGCCGAGCCCGCTCAACCCGGTGCCCGGCCGCTTCGGCAACCCCTTCAAGCCCGGAGGCGTGCGCACTCCAGGCGCCATGCTGCGCACCTACTTCGCGCCGTGGCTGGGGACGCTTCCGGAGGCGGAGCAGGAGCGCATCCGCCAGGAAGCCCTGCGCCGCATGGGGCCGGAGGAGGACGCCTTCGACGCGTTCCGCTGGTACCTGGCGCTGCGCACCCGGCATGACGCGGACTACCGCGCCGCCGTGCTGACGTTGCGTGGCAAACACCTGGGCTGCTGGTGCAAGCCCGGCCCCTGCCACGCGGACATCCTGGCGGAGTGGGTGGATGCGCAGCCGGAGTAGGGGGCGCTATGTAGCGCCGCCATGCCCACCCTCATCCTCAGCGCGAAGGACCTCCGCAGCCTGTACACCGTCGAGCTCGGCCTCACCGCCGTCGAGCGGGCCTTCCGTGCCCACGGCCTCGGCGAGTCGCTGATGCCGCCCAAGGTGTACCTGTCCCTGCCCTCCTACGACGGCGACTTCCGCGCCATGCCCGCGTTCCTCGACGGCGCCGCTGGCGTGAAGTGGGTCAACGCCCATCCGCGCAACCCGGAGAAGCACGGCCTGCCCACCGTCCGCGCCCTCTACATCCTCAGCGACCCGGACACCGCCTCCCCGCTGGCCATCCTCGATGGCACCCTGCTCACCGCCTGGCGCACCGGCGCCGCGGGCGGCGTGGCCTCCAAGTTCCTCGCGAAGAAGCAGCCGCGCACCCTGGGCCTCGTCGGCTGCGGCGTGCAGGCTCGCGTGCTCATCGACTCGCACCGCGCCCTCTTCGGAGACAGTCTGGAGCTGCTGCTCGCCGACACCTCCGAAGCCGCCGCCAAGGCGCTCCAGGCCGAGAAGGGCGGCCGCATCGTCAGCACCCAGGAAGCCTGCGGCGCCGACATCGTCTGCACCGCCACCCCCGCCCGCGTCCCCGTGGTGAAGCGCGAGTGGTTCCAGCCCGGCGCCCACATCAACGCCATGGGCGCTGACGCCCCCGGCAAGCAGGAGCTGGATGCGCGCCTGCTCACCGAAGGCCGCGTCTTCATCGACGACACCGAGCAGGCCCTCCACTCCGGCGAGGTCAACGTGCCGCTGCATGACGGCCTCCTCCACCCCGAGCAAATCGCCGGGACCCTGGGTGAAGTCGTCTCTGGCAAGAAGCCCGGCCGCACCCGCGCGACCGAAATCACCGTTTTCGACTCCACCGGCCTCGCGCTCCAGGACGTGGCCCTCGCTCGCGCCCTCTACGACGCCGCTCTGGCGCGAGGGCTCGGACAGTCCTTCGACATCATCGGAAACGGATGACCCAGTGGGTCGGCCCTACCCCGTACATCTTGTGACTCATTCGAAACCCGCAGGACTGGACAGTTCCAACAACACAGGAGTATTCCTTCAACCGCGCAGTCCGGGGGGAAGCTCTCAAAGCCGCAACAGTTACTCTGGGTGAAGCGCGGAGAGAGCGCTCGCCCAGCGCTGCCGTCGTGCGTCTGGAGCGCTCCTCCCGGAGGTCGCGCGGAGTGCCAATCCCGGCACCTGCCTCTCTTCGGAGACCTCAGATGGCTCACGTCCCCCGGCGTCCCTCCTGGCGCCACCTCCCCGCGCTCTTGCTGCGGCTGGTGGCGCTCGTCCCGCTCGTCGTCGCCCTTCCCTCAGCCGCGCAGACGCAGACGAACACCCAGTCCACGCAGCGGGCCATCAACTTCCTCAGTGCGGACGTGGTGCACTGGACGCAGGAGAACAACTGCGTCGCCTGCCACCGTCAGGGCGCGGTGGTGTACGGCCTGTCGAGCGCGCGCGCCAACGGCTACGACATGAACGCCGTCGTCGGCAACGGGCGCACCAATCTGGCCAACCTGGAGCTGCTGGCCCAGCGCATCCGCAATGACCAGCTCGCCAACGGCTCGTGGATTCACGAGGGCACCGCGTTCCGCTACGAGAAGACGTCCTTCTCCGTCTTCGGCCTGGCGGGCTACGACGAGAACGTCTCCACCCAGTACAGCAACGCGCTGGTGAACGCGGCCAACTGGGCGCTGACCACGCAGGAGCCCAGCGGCCGGTGGCCGAGCGACCACGCGCACTTCCCCGTGGACCACGGCAGCGTGTCCACCACCGCGCGCATCATGACGGGCATGGCCCAGGCGAAGCAGCGCGTGGACCCCGCGCGCGCCGCCACGTACCAGGCCGCGCTGGACCGCGCCGCCGCGTACCTGCGCGCCAACCTCAACAACAACGACACCAGCGCGCCCGGCAACGGCATGCCCTACACCTTCCAGGTGGCCTGGACGGTGCTGGGCCTCAAGGCCGCGGGCCCCGGCCTCAACGACGTCAACACCGGCGCCATCAACACGCTGGCCGAGCGGCTCATCACCCGCACGTCCCCCGGCAACGCGGGCTGGGGCAACCTGCCCAACGAGGAGTCCAACGACTTCGCCACCGGCAGCGCCATCTACGCGCTGTGCCTCGCGGGCCGTGAGCCCGCCACCGACCCGCGCCTGCGCAACGCGATTGAGTGGATGAAGACGCGGCAGTCCGCCGACGGCAGCTGGCGCACCGGCTCGGCCACCTTCGACATCCCCACCACCTTCGCGGCCCTGGGCCTGTCGTGCTTCGGTGACTTCAGCGTGCGCGTCTCCGTCGTCGGCGCGGAGCGGCAGGAACTGAGCATCGACAACCCGGCGCCGCAGCAGGCCACGTTCACCTTCACCGTGAAGAACCACGGCTATCAGGCGGACACGTACACGCTGAGCACCCAGGGCGGCCTGCCCGGGTGGACCGCGTCCGTGAGCCCCGTCACCCTCTTCCTGCCCGCGGGCGGCGAAGGCACCGTCACCGTCACCGTCAATGCGCCGCCCCGGCTGCTGCCCGCGCTCACCTCCGCGGTGACGCTCATCGCTTCGTCCGGCGGCGCGCCCGGCGTCACCGGCTCCGCGCGCGTGGCGGCATACACCCCGCCCCTGCCGCCCGTGACGGGCCTGCCCACCGTCACCACCATCGTGACGCCCGCGGCCAACGCGCGCGTCACCGTTGGCAACGGCACTCTGCTGTCGGCGCGCGTGACGAACGGGGGCGCCATCGTCCCGGGCCCGGCCCATGGCGTCGTCACCTTCTATGTCGCGGGCGTGCCCGTGGGCGCGGACGTGGACGCGGATGGCGACGGCATCTACGCCTTCAACTGGGTGCCCGCGGTGGACAGTTGGACCATCACCGGCGCGCAGGACTACCGCGCGGTGTACTCCGGCGTGGAGCGGCAGGCCCCGCTGGCCAACCTGCTGGGCAGCACGGCGTCGAGCACCCTCATCATCGACCCGTTCCCCCACCTGACGCCCATGGTCACCATCGGCAACCCGCCGGCCTTCACGCGGGAGACGGCCCTGGACATCTGGGGCTACGCCACGCCGCGCGCGCCGGGCGCCGTCATCACCTACGCCGCGTTCATCATCAACGGCGGCGCGCCCATCGTCCTCACGCCGGGCAACGGCGGCCTCATCCACACCTCCATCACCCTGGAAGAAGGCCCCAACATCATTCAGATGACCGCGCGTGACAGCTTCGGCGGCGTCACCACCAAGCAGGTCAACCTCACCGTGGACCGGGTGGCCCCCATCCTCACCATCCTGTCGCCCGCGGAGAACGCCGCGGTGAACACGCCGGTGGTGACGGTGCGCTCGTCCGTGCAGGACCAGACGCCCGTGCGCGTGGAGACGCAGTGGGTGAACAGCTCGCTCCTGGAGTTCGGCAACGGCACCGTGGAGCACCCGGTGAACGTCAGCTACGGCAGCCAGGTCATCCTGGTGCGCGCCACCGACAGCGCCGGCAACGTCACCGAGAAGCTGCTTTACCTGTGGGTGGACGCGGGCACGCCCGTGGTGAGCACCAACTTCGCGGACGGCCAGCTCTACGGCCCGCTGCCCAACGGCACCTTCCAGTACGCCATCAACGTGCAGACGGTCTCCGCCACCACGGTGCGCGTCAACGGAGGGGCGCCCTTCCACCTGCCTCGCGGCGGCGGCCAGATTCAGACGTCGGTGACGCTGGCCCCGGGCGTCAACACGCTGGGCATCTCCGTCATCAGCGAGACGGGCATGACGGCCAACCTCGTGCGCCGGGTGAACTACGACGTGCAGGCCCCCACGGCCACGCTGCTCAGCCCCACCGCGGGCAGCACCGTCAGCGGCACCATCAACGTGCGCGCGCGCGTCACCGACAACTTCGGCCCGGTGACGAACGTGGGCTTCAGCCGCGACATGTCCGGCATCCGCGTGGGCACCCAGCAGTCGGACGGGACCTGGACGGCGCAATTCGACACGCGGGAGATGGTGAACGGCGCGCACACCATCGACCTGTGGATGAACGACGGCGTGGGCAACTTCGCCGTGCAGAGCTTCAACATCGTCGTCAGCAACTGATGCGGTGAACGTGGGGCCCACCCTGGAATCCCATCCAGGGTGGGCGCCCTTCCCCCACACGGCGCAAAGCCTGTCTCGGGAATGTGTTTGATTCACCGCCAGCACGGCATCCAGCGAATGTCTGGTGTGTCATGTCAATCGCGCGGGAGCCGCACACGCGGCGCGCCAGCGCGATGAACATGGATTGCGCATGTGTCTCGATTGCCTCGGGGCGAAGTGGCCTCGGGGTGGGGCGCGACCCTCACGTGAAGATGATGGCTGTCATGCCTCCAAGACAGGCTTGCACTCACTTCCTCGGGCGCTTTGCTTGCATGAATACCCAGAGCGGTATCCTTCGAGCGAGCCCCCCATGCCCTCACACGCCGCTTCTCCTGCATTGCCGCGCGCCGCACTCGCGCGCGTCACGTTCTTTCTCGTCACGCTGACGGGGCTGCTGCTCGCCGGGCCCGCACAGGCGGCCACCAACGCCGAGTCCGCGCAGCGCGCCATCAACTACCTCAGCGCGGACGCGGCGAACTGGTCGGTGCGTTTCGGCTGCACGTCGTGCCACCGCCACGGCGCGGCGATGTTCGGTCTCGCGAACGCGCGCACCACCGGCTACGACCTGGACGCGCTCACGTACAACGGGCGCACCAACCGGGAGAACCTGGAGTTCATCACCGGGCGGCTCGTCTCCGAGCAACGCGCGGACGGCTCGTGGTTCCACGAGGGCATCTTCTATCCCAACGCGAAGACGAGCTACTCCGCCTTCGGGCTTGCGGGCTACGACGCACACCTGGGCACGCGGTACTCGGACGCGCTGGTGCTGGCCGCGGACTGGGCGCTGACGCGGCAGGAGGCCACCGGCCGCTGGCGCGAGGACTTCCCCTTCTACCCGGTGGGCTACGGCCACGTCGGCGTCACCGCGCGGATGATGACGGCCATTGCCCAGGCCCGGCAGCGCGTGGACCCGGCCAAGGCCTCGCGGTACCAGGCCGCGTTGGACCGGGCGGCCGACTACGTGCGCGCGCACATGAATGACTGGACGGATGGCCCGGCCACCGACGGCCAGCGCTACACGCACCAGGTGGCGTGGGCCATGGTGGGACTCAAGGCCGCCGGCCCGGGCACCAACGCGATGAACACCCTGGCCCTGGAAACCATGGCCACGCGGCTTCTGTCCACGCGCGCGGGCGGAGGCGCGCCGGGCTGGGGCTCGCTGGAAGGCGACGTGCCGGACGAGTTCGCCACCGGCATCTCCCTGTATGCGCTGTGCCTCGCGGGCCGGAAGCCCGGCGCGGACGGGCGCATGTCGGAGGCGCTGGAGTGGCTCAAGGCGCGGCAGGCGGTGAACGGGAGCTGGGGCGCGGACACGCGTTATCCGGACATCCCCACCACCTTCGCCTCGCTGGGGCTGGCGTGCTTCGGCGACTACAGCGTGGGCGTCAGCGTGAGCGGCGGGACGCGCCGGCCCTTCGAGCATGATTTGCCGCGCATCCAATCCGTCACCTACCCCGTCACGGTGCGCAACCACGGCTACCGGACGGACAGCTACCGGCTGAGCACCCAGGGCGGGCTCACCGGTTGGACGGCGACGCTGAGCCGCACCACGTTGGAGCTGGCGCCCGACACCGAGGCCACCCTCACGCTCACCATCACCGCGCCGGAGGGACTGGAGCCGTCGCTCACCTCGGACGTCATGGTGGTGGCGGCCTCCCAGGAAGCAGAGGGGGTGAAGGGCTCGGTGCGCGTCACCACCTATACCAACCCGCCGCCGCCCACCGACGGCGTGCCCACCGTCACCACGTTGCTGGCGCCCGTGGACGGACAGCTCACGGTCGCGCTGAACAACACCCTGTCCGCGCGCGTGGTGGATGACCGGGGCTGGGAGGCGCGAGGCCCGGGCATGGGCGTGGTGACGTTCTCCGTGGCGGGCGTCACGGTGGGCGCGGACAACGACGCGGACGGGGACGGCGTCTACTCCTTCGTGTGGCGTCCGCGCGCCTCCACCTGGAGCGAGCTGGGCGTGCAGGACTTGCGCGCGGTGTACTCGGGCGTGACGCTGGCGCCCGCGCGGGAGAACCGGCTGGGCAGCGCCGCGTCGTTCGCGGTGGAGGTGCACCCGTCCCCCTTCCCCGCGCCGTCGGTGACGCTGTGCGGACTGCCGGACTTCACGGACGCGCTGACGCTGGAGGTGTGCGGCTTCGTCACTCCGCTGGCGGCGGGCGCGGAAATCGACTCGGCCACCTTCGTCATCCAGGGCGTCAGCCACCCGGTGGCCCCCGACCCCAGCGGCGGCTACGTGGACACGGTGCTGCCGCTGGTGGACGGACCCAACGTCATCCGGCTGGTGGCCACCGACTCGTTCGGCGGCATCGCCAGCGAGGAAGCCGTGGTCATGGTGGACAACACCGCGCCGGAGCTCACCTTCCTCTCACCGGCCAACGGCGCGGCCATGCCTTCCTACAGCGTGGACGTGCGGATGGTGGTGCGTGACTGGTCGCCGGTGCGCGTGGAGACCAACTGGGTGCAGGTGACGGACGTGCCCGCGGGCGGAGGGGACGTGACGCACCGGGTGGACCTGTGGCCGGGGGAGAACCTCATCCTGGTGCGAGCCACGGATTCGGTGGGCCACGTCACGGAGCGGATGCTGACGGTGTGGGTGGACGCGGAGGCGCCGTGGGTGTCCACGGGTCTGCCGGATGGGTGGCTCGTCGGGCCGCAGCCGGGGAACGCGATGCCCTACGACATCGGCGTGTACTCCGCGTCCGCCACCACGGTGACGCTGTCCACGGGGCGGACGTACACGCTGCCTCGGGGTGGCGGCGGCGTGCAGGCGACGCTGGACCTGGTGCCCGGGGACAACGCGTTCACCATCGACGTGACGAGCGAGACGGGCATGCGCGCCACGCTGTCGCGCACGGTGCGCTACGACGACGCCGCGCCGGTGGCCTCACTGCTGCTGCCGGTGCCGGGGCAGACGTACAGCGGAGTGATTCACATCACCGCGCGGGTGACGGACGCGGTGAGCGGCGTGCGGTGGGTGGCCTTCACGCGGGATGGCTCCGGCATCCGGGCCGCCACGCTCCAGCCGGACGGAACCTGGACGGCGGAGCTGGACACGCGCGAGCTGGTGGACGGCGAGCACACCGTGGAGGTGTGGATGGATGACCCGGCGGGGAACTTCGCCATCCAGACGTTCCCCTTCGTCACGCGGAACCAGCCGTAGGCTACTTCTTCTTGTGCTGCATCGCCGAGGCGACCAGGTTCATCAGCTTGAGCTGCACCGCCGTCAGCTTGCGCAGGTTGCGCATCAGCCGCCGCATCTCCGGCGTGTCCTCCTCGCGATTCTTCGCGGCGGCCTTCTCCTTCACCGGCGGCGGGGCGGTGAAGCCCTCGCCCAGGCCCAGCAGCTCGTGAGGAGGCACGTTCAGCACCATGCACAGCCGGCGCAGGTTCTGGACGCTGGGCAGCATGTGGCCGCGCTCCAACCGCCCGTACACCTCCGACGCCATGCCAATGCGCTCGGCGACATCCGCCTGCGTCAGCCCCATCCGCACCCGGGCGGCCCTCGACGCGGCCCCGAGCATGCTCGCCAGTTCTGTGTCCATGCGTGTATCAGTCCACGGAAGAAGGGCCGGCCCAGCTAACCCTCAAGGTCGGGTACTTTCACCATACCTTCCGCGTTTTTTCAAAGCGCTCGCGCGTCTCAGCGAGCGGGGGTGCTCTCCGCCGCATCCAGCAGCAGCCGGCGACGCTCCGCGGCGGTGAACAGCGACGCCAGCGGTAGTCCCAGGAAGAAGGCGTGCAGCACAATCTGGGGGAACTGCGGCACGTCCAGGAACCACGGATACGAGCCACGCCCGATGAACTGGAAGTTCACCAGCCACACGAAGATGCCGTAGAGCATCCCCACCGCGGCCTGGAACTCCCAGCGGCTGCGCCCGTCTGGCGGCAGGAACGCATCCAACACGGAGTAGAAGAGCCCCACCACCGCGGAAATCATCAGGTGGACGCCCATGCCCAGCAGCAGGGCCGTGCTGTCGGAGACCGCGGCCGTGAAGGCTGACGGCCCCAGGAGCACCCCAGCGGACATGCGCACCGGACGCATCGGGTTGTCCCCCGACGCCACCGCCAGCACCACCTCCGCCAATGCCAGCACCACGCCCGCGGCCATGCCAAAGAGCAGGCCGTTGGTGGCGGACCAGGGAGTGTACCTCCGCCGAGCCATCCTTCCTCCTTGCCAGGGCCCGCCGCATGCTCGGCCCTGCGTTGAACCTGGGCATGCCCGGCACAGGCGGGCAGCCACGACGCGGCGGGGGTCCGCGACGCCGCCTCCCTGGCCGGCCACCGGGCCGGCCTCGCACTTCCCAGCCGCACCCCGCTCCCGGGACTTTGAGCCTGTCCTTTCTTCTGCCTCCGCTGTCGCCTGCCTGTAACTCCTGCAGCACGGGTCGCCCCGCACCTGCCCCAGCTTGTTGAAAATCCAAGCGACGGGGGTGGGCACGCCGTTGGCATACGAAGCATCCCGGAAAGGACGAAGGACCACCGGGATATGCCGCAGCTCCGCCAACGACAGGGCCCTCACCGCGTGCATTACGCGCCACAAGCGTGGCGGGAGGTGGGCCGCATGACGGCGGAGACGTTCCATGCACTCCAGCAGGTACTGGAGCGCCTGGGCGACCCGGCCCTGCGCGAGCCCCAAGCGGCCAACGGCCTGGTGGCGCGGCATGTCGTGCCGCAGCACGGACTGGCGCTGGAGTATGCGTGGGACGAGCGCTCACGCACGCTCACCCTGCTCGGTCTCGCTCGCGTCCCCAGTGAGCCTTGAACGGCTCCGCTCGTTGCTGGGCAAAGTGTTTGAGCTTCAACTTTCATGGCGGATTTCCAGGCTGAGCCCAGGACGTGGATCCACGCCAGGCGTAGAGACAAGGCGTTGGGGACGCACGGGCAACGTGCGCTCCTTCACGAGCCGCTCGGGCGCCGGTGAGGCGGGGGCTTACCTCCGCGTCGGGCGCCTCCCTACCTTGGACGGGTGATGTTCCAAATGGCCGAGGAACGGAGTCGCTCGCGAGAGGAAGGCGGGGCCCATTCACCCTGGAAGTCCCGTGCCTGGACCGAGCTGGAGACGGCGCGCGCGCGCGTGCTGGCGATGCTCGCCGGGCTGCCCGAGGACGCGCTGCGCCGTCAGCATTCGCCGCTCATGTCGCCGCTCATCTGGGACGTGGCGCACGTGGCCAACTACGAGGAGCAGTGGCTGCTCCGGGCGCTGGGGGCGCCGGCCATCACCGCCCCGGCGTTCGACGCCATCTACGACGCCTTCCGGCACCCGCGCGCCACGCGCGCCGAGCTGCCGCTGCTGCCACCCGAGGCCGCCTTCGCCTACGCGCGGCGCGTGCGTGAGGCGGTGCGCGAACACCTGCACCGGCTGCCCGAGGACAGCACCGCGCCGCTGCTGGCGGGCGGCTACGTCTTCGGCATGGTGGCGCAGCACGAACAGCAGCACGCGGAGACGCTGGCCGCCACGCTGCAGCTCATGACGTCGCCGGGGTACCACGTGCCCTCGGCGCGCCCGCGGCCCCAGCCCGGCGCCGTGCCGCAGGCGGAGGTCTTCATCCCCGGCGGCGAGGCGCGGCTGGGCAGCACGTCGCCGTGGGCCTACGACAACGAGCGGCCCGCGTTCTCCCAGCACGTCGCCCCGTTCCTGATGGACGCGCACCCCGTCACCAACGGCGACTACCTCGTCTTCGTGGAGGCGGGTGGCTACGAGGACCCGCGCTGGTGGGACCCCAAGGGCTGGGAGGTCATCCAGGCAGAAGGGCTGAAGTACCCGGGCTTCTGGCTTCCCCAGGGCAACCACACCTGGCTGCGGCGGCGCTTCGGCCAGGTAGAGCCGCTGCCCAGGGACGAACCGGTGCAGCACGTGTGCTGGTACGAGGCGGACGCCTACGCGCGCTGGGCCGGCAAGCGGCTGCCTACCGAGGCCGAGTGGGAGAAGGCCGCGCGCGGCAGTGACGGCCGCCCCCGCGAGTACCCCTGGGGCGACACGCCGCCCACCCGGGCCCACGCCAACCTGGACGGAAGCACGTGGGGCCCGGCGCCCGTGGGCAGCCATCCGCGAGGCGTCAGCCAGGACGGCATCTGGGGACTGCTGGGCGACGTGTGGGAATGGACCGCGAGCGATTTCCGCCCGTACGCGGGCTTCAGCGCCTTCCCGTACCCCGAGTACTCCGAGGTGTTCTTCGGCGAGTCCTACAAGGTTCTCCGAGGAGGCGCATGGGCCAGCGCACCGGTCGCGGTGCGCAACGGCTTTCGCAATTGGGACTTCCCCAACCGCCGGCAGATTTTCGCCGGCTTCCGCTGTGCACGGAACGCGAGGTGAGGTGAGGCGATGCGGGTGACGACGGTACCGACGGTGGCGACTCCGGGTGAAGACGCGCAGCACACGCCGGGAGTCCAGGTGGACGTTTACGTGAAGCCGGGCGACGCGAAGCGCGCCCTGCGGGAAGAGGCGCTCCAGGGCCTGTGCGGCACGCCCAAGGAGCTATCTCCCAAGTGGCTCTACGACGAGCGCGGCAGCCAACTCTTCGACGACATCACCCGGCTGCCGGAGTACTACCCGACTCGGCGCGAGCGGGAAATCCTGCTGGCCCACGCCGGTGACATCGCCCGCTTGAGCGGCGCGGACACGCTCATCGAGCTGGGCAGCGGCACCAGCGAGAAGACGCGCCTGCTCCTGGACGCGCTGGAGGAGGCGGGCCGACTGGCTCGCTTCGTCCCCTTCGACGTGAGCGAGACCTTCCTGCGGCGCGCGGCGTCGGGCCTGGCGCGCGAGTACCCGGGCATCACCGTGCACGCGGTGGTGGGCGACTTCGAGCGCCACCTGGGCCAGATCCCCAACGGCGGCCGGCGGCTGGTCGCCTTTCTGGGCGGCACCATCGGCAACTTGAAGCCGGCGCAGCGCGCGCTCTTCCTGAGGCAGCTCTCCGCCGGGCTGCAGCCGGGAGACGGGCTGCTCCTGGGCACCGACCTCATCAAGGACCGCGAACGGCTGTACGCCGCCTACAACGACAGCGCGGGTGTGACGGCCGAGTTCAACCGCAACGTGCTCAAGGTGCTCAACCGCGAGCTGGGAGGGGACTTCGACCCGGACGCCTTCGAGCACTTCGCGCCCTTCGACGAGAAGAACGCCTGGATTGAGATGCGCCTGGTGTCCCGGCGCGCGCAGACGGTGTGGCTGTCCACGCTGCGCAAGCAGGTGGACTTCGCCGAAGGGGAGGTGCTGCGCACGGAGGTGAGCTGCAAGTTCCACCAGCGGCAGGTGGCATCCGAGCTGTCGGCCGCGGGACTCACGCTGGCCGAGTGGTGGACGGACGCCGCGGGCGACTTCGCCCTCTCCCTGGCCTTCAAGCGCTGAGGCGGGGTGCTGCTTTCAGCGGCGCGGGGCGGGGACTCACCCCACCTTCGCGCCCTTCGCAATGATTCAGCGACGCGGGTTGCGGCGCGACGAGCCGCCGCGCACGGGAATGGGCACCGGCTGCGCGGACGGCCGCGTCCAGGCGGCCCAGAGCGCCCCCAGCCCGGCGACCACGAGGCCGCCCACGGCGATCAGCTGCTCTCCCACGGGTGCGATGTCCACGGTGGCGAACTGGAGGGGGAGCATTCCGGAGAACGACATGCGGGGACTCCTTGCGAGGGCACTGCGTGGAGGTCCTGGATGGGTCCGAGGCGAGCACCCAACGCAGTCCGGGAGGGTGAGGTTAAAGATTCGTGACGGCCAGGGGAAGTCCCTGAGCGTCAATGTCGGCGTGGCGTGCACGGAAGTGCACCCTGAAATGCATAACGTTGGGACACCCGAGCCGCGCCAGATGTTCACGAGGCGGTAACGGAAGCCTGCTCGCCTGCATCGACTCCGCCAGGAGGTGACACTCCCACCTGTCTCGACGTGTGATTGCCTTGGACGCGCGGTGCTGCTCGCTATGGCAGCGCGCCCTGGACCTGGATTTCGCGGCAGGCCTCGGTGGCACGCAGCACATCCTCGGCGGACGCGCCCGGCAGGCTGGCACAGAGGAACAAGTCGTTGCCCACGCGCCGCGCGCCGAAGAAACCAGGGGCTTCCGGGCCCACGCCCCCATCCGCCAGCTTGGGCGCCAGGGTGATGCGCAGCAGCGAGTAGCGCTCCGTCTCTTCTTCCTGGTCCAGCGAGAGCTCGAAGTCCTTCAGCTCCTCGCGGACGCGGTCGGCCAGGGTGTCCACGGAGGGCAGCTGCTCGCCGTCCCCGCGCCGCAGGTCCACCCGCAACACGGGCCGGCCGGGCGGACCCGCCTGGAAGCTCTCATCCGGCGCCACCAGCGCGGACCAGCCCTCCGGCAGCGGCACCTTCACACCGGAGCGGATGGAGGACGGACGGCCGTCATCCTCTCCGGTGCCGGAAGCAGCATCCTCCTGGCCGCAACCCTTGCAGCCGCCCAGGAGGGTGAGCGCCAGCAGTGAGGCTGGCGCCATGTGCTTCCAGGAACGCACGTCTACTTCTTCTCGCCACCCGGAGGCGGAGGCGGCCGGGCGCCCGCGGTGCCCAGGTTCTCCATCTTCAGCGAGCCCTCGAAGATGACACCGCGGTCCATGGACAGCGACGGCGTCTCGAGGTTGCCCTTCACGCGGCCAGGCGTCTTCAGCTCGATGATCTGCGTCGCCTTCACGTTGCCTTCGACCTGGCCGTTGATGATGACGGTGCCAGCCTGGATTTCGGCCTGGACCTTGGCGCCATCCCCAATGACGAGCACGTCCTTGGTGATGATCTGCCCCTGGAACTTGCCGTCGATACGGACCTGCCCTTCGAAGGTCAGCTTCCCTTCGAACTCGCTCCCCTTGCCCAGGAGCGTGTGGACCTCACCAGAACGCTGCGACACGGATTCCTCCTCCCGCCTGAACAGAGGCTTGCTGGATGATTCGTCTTTTTTCCCGCCAAGGAGCGCCACGTCCTACTCCTTCCTGAGAAGCTTCAAGAGCCGGTCGAGGTCATCGTACGAGAAGAAGTCCACCTCGATGGTGCCCTTTCCGGGGCTTCGTTCGGTGAGCCGGACCTTGGTACCCAGTCGCCGCTGAAGCTCCTCCACCAGTGCCTTCACCTGCGGGCTCTGCTTCGGTGCCGCCTTGCCCGCGTCCTTCTTCCCGCTGGAGCGACTCTGCTGGACCAGCCGCTCCGTGTCACGCACGGAGAGCTTCTTGTCCGCGACTTGCTTGGCCAGGTTCTGCAGCTCCGGCAGCCGGGGCACGCCCAGGAGCGCGCGCGCATGGCCCATGCTGAGCGAGCCATCCGCCACCATGCCCTTGACGTCCGCGGGCAGCGCCAGCAGGCGCAGGGCGTTGGCCACCGTGGAGCGCTCCTTGCCCACGCGCACGCTGACCTGCTCCTGCGTGAGCTTGAACTCCTCCACCAGGCGCTTGTAGCCCTCCGCCTCTTCGATGGGGTTCAGGTCCGAGCGCTGGAGGTTCTCCACCAGCGCCAGTTCGAAGGCCTGGACCTCCGTCACCTCGCGGACGATGGCGGGCACTTCCTTGAGGCCGGCCGCCTGGGACGCGCGCCAGCGGCGCTCACCCGCGATGATGCGGTAGCCGTCACTCGCCTTGCGGACGAGGATGGGCTGCAGCACCCCCTGCGCCTTGATGGACTCGGTGAGCTCCTTGAGCTTCTCCTCGTCGAAGTAGCGGCGCGGCTGGTCCTTGTCGCGGTGGATGGACTCGATGGGGAGCTTGAGGACGCCGGCCTTCGGGGCCTGCTCGCCCTTGGCGGCCCCGGTGGCGCCCGCCTGGGGGATGAGGGCTGACAGCCCGCGCCCCAGGGCCCGCTTCTGCATGTCTGCTTTCACCACGTCGTGACTCCAGCCAGGGCGCGGCTCAAGCCACGCGCCTGCGAGGGCTCTTGGGGGTGTCCCGCTTCATCAGCTCGCGGCCCAGCGCGAGGTAGCTCTCACAACCCTTCGACTTGATGTCGTACAGGATGATGGGCTTTCCGAAGGAGGGACACTCGGACAGGCGCACGTTGCGCGGCACGATGACCTCGAACACCTGCTTCTTGAAGTACCCGCGCACCTCTTCGACGACCTGGTGGGCGATGTTGGCCCGCGAGTCGAACATGGTGAGGAGGATGCCCTCCATCTTCAGGTCCGGGTTGAGACCCTGCTTCACCAGGTCGATGGTGTGGGTGAGCTGCGAGAGTCCCTCGAGCGCGTAGTACTCGCACTGGAGCGGGATGAGGACGGAGTCCGCGGCGGCCAGCGCGTTGAGCGTCAGCAGGCCGAGCGACGGCGGACAGTCGATGATGATGTAGTCGTATTCGGAGGCCAGCGGGCGCAGGGCATCGCGGAGGCGGAACTCGCGGTTGTCCTGGTTGACCAGCTCGACCTCGGCGCCGGTGAGGTCCGGCGTGGCGGGCACCACCTGGAGGTAGCGCAGCTCCGTGGGGTGGAGCAGCTCCTGGATGGGCCGGTCATTGAGCAGCGCTTCGTAGATGGTGCCGGTGATGTTGTCCTGCTTGATGCCCAGGCCACTGCCCGCGTTGCCCTGCGGGTCCATGTCCACCAGCAGCGTGCGGCGCTCCGCGGAGGCCAGGCTCGCGGCGAGGTTGATGGCGGTGGTGGTCTTCCCGACGCCGCCCTTCTGGTTGGAGATGCAGATGATACGACCCACGGTGGCCCATCCTCTCTCTCCCCGGCCATAGGCCAGGGCCCCGCGCGTGATGCAGTGCACGGTTGCGCGCTGATCCACGCTGCTAGCACGCGGTTTGGTATCGGATCAAATTCACGGCGAGCCTTGCTTCCCTGCTCTCTTCACGGGGGTTGCGCGACCTGGAGGCCGGTGGCAGGTGCCCGGAAGAGGCCTGGAGGCTGGCCGGGTGTGCCTCCTTATATAAGGAGGCGGTGCGCCGGGGTGCCAGTCGAACGGGGCCACGGAGGGCCCGTGTCAGCCCCCTATATAATGATGCGGCCGAGCCGCCGGTCCGTGGGGCCCCCACCGGGCTGCACCTGTTCCGCCCAGCCGTGGCCACGCCGTCCCCAGGCTGGAGACGGCACGTTCCTCGTGGAACCCCGCGGCCGTGCAGCGAGTGAGCAGGCGGGAAGGAAGCCCTCGCGGAATAAGACGTGCCGAGTCTGTTTGCGGGGTTCCCGGACCTTTGAGCCAGTTTTCAGGGGGTCGGCGGTGGTGGACTTCGAGCAGAGCCCACGAACGTGCGTCGCGTTCGCGCGCGAGGCCGGGCTTCTGGGTTCCCTGAATGTGGATGCAGCCGCGCGTTTCGGGCCACGGGCATCCGTGGGTTCTGTCCTCACGCGGTGACGTTGTCGCGGGTAGCGGGTGCGTTTCGCACGATGCCCGCGTGAGGCTACGGTCGGGGTTGCCGGTTGGCACGCGGAAGGCACGCGCTGATTGCTTCGGCGCATCACACGCTATCGGTGGTGGGCCGTCCTCGGGCACGACGCGGTGCCATTGGCAGTGTTGGGCCCAATGGTTCCGCATCCGACCGGCTTGGCTCGGCCCATCTGCGTGGAGCAACCGCTGCACCGCCTCGTAGACCCGCGCAGCGCCTGGTTCCGGCGAGGCCTTGGCACTTCAGCTGTTCTTTCTCGCCCGCGCGATGCGGCACCGTCGCTTCCGGGATGCGCGCGGTAAGTCGGGTCAGTGCAGCGAACTTGCGCACGCGACTGGAAGCGCCCCATGCCGCGCAGTTGAGCCATGCCGCCACCCCATGCGACGCGCGTTGAAGCGGCCCAGGCCTTGCCGAGTGTAACCTGCGAGCGTCGATGAGCCACCGGCTTGAGTGACGCTGACACGTGGCATCCATGTTCCGCGTGGAACGGGCGACGGAGTCCTGCGCGCGGCGATGGTGCTTTCACATGAGCCTCAACGTCAGCCGTCCGCATGAGCCACGCCGCCGGCAGTCCACATGACCACGCACATTGGTTCCCCCTTTGCCGAGGATTCCCGCCGCGAAGCCCTACCCTCTTGGAATCGCGCGCGACGCGTCTGACCCGGTCACGTGGTTCGAAGCGAACTCCAGGCGAGGACCCATCCCCCTCACTTCCGCCAACGACCGCAGGCATCACATCGACGAGGTCAGTCCAACTGCCGGCCCAGCTCAGCGGACTCACCACTCGGGACGGACAGCGGTCGCGCGAAACACGCCGCGACGAACGGCGATGCGGATGGCGACTCACACCTGCACGAGGTTTTCGCCGCAGGGATGTTCATCAGGGCCACGCATCCGATGACGGCAGGCGAGGAACTCCATCGGACTTCGCCAACCACGGTGAGTTCGTTTCGCGCCCTCCAAGTGTGCCGGAGATGGGCCGCTCGACATGGGTACGCAGCGCCAGACGTCGCATCGATGAGGTTCTGCGTCCGGCGGCATCACCGGGAGCTCCACGCCCACTGAGCGCCTCACGAATCGCGAGGCAGCATGCCGTCACATCGATGCCTCAACCGAGGTGCCCTGATTTCCCATCAGGAACAGGGATCGGATAGCGCACCGCTGAGCGGGACCGAGTGGTGTGGGCCGCAGCTTCTCCGCGGTCACATCGAGCCCGGTTCTGCATTGAGCCAGAGCTTCAGGGCGACATGAGACCGTGCCAAAGACGTGGCCCGAACGGCTGCTCGTCCACGCCGACTACTCCGCATGGGACTCGCACATCGCTGAGCCGGAGCGCCCGCCAACCTGCAATCGGACCGATGCATTTTCACGGGAACAGTCCGTACTCGCCATCTGCGCCACACGGACCTCGCATCTCGGTGAGCATGAACTCCGGAAGGAGTGTCGACGTACCGGTGTCGCAGTCTGATCGCGGCGTGCGGATGATGCGAGCAGACGGAGACTATTGAGTGAGAGGAGGTACCGCCTGCCATGTCCGGTACGCATTCGCTCGACCTGCGCGAGCGGTCCATCGCAGCCTGGCAAGCGAGTACCCCACCCCTCCTGGCGGCCATTTCTCCGCGCGAGGCAGCCGGTGGGTTGGCCCACCGCGGCGACGCAATCGCTCAGCCCTTTTGAGGCGCGCCATGAGGCGAGGCGCCCCGAGAGCCGGGGCGCACCTCGGCAGCTCGCTGTTCGGAAATGTCGGGAGATTTCGCGGGCGCAAAACCCCCGACATTTCCGAACAGCGGACTACGGGAGTGCCGCCGGCGCCCCCGCGCGAGGGGCCTCCGGGGGGGCGCGCGGTCCGTTCAGCATGAAATCCACCACGGAGGTGATGGCATCCGCGCGCGCCGGGCGCTCACAAGGTTCCCCCGCGCGCATGCACTCCTACGCGAACCGCTCCGTCCTGCTGTCGCTCGTCCTGCCCTGCCTGGCGCTCGCGCGACCCACGGACGACATGTCGCGGAGGGTTCGCCCACTGCAGCGGCTCCGTCGCTCAGCTCATCTGAGCTGCGCGATGAGTTGCCGCCCGTCCCTGCCATCTGCGCCACACGAGTCTCGCACCTCGGTGAGCATGGACTCCGGACGGCATGCACCTGCGCTGCCCCCGCAGCTCCGTCAGCATCGACTGCTCCCCGCGGAACGCGCGTCACATGCGCATGGCTTCTGAACGCCACGCGGCCATGCCGACGCAGCAGTCCGTCTCCCAAAACACTCCTTCTCACCGCCTGCTCCAGCCGCTCGAGCCTCGCGCCTCGTTACGAATGAGCCCGGACGACATGCAGGTGTTCCGATGCGGCGCAGTTCGACCCACCACCCATCCTTGCCGCTAGCTCCATCCACTCGGACTCGCACCTCATTGCGAGTGCGTTCCAGATGGCACGCGGACTTGCCAATGCGGCCGCCCAAGCCACCCCCCATCGTCGCCGCTAGCTCCATCCACTCGGACTCGCATCTGGTGACCACCACCTCAGGACAGTGTGCGGCGGTGCCGATGCGGCAGTTCGAGCTGTCTCCCCCAAGCTCCACTAGGTCTGGCAGCACATCCGCGCGGGAGCGAGGCAGCACCTGGCCAAGTCGAATGCGGCAGTCCCAGCCACCGCGAGTCTGAACCAACCGCGCCAGATGAACTCGCAGCTCACCCAAACATGAGGTGGCCTGCGCTCGTGCCAACGCGGCAGTCTCAGCCATCTCCAGTCCGCACCACCTGCTCCACTCGGACTCGCCGCTCACCCGAGCATGAAGTGGCCTGCGTTCGTACCGAGGCGGCAGTCTCAGGCATCTCCAGTCCTCACCACCTGCTCCACTTGGACTCGCCGCTCACCCGAGCATGAAGTGGCCTGCGTTCGTACCGAGGAGGCAGTTTCAGCCATCGCCAGTCTTCACTACCTGCTCCACGTGGACTCGCAGCGTCCCCGAGCACAGGACGACATCCGGTCGCGCCGATGCGGCCATCCGCGCCATCGTCAGTCGTCACTGCCTGCTCCAGACGAACTCTCCCGGGCACAGGAGAACATCCGCTCGGGCCGATGTGGCCATCCGCGCCATCGCCAGTCCGCACCGCCTGCTCCACCTGAAGCTCACCGCCCCTCGTGCGAACCAGGCGGCATTCGCAGGGACGCAGCAACGCGGCGGCGGCACCACTCCGACGTTCAACGCGCCCCACGGGGGACGCCCCGCGTTGAGCACAGATGTCGAAGAGCGCGTGGCCACTCCAGCGCGGAGCGCCGGGATGGAGCCCGCACAACGCACGACCGACGCTGCCCAGGAATCTCCATCAGCATGTGCACCGAGCGGCCTGGGTGTTTGGCGCCGCACCGCACACGGACACTCCACATGGAGGGCGTGCATCAAGCCAACTCCACTGGCCGGCAAGTGGCACACCCATCCGGTGCCTCCATGCATCGCGAAGCTCTTCAGGCGTTCCACGTGGAACAGGCGCTGGGTGGCGGATGGGCAAAGGCCCTCTTGTGACCACCTCTCCGTGACACACGGCGGTGCGCTCACCGCTCCATGAGCAGTGAGCGCCTCACGGGCCTCGACGTGGAGCCGTCAGCGGACGCTTCGGCGCGGTGCTCGCGCCCGCCACTAACCCGTCCGGCGTTCCACGTGGAACAGGAACAGAGCAACCCGCCCATGAGCAGTCGCGCCCATCCACTTCGATGAAGTGCACGCGTCAGCGCGCGCACCCTTTTCGCCAAGCGCCAGGAACTCACACCAAGCGGGACGCATGCGCGAATCGATGCGGTGCGCAGGCGCCCACCACCATCGCTGCCCCCGCGAAGTGCGCATGCCGAACGGCGGCTCCAACCACCGCGAAGAAGCACCTGATGCGCCGCTTCTTCGTTCCACGTGGAACACGCGTTCGCGAACTCGCTGGGACGCCACCACGGCGGACCTTGTTGAAGAGGTGCTCAGGCCGTTCCATCCACCAGACCCGCCTCATGCCCAAGCTCCTCCATGGCGCAGAGTTCGAGCCCACGCCGTGCCCACGTTCCACGTGGAACTGGCGATGCACCGCGCACACGCCCGGGTGCACGCCACGCGTTCACGTTCCACGTGGAACAAGCAGCGTGCGTCTCACGTGTGCACGGCGGCCACCGCATCCATGAACTGGAAGCCCAAGAAGCCGCGTCCACGTTCCACGTGGAACACGTGATGAGGCGCGGCCATGAACAGGGGCACGCTCAACCGCCGTGTTGGCGTGCCCCTGCGGCCATCCACGTTCCACGTGGAACGGTCCGAAGCAGCGCACGCGAGCACGCTCAACCATCATGCCGGGCACGCTCATGTCGTCCGCGTGTTCCACGTGGAACCGAGCACGCACTTGAGCGAGCCAACTGCGCCCAACATCCCAACCTGCCCATCGCTCCGGCGTTCCACGTGGAACACGCCGTGAGCTGAACACGCGAGGAAGCAGGCGCTCGCGCACCACCATCAGGTGCGGCGCTCCATGTTCCACGTGGAACGGGTAGCGAGCGCCGCGCGTGCTCATGTCGCCTCGCGCACCGCGGCCGCTCACTCATGGCCTCCGTGTTCCACGTGGAACGAAGGCCGCCTTGAGCACCTGAGCGGACGCCGCCTGTTCTCCGCGATGACGTGCTCACAGCCCCGGCCATGTTCCACGTGGAACGGTCAGGCAGATGAACTGCGCACGCATCAGACCGCTCCGCGCACTCCCAGCTCCCGCACCTCATGAACGGCGATGGGCATCGCGCATGTGCGAGCCGCATCCGTTCAGCGCGGCCACGCACCAACGCAACCTCCTTCTCCGCATGAAACCGCTGAGGCCATCGCGCATGAACGAGCGCCACTCGTTCAGCACAACCGTGCGCGTGTGCCGTCTCCCTGTTCCACGTGGAACCACAGAAGGCATGGAGCTAGTGCAAGCCGCACCCGCTTCGCGCAACCGCGCACCGCAGCCTCTTCCTGCTCCGCATGGAACCGCGGCTGCCATCCCGCATGAACGAGCCCACTCGTTCAGCGCCACCACGCGGTTTTCCCTCCCCCCTGTTCCACGTGGAACCGCGGCAGGCATCGCGCATGGGCGAGCCGCACACGCTCAGCAGGACCACGCATCAACGCCGCCTTCCTGTTCCACGTGGAACCGCGGCAGGCATCGCGCATGAGCGAGCCGCACACGCTCAGCAGGACCACGCATCAAGCCGCCTTCCTGTTCCACGTGAAACCACGGCAGGCATCGCGCATGAGCGAGTCGCACCCGTTCAGCGCGGCCACCCGCGCGTCCCTTCTTCCTGTTCCACGTGGAACGGTGAGGGCACGCGCATGTGCCGACCGGGTTCGTCCAACGCGGCCATGCACTCGCTCCTTCCTTATTCACGGAGCACGGTGGAGTGACGAGCAGCGCGTTCCATCCGTTGGACATGGCTCGCCGCACTCCCCTCCTCCACGTTCCACGTGAAACAGCAAAGGGCCCGCGCATGCGCAGGCCGCATCCGTCCAACGCGACCATGAGTTCGCGCCTTCCTGCTCAACGGGGAGCGACGGTGGCATCGCGCATGCGCAAGCCACTCCGGTCAGCACGCCGGCCTGCGCTTCCACCTTCCTGTTCCACGTGGAACCGCCCGACCAAGGTGGATGAGCGCGCATCGAAGCCGCGTACTCGCAGCCCCCCGCGCTCCGCGTGATGTGGGAACCCAGGTGAGCACGCGAACAGATGACGACCCCTTTCTGAGGTGAGGCGCTCCATGCTCCACGTGGAACGAGCGCCAGGTCGAAGACGAGGTCAGCCGATGCCGTTCACCGCGAGGACATGCGCACGCGGGGGACGCTGGCTGAGCCCGTGAACAACTGACGCCCGTCACCCAGGCTCCGTCCCCCTGGACCATGCGATGTCCCGGGCATGAGCACTGGCGCCGCCAGTTCTCCGTGATGACGTGTGCACGAGATGCCCACGATCAACGCGGATGGCGCCTGAGCAACACCCGCGACCCGCCGCGCTCCTCCACCACAACGCATGAGCATGCCGAGCGCCCCGTTCCACGTGGAACGGGACCTGAGCCAGTCGCGTGAGCGAACGGCATCCGCCCGTCACAAGCCGTGCTCGCATCCACATCGCTCCGGTCATCGCCTCCGCGGGCCATCCAATTCGGCGCGCCGGGTGGGAGCCGCGCGCAGCCACCGCGAAGCCATGCTCGACCCCCACTCCCATCAACGTGCGGTTCATCCGGAACAGGCACGCGCCCGCTGATGTCGATGCGACCGCTTGCGCATCGCGACTCTCGGAGCGCTTCCATGCCGCAACCGGTGCCACCACGGTCCGCTTGAAGCACGAGCCCGATGAACGCGCTCCGGATGAGAGCCCTCGCGAGAAGTGGTGCGGCCATCACGCATCACCGTTCGCAGGTTCTTGAGCCAAAGGTGCCGCTCGCTCGCGGAGCCATGGCGACATGCACCACGGGGTGCCGTAACGGGAACTCCCCTCCCCTGCTCCACGTGGAACGAGGCCCATCGGTTCAGCCGCTGAAGAACCACTGTCCCCGGCTGCCTTCGCTACGTCCCATGGGCTGTTCCTGGATGACGAAGTGAAGGCGCGCACCACGCCAACACCTGGGTCCAAGCCAGGCACTCGTGTCACGAGGACCATCACGACCTGAACAGGGAGCATGCCGCGCATCGCGCGCATGAATCCGCGAGCCTGGTCACCGCTACTGTTCGCGAGCAGCGTAGTCAGGCACCCACACGCAGCCGGACTTGAGGGACCACAGGAAGGCGAGCCACGGCACCTACCGAAACCACTGGTGGCGTGCGGGCCCATGACCACCATGAAGCCCTCCGCAACACCGCCCACGACAATCCAGCCTTCAGCTGAGCGCAGCCGGGGAGACTTCGCGCCCCAACGAGACGGCATCGCCGAGGCGGACATGCGATGCACCTCCATCCATCCGAAGCCTCGAAGCCTCACGGAGACAGACCGCTCCGCACAGGACGGACGCGTAGCCCCGTGTGCACGAAACCGCGGCGAGGATGCACGTCGTCGTCACCCCATCCCGACTTGCATCAAGTACCCCGAGGCACCGTGTCGCGACTTTCGCTCGCGCCCGATGCGCGGACTGTCCCCAACACCGGGAGCACGGATGCAGCGTTCAGGATGACGACGTGCCCGCTGGCAGCATCAAGGACGTAGGCCTCTCATGCACGCCGACCAGGCGCCAGGCTGGCTGTCCGGTCAACGTGGGCTTCAGCTCAGCCTCTCTTCACGGACATCGCCTTCGAACCAGCTCACCCCAGGAGGCGGCGCACTGCGGGCCCATGTCGAGAACGCAGCCTCGCGCCCATCGGCCCCCGCTCGCTGAGCAGTGCCTCTCGGCCCGCCGCTAGGCAAGCCGCCTCACTGCCGCACAGACTCCGAGCATCCGACGGCACGAGCGTTGTCCCGCCTGCCCGAGAGAAGTGAGCCGACCGTGCCCACGCAGCGCTCCATCAACAGCCCGCGCCTCGACATTCACCTCGATGAACAGTGACGCGGCCGTATTGGCGCATCATCCAACCGCCCGTCGCCCTTCATGCAGCGCAGACTTCCAACGATGCTCTCAAGCCGCTGCGAGCAAGGTCATGCACCGAGCGTGGTGCTTCACCATCCAACCGCTCGCCACCCTGCAACGAGCGGCCGACTTGCAGCTTCGGTTGCCAGCCCTGCTTCCGAGCCCCTGTGAACAAGGACGTGCACCAAGCAGGGTCGTGTCCCCTCCCCTGCTAGCGCCTCTGGAGTCATCCGCATCAAGTCGGGCAGTCAGTCGTGGCGAATCCGCGGCGGCTCAGCTGCCTTCGCGAGTTGCTCGACACATCAGCAGGCACGCTCGTGGAGGTACAGCTGCAAGCTTCGCAGGTGCAGTCCCCAATGGGTCTCGAAGCCAAAGCGGAAGTGCCAGAGCGCATCTTCTTCGCTCGTGTTCTCCCAGCGGAAGAGGACGCTGTGCATGTCCATCGCGATGTCGGTGAGGTCGTCGATGGCGTCGCCCATGCAGAGCTCGGACTCACCCACCTTGTCCGCGAGGTGCAAGGCCTCGTTGTAGAAGCCGAGGGCAGGAAAGAGTGACGCGATGCACGCTCGCAGCGCGCTGTCGTCAGCACTGGGCGCGTCCGGATACTTCGTGGGGTCGAACGGGGCGTCGGCGAAGTGGTAGGCCAGAGCGAGCCAGTCCAGGGCTGCACGCAGCGAGCCCTCGCGGTCCTCAAAGCGCTTCTGCTCGTCGAGAACTCCGAGGAAGCGCTTCACTGCATCGAGGATGTCCTTCCTGGTCATGAAGTCTCTCCGCACCGGGAGAACACGCACGGGACTCGTGCGACGCGTGCATGCCGGGGCCCTTGCGAGAATACGCGGTGTTGTCGCCGCGAACCCGAGCCGGCAACAGCGCGAGAACGTAGGAGGCTGACAGCGGCTCGTTGCCGTTCGCGGCGCCTGCGCGCTGCTTGGACCTGCCCGTGGAGGCGACTGTCGCGATACAGCAACGCTCGCTGCCACAACGGATGCACGAATGAGGCGCCCGCGTAGTTGTGAGCAAGCCCGTGCTGGTCCGGTCGGCATCAGCGGTTCAACATCAACGCGGGGCGCGCGGCGCGCGCATCCAATTCGACACGTCCACCACGCACCCGCGGCGCCCACTCAGGAACGCGGAGCCACGGGCACCACGAAGTACGTCTGTTTGTGCCGAGGATCCGCCTCGTAGGCATCAGCGAATGCGTGAGCCCCCTGCTCACTCTGAAGCCGAGCCACCTCCGCACGATTGCCGTGCTCATCCTGACGGATGACGGCCCAGTCCTTTCGCGAGGGTTCCTCAGGGGCCGGCGTGCCGCGGAACTCGACGTAGTACGACTGCTTGTGCGCACGCTCTTCGAGGATGCGCGCGAAGCACGCCACATGCGCGCGCTCGGGCGACAGCGCGACGTCGTAGCGATTGCCCGTCTCATCCATGCGCGTGACTGCCCAGCCTTCACGCGGGCGCGGGAGCCCCGCGTCCGCTCTCCATTCCACGACCTCGTCCTTCAACCCCAGGTGGGCCATGGCGTGGTCGACTTCCAAGGGCTCGATGAAGACATGGAACCGGTCGGCCTCTCGCAGCGAGACGACCACCAACTCGAGCCCACACTCGCTGCGCCAACCCCAGTGCGCCTCCAGGAAGCGGCCGTCATCGCGAGTCACCACGCGATGTGGCGGGCCCCACTGGCGCTCGAAGCTGGAGCGCGAGGCTTTCAACGTGACGGCGTGAGCGTGACGCTCGAACAACCAGACGCGAGGACTGTCCGTCGGAAGCGGCTGCATGCGCGGCACCTCCGCCGTGAAACCTAACGAGGCCCCTGGCTCGCGCCACCCTTCCCTCCCGGTGGGATGCGCGCCGCTGAAGTCACTCAGCAGCGCCGTGCATCCCCGGGAGGAAACACCGCCGTGTCACGCTGCCCGGAATCACCCACGGGCCGGCGCGCACGGCGGCACTCCCCTCTCCTACTCCTTGGCGAACACCGCCACCTGGCGCTCGGCGCCGGAGAACGGCAGCCGGTACGCCCGCGCGGACACGACGCGCAGTTGCCGCTCCGCCGCGCGCGCCGCCAGCTCCTCATCCGTCTGCGCCTTGCCGAGCATCGCCACCACGCGCCCGCCCGGCTCGACATACGCGGGCGCCAGCGCGAGCCAATCCGGAAGGTCCATGAAGGCGCGCGCAATCAGCACCTCGGCGCGCGGAATCCCTTCCGTCTCCGGCTGACCTTCCGCACGCGCGTGCAGACCGCGCACACCTTGCAAACCCAGGCTCGCCGCCGCGGCCTTGATGAACGCGACCTTCTTGCCCACCGTGTCCACCAACGTGACGCCCAGCGCGGGCAGCGCGAGCTTCAATGGCAGACCCGGGAAGCCCGCGCCCGCGCCCAGGTCGAGCAACGTCGCCGCGCCCGTCACCTCCGGCAACACCGCGAGCGAATCCAGGAAGTGCTTCTCCAGCACCTCCTCCGGCGCCGTAATCGCCGTGAGGTTCACCTTCGCGTTCCACTTGAGCAGCTCGCTCATCAACCGCTGGAGCCGCGGCCCCAGGTCCGCCGCCACCGTCACTCCCAGCGCCCGGCACCCCGCCGCGAGCTGATCCTCGAACCGCGCGTTATCCACAAGCCCTCCGCGTCAAACCTACCTGCAACCCACTGGAATCACTCAGGAGATGGCAAGCCCTAAAGTTTCCCACACGTTGTCCACAGCCCTTTATTTGATCAATCCTCGGGCTGCGAGCAGACTGCGGGCGCCTCTGTTCCGCGCTTGAGCGCCACCAGCAGCAGCGACACCGCGGCGGGCGTCAGCCCCGGAATCCGGCGAGCCTGTCCCACCGTCCCGGGCCGATGCGCGGTCAGCTTCTCCACCGCCTCCGAACTCAG
Source organism: Myxococcus sp. CA023 (assembly GCF_010998615.1). Classification (GTDB taxonomy): domain Bacteria; phylum Myxococcota; class Myxococcia; order Myxococcales; family Myxococcaceae; genus Myxococcus. The sequence continues at coordinate 2,046 of NZ_JAAEAH010000054.1, read as the reverse complement.
ACCCCGCACCTCATGGAAGCGGTAGCCCTCCGGAATCCGCCACCGGTCCGTGGACTCGGCCTCGCGCGCCGCCGCCCTCGCGGCCTGGGCCACATAGCCCTCGTACTTCACCTCGACCTCCACCTCCTCGGAGACGTCGGGTGACAGCATCGGCCAGTCCTCGCGGCCTTCGCCCAGCTGCGCGTACGTCACCTCCGGCCGCCGCAGTCGCGCCGCCAGCCCGGTGCGCTTCAGCCGAGCCACCTCCTCCGTCACCGCGCGGCCTCGCGCCTCCACCCGCTCCAAGGCCTCGCGCGGCAGCAGCCCCACCCGGTGCCCGTGACGGGCCAGTCGCAGGTCCGCGTTGCCCTCGCGCAGCTTCAGCCGATGCTCGGAGCGGCTGGTGAACATGCGGAACGGCTCGTCCACGCCCTTGGTCACCAGGTCATCCACCAGCACCGCGCCGTGGGCCTCGTCGCGGCCCGGCAGGAGCGGCGGCTCGCCCTTCATCTGGAGCGCCGCGTTGATGCCGGCCCACAGGCCCTGGAAGGCGGCCTCCTCGTAGCCCGAGGTGCCGTTGAGCTGCCCCGCGAAGTACAGGCCGGCAATGGCCTTCGTCTCCAGCGTGGCCTTGAGCTGCGTGGGCGGCGCGTAGTCGTACTCCACCGCGTAGCCGAAGCGGACCACCTCCACCTGCTCCAGGCCCGGAATGGTGCGCAGGAAGGTGAGCTGCACGTCCGCCGGCAGGCTCGTGGACAGACCCGCCGGGTACACCAGCGGCGACGTGGGCCCCTCCGGCTCCAGGAACACCTGGTGCCTCTCGCGCGAGGCGAAGCGCACCACCTTGTCCTCCAGCGACGGGCAGTAGCGCGGCCCCCGGCCGACGATGTCCCCCTGGTACAGCGGCGAGCGGTGCAGGTTGTCGCGCAGCACCGCGTGCGTGCGCGGCGTCGTCGCCGTGAGCGCGCACGTCACCGAGGGCTGACGGGGAAACGGCATCCCGCCCTCCCCTTCCACCTTCGTCCGCCAGGAGAAAGGCCGCACGAGGGTGTCCCCCGGCTGCGGCTCCAGCGCGTCCCAGTCGATGCTCGCGCGCGCCAGCCGCGCCGGCGTGCCCGTCTTGAAGCGGCCCAGGGTGAAGCCCAGCGCGCGCAGCGACTCCGACAGCCCGCGCGCCGCGTCGTCACCCAGACGGCCGCCGACTTCCTTCTGCTCGCCCACGTGCATCAGCGCCTGGAGGAAGGTGCCCGTGGTGAGCAGCACCGCGGAGGCGGACACCTGCGTGCCGTCCCCCAACACCACGCCCTCCACCCGGCCTCCGCCAGCCACCAGCGCGGCGACTTCGCCCTCGCGCACCGTGAGGTTCGGCTGCGAGAAGAGCACCGCCTGCATGCCGGCCGCGTAAGCATCCCTGTCACACAGCAGGCGCGAGGCCTGCACCGCGGGCCCCTTGGAGGCATTCAGCGTCTTGAAGTGCGTGCCCACCTGGTCGGCCGCGCGCCCCATCTCCCCGCCGAGCGCGTCCAGCTCACGCACCAGGTGGCCCTTGGCCGTGCCACCCACCGCCGGATTGCAGCTCAGCACCGCCGAGCGCTCGCGCTTCAGCGTCAGGCCCAACGTGGCCAATCCCATCCGCGCGCAGGCGAGCGCCGCCTCACTGCCCGCATGGCCCAGCCCCACCACGATGACGTCGTACCGGAGTCCCATGTCTCACGAAGGTCGCGGGCGACGCGGGCAGGCTGACCTGCCCCGCCGCCGTTTCGCGCCTTCGTATGGCGCCCAACCCGGGCCCTTGGCAAGCAAAGGCCCTTGGAGAGCGGGAGGGCGCCCGGTGGAGCGAGCGCCCTGCCCTGCCCTCGTTCGAGAATTTACGGAAGCGCGCGAGGCAGGCAGTGGGAGGGGTTGAGGCGCTGTCTGCCTCGCGCGCACCGGCCACCTGGCGGAAGGTCGGGCCCGGCTTTCGAGCCGGACCGCGCCCCCTGTCCCGGGCGGCAAAAACCAAGTCGTCGCGTGGGGAGAAAGGAATGGCGCCGCCCGCCCCCCCGGGTTGACGGCACCTCCCCGCCT